>NZ_CALPCH010000008.1 GCF_943193005.1 Pumilibacter intestinalis
GTCGCTTATAATAAACACGCCGAGCGGAGAAGCGGGCATACTGTATCACACATTGCCTATGGTTACGGTGCTGAAATCGGGAACGATAAAAATGAAGCGTAACGGCAGGTGGATGGAGGCGGTAAATTCCGACGGGTTCGTATCGGTAACGAGAGAAAAAGTTACGGTGCTTTCGCAGAACTGCGAGTGGCCGCACGAAACCGACTCCGAGCGCGGAGAGGAAAACCGAGATATGGACGACGAGGAGCGCAAGGCGAAATCCATATACGAGTATAAAACGGCTAAAGCGCAACTTGCGGCGCAGTTCGCGAAACTCAAAATTAAAAATTACGGAGACTGATAAAATGTAACATGCGTTATTACTGCGGCATAAATAACATTGCGCTTTGCTTAACGGCGGCGTATGGAGGTGACAAGCGCGTTAAGGCTTGAAATCAATCTCGATACTTTGAGAAACAATCTTGCCGCACTGAAAAAACTTACTCCCGCCCGTATTTGCGCGGTGGTTAAAGCCGACGCATACGGGCACGGAACCGGCGTGCTCGCCGCGCTTACGGAAGCGGACGAATTCGCGGTATCGAGCGCGGGCGAAGCTCTGGAAATATCGGAAATAACCGACAAGCCGATAAACATACTTTCATCGCCCGATAAGACCGTTTCGGCGGAATACCGAGCTAACGTGTTTCCGTCGGTATCGGATATAGCCGATTTGGAGTTTGCGGCGGCGCGAGGAGCTAAAGCCGTAAACATAAAAGCGGATACGGGCATGAGCAGATACGGTGCGCCGCTCGAGCGGTTGGACGTTTTACTCGAAGCGGCGGACAAACTCGGCGTAAAAATCAAGAGCGCGTTCTCGCACGTGTACCATATTTCCGAGGCGGAAAGGCAGTTTGAGCGATTTATGACAGGCATACAACCCCTAAAAGACTATATTCCGCAAAAGCACATACTCGCGAGCAACTTTGCGGTTTTGCCCGAGTATATGCACCTCGATATGGTAAGACCGGGAATTGCGTTGTACGGCTACGGGCACGAGTCCGTTAAGCCGATTGCCAAAGCTTTGTGCGGCGTAACTCTTGTGAGAAATGTGAGCGAGTCGGACAACATAGGCTACGGCGTGTTTAAGAGCGGGCGAGTGCGTAAAATAGCCGTGCTCGGAGCAGGTTACGCCGACGGCGTGCGGCGCGTAATCGGAAATTCGCCGCGATACGTGAGCATAAACGGTAACATGTGTCCGCTTATAGGACAGGTTTGTATGGACGCCGCAATGGCGGATGTGAGCGGGCTTGACGTGAAAGCGGGCGACACTGCATACGTTTTGTGCGCCGAGTACAACGCCGACTCGATAGCAACGGCGTGCGGCACTATAAGTTACGAGGTTTTGACGGGTTTCGGAAAGAGGGTAAAAAGATATTACGTTCGGGATTAGGTAATGGAAAAAAGGCAAGCGAGAAAAATATTGAAAGAAATACGTGCGAACGTAACCTACCGCGCCGAAAAAGAGGATAGAATATGCGCGGCGGCGTTGTCGCTCGCCCGAGATTTTTCCAAAATATTCGTATACGTTTCCATGGGCACGGAGGTTTCCACTCGCGGAATTATAACGGCTCTGCTCGAAGAAAAGGAAATATATGTGCCGTACACGCTTGCCGACAATTCCATGCACGCCGTTCGCCCGCATTTGCCTATGGATTTCGTTGTTTGCGGCATGGGCAACGTGAAATCCGACAATAATATTTATTACGACGGACAAGCCGACTTGATAATTACGCCGCTGCTCGGGTTCGACTCGAACTGCAACAGATTGGGTTACGGCGCGGGATGTTACGACAGATACTTCGAAAAGTATCCGAACGGAATAAAAGCGGGGCTTGCGTTTTCCGAACAGCAATGCGAAATATCTTTGGAGAGTTCGGACTTTCCTCTCGATATGATAATAACTCCCGACGGGATAATAAGGAGAAACAATGGATAAGACAAAGAAAAACGAAATCAAGCGTTATGTTTTGAGCACGCTTACGCTTTACGGGTTTTCGCTCATCTTCGGGCTTTTGAGCATGATATTCATCATAGACAAAATACCCGAGTGGCTGCAATTCGTAATCAGCTTTGTGTTTGTTGCGCCTACCGCGTATATATCTTTTTCGCAGGGTAAGGCGCAGGGCGAAAAGATATTCAAAGAAAACGCAAAGACCACTCTTACGGATATTCATTCCGAGCAGGCTTTGAAAATACCCGAATATAAGTGCGTGTTTCACGTAATCGGCTTTATCGTGCCGCTGTATATTTTGCTTATTTTGGCGGTAATACTCAAAAACAACGTGTTGCAGTTTATAGCCGTTATCTTCGAGTTTCCCGCGGCTCTCATGTTTTCGTCGGTGGGACTGCTCGATTTGGCAAAGCCCTCCGCAGTAACGCTCGCGGTGTTTTTGCCCTACGCTCTCGTGATAGCGGGTTTGTTTGTGCTCGGCTATATTTTGAGCGTGTTGCGACTCAAACGCCGTCACGCCGATATCAAGAGCGAACTGAGGACCTTCGATAACTGACATGAGAGTTATAGCAGGAAAATACAGGGGTAAAAAATTGCTGCCGCCGCCCGATAAAAGCGTTCGCCCTACCACCGACCGAATAAAGGAAACGGTGTTCAATATACTTGCGAGCCGATACGGAATAGGCGGGAGGGTGCTCGATTTGTTTTGCGGGAGCGGCGCGCTCGGAATAGAGGCGTTGTCGCGCGGGGCGGAACGAGCCGTTTTTGTGGATAAATCGCCGCAAAGCATACGCCTTACATACGATAATCTGAAAGGCATCGAAGAGCCTTGCGATGTGTACAATACCGATTACAAAGTCGCGCTGTCAAAACTCGGAACCGCGTTCGATATGATTTTTCTCGACCCGCCGTATAATTGCGGGCTTGAGGCCGAAGCGATTAAAATAATTGCCGAAAAAGGTCTTTTGAATAAAGGCGGCGTAATATTTACCGAACATTCGCGTGAAAATAGCTTGATAAATTTGCCGTCATCATATATAATAGACACACGACATTGCGGCAATACGAGTATATCGTTTATTACCGTTGCGGAGGTTTAGCATGAAAGACAACGGGCTTCTTGCCGGCTCGTTCGACCCGTTCACGTACGGGCATTACGATATAGCCGCGCGGGCGGCGAAACTGTTTTCGCACTTGTATGTGGCTGTGGCTGCAGATACGGGCGATAAGAGATGCGTTGCGTCGCTCGACGAACGTATGGAAATAGTAAAAAAATCGGTTGCGGATATTCCCAACGTGTACGTGTACGCGTTCGACGGATTTTTAACCGATTTCGCACGCGATATCGGAGCGTCTACTATAGTGCGCGGATTGCGTACTTTCAAAGATTTCGAATACGAAAAATCGCTTTCGCAGGTATACAAATCTCAATGGAGCGATATCGAGTCGGTATATTTGATATCCACGCCCGAATATTCTCTTATATCGGGCACTATAGTGAGAGACCTCGCGCTTTCGGGCGGTTCGCTCGGCGGATACGTTTGCCCGTCGGCACGCAATCTGATAGAAAAAATTTACGGTAGGAGATGACCGGTAATGGACGTAATGCGAATAATAGACGAACTCGAAGCCGAACTCGGCGAACGCCGCGGCGGACTGTTCAGCAAAAAAATAGATATAGGCAAATGCGTACAGCTAACCAAAGCCATTCGCGGAGCTATGCCCGATGCGGTGCGCGAAGCCGAGTATGTGGTTGAGAACAAGCAAAAAATACTCGAAAACGCCGACAGCGTGGCAAAGAACACCATTCGAGAGGCGGAAGAACGCGCCGAACACATAATCGACAATTCCGAACTCATTAAACGCGCCGAACTGGAAGCCAAGCAACTTATGGAAACGGCGTACATGCAATGCGACGCGCTCGTGGATAAGACCAAAGCACACCTCGATATTATGTTTAGAGACGTGGAACAGTTTTTGCAATCTTCTTTGGCTATGATACGAAACAACAGAGAAGAACTGCGCGGAGCAATGATAGTTAAGACCAACAAAAATCAGTAAGGTGAGATATGTTTGAAAAAGTAAGGGCGGTGTTGTCGCCCGAGGAAGTAACCCAAAGAGTGCCTTTCGGCAACGAACTAAAGAAGATAAAGCAAAAGCGCGACGGCATATTGCGCGATATTTTTACGGGCAAAGACAGCCGATTGCTTTTGATAATAGGACCGTGCTCTGCGGATAACGAAGACGCGGTGTGCGATTACGCGTCGCGGCTCGCAAAACTCAACGAGCGCACCAAAGAAAAAATATTTATTGTTCCCAGAGTGTATACCAACAAACCGCGTTCGCGCGGCGAAGGGTACAAGGGAATGCTTCACAATCCCGACCCGCACAAGGGCACGGATATTTTGGAAGGCATATTGCATTTGCGCAAGATGCACATACGCGTTGTGAGCGAAAGCGGGCTTACCTCCGCCGACGAAATGCTTTATCCCGATAACCACGCCTATCTCGAAGACGTTTTGTCTTACGTTGCCGTGGGCGCGCGCTCTACCGAGAACCAACAGCACAGGCTTGTCGCGAGCGGCGTCGATATTCCCGCGGGCATTAAAAACCCCATGAACGGAAGTATTTCGGGAATGCTCAATTCCATTTACGCGGCGCAGATAGCAAACGAATTTCAGTACAGAGGGTGTCAGGTTAAAACGAGCGGCAATGCTCATGCGCACGCCGTTTTGCGCGGAAGCGTGGATATATACGGCAACAACCGCCCCAATTACCATTACGAGGACTTGGTGGGGTTAAAAAAAGAGTACGAAAAACAAAATCTCGCCAATCCCGCCGTAATAATAGACACCAACCACAGCAACAGCGACAAAAAACCTCTCGAGCAAATACGGATTGCGAAAGAGGTGCTCACCGTTCGCAAAGAAAACGCGGAACTGCGCAAACTCGTGAAAGGGTTTATGATAGAAAGCTATATAGAAGACGGAAACCAATCGCCCGAAGGCAACGTTTACGGCAAATCCATTACCGACGCCTGCCTCGGATGGGACAAGACCGAGCGGCTTATATGCGATATAGCCGAGTCGCTTTGATTATTCGGTTATAAGTTTTCTGTTCCAAAAAGCGTTGCCGTCTTTGCTCGTTATAAGCGAGTAAATACTGCCCGCAAGCGCGTCGGTTTGCGCCGAAAATAACGCGTCATCGGATAAATTCGAATAATCGGCGTTTTTCACTGCCAAGCCCGTAAGTCCGTTTATAAGACTCTTGCGGGCTTTTTTAATTGCTATCAACCTTGCCGCGGCGTTTTGCGAGCGTTGCACCGTTTCGCGGGTTATTCCGAGCAAAGTTTGCAAACATATGCGTTTTATGCGACTCATAGTATAGCGTTTGCTCTTGGATTTTGCTATAATTTGAGATAGGGAAGCGTATTTCGCGGCGTTTTCGGATATCTTGATATCCAAGCCTTCGGCGGAGTCGAAAGCGTTCGCTATGTTTTTTGTGCGCAGAGCGTGCACGGAGAGAGCTTCGTAAAGTTTTTGGTTTACGGGATATCGCTCGAATTCGTCAATCATCAATTCGAAACTTTCTTTCGGAACGTACGGTTGCAGTTCGCCGTATCTTTTTTGCCCGAGCAGTTCGCGAGCGGCGGCTGCCGAAATATATTTGCCTACGGTTTCCGTGCTGTTGTAGCCGTTGCCCAATCGCTTCACGAAAACGGGCGCGATATCGCAATTAAGCTCGTATATGGCTTTGAGATATTCCACGGCGAGCACGTTGTTGGGTTTAGACAGCACCTGTTCGCAGTCTTTTATTTTTGGCGCGGCGGATACCGTGGCGCGGGTTAACGCGGCGGCATAAGGCATTCCGTCGCTTAGCGCGTTTTTAAGCGCGTTAACGTAAGTTTGGTTTTGCTCGCACTGCACCTCGGCAATGTTTTTAACCGTTTCGCCGCAGTCCTCCGCGCCCATTGCCAAATACTTTACAAAGGGTATGCGGCTGATTGCGCGTACCGCGCCGCGAGCGAAAATATTGCCCGCCGAGCAGGAGAATACCGCCGGCATTTCCGCAACTATATCCATGCCGCCGCGAAGTGCGGCGAGAGCGCGAATTTGCGGCGAAACCACGGCGGGTTCGGCGCGTTGGGTGAAAAAACCGCTCATCATGCCCAAAACGCAGTCTGCGCCGCTCAAGGCTTTGGCTTGCGCTATGTGGTAAGCGTGTCCGCTGTGGAAAGGATTGTATTCGCATATAATCGCTACGGCATTCATAAAAACATTATAGCAGAAAAGATTTGTTTTTACAAGGATTTCGTTGACAATACTCTTACGCGGTGATATAATATTATCAATATAATTTTCCCGAGATTACGGACAAGTAACGCCGAAAAACGTCTATAAGAGAGCGTCGCCGCGGCTGAGAGCGTCGCAGAAAGGTTGTCGGATTGCGAAACCGCCGTATAGGAGAGCGTGTTGACCGAGCGCATTCATCGGTCGGAGAGGTTGCTTTTTAGCAACGAACAAAGGTGGAACCACGGTAAATACCGTCCTTTGGCTTATGCCGAAGGACTTTTTTTATTAGGAGGAGACGGACATGAAAATCAAATTGACCGACGGAAGCGTAATCGAAGCCCAAAAAGGCGTAACCGCGCTCGAAATCGCCGCGCAAATCAGCGAGGGGCTTGCCCGCGCCGCTCTTGCGGCAAAAGCGGACGGCGTACTCGTGGGGCTTGACTACAGGATAGAAGAAGACTGCGCTTTGCAAATAGTTACGTTTAAGGACGAGGAAGGGCGCGACGTGTACCGCCATACCGCGGCGCATATAATGGCGCAGGCGGTTAAGAACGTGTTTCCCACCGCCAAGCTCGCTATAGGACCTGCGGTTAAAAACGGATTTTATTACGATTTCGACTTCGAAGAACCTATCACTTTGGCGGATTTCGATAAAATCGAAAAGGAAATGCAGGCGATAATAAAAGCCGATTTTCCCATAGTGCGCACCGAGGTAACGCGCAAACAGGCTCTCACGCAAATGAAAGGTTTCGACGAGCCGTATAAAATACAGCTTATAGACGAGCTTCCCAAAGACGAGAAGATAACTCTTTATACGCAGGGCGGCTTTACCGACCTTTGCCGCGGTCCGCATTTGCCGAGCACGGGCAGGGTTAAAAATTTCAAGCTCACTCAACTTGCCGGCGCGTATTGGCGCGGAAACGAAAAGAACAAAATGCTCACCCGCATTTACGGAACGGCGTTCGAGAAAAAGTCGGATTTGAACGAGTATATAGAGCGCATGGAAGAAGCCAAGAAGCGCGACCACAACAAGCTCGGGCGCGACCTCGGTATATTCATGACGAGCGACGTTGTGGGGCAGGGATTGCCCATACTCATGCCCAAAGGCGCGAAAATTCTTCAGATACTGCAGCGTTTTGTGGAGGACGAAGAAGAAAAGCGCGGGTTTATGATAACCAAAACTCCGAATATGGCAAAGTCCGATTTGTACAAGATATCGGGGCACTGGTATCATTATCGCGACAAAATGTTTGTGCTCGGCGAGGTGGACGAACACGGCGAAGCGGTGAAAAAAGACGACGAGATTG
This sequence comes from Pumilibacter intestinalis, assembly GCF_943193005.1. Taxonomy (GTDB): domain Bacteria; phylum Bacillota; class Clostridia; order Christensenellales; family Pumilibacteraceae; genus Pumilibacter; species Pumilibacter intestinalis. The sequence continues at coordinate 7,590 of NZ_CALPCH010000008.1, forward strand.
CGGCGTTGCGCCCCATGACATGTCCGTTTCAATATCAAATATTCAAAAACGGCTTAAAATCTTACCGCGATTTGCCGTGCCGTTACAGCGAAACGGCAACCGAATTCCGCAACGAGGCGTCGGGCGAGATGCACGGGCTTATAAGAGTAAGGCAGTTTACTCTTTCGGACGGTCACATTGTTTGCACCAAAGAGCAGGTTGCCGAAGAGTTCAAACGCTGTCTTGATTTGAGCTACTATTTCCTCGACTGTTTGGGTATGCGCAACGACGTATCGTTCCGTTTCAGCAAGCGCGGCAAAGCCAAGTCGGATAAATATATTGACGACGACGAGGCGTGGGAAAACACCGAAGCTATGATGAAAGAAATTCTCGACGAGTTAAAGCTCGATTACGTTGAAGCGGACGACGAAGCGGCATTTTACGGTCCCAAACTCGACGTGCAAACTACCAACGTATACGGAAAAGAGGATACGCTCATTACAATTCAAATCGACTTTGCGGCAGGCGAGAGTTTTGATATGCAGTACGTAGACGTAGACGGCGTGAAAAAGACTCCGTACGTGATACACCGCAGTTCCATAGGTTGCTACGAACGCACGCTTGCAATGCTCATAGAAAAGTACGCGGGCGCGTTCCCGCTGTGGTTCAGTCCCACGCAGGTGCGCGTGCTGTCGCTTACCGACCGCACCGCCGCAAACGCAGAGCGTATAGCCGAACAATTGCGGCTCGAGGGCATACGCGCGGAAGCGGACAATCGCAACGAAAAAATCGGTTACAAAATACGCGAAGCGCAGATGGAAAAGATACCGTATATGCTCGTAATAGGAGACAAAGAAGCGGAAAGCGATTGCGTATCCGTTCGCGGCAGGAGCGCGGGCGACCTCGGGCAAATGAAATTAGCCGACCTTATAGCAAAACTCAAAGAAGAAATCGAGAAAAAGGTGTGTTAAATATTTGACATTTGCGCGGATATAGTCTATAATTTATCTATAGAAAGCAAACGGGTTTCCGTTTCACCGGCAGATTTCGTTCTCGCCGCGTTCATAAAACTTTACGGCAATGTATTTTGTTTGTGCGTTTTAGAGCGGAAGTTTGCTTTCGCTCTATTATTTTTGTGGAGGAACACGACTATCAATCTCAGAGACGTTGAGCTCAACGAAAGAATTTGCGACCGCGAAGTTCGCGTAATAGACGACGATAATACTCAGCTCGGTATTATGTCGGCTATGGAAGCGAACCGCATTGCCGACTCCAAAAACCTCGACTTGGTAAAAATAAGTCCTACGGCTACGCCGCCGGTGTGCAAAATCATGGATTTCGGCAAGTTCAAGTTCGAAATGCAAAAACGAGAGAAAGACGCGCGCAAAAATCAAAAGATAACCGAGCTCAAAGAAGTTTGGCTTTCTATGACGATAGACACTCACGACTTGGAAACCAAAGCCAAAGCCGCGCTCAAATTTTTGAAAGCGGGAGACAAGGTGAAAGTTTCCATACGTATGAGAGGTAGGCAACAGGCGCACGCGGCGTTGGGCGTGGAGGTTATGCGCGACTTCTACAAAATAGTGGAAGAAGCGGCTGTAATAGACAAACAGCCCACTACGGAGGGTAGAAATATCCTCATGATTTTATCACCTAAAAAATAACTTTATCGGAGGATATAACTATGCCAAAAATGAAAAGTCACAGCGGCGCGAAAAAGCGTTTTCGCGTAACCGCTTCGGGGCGCGTGAAACGCGCTCAGCAAGGCAAAAACCACATCTTGACCAAAAAGTCGCGTAAGCGTAAAGACGCTCTTCGTCAGGGCGCATACATGGCTTCCGACAAAGAGGCGCGTACCATCAAATCGATGATACAAAAGTAATAGCGGGAGGTAACTAATATGAGAATTAAGAGAGCGGTTAACGCCGTTAAGAAACGCAGAAAAATAATGAAACTCGCCAAAGGATACTTTGGCTCCAAGTCCCGTTCGTATCGCATAGCGAGAGAAGCGGTTATGAAATCGCAGATGTACGCATTTGTGGGGCGCAGACTCAAAAAGCGCGATTTCCGCAAACTTTGGATAGCGCGTATAAATGCGGCGGCGAGAATGAACGGTTTGTCTTACAGCAAATTTATGCACGGTCTTAAAGTTTCGGGCATAAACCTTAACCGTAAGGTACTTGCCGATATTGCCGTGAACGACGCCGCAGGCTTCAAGGCGTTGGCGGAAACAGCCGGTAAAGCGGTTGCTCAGTAGCCTGAATTCGGGGTGCCGTTGTGCGGCGCCCCTTTTTATATGCAGATAACGCCTATAGTTTCGCGCTCGAACGCTTTGATTAAAAAGATACGTAAACTGCGCGACAAAAAATACAGAGAGCAATTCGGAGAATACGTTGCGGAAGGTAAGCGTTGGGTATCGGACGCGTTGCGAATTTGCCCCAAAAACGTGGTTGCCGTGCTTTGTTCGTCGGATACCAGATGCGAGTACGCCGATTTCGTTATAGAGGCATCGCTGTTTGCCGAACTTGCCGATACCGAGAACAGTCAGGGAGTAATCGCCGTAATGCGTATCCCTACGTTTTCGCATAGTCCGAGCGGAAATCACTGCTTGTTTTTAGACAGGGTGAGAGACCCCGGCAATATGGGTACTATAATTCGCACCGCAGTAGCGGCGGGTTATACCGATATAGTGCTTCGCGATTGCGTAGACGTGTTCAATTCAAAGGTTATACGCAGTAGTATGACAGGCATACTAAGCATAAATCTGCATTTTGACAGCAAATTATCGGATTTGAAAGAGTGCGGATATACCGTAGTTGCCGCCGACCTTCAAGGCGAAAATATTTTCGAAACCGATTTTGCGGCTCAAAAAGTTTGTTTGGTGATAGGTAACGAAGCAAACGGCATAGACCCGTTGCTGTTGCAACAATGCGACAAAACCGTTACCATACCCATGGAGGGCGAAATAGAGTCGCTCAATGCCGCCGTAAGCGCGGGAATACTCATGTATCAACTCAAATACCGAAATAGATAAAAGGAGAAACAATAACAGTATGTCGGGACACAGTAAATGGGCTACCATTAAGAGAGCAAAAGGAAAGACCGATGCGGCGAGAGCCAACGTATTCACAAAGATAGGGCGCGAACTTGCGGTTGCGGTTAAAGCGGGAGGACCCGACCCCAACAATAACGCCAAATTGCGCGACGTTATTTCCAAAGCCAAAGCCGCCAATATGCCCAACGATAACATAACCCGCAGTATAAAGAAGGCAAGCGGAGAGCTCGGAAGCATAAACTACGACGCCATTACCTACGAGGGTTATGGTGCGGGCGGCGTTGCGGTTATAGTGGAGACGCTCACCGACAATAAAAACCGCACGGCGGGCGACGTAAGACACATTTTCGACAAGTGCGGCGGTTCTATGGGAACTACCGGTTGCGTGTCTTATCTTTTCGAAACTCGCGGCGTTATGCTTGTTGAAAAGAAGCCTACCGATGACGACGACGAAATGATGATGCTCGCGCTCGATTGCGGAGCGGACGATTTCAATGTGGAAGACGGCATGTACGAAATTCTTACAAATCAAGCCGATTTTTCGGCGGTGCGCGAAAAGTTGGAGGCGCAGGGCGTGGCGTTCGTGAAAAGCGAAATCGCAAAAATTCCCTCCAATTATATAAGCGTGGACGACGCCACTCTTCCGAAAATTCAGCGCATGCTCGATATGTTCGACGATAACGACGACGTGCAAAACGTATACCACAACGCCGAACTGCCCGAAGAAGAGGAAGAAGAATGATTGGCGTTACCGCAAGTTGCGCTTTGGCAAAAGAAAACGCACATGTAATCGCTCTTGCCGATACGCGGGATAAAAACAAAATGCTCGAGTTTGCCGCCGCCGCCGTGCTCGAAAGCGCGGCGGAGATTTTAGCCGCCAACGCCAAGGACGTTGCGCATTGCGAGCGCGGCGCACAGTTTGCGGACAGACTTATGCTGAACGAAAGCCGCCTTAAAGATATGGCGGAAGGGCTTGAAAAACTTATAGAGCTTCCCAATCCCATAGGCGAAATCGCCGAGGAATGGACTGTGCCGAACGGCATGCGCATAAGCAAAGTGAGAGTGCCGCTCGGCGTTATCGGAATAATATACGAAGCTCGCCCCAACGTAACCGTAGACGCGATAGGATTGTGCATAAAGACGGGCAACGCGATAGTTTTGCGCGGCAGTAAAGAAGCGTATAGCTCAAATGAAGCTCTCGTTGCCGCCGTAAAAGCGCGTTTGCGTAGCGGCGGATACAATCCCGAGTTTATTCAGCTTATTCAAGACGTAAGCCGTGAGGGCGCGGAAACGCTTATGACCTGCCGCGATTACGTGGACGTGCTCATTCCGAGAGGAAGCGCGTCTTTAATTCGCACCGTAGTGGAAAAATCCACCGTACCCGTTATAGAAACGGGAGCGGGAAATTGCCACGCGTATATAGAACAAACGGCGGATATCGACAAGGCGTTGGATATCGTGCTTAACGGCAAGTTGCGCCGCCCGAGCGTGTGCAACGCTCTCGAAAGTCTGCTCGTAGACGAGTCGGCGGCGAAAAAGTTTCTCCCCGTAATTCTCGGCGCGCTCAAAGAAAAGGGCGTTGAGATTGTCGGTTGCGAAAAGACGCGTGCCGTTTGTCCGTTCGTTGTGCCCGCGTCCGAGGATGATTACGCGGCGGAGTATCTCGCTTTGAAAATTTCGGTAAAGGTGGTTCGCGGAGTCGAGGAGGCGTGCGAACATATCAACAAATACTCAACCAAACACAGCGAAGTGATAGTTACCGAAAGCAAAGAGGCTGCGGAATATTTCACGTCGCGTATAGACAGCGCGGCGGTTTACGTTAACGCGTCAACTTGCTTTACCGACGGTTTTCAATTCGGGTTCGGAGCTGAGATGGGAATTTCCACTCAAAAACTTCATGCCCGCGGTCCGCTCGGACTGAAACAGCTTACAAGCGAAAAATACGTTATACGCGGCAACGGTCAAGTACGCGCTTAGCGACTTAATTGCCAAAGGAATACGTTTATGGATGAATTCGAAGAATTATTCGGAGAGAAAAAGCCCGAGAAAAAGATTGCGGGCCCGGAGGGACACCGCGCGAGAGTGCGCGACGCCATGGAGCGCAATCCCGAGTTGTCGGGTTTCGACGACTACGAGCTTCTCGAATATTTGTTGTTTGTCACAAATCCGCGAAAGGACACCAAGCCGCTCGCGAAAGAGTTGATACGAATATTCGGTTCGTTGTCGGCTGTGCTGTATGCCGATTACGGAGAATTGCGGCGTGTTCCGGGTGTGGGCGACCTTACGGCGCATTTGCTTTCGAACGTGTTGCATATCGTTATGCGCGCCGAATATTCACGTTTCGAACACCCTTGCCGCATTACCACCGCGGCGGATACGGCGAGATACATGTACGCTCGTTTCCTCGGCAGAACCAAAGAGGTTTTGTTGATGACGTCGCTTAATATTAACGACGAAGTGATACAAACCGACGAGATTGCGGCGGGCTCGGTGGACTCCGCGCCTTTCGATTTGGTGAAACTTTTGAGAATTGCCGACAGAAACGGAGCGAAGAAAATAATTCTCGCGCACAATCATCCCGGCGGAACTCTCGGTTTTTCGGATGCCGATATAGAGTCTACCGCGCGGGTGATAGAGTGTTGCAATCTCACGGGCTACACGTTTAACGACCATTTGATATTCGTGGGCAACAGGTACATAAGCATGTTCGCCAAGGATATGATGTCGTCGGTTATCGCCGAATGCGGAAAAGCGTATAAAGCGGCGAACGATATGGCGGCTAAAGAATTATCGCGGCGAGCGAGAATGATAAAAATAGGCGAAAAAACCGCCCTTAACGCCGAAAACGACGGCAAAATGGCGGTTTTGAACATGTATAAACAGGTAAACGCAATGCCCGAAAGCGAGCGGTTAAAGATTATAGGCGACCTTATTCGTTCGGTAGAGCTGTAAAATATATCAATTTAAGCGTTCTGCGAGTTTTTTGAGTTTTGCTACGCGTGCAAGCACCGTCCTTTTTGACGGTCCGCCCGCTGTTTTTCTTGCGGCTACTATATTCTGTATTTTAACCGTTTGCAAGATATCCGAGCCGAACATATCCGAAAATTGTTTGTATTCGTCTATCGAGAGTTCTTCGAGTGATTTTTCGTTGTCGCAACAATAACGTACGAGCATGCCAATCGTTTTGTGAGCGTCTCTGAACGGCATTCCTTTTTTTACCAAATAGTCGGCGCAGTCGGTTGCCGCGGTGTATCCGCCCGACGCGCCGTTTTGCATTATATCGGTATTGAAAGTAAGCGAGGGGAGCAGGGCGGTGAAAATTTCAAGGCATGCTTTAACTGTATCTTCGCAGTCGAACACGGCTTCTTTGTCTTCCTGCATATCTTTGTTGTAGGCAAGCGGCAATCCTTTCATTACCGTTAAAAGGGTAACGAGGCTGCCGTATACGCGCCCCGTTTTGCCGCGTATAAGCTCGTTCATATCCGGATTTTTCTTTTGCGGCATTATGCTCGAGCCCGTGCTGAATTCGTCGCTTAGGGTAACGAAACCGAATTCGTCGGTTGCCCAATAAATGAGTTCTTCGTTAAAACGCGACAAGTGCATCATTATAAGCGAGCAGTCGGAAACGAATTCTATGGCAAAGTCGCGGTCGGATACTCCGTCGAGCGAATTTTGCGTAACGGCGGGGAAATCGAGGAGTTCGGCAACCCTGTTTCTATCGAGAGGATAAGAGGTTGTTGTGCATGCTCCGCTTCCGAGCGGCATTACGTTTATGCGCTTGCGGCAGTCGGCAAGCCTGTCGGCGTCGCGCAGAAACATTTCGCAGTAAGCCGACAGGTGATGAGCAAGCGTTGTGGGTTGCGCCTTTTGCATGTGGGTGTAGGCGGGCATATACGTTTCGGCGTGAGTTTCCGCCAAATCGCACAGCGTGCTTACGAGCGCGGACAAAAGCCCTATGATTTCGGTTACGCAGTCGCGCATGTATAATCTGATATCGAGCGCGACTTGGTCGTTTCGCGAACGTCCCGTGTGCAATTTTTTGCCGACCTGCCCGAGCCTGTTTGTAAGTTCTTCTTCAACAAACATGTGAATGTCTTCGGCGTCGGCTATTTTGAGTTTGCCGCCGTTTATATCGTAAAATATATCCGACAACGCACGGCAAATGCTCTCGGCTTCGTCTTTGGGAATAATTCCGCACTCGCCGAGCATGGTGGCGTGGGCGATACTGCCCATTATATCGTGCTTATACAGTCGCTTGTCTATCGGAAGAGAACGGTTGAACGAGTCGGCTTGCTCGTTGAGAGCCGACTTGAAACGCCCTGCCCACATTTTCATATCGGAAATTTCGTCCTTTTATTTCTTTTTGTTTCTTTGCAACATTTTCGCGCGAACTTTAAGCGGCAATCCGAACAGGTTGATAAAGCCCGCCGAATCCTTTTGGTCGTAAACCTCGTCCGCGCCGAAAGTGGCTATGTCCTCGTCGTAGAGCGAGTACGGAGATTTTACTCCCGCGCCTATTATATTGCCTTTGTAGAGTTTTATGCGCGCCGTGCCCGTTACCGTTTGTTGGGTGGAGTCTACGAACGCGCTCAACGCTTCGCGAAGCGGGGTAAACCAGTTGCCGTCGTATACGAGTTCGGCAAAACGAAGCGCAACCTGTTCTTTGTAGTGCGAGGTTGCTCTGTCGAGAGTTATCTCTTCGAGATTGCGGTGCGCCGCATAAAGTATTGAACCTGCGGGGTTTTCGTAAACGCCGCGCGATTTCATGCCCACAAGGCGGTTTTCCACCATATCGCAAACGCCTACGCCGTGTTTCGCGCCGATTTCGTTGAGTAGCGCAAGCAGTTTTGCGGGCGAAAGCTTTTTGCCGTTTACGGCTACGGGCGTGCCTTTATCGAATTCGATTTCCACGTATTCCGCTTTGTCGGGAGTTTGAGCTATGGGCTTGCTTATGAGCAGCATTTCGTCTTGCGGCTCGTTCCACGGGTCTTCCAAGTCGCTTCCTTCGTGCGAAAGATGCCAAATGTTTCTGTCCATGGAATAGGGGTGCTTTTTGGATACGGGCACGTCGAGTCCGCGCTCTTCGGCGTAAGCGATTTCCTCTTCGCGCGATTTGATATCCCATATGCGCCACGGGGCGATAATTTTCATATCGGGACTGAGAGCTTTTATGGAAAGCTCGAACCGAACTTGGTCGTTTCCTTTGCCAGTGCAGCCGTGGCATATCGCAGTCGCGCCTTCGCGTTCGGCTATTTCAACGAGTCGTTTCGCTATAACGGGTCGAGCGAAACTCGTTCCGAGCAAATATTTGCCCTCGTAAACCGCGCCCGCTTTGAGAGTGGGGAACACGTAATCGCTTACGAATTCTTCGGTAAGGTCTTCTATGAAGATTTTGGAAGCGCCGCTTTTGATTGCCTTTTCGTTGAGCGGCGCAAGTTCTTCGCCTTGTCCTACGTCGGCGGCTACGGCTATAACTTCGCAATCGTAGTTTTCTTTCAGCCACGGTATGATTATGGTGGTGTCCAGTCCGCCCGAGTATGCAAGAACAATTTTCATTTTTTCCATTATCGGCTCCTTAGCGTCAATCACTTGACTTAAATTAAAAATAATATTATATTTATAATAATACATTTTATCGGATTTTGCAAGAAAATTACTGTACAAATGCAAGAAAACAGGAGACGGATTTGACTATTTTGGGTATAGACCCCGGATATGCCACCATAGGCTACGGAATTGTGAATAAAGACGGGGCTTCGCTTAATGCGATAGACTACGGGGTTATACAAACGCCCAAGGAAGAAAGTATTCCCGTCCGTCTTGCCATGCTCGACGACGCGCTCACCGCCATTATAAACAAATTCAAGCCCGACGCCGTTTCGGTGGAAGAACTTTTTTTCAACACCAACATAACCACGGGCATAAAAGTTGCGCAGGCAAGAGGGGTGATACTCTTGTGCGCGATAAAGAAATGCGGCAGATTGTACGAATATACGCCGCTTCAGATAAAACAGGCTCTTACGGGCAACGGCAGAGCGGAAAAGCACCAAGTGCAGTTTATGGTGAAAGCGTTGTTAAAACTCGATACCGTACCGAAACCCGACGACGCCGCCGACGCTCTTGCCGCCGCGGTGTGTCATGCGAGCTTCGGCGATTACGCGCATAGAATTCTTAATTAGAGGACAACATGTATAACTATATCAAAGGAATATTTTCATCTGCGGAAGAAAACACCGTTGTGATAGAAGCAAACGGGGTGGGATACGAACTTTTGGCGAGCGACAAAACGATAGAAAGACTGGGGAAACCGGGCGCGGAATGTAAGGTTTTTTGCTATTTGAGCGTGCGCGAAGACGAAATGAGTTTGTACGGTTTTGCGGACAGGCAGGAAAAAGAGTTTTTCAAGAAATTGATTAACATATCCGGAATAGGCTGTAAAATGGCGATTTCCATACTGAGTAGCGGTACTTTGTCTGACATAATATCGGCAATCGCGGGTGCAGACGTAGGGAAATTAAGTAAAATCAAAGGCGTTGGCAAAAAGACTGCGGAGAGAATAGTGGTTGAACTGCGCGACAAGATAGCTCCCGGCTCTGATACGTCGGTGTTTGTTACGTCGCCCGTTATAAGTGCGCAAACCTCTGACGGAGAGGCGGTAGAGGCTCTTATATCGCTCGGATACACAAGGCAGGAGGCTGTTGCCGCAGTAGTAAGAAACGAAAAGCCGGGTATGACTACCGAGCAGATAATACTTGCCGCGCTTAAAGGATGATTGCGGAGATGAATATGGACGAAGAAAGATTTATTACAAGTACCAAAATAGCCGACGACGGAGCGCTCGACGTTACGCTTCGCCCCAAAACACTCAAAGAATACGTTGGGCAGGAGAAAATCAAAAGCAATCTCAAAGTGTTTATCGAGGCGAGTAAAAAGCGGAGAGAGGCACTCGACCACGTGTTGTTATACGGTCCGCCGGGGCTTGGAAAGACTACTTTGTCACACATAATAGCCTCCGAATTGGGTGTTCAGATAAGAATTACGAGCGGTCCTTCGATTGAACGGGCGGGCGACCTTGCCGCAATTCTCACAAATCTCAGCGAAAACGACGTTTTGTTTATAGACGAAATACACCGCCTTAACAGGTCGGTTGAAGAAATACTTTATCCGGCAATGGAAGATTATGCGCTCGATATCGTGATAGGTAAAGGACCTTCTGCGCGGAGCATGCGCTTGAATTTGCCGCATTTTACGCTTATAGGAGCTACCACTAGGGCGGGTATGCTCACGGGACCGTTACGCGACCGTTTCGGAGTGATATGCCGATTGGAAATGTATTCGCCCGACGATTTGGCTGTGATTGTGGGCAGGAGCGCGGATATATTGAAAATGGAGTTATCCAAAGACGCCGCCGTGGAAATAGCGAGCCGTTCGCGGGGCACGCCGCGCATAGCCAACAGGCTGTTAAAACGAGTGCGGGATTTTGCCGAGGTGGAGCAAAACGGAAAAGTGGACGTAAAACTTTGCCGATACGCGCTCGACTTGCTCGAGGTAGACGGGCTGGGGCTTGATTTCAACGACAGGAAATATCTTGCCGCCATTATACAAAAGTTCGAGGGCGGACCTGTGGGACTGGACACTGTGGCTTCGGCAATAAACGAGGAAGCTGTTACAATAGAGGACGTGATTGAACCGTATTTGATACAACTCGGTTTTATTGCGAGAACTCCGCGCGGCAGAGTGTGTTTGCCTGCGGCATACAAGCATCTCGGAATAAAACAAAACTTTGCGGCGGGCGAGCAAATCGCGCTCATAGACGACGAAAACGGAAACACCAAATGAAAACAAGCGATTTTTACTACGATTTGCCCGAAGAGCTGATAGCTCAGTTTCCCATTTATCCGCGCGACAGTTCCCGTCTTATGGTATACAACCGCGCCGAAGATAAAATCGAGCACAAAGTTTTTTGCGATTTAACCGACTATTTGAAAAAAGGCGACGTGTTGGTTATAAACAACACGAGAGTTTTGCCTGCGCGAATTTACGGCGTTAAACAAGATACGGGCGCGCGCATAGAGTTCTTGTTGCACAAACGGCAAAATCTTACCGATTGGGAAGTGCTTGCAAAGCCCGCAAAGCGTTTGAAAAGCGGCAGTACGGTTATATTTTCGGATAGTTTGAAAGCCGAAATTTTGAGCGTAGGCGATGAAGGAATAACTAACGTGCGCTTTGTTTTTAACGGCGTGTTCGAAGCGGAACTTTCCAAAATAGGCGAAATGCCGTTGCCGCCGTATATAAAACAAAAACTTTCCGACTCCGAACGCTATCAAACGGTTTATGCAAAACAAGACGGTTCGAGCGCCGCCCCTACGGCGGGATTGCACTTTACGCCCGAGCTGTTGCAAAAAATCAAGGATATGGGCGTAACCGTGGTGGAGGTGTTGCTTCACGTTGGTTTGGGTACTTTCAGACCTGTGAAAGCGGACGAAATTTCGGAACATAAGATGCACAGCGAGCATTACGAAATAACCGAAGCGGCGTGTAATGCGATAAATGCGGCTAAAAAAGAGGGGCGCAGAGTGATTGCCGTGGGAACTACGTCTGTGAGAGTACTGGAAAGCGCTGCCAAATGCGTGGGGGAAATCGAGCCTGCGTGCGGCGAAACTGATATATTTATTTATCCGCCATATCAATTCAAAATCGTGGACGCGCTCGTTACAAACTTTCATTTGCCCGGTTCTACGCTTTTAATGTTGGTGTCCGCTTTGTGCGGAAGAGAAAATACGTTGAATATGTATAATATCGCCGTAAACGAAAAATATCGCTTTTTCAGTTTCGGCGACGCCATGCTTATATTATGATTGAAAGGATTTACTGCGAATGAAAAATTTCGATTACAAAGTTTTGCACGTTTGTGCGCAGAGCGGGGCGCGAGTGGGCGAGTTTACCACTCCGCACGGCAAGATTATTACGCCCGTATTCATGCCTGTTGGCACGCAAGCCACCGTAAAGTCGCTTACTCCGCGAGCGGTGGAAGAAACGGGAGCGCAAATATTGCTTTCGAATACATACCATTTATATATGCGCCCCGGTCATAAGCTCGTTGAAAGGGCGGGCGGATTGCATAAATTTATGGGTTGGAATAAGCCCATTCTTACCGACAGCGGCGGTTTTCAAGTGTTTTCGCTCGCAAAACTCAATAATATCACCGACGACGGCGTTTTGTTTCATTCTCATCTCGACGGGAGCAAGCACTTTTTTACGCCCGAGCTTGCCATGGAAATAGAGAATTCTCTCGGCGCGGATATCATAATGGCGTTTGACGAGTGCAGTACTTACGGTGCGAGTCACGAGTATGCCGTAAAGGCTCTCGATAGGACGATTAAGTGGCTAAAACGGTGCTATGATACGCATAGTACACCCACGCAAATGCTTTTCCCCATTGTACAAGGCAATATGTATGAGGATTTGAGGCTTAAGTCTTTGCAAGAAACCGTACCTTATGCAAAGTGCGGCATAGCCATAGGCGGATTGAGCGTGGGCGAGCCGAAAGACTTAATGTATAAGATTATGGACGTTATGCAACCGCATTATCCGCAAAACATGCCGCGTTATCTCATGGGCGTGGGAAGCGCGGATTGCTTGGTTGAAGGGGTGCTCAGGGGAATAGATATGTTCGATTGCGTACTGCCTACGCGCACCGCACGTTACGGAACGGCAATGACCTCTAAAGGAAAAGTTTCGGTGCGTAACGCTACTTACAAAGAGGATTTCACTACGCTTGACCCCGAGTGCGACTGCTACTGCTGTAAAAATTTTACAAAGTCTTATTTGCGGCATTTGATAAACGCCGACGAAATACTCGGCGCGGAACTACTCAGTATTCACAACATAACGTATCTTACGCGGCTTACCGAAAGAATGCGCGAAGCCATTTTTGCGGATAGGTTCGGGGATTTTGTAGAAGAGTTCAGAAAATCGCCCGAATATTGCTGAGAATTGCGGCGAGCGGAAAAATTGCGTTGAAAAAATTTTGTTGAAATAAATTTGAAAAACGATATGTTTTTGCTTGCAAGATTTACGGGTTTTTGATATAATATTCGGGTATGACTCGCACAGTCCGCTGTTCTATCTAAAATTTCGTAGGGCATGAATGTGTGTTGAAGTAACCGAAGGAGGTAAGTCATGTCTAACAGTATTATCGACGCAATCGAAAAAGAGTACCTTAAAGCCGAAGTTCCGGCGTTCAACGTGGGCGACGTGGTGAAAGTGGGCGTTAAGGTAGTTGAGGGCAACCGCGAAAGAACGCAGGCTTTCGAGGGCACCGTTATCGCAAAGCGTAACGGCGGCGTGCGCGAGACGTTTACCGTTCGCCGCGTATCGTTCGGCGTGGGAATCGAGAGAACTTTCCCGCTCCATTCGCCGCGTATCGACAGTATCACCGTAATGCGCAAAGGTAAAGTGCGCAGAGCCAAACTGTACTATTTGCGTAAACTCTCGGGCAAAGCGGCTAAGATAAAAGAAATCAAATAAGTTTGCTTTGCGCAAAATTCACAGGAAAGAAAACGGGCTTCGAATATTCGGAGTCCGTTTTTTTGCGTAAGATAATGAATTGCGTTAAAAATAGCTTGATTATTTCGCAAAAGTATATTATTATAAAGAATAGGTTAAATTTTACAATCGGAGTAAATTGCTTATGAGTTTAGGTAATGTGTTGATTTCCGTATCTGCGGCAAACGTGCTGTATCCCGTGCTGTTCGCTGTGTTTTGCATAGCGGCGTTGGCTGTTTTTATTTGGCTTATGGTAAAAACGGCGGGGCAAACCCAAACGAAAACCGTTGCGGGCGCGGAAGGCTCTTCAAAAATAGTCAATTACACGGCTTTACTGCTCGTTATGCTTGTGATAGGACTTGTTTTGCGGCTCATCTTCGTGTTTGCGGTAAAGGGTTTCCGTTCGGACGTGAACACGATAGTATCGCTGTTCGAGCACATGAAGAACAACGGGTTCGCCGACAATTACTATTCGGCGCGGGGCATGGGCGTATTTCCGCTAACCTATTATATATACGCTTTTATGGGCATGTTCGCCAATTTGCTGGGGCTTAACACCGACTCTCTTTTGATGCCGTTGTTCGTTAAGCTCCCGCTGATTGCCGCCGACCTCGTTTCGGCGTTCATACTCTATAAACTCGCCGCAAAATACATGAACCAAGCCGCGGCGACGGTTACGGCGGGCTTTGTGTGCGTGTTCCCGCTTTTTGTATTTGCTTCGGGCGTGTGGGCAACGCAGTATTCTTTGCTCGCAATGTTTCTCTTGCTGTCGATTTACTTTTTGGCGGATAAAAACTTTATAGGCACGGTAGGGTGCTACGGTGCGGCTTTGCTCGTTCATAAAGACGCAGTATATCTGTTTCCTATGTTTGCGGTGTTCGTTGTTTACGGCTTGGTAAAGGCGAGCGTTACGCTTCACAAAGCGCGTAAAGAAAAGGCAGTATCTTTCGAAAGCGTTTTATCCGACTCTTCGTTGCGCCCCGTGTTTACCGTGCCCGTGAGCATTGCGGGTACTTTGATACTGTCTTATCTTGTGTCGTTGCCGCTTATGATTGGCTCGTTCGGCGCGGGGTTCTTCACTTTTATGTACAGAGTATATTTTGCGCCGCTTGCCTCGTTTTCCTCGTTCGGGCACAACTCGCTCGGAATATTCAACCTGTTCATGCGTAACGGCGAGCAGTTCGGGCACAATTTTCCCACCGTTATATTCACTGTTTTGTTTGCGGTAATAATTACCGGTATAGTTTTGCTCGTGTATCTCAGTAAGAAAAACAGAGCTAATCTCGTGTTTTTGGGCGGCTATATAGTTTTGACTCTCGCAACCTATTTCGTAGGGTTTACCGAATTCGGATTGCTTGCTTCTGTTGCGTTGTTCCTCGTTTCGTTCTTGCTTGTGCGCGATAAACGCATAATAACGGTGTTCGGCATGCTGTCTTTGCTCATCACGGTTAACGCGGCTACGGTAATGGCGTACGCAAATTATTTCAATAATCTCACCGATTACAACTTTACCTCGGCGGTGGGATATACGGGTTCGGAAATACTCTCGGGCGGCATATCGGCGGTGAACATAGTTTGTTCCGCGCTTGCCGTTTTGACTCATTTGTACGCGTCCGTGGTGTTGCTCGACATTTCCATGAGCAACAAGCGCAAGGTTTTGCCTTATGACTCAAACATAGGTTTCGGCAGAGCTATGGCTGAGTTTTTCAGCATTAAGAAAAAGTAAGCATGCTTTCCAAAATAAAAAGCTTCGGGTTATCCGGACTTAACGGCTACGTGGTGGACGTAGAGGTAGACGTAAGCGCGGGACTGCCCGGTATAGAAATGGTGGGGCTGCCCGACACCGCCATAAAAGAAAGCAAAGAGAGGGTGCGAAGCGCGATAAAAAACAGCGCGTTCAAGTTCTCTCCCAATAAGATAACCATAAATCTCGCGCCCGCCGATACCAAAAAGGAAGGACCTCTTTACGACCTTCCCATAGCTATGGGCGTTTTGGCGGCAACGCAACAGCTTGACGTAAGATTGCTTGAAAACACGGTTATAGTGGGCGAGTTGTCGCTCGACGGAAGCATAAGGCGCGTGCGCGGCATTTTGCCGATACTTATGTCGGCTAAGCGTGCGGGCTACAAAAAGGTTATAATACCGTGGGACAACCGTAACGAAACGGTCTACGTTGAAGGCGTGGAAGTGTTTGCATTTCAAACGCTCGCGCAAGCCGTAGCGCACGTTAAGGGCGAAAACGCGGTGCCCGCCGTGCAAAAAGCGGACGGCGAATACATAAATTCCGATACCGTTTACGGCGAAGACTTAAAATACGTTAAGGGTCAATACGCGGCAAAACGCGCTTTGGAAATAGCGGCGGCAGGCGGCCACAATATGCTGATGATTGGTCCGCCGGGAGGCGGCAAAACCATGCTTGCCAAATGTTTGCCCACCATCTTGCCCGATATGACTCTCGAGGAAGCTCTCGAAACGACAAAGATACATTCGGTTGCGGGCTGTCTCGAAGACGACGGCGGATTGGTTAAACGCCGTCCGTTCCGTTCGCCGCACCATACCGCAAGCAGAATAGCTCTTACGGGCGGCGCGTCGGCGGCAAGACCGGGCGAAATCAGCTTGGCGCACAACGGCGTGCTTTTTATGGACGAACTGCCCGAGTATCCGCGTTCGGTGCTCGAGGTTTTGCGCCAACCGCTCGAAGACCACCAAATAACGGTGTCGCGAGCCGCTCGCACGGTGTTGTTTCCCGCAGATTTCATGCTTGTTGCGAGCATGAACCCTTGCCCGTGCGGCAACTACGGCTCGTCGCGCGGGGAGTGCACTTGCACGCCCGCAATGATAGAAAAGTATCATGCGCGTATCTCCGGTCCGCTAATGGACAGGATAGACCTTCAGATAGAAATAGACAACGTTACATACGACGAACTCACCGCAACCGAAGAAGCCGAGGACTCCGCAACGGTGAAAGAGCGGGTTAACGCGGCGAGAAAAATTCAGAACGCGAGATATGCGGGCAGCGGCATTTATTGCAACGCGGCGATGAACTCGCAGATGCTCGATAAATATTGCGCGTTAAACTCCGACGCTCAAATTTTGCTTAAGAACGCGTTCGATAAGCTCGACCTTTCCGCTCGGGCATATTCGCGCATACTCAAAGTAGCTCGCACCATAGCCGATTTGGCGGGCGAAAAAGATATAGAGGCGGAACATATAGCCGAAGCGATACAGTACAGAAGCCTCGACAGACGATATTGGAAGTGAACGAGTGGTAAACGAAAATACAATTTATTTTTGGCTCGGTTTATCGGGCATAACATCCAAAAGGGCAAACGCGCTCGCGGAAAAGTTTTCGCCGTTCGAACTTTGGGAAAGAGTGGGGAAAACTCTTACCGAAAAGAGTTTGTTCGGAGAGAAAGCGTATGACGCGCTCGTAAGATTTCACAGCGAAGAATTTTTGGCGCAAAGCATAGATAAACTCGACGATATGGGAATATCGTTTATTACCTACGATAAGTTTCCCGATAAACTGCGGCAGAAAGAGGTTGACCCGCCCGTTATGCTCTATTACCGCGGAAACGCGGCGCTCTTAAATACCGAGTCGGTTGCCGTGGTGGGTACGCGTGCTTGCAGTGCGTACGGCAAAGAAGCCGCAACTCGACTCGTAAAAGATTTGTGCGAGTCGAATGTAACGGTGGTAAGCGGGCTTGCTTCTGGCGTGGATACGTACGCGCACAGGGCGGCGCTTAGGGCGGACGGCAAAACGATAGCGGTGCTCGGAAGCGGACTTAACTGCGTTACTCCGCTCGGTAACGCGGGATTATGCAACGAAATTATCGAGTCGGGCGGATTGGTAGTATCCGAATACCCGCCGAGATACGCCGCCACAAAGTATACGTTTCCCGAACGAAATCGCATAATAAGCGGATTGAGCGCGGGCGTGATTGTGGTGGAAGCCGCGCTTAAAAGCGGTGCGCTCATAACGGCAAATTATGCGCTCGAACAAAACCGCACAGTGTTTGCAGTGCCCGGAAATATAACGAGCATAAAGTCGGTAGGCACTAACCGTTTGCTGTACGAAGGGGCTGTTCCCGCGCTCTGCGCCGCCGACGTTTGCGATACTTTGGGACTCGATTGCGCAAAAATCGTTAAAAAACCGCGTGCAATTCAGCTTGACATTTTCGAGCAAAAGATATATAACATACTTTTGTCGGGAGAAGAAAATTTCGACAGCCTTGTAATCAAAGCGGAATTGCCGCCGCCCAAACTTTCCGCGGTGCTGTCCGCAATGGAAATAAAAGGCATAATAGACAAAAAGCAGTCCAACTTTTACCGTTTAGCATAAGCGAGGTGTTACGTTTGAAATTAGTTATCATAGAAGGTATAGGCAAGAAAGAAACCGTAGAAAAATATCTCGGCTCGGGGTACAAGGTTTTCGCAACCAAAGGACACGTGCGGGATTTGCCCACTAAAACGCTTGCGGTAAACGTAAAGAAAGATTTCGAACCCAAGTACGTTATAATGGACGATAAAAAAGAGGTTGTGGAGCAACTAAAAAGCGCGGTATCCAAAGCCGACGAAGTATTGCTCGCCACCGACCCGGACAGAGAAGGCGAAGCTATTTCTTGGCACGTTGCCAATATTTTGGGCATTCCCGCCGACAGTCCCGTTAGAATAGAATTCAACGAGATAAGCAAAAAGGCGGTACAAAACGCGCTCAAGCACCCTCGGGCGATAGATATAAATCTCGTAGACGCGCAACAGGCGCGCCGCGTTCTCGACAGGCTTGTGGGTTACAAATTGAGTCCCGTGCTTTGCAAGAAGATACAAAACAAACTTTCGGCGGGGCGCGTGCAATCGGTTACGTTGCGGCTTGTGGTGGAACGCGAACGCGAAATACTTAATTTCAAACCCGAGGAATACTGGCCGTTTTTCTCCGTTCTCGAAAATCAATCCAAAGTTACGGTGAAAGCCGCTCTTTCTTCGCGCGGCAAGCAAAAGTTCAAAATACCCAACGAGCAAGTGCTCAAAGAGGTTATTTCGGAACTTGACGGAAAAGAGTACGAGGTTACGAACGTAAAGCGTTCGGTTACCAAGTCCAAGCCGCCCGCGCCGTTTATAACGAGCACCATGCAACAGGACGCGCAAAACAAGCTCGGAATGTCGTCTAAGCAAACCTCGAGCACCGCGCAGACTTTGTATGAGGGCATAGACTTGCCCGGCGAGGGAAAAGTGGCGTTGGTTACTTATATACGTACCGACTCCACCCGCGTTGCCGACGACGCGGTTCGCGAAGCGCGAGCCTTTATATCCGCTAAATTCGGCGAAAAGTTCATACCCGCAAAACCCAACGTGTATAAGTCCAAAAAAGGAGCGCAGGACGCGCACGAAGCGATACGCCCCATATCGCTCGAGCGCACGCCCGAAAGCATAAAGGATTCGGTCAACAAATATCAATACAAGCTCTACAAGCTCATTTACGACCGTTTCATGGCGAGCCAAATGAGCGAAGCGACATACAACTCGCTTGCGGTGGATATCGCGGCGGGAAATTACGGCTTTAAGGTAAACGGAAAATCTCCGCTGTTTGCCGGTTACACCGCGGTGTACAACATGTATACCGAAAACAAGGACGAAGACGAAAGCTCGGATAAACTGCCCAATTTCGAGGTGGGCGAAAAACTCGGATTTAAGGAATACAAATACGAGCAAAAATTCACAAAGCCGCCCGCGCGTTTTACCGAGGCGAGCCTTGTGAAAATGATGGACGAAGAGGGCATAGGCCGACCCGCCACTTACACGCCCACCGTAACGCTGTTGAGCGCGAGAAACTATATCGAGCCGGAGGGCAAGTATCTTAAACCCACGCAACTCGGTATGGACGTAACGGATATGCTCGTAAAATATTTCCCCGAGATAATGGACGTAAAATTTACCGCGGATATGGAAAAGCGGCTCGACGAAATAGAGGACGGCGGCGTTATATGGCAGCGCGTTGTGGGCGACTTTTACAACGGGTTCGAAGAAAAGATATCGAGTGCGCTCGGAGACAGCTTCAGTTTGAAAGCTCCCGACCAAAAAACGGACGTTGCGTGCCCTACGTGCGGCACTCTCATGGTGGTGAAATCGGGCAGGTTCGGCAAATTTTTGGCTTGCCCAAATTATCCCAAATGCCGCACAACTCTTCCTTACGACGAAGAAACGGGCAAACCCGCAACGCCGCAATCTTCCGCGCCCGCTCAGGAAACGGACGTTAAGTGTTCCAAATGCGGCAGAACTATGGTGCTCAAGCAGGGCAAATTCGGACCGTTCTTGGCGTGCCCCGGTTATCCCGAGTGCAAAAATATCGTAAACATAGAAAGCAAAGACGACGGTAAGCCGGATATTCCTTCCGCGCCGTGCCCCAAGTGCGGCAAGCCCATGAAAAAAATAGTTTCGCGCGGTTCCGCTTTTTACGGTTGCACGGGTTATCCCGAGTGCCGTTTTACGGCAAATGCTCCGCTTGCCGAAGGCAAGTGCCCCGAGTGCGGCTCGCCGCTGTTGATACGCAGTTACAAAGACGGAACATATCACGTTTGTTCGTCCAAAACCTGCAAATACAAGACCAAGGCGGAGGCATAGTTGGAAGACGTAACCGTAATAGGGGCGGGACTTGCGGGGTGCGAAGCGGCTTATAAAATCGCTCAAAGCGGATACAAAGTAAAGCTGATAGAGTGCAAGCCCAAACAATTTTCGCCCGCACACAAGAGCGAAAATTTTGCGGAGCTCGTTTGCTCCAATTCTCTCAAGTCGGACGAACGCGCCACGGCGGGCGGCTTGCTCAAAGCGGAAATGCGCTCCCTCGGCAGTCTGCTCATTAAACTCGCCGAAAGCGCGCGCGTTCCCGCCGGCGGTGCGCTCGCTGTAGACCGCGAAATATTTTCGCATAGCGTGACAAAGGCGATAAGCGAGCACAAAAACATAAGGATAGTAAACGAAACCGCATCCGATTGGCAGGACGGCGAACTTACCGTTATTGCCACCGGTCCGCTCACGGTAGGCGGTTTGGCTTCTTCGCTCGAGCGCAGGCTCGGTTCGTCGCTCTCGTTTTACGACGCCGCCGCACCCATAGTGGACGCGCAGAGCATAGATATGAACGAGTGTTTTGCGGCGAGTCGCTACGGAAAGGGCGAAAGCGATTATCTGAATTGCCCGCTCGAAAAACAAGAGTACATTGAATTTTACGAGTCGCTCATAAGTGCGGAGCGTGCGGAACTGCGCGAGTTCGACAAACGCGACGTGTTCGACGGTTGCATGCCCATAGAGATAATGGCGGAGCGGGGAGTTGACACTATGCGTTTCGGTCCGTTGCGCCCGGTGGGCTTTATAAATCCGCGAACCGAAAGGCGGCCGTATGCGGTGGTACAGTTGCGCACCGAAAACGCGCAAAAAACGATGTACAATATTGTGGGCTTTCAAACCAACCTCAAGTTTGCCGAGCAAAAGCGAGTGTTCGGAATGATACCCGCGCTTCGCAACGCCGAATTTTTGCGCTACGGGGTTATGCACCGAAACACTTATATCAACGCGCCGCGCGAGCTTGACCGTTATTCGCGTTTGAATAGATTTACCAACGTGTTTATCGCGGGTCAGCTCGGCGGAGTGGAGGGCTACGTGGAAAGCATAGCGTCGGGGCTTATGGCGGGTATAAACGTGTCGCGGGTGCTCGGCGGAAAAGAACCGCTTACTTTGCCGCCCACCACGATTATGGGCGCGTTGTTCGGGTATTTGTGCACGCCCAATGCCGATTTTCAGCCCATGAACGCAAATTTCGGAGTGTTGCCGCCGCTCCAAACGCATATACGCGATAAGGCGAAACGAAAAGAGGAGTATTGGGATAGGTCGTTGCGCGATTTGGCGGAATTTCAAAAAGAGAATAATTTGATTTGATTTCTGCGATAATTTGTAGTATAATTTATCGAGTGACTTGTTTTACGAATTTTCAACAGGCAAAATAATACGGGAGTTTATTACGTATGGAACTTAGAGGAACAACTATAGTGGCCGTAAAAAAAGACGGCAAAACGGTTATAGCGGGCGACGGTCAGGTCACCGCGGGGCAAAGCGTTGTGATGAAATCCAACGCGGTTAAGGTGCGCAGACTGTACGACGACAAAGTGGTTATCGGCTTTGCGGGTTCGGTTGCCGACGCTTTCACGCTCAGCGAGCGTTTCGAAGGCATGTTGCACAAATACAGCGGCAATCTTATGCGCAGTGCTGTGGAGCTTGCGCAGTTGTGGCGCGGCGATAAAATATTGCGCCAGCTCGAAGCCATGATGATAGTAGCCGACGAGCGCGACTTGCTCGTTGTGTCGGGCGTGGGCGACGTTATAGAGCCCGAAAACGGAATATGCGCAATAGGAAGCGGCGGCAACTACGCGCTTGCGGCGGCTCGCGCACTTGCCGCAAATACTAAAATGAGTGCGAAAGATATCGCGGTAGAAGCTATGAAAATAGCCTCTTCGATTTGCATATTCACTAACGGTAATCTCACCGTTGAGGAGGTGTAACATGGAACTTTCACCCAAGCAGGTAGTTGCGGAACTCGACAAATACATTATAGGGCAAGCCGACGCGAAGAAAGCGGTTGCCGTTGCTCTGCGCAACCGTTACCGCAGGAGCATGTTGCCCGACGATATCCGCGAGGAAATAACGCCCAAAAACATAATCATGAAAGGACCTACGGGCGTAGGCAAAACCGAAATAGCTCGCAGACTCGCAAAGCTCGTTAAAGCTCCGTTTATAAAGGTTGAAGCAACCAAATTCACCGAGGTGGGTTATGTGGGGCGCGACGTGGAGTCTATGATACGCGACCTTGCCGAGGTTGCCGTTCGTCTTGTAAAAGAGGAGAAGCTCGCCGAGGTAGAGGTATCGAGCAAAGCCTCCGCTCTGAAAAAAATCACCGACGCGCTTTACGCAAGCCGCAAAAAGCAACAGTCCGACGTTTCGGAAAGCGTTTTGAGAGCTCAAATAGAGGATGAGCTCAAGTCTGGCAAACTCGACAACCATATGCTCGAAATCGAAGTTAACGATATGCCCAAGCCCATGGAGATTATGCCGGGTAGCGGCGCGGAAATAAACATAGGCGATATATTCGGCAATTTCATGCCTAAAAAGCGCAAAAAACGTAAACTTTCCGTAAAAGAAGCGATGAAGATACTCACGCTCGAGGAAGCCGAAAAGCACATCGATATGGACGCGATAAACAGCGAGGGCATAAAGAGAGCGGAACAGCAGGGCGTAATATTCATCGACGAAATAGACAAGATTGCGGGCAAAGGCGCGTCGAGCGGGCCGGACGTATCGCGCGAAGGCGTTCAGCGCGATATACTGCCCATAGTGGAGGGTTGCACCGTAATGACCAAATACGGCGCGCTCAAGACCGACTACATTTTGTTTATAGCATCGGGCGCGTTCCATGTAAGCGCGATAAGCGACCTAATCCCCGAGTTTCAGGGGCGTTTCCCCGTGTGCGTGGAGCTTAACAGCCTTACCGCAGACGATTTCGTGCGCATACTCACCGAAACCGAAAACGCCATTACGCGGCAATACGCGGCAATGCTCGGCGTGGATAACATAAATCTTTCGTTTAACGACGAAGCGATACGCATGATTTCCGAGGTTGCGGTAGACGACAACAACGTGAAAGAAGATATCGGCGCACGCAGGTTGCACACCATAATGGAAAGTTTGCTCGAAGACCTCAGCTTCAACGCGTCGGGTGACCACCCCACGGTGGACGTGAAAATAGACAAAAAATACGTTGAAGAACACCTCGGTGACAGAGTGCGCCGCCACAATCTCAAAAAATACATTCTTTAAGCAGGTAACAATGATAAACATTCCGAGAGGCACAAAAGACGTACTGCCGAGCGAGAGTTACAAGTGGCAACAGGCGGAAGCTCTCGCCCGTAAGGTTTGTTCGCTTTACAACGTGCGCGAAATTCGCACTCCGGCATTTGAACACACCGAACTTTTCTTGCGCTCTATCGGCGACGATACCGACGTTGTGGGCAAAGAAATGTACACGTTCGAGGATAAGGGCGGGCGCAGTATAACGCTTAAGCCCGAGGAGACTGCGCCCGTTGCCCGCAGTTACGTGGAAAACTCGCTTGAGAGCGAAACTCTTCCGCTCAAAATGTTTTACTTTTCGCCCGTGTTTCGCTACGAGCGCCCCGCGGCGGGCAGACTGCGCGAGCACCATCAGTTCGGAGTGGAGTTTTACGGCGGCGCAGGTGCGGAATACGATTTCGAGGTTATCTCGCTTGCGTACGATTTTCTCACCCGTTTCGGCATTACCTCGCTCGGCTTGCGCATAAACAGCATAGGCTGTCCCGATTGCCGCAAGGCGTACAACAAGGCTCTCAGAGAATTTGCGGCGGCTCACAAAAGCGAGCTTTGCGAAACCTGTCACACGCGGCTTGAAACAAATCCTTTGCGCATACTCGACTGCAAAGTTCCGAGTTGCAAAGAGATAGTTGCGGGTGCGCCGAGCATACTCGACTATATTTGCGACGACTGCAAAGCGCACATGGAAAGGCTGAAAACGCTTTTGACCGCGGCGAATATTCCCTTCGAGGTGGACTCGGGGATAGTGCGCGGACTGGACTATTACACAAAGACGGTTTTCGAATTCGTGACCGACGCGCTCGGTGCGCAAGGCACCGTTTGCGGCGGAGGCAGATACGACGGACTTGTGGAGTCGGTGGGCGGAAAGCCTACGCCGTGC
Organism: Pumilibacter intestinalis; assembly: GCF_943193005.1. Lineage (GTDB taxonomy): Bacteria > Bacillota > Clostridia > Christensenellales > Pumilibacteraceae > Pumilibacter > Pumilibacter intestinalis. The sequence continues at coordinate 31,937 of NZ_CALPCH010000008.1, forward strand.
GTGGGTTTCGGCATGGGACTCGAGCGGCTCATACTGCTAAAAGAGGCAATCGGTTCGCCCTTTGCTCCCGCCGAGCGCGTGAAAGTAATGGTGATAAACCAATCGCCGGAATATGCCGACGACGCGATATCGCTAACCGTGCGTTTGCGCCGTGCGGGCGTGCGAGCGGATTGCGACAACACGGGCAGGAGTTTGAAAGCGCAATTTAAGTTTGCGGACAAGCAATGCGCCGAATACGTTGCCGTAATAGGCGAGAGCGAAAAAAAGTCGGGAACTTACACGGTAAAGAGATTGAGCGACGGCAGTGCGGAAACTTGCCCCGCCGACAGGATAACGGAATATTTTTCGGGCAGGTAGAAACAATGCTCGAAAGCCATGACAGAACGGTAAAACTAATAGGAAACGACGGGCTTGCAAAACTCGCCGCGTCGTCTGTGCTCGTAGTGGGGCTTGGAGGCGTGGGCGGTTGCGTGTTCGAAATGCTCGCCCGCGCGGGAATAGGGAAAATCACGGCTGTTGACGGCGACGTTTTCGAAATAACCAATCTCAATCGCCAGATACTCAGCACCGTAGCCAATGCGGGTACGCCAAAAGCGATTGCCGCGGCAAAGCGTGCCGAGGAGATTGCGCCGCACTGCGTTGTGAACGCAATGTTCATGCGCTACTGCGAGCAAACGGCGGACGAAATATTTTCGGAGCGCTACGACTACGTTGCCGACTGCATAGACAGCGTTGCCGACAAAACTGATTTGATAGTTCGTTGCAACAAAGAAAACGTGCCCGTAATATCGGCTATGGGGTCGGGAAACAGGCTTAAACCGCGCTTTACGGTTACCGACGTGTTTTCATCCTCGGGCGACGGGCTCGCAAGAGTTATGCGCAAACGGCTCAGAGAAGCGGGAATAAAATCGCTTGCTGTTGTTTGCGATACGGAGTTGCCGCTAAAGCGCGACGGAACTCCCGGTACGGTGAGTTACGCGCCCAATATGTCGGGTTGCGTTATGACGCAACATATCGTAACGGAGCTGTTATGCAAATAACCGAAAGTTGCGAGGTGTGCTCGCGCAAAGGCAAACTATATTACGTTAAACTCGTTAAGAACGCCAAATGCGACGGATGCAAGGCTTGCGGGTTCGGGCGCAAAAATTACCTCGTAATGCCCGCGCTCTCTCAAATAGATTGCGCTGTAGGCGACCGCGTTGAAATATCCATGCCCGAGCGGCGCGTAAAAGGTTCGTACGTTTATTTGTATTTACTGCCGTTGATACTTACGTTTATAGGCATAATGATACCGTTCGGGCACGGCGAAGCGTGGATGCTCATGGGCGGCGCGATAGGACTTGCGGCGAGCGTGCCCGCGGTGTATTTAATAGAGCTTGCGTTCAGGCGCAAAAAAAAGTATCTTCCCGTAATTTTAAGAAAAATATCCGAAACAAAGGAGACAGATAATGATTGATTTGAAACTTATTTCTTCGGTAGACCCCGAAACCGCCGCGGCTATGGGGCGCGAACTCAAACGCCAGCGCGACAATATCGAGCTTATAGCGAGCGAAAATTTCGTTTCGCCCGCGGTTATGGCGGCGGTAGGTTCGCACCTTACCAACAAATACGCCGAGGGTTACAGCGGAAAACGCTATTACGGCGGTTGCGTGCACGTAGACGAAGTGGAAGACCTTGCGATAGAGCGTGCCAAAAAGCTGTTCGGATGCAATTTCGCAAACGTACAGCCGCATAGCGGAGCAAACGCCAACCTTGCCGTTTATTTCGCTTTGCTCGAGGTGGGTGATACCGTTCTCGGCATGAACCTCGCGCACGGCGGACACCTTACTCACGGAAGCCCCGTAAACTTTTCGGGCAAGAACTACAATATCGTGCCTTACGGCGTGAGCGACGAAACCGAAACCATAGATTACGACGCGCTTGAAAAGCTTGCGAAGGAAAAGAAGCCCAAAATGATTATAGCGGGCGCGAGCGCGTATTCGAGGGTAATAGATTTCAAGCGTTTCCGTGAAATCGCAGACAGCGTTGGCGCATATCTCATGGTAGACGTGGCGCACATAGCGGGCTTGATTGTAACCGGCAATCATCCGTCGCCCTTTCCTTACGCGCACGTAGTTACCACTACTACGCATAAAACTTTGCGCGGACCGCGCGGCGGCATGATAATGTGCAACGACGAAGAAATCGCCAAGAAGATTAACAAAGCCGTTTTCCCCGGAACGCAGGGCGGACCTTTGATGCACGTTATAGCGGGCAAAGCCGTTGCTTTGCGCGAAGCCATGACTCCCGAGTTTAAGACGTATCAAACCAAAGTAAAAGAAAACGCCGCGATTATGGCGGCAGAGTTCGTTAAAGAGGGCATAAGCCTTGTTTCGGGCGGCACCGACAATCATCTCATGCTTTTGAAACTTGCCGAGCACAATACGACCGGCAAAGAAATAGAAGCGCTACTCGACTGTTGCCGCATAACGGTAAACAAAAACACCATACCCAACGACCCGCAGTCGCCGTTTATTACGAGCGGTATACGCATAGGCACGCCGAGCGTAACCACTCGCGGCATGGGCGCAACCGAAATGAAAACCATAGCTTGCCTAATTTCGCGCGTTATAAAGGAAAAAGACGCGGCGATTGCCGAAGTTACCGCGGCGGTTGCCGAACTTACCGAAAAGTTCCCCTTATACGCAGACTGCGTGGCGGAATAAAAGCCGCATGAATAATTTAACACACAAATCCCTACTTATTTAGTAGGGATTTTCTTGACTTATCCGAAAATATGTGCTATACTTTTTACGGCATTAAACGGGAGGAGTATATGAAACTTTCCACAACCGCTACTTACGGACTGCGTATTTGTTTTTTGTTGGCTGTTGCCGATAAAATGCTTTCTTTGAGTTCGCTCGTAGAACAAACCGATTTAAGCGAAAAATATCTCGAGCAAATACTCGGAAAACTGCGCAAAAACGGTATAGTGAGCGCAAAGCGAGGAATAAGCGGCGGATATTATCTCACGAAGCCGGCAAAAGATATAAGCGTGCGCGGCGTTTTGGATGCTCTTAATAGCGGCTTTGAATTTGCCGATTGCGCCGCGGGTGATTGCTCCGACTTGTATTGCCCGAATAAATTGCTTTTCAGACGGATATATTCCGCCGTGAACGAAATAGTTACGACGACAACGCTGGAGGATATGATAAATGATTACAAATGCACTAAATAGGAAGATTTATCTCGACCATTCGGCAACAACACCGCTCGACGAAAGAGTGTTTTGCGAAATGAAACCGTGGTTTACGGAAAAGTTCGGAAACGCCAACTCCATTCATTCGTTCGGCGCCGACGCCGCTTTGGCAGTGGATACGGCAAGGAGAAAGATAGCCGAACTGTTGGGTGCAAAGCCTACCGAGATATATTTTACGTCGGGCGGCACCGAAGCCGACAACTGGGCAATTAAGGGCATGGCGGAAGCGAAGCGCGACAAAGGGAAGCACATTATAGTCAGCAGTATAGAACATGCGGCAATTATGTCGGCATGCAAACAACTGTCTGCCAAAGGGTATGAAATCACATATTTGCCCGTAAATTCAAAAGGACTTGTTGCTCCGCAAGACTTACTGTCCGCAATACGGAACGATACGGTGATGGTTTCGGTAATGCTTGCAAACAACGAGGTTGGAACTATACAGCCCATAAAAGAGTTGTGCGAAATTGCGCACGGCAAAGGCGTGCTTTTTCATACCGACGCCGTGCAAGCCGTAGGCAGTATTCCTGTGTCGGTAAAAGAACTCGGCGTAGACATGCTCTCGCTTTCGGCTCATAAGTTTTACGGACCTAAGGGAATAGGTGCGCTTTATATAAAAAGCGGAGTAAAACCCGATAAACTGCTTGTGGGCGGACATCAGGAACGCACCATGCGCGGAGGAACAACCAATGTGCCCGCCGTAGTAGGCATGGCAAAAGCTCTCGAAATCGCTACGGGCGAACTGAAAAAAAATTCCGAATACGTAAAAGGGTTGCGCGACCGCTTTGTGAAACTCGTAGAAGAAAGAATTCCGCACGTTATTTATAACGGCGACGGGAAAGAAAGACTTCCGCAAAATGCAAATTTTTCGTTTGAATTCATAGAGGGCGAAGCGTTACTGCTTAATCTCGATTTGTGCGGCATAGCGTGTTCTTCGGGTTCCGCCTGTTCTTCGGGTTCGCTCGAGCCGTCGCACGTTTTGCTTGCCATGGGAATAAATCCGGAAACCGCGCACGGCAGTATTCGGTTTTCGTTCGGCAAAGACAATACACGGGATGAAGTGGATTACGTAGTGGAAAAACTTGTTGAAAACGTAAACAAACTTCGCGCTATCTCGCCGCTGTTTGCCATGTTTAACGAAGGAGTGAAAAATGTATAACGAAAAAGTAATGAAAGAATTTTCTTCTCCGCGCAATGCCGGTGAACTTTCGGATGCTAATGCGGTGGGGCAAGTGGGTAATGCTTCTTGCGGAGATATAATGAAAATATTCATGAAGATTAACGACGATAACGTTATAGAAGACGTAAGTTTTCAAACTTTCGGGTGTGCGGCGGCAATAGCCACGTCGTCGGTTGCAACCGAAATGATAAAGGGTAAAACCGTGAATGAAGCTCTTTCAATAACAAACGCGCAAGTTGTTGAAGAGTTGGGCGGATTGCCTGCGCAAAAATTGCATTGTTCGGTTTTGGCGGAAGAGGCAATAAAAGCGGCAATAAACGATTATCTCAAAAAGCGCGTGGGCAAAAACGCATAATTTCATACTGTATAAAAAGCGGCTTTACTGCTTATAATACCTCTAACGGAGGTGAATACGCATGAAAAATTCCATGTTTGTGGGATTGGCTATCGGCATGGTTGCCGGCGCGTGCCTTGCAAGCAACAGCAAGAAAACGCGTCAGGCGGTTACCGATGCGCAAGACCAAATAAAGAGCAAACTTTGCCCTCGGCAGGATGAATTCCAAAACTGCGAGTGCGGACAGAGCGAAAACGGATTTTAATCCACACAATTATAAAAGGCGGACAAAATAGTCCGCTTTTTGTTTTGCTTTTTGCGTTTCGTTGTGTTATACTATAAGTGAAAAAACTTGCTCGCAAGAGTTTTCGCAACATAACGAGGATAAACAATGAGAATTTTGGCAATAGATTACGGAGACGCCCGCATAGGGCTTGCGCTCAGCGACGAAAGCGAAACGCTTGCGAGCCCCATAGGCACGTATAAGTCGCAATCTATGCGTAAAGATATAGATTATATTGCCGCGCTCGCCAAAGAAAAGCAGGCGGGACTAATCGTGTTGGGGCTTCCCGTAAATATGGACGGCAGCAGCGGAGAGCGGGTAAGCAAAACAAAGAGTTTCGGTAACGTGCTCGAAAGAGTGAGCGGCATACAAGTGGAATACAAAGACGAGCGGCTCACCACCGTGACGGCGGAGCAAACGCTCATAGAATGCGGCATGCGCAGAGAAAAGCGCAAACAGGTAATAGATACTCTATCGGCGCAGATAATTCTTCAAAGTTATCTCGACGCGCGAAAACGTATAAACAAAAAATAAAATATCGGAGATATTCAAAATGGAAGAGAACAAAGCGCACGTGGAAATTTACGACGACGACTCGGTTGTGGAATTGTTTGACGAAAACGACAAATCGGTGGAATTTCGCGAAATAGCGAGCATAGAACTCGACGGAAAGTTTTACGAACTGTTGCAGCCCGTTGAGCCGCTTGACGGAATAGGGGAAGACGAAGCGGTAATTTTCGAATATACCGAAGGCGATACGCCCGACGAGCGCAACTTTACGCCGCTTTTCGACGAAGAATTGCTCGAAAGAGTTTTCAACGAGTATCTCAAGGCTTCGAGCGAGTGCGACTGCGGATGCGATTGCTGTGATTGCGAAGACGACGAGTGCGACTGCGACCACGAGCACGAACATTGCGATTGCGGACACTGCCATAGCTGAAACGCCGTTTTTGTAAAAAATTTCAGGAATTTTTCAAAAAGGTATTGACAAAGCATAATTTATATGTTATGCTTATGTCAAGGTAGTTACGCGCGTAACAGTTGGTTGCACGCGTATGCCTAATCGCAACGTGAGGAACAAATGGCAAACAGGGCAGACGTGGCAAAACTCGCAAACGTATCCGTTGCAACGGTTACGAACGTGCTTACGGGAAGAAAACCGGTAGGCGACGATTTGCGTAACCGAGTGTTTGCTGCGGCTTCCAAACTAAAGTATATACCCGACTCGTCGGCGCAAAGGCTCGCCTCGGGCGTAAATAAGCATATCGGCGTAGCAGTTTCGGAAATGACCAATCTCTATCACATAGAGGTGATAAAGGGAATTGAGGCTTACGCCACCGAAAAAGGATTTGCCGTTTCGCTGTTCGATTTAGACAGCAATGCGCAAGACAAGTTCAGGCTTATCGCCTCGCGCAGACTGGGCGGCATAGTAAACTTTGTGTCGGACGTGTATCCCGACGAGTACGTTCAATATTTTATACAAGACAACGTGGTAATGATGAATTTCGAGTGCGAGCAGAGTTTTAGGCTCGATACCGTTTATTCCGACGGCATGGCGTGGCTTATAAGGCAGGCGGCAAAGTTCGGGCATAAACGCGCCGCGTTCATCACAACGCACGAACCGAGATACATGCACCTCGATACCCGCATTAAAACTTTTTGCGAGTTGCGCGACGAGTGCGGTTTCGATACCGACGAAAGCCTTATAGTGGGCAACGATATAGGCGGAAAGCGCACGAGCGAAGAAATAGGTTACGAGCTTACCGCAAGACTTCTCGACGGCGGCAAAAAGTTTACCTGCCTGTTTTGCATAAACGATATGACCGCGCTCGGCGCAATGCGAGCGTTTCACGAGTACGGGCTCGATATTCCGGGCGATGTGTCGGTAACGGGATGCGACGATATTTCCATAGGAAAATACATATTTCCGTCGCTCACAACGCTCGGTTTCGATAAGTTCGTTTACGGGCGCGAGATAGCCAAAACCATTATAGACAAGATTGAAAATCCGCAGTTACCGTATACGCACCGCTCAATCGAGAGCGTGCCGGTGTATCGCAACAGTTTGGGTCCTGCGAAAAAATAACGCGACAATAAAGAAACCAAACGGGAAACGCAAATATTGTTACGCGCGTTACTCGGTTTCGGAATTATCGCGACTATATATAAAAAAGTCAAACAAAGTTCCAAAACACAAGGAGGACAAAGTATGAGAACGGCAAACGTACGTAAAATCGGCGTTGCGGCAGTTGCGCTTATGTGCGCGGCGTCATTGACACTTTTCGTGGCGATAATTTTCGGGGGGGGACTTTAGGCGTAGTTGCCGAAGGCGACTGTGTTGTAGAAAAAGTCGAAACCCAGATAAACAGCAGCGACAGTTTCGAAGCGCATATTACGTTTAGCGTAAGCGCGGCAACGGAACAGGTAGACAATCTTCAAGACCAAGCGGAATACAAAAACAAAGTTTTTATAAACGGCAAGCCGCTTGAAAGTTACAGCGGTTGCTACATGCAATTTTTTGAAAAAGAGGGGAAATACATTCTCAAACTTGCCCTCAATCGCAACGCGCTCGATTGGACTATTCCCGACAATAATGCGGCTAACATGAAACGCTTCTTTGCCAACGAGATAGTTATAAAAGAGGAATTTGCGCTTAAGGACGAAAGCAACAGCGTTCTCGAAAGCGACGAGTATATTTATACGGGGCAAGATAAGTTTATTAAAGGGTATCGCGAATTTTATAATTCCGCACCCGAAGCAACTATAAAGAACGTGGTTTTTGTCGAAAACGGCGACCCCGGAAAATACAGACTCACTGTTTCTTTCGATAAACCGATGTTTGATGCGGAAAAACAGCTCAACCACGTTATGCGCCGCAATATGAGCACTGTAAATTTGGTTAACAATATTCCCGCCGAACTTTTGAAAACGGGCGAAGAGGGCAACAGCGTTGCGGATTTCGCCGTAAAAACGGGAATACGTTACTCTATAGGCAAACTCGTTAAAATCAACGGCATGCTTGTAAGCGATTGGCTCGATTTGCCGCTTAAGTCGGCATACAAGGCGGGCGTAACCGACGATGCGGATATAGCGAAATTCATACAAGCCGTAGGCGATTACGACGGCATGTGCGACGTTCACGTTCAGGGCAACGATATCATCTTTAACCTTTTGAAAAACGGTTCGAAAACTTTCGAACTCGAAAGCGGAGAAAAGACGGTTGAGTGGAACGCTCCCGATATGAGCGGAGATATAAAAGTGGAAATTCTTGCCGGCTTCGGCGGAAAGCAAATGAAAATATCTCAAGGCGCACAGTTTGTTTATGGAGCATCCACTTCCGAGCTTGACGAGAACTTCGAAGAACTGAAAATCGCGAAAGTTTTTGCGCCCGTATATACCGACGGCGTGGAAAACTTTACTATCTCATTGCAATTCGACCAAACTATTTCCAGCGGAGAGCACCCGTATTACTCTTGGGCAAAAGCTCAAATAGCAAGCATTCCGGGCGTACAAGACAAATATTCCGCGACGGAATTCGAACTTTGCGAAAAATATGATTTGTTCCGCCGTGCTCAAAACAACATAGTTATAGGCGGCAAATTCGGCGACAGCGACGAATTCAAAGAGTTATCCATAGGCGAAATGATGAAAGCGTTGCCTATGTCTACCGCTCCGAATGCGGGCGTTATGCACCTTGACGACGGAGACACCGCGCGAGTAATAATAGGCGGAACGTACACGGCGGGCAGCGAGGTGAAAGACTGGCCGTATCACGTTCGCAGTCTTGAGCAGAATTTCACGCTTACCGTAAAAGCGGGTTTCCGCACCCTTACGGGATTTGAAGTTAAAGAAGATTTGAACTTTGTGTTCGACCCCGTAACCGCGCAGTGGTACGAAGGCAGGAGCGTAGACGATATAAACGCCACAGTAGTAAGTTCGGTTATAAACGCGATAGACTCTTTGCCTGCCGCCGACTCGATTACTCTTGCGCACAAAACCGCGGTTTCACAGGTTCGCGCCGCCTACGACGCACTCAGCGCAGAGCGCAAAGAACTTGTAACCAACTACGAAAAGCTCACTGCCGCGGAGAATAAGATAGCCGAACTCGAGGAAGCAAACAACAACGGCAACGGCGATGACAACGACGGCAACGAAAAAGAACCCGAAAAAGAGGGCGGTTGCGGTTCTTCGTTGGGAGCGGTTTCCGTAACGCTTGCTCTTATAATGCTTATTGCCGCCGCGTTCATAACCGTGTTGAAATTGCGGAGGCGGGAATAATGAAAAAGTTTTTCAAGAAACTTTTGACCGTTTCCATGGCTGCCGCGCTCGCTGTTGCGGGCGCGGGTTGCGCCGCTACCGCAAAGGATAAGGAAAAAGAGTACAAATACATTGATTTGACTGCTCCCGTTGCCGAGAAAAGTTCGGAGGCCATGGTGAGCTTTCAAAGCTCGGATACGGAATTCAACAACTTTATAAACGATTACGCGCACCGTCATATGCGGTACGATAACGAGCGTATCGGAGCAATGACTGTAGCCGACAACGCCGCCGTAATGTTCGAGCGCGAGTGGGACTCGCTCGCCTTGAGTTGGTTCGACAGCACTGCTCCCGCGTTACCGCAAAACAATATGGGGCTGTTGAAAAACTGGCTTTCGCGCGTTGCCGTGGATAAATTCGGTTACGTGTGGATGACGGGCGAAGGCGGCGCGGGCGGCGGCATGACAACTCCCGATTTCTTTATGCAAGGCTGGCCGTTCCCGCAATACAATCAAAGCTACGGCGAAACGCCCGGTTTCGAATTTAACGGCACGGATACGCAGGACTGGACTTGTAACGTAGCCAAAGCGCAAGTTGCAAACGGTTTCTATGCTTTCAGCGATACTTTAAGCGCAGACGCGGTATACGAAAACGCCAACTTGAACGTAAACACCGAGCAGTCGCCCTTTTTGGAAGTAGCCATATCTATAAACAGCAGCGACACCATAGGTAAAAACTCCAACGTGGACGATATTTACGTGTATTGGAAGCGCAAAGGCGATACGGACTATTCCGAAAGCCGCATGATTAAGCAAAGCGAATTCTCCACAATGAATTCGCCCGTTACGTCCTCGTTTTCAAAGGCGTTGTTTTTGCCCATGTATCTTCACCCCGAGTGGGGCACGAACACCGATATCTCGGCTGTGAAAATAGTTATACGCCCCAAAGCCGGCAAAAGCATGAAAATCGAATCGCGACTCAATTACGTGCGCTTTAACTACGACACTCGGCAGTCGGCTAACGCCGCGCTGTTGCTCACGGCGGCGCGTAACTATTACGAGTTTACGCGCGATTACGAGGACCTGAAAAAGAACCTCACGCGATACAGGAGCGCGATGCAGTTCATGCTCACTCATCTTAAAGGCGAGAGCGGACTTTTGGACCTCGGATATTTCGTAGGTCATGACGGACTCGTATACGACGACGAAGGCGAGCGCGCGCTCGGGCACGGCATAGGCGACAACTACTGGGATATACTCTCGTTACCTCAAATAAATTTGAGCTCAAACGTGTATTTCAATAAAGCGTTGTGCGCCATGCGCGACCTCGAGATGATGGCGGAACGCCAAAACATTCAGGTTGCCAAACCCTCGGTGAAAGGCGCGACGGATTGGAAAGCCGACGTTGCATATTCTCAAACGGTGCAATCGCTCAATGCTTTGATAGAGCTTTCCAAACAAAAAATATCCGAATACTTTTGGAACGAAAAGACGGGCAGATTGCACCTCGGTTTCAATAAAGACGACAGCGAGCCTGTGGACTACGGATACGTTGTGTTCAACCTCGAAGCCATAGCCGAAGGCGTGGTAGAGGGCGAGAAAGCCGAGAGCATAATGGACTGGATAAGCGGCAAACGGATTGTTGCGGGCGATACCTCTACGGGCGCGGATATATACAAGTTCGAATTTGCGCCGCGCACGTCTACTCTTCGCAATCCCATACAGTACGTATGGCCGTGGAACCCTCGCCACAAGCCGTTCGGCAGACAGGTGCAAGACGGCGGCAGCGTTTTGTGGTCGTCTTACTACGATATCGTTGCTCGGCTCAAAGTGTACGGGGCGGACAACGCGTGGGCGCGTTTTAAGGAAATTCAGACTTGGTACGAAAAAGTAAAAGCGGCAGGCGGCAACGGCTTGATGTTTTACCGCGAGTATTACAACGAGCTCGGACTCGAGGACCCCGACTACTCGCTTCAGGGCGGAGGAACGGACGGCGGCTTGGGTCTTGACGAGGAATTTATAGAGAACGCCATTTTATACGCCGCAATTCCGCTCGGATTTATGGGGCTTAACGGGCGCGAGGCAGAGGTGCTTACCGTATCGCCGCAGCTTCCGCAAGCTTTCGAATATTTCGAGATTGAAAACCTCATGTACAACGGACTCAAATACGATATGGCGGTAACGAATTTGCAGGTTACAATCGGCAACGTGCGCGGAGTCGCGCTCGGAGCTTCGGTTAAGCTCAAATTCAAAGCGGGCGAAGGCTTCGATATTTACGTAAACGGAGCAAAAGTCAAATCGGAGCGCGAGGGCGAATATATAACCGCGGTCGTTCCGTTCGGAGCGTTCTCCGCCGAGGCAAAAAAATAATAAAGGAAAATAAATAGATGAAAAAAATATTGCGCACAATCGGAGCAATAACGCTTTGCCTGTTGATGGCGGCAAGTTTTACGGGTTGCAATTTGGGCGACGACGAGGAGCAAGACGTTTCAAACCGTGAAATTCAGATAAAAGTAAGCATATTGAATACGGCGAGCGAAAAAGCGGCAATGTCCGCTTTTCGCAGAGCGTTTCACGCCGCGCAGGATAAGATAGGCATTAAGGTGGAATATCTGCAGGGCGGAACGCAGTATTTGAGCGGCATTATCACCGATTACACCGCCGACAATCTTGCCGATATCGTTTGGACGTCGGGCGACCAGCACTCGTCGCTTTCCTCGAGCGGAGTTTTCATGAACCTAAGCGAGTTTTTGCAGAAAGAGGACGAAAGCTACTTAGACGATTTTTACCCCGCTATTACGGAGTCGGCAAGGCTTAAAGACGGCGGCAAAAACGATTTGTACTTTATGCCGCGCGACTACAACAAAGTGGTGGTTGCGTACAACCGCGATATGCTTACCGCCGCGGGCGTTGATTTTCCCGCCGACGACTGGACTTGGAGCGACTTTATATCCAAAGCCCGCGCCGTTCGCGAAAAGATGGACGCCAACGCAAATCCCCGCGCGGGACTGCTGAAAAACAATTTGCCCATAGACGGCTTGCTTTCGTGGCAACCTTTGGCGTACACTATGCTGCGCGGTTTCGGCGGCGACGTGTACAAAGACGGCGAATACGAGCACGCGTTTACGCAAAACGGCGACTCCTCGAAATCAAAAGCGTATTTCGAAGAGGTGAAAATGTTGGCGGTTGACCGTTTGTCGGGCATTGACACGCACGACGGGAGCGGATTGTTCGCAGCTCATTCCGCGGCGTTTGCTTTTCTGTCGCGCCCTACGGTTGCCGAGTTCGCATCCATGGGAGTGAATTTCGACTTTGTGCCTTTCCCTCGCATGGAAAACGACGCGGTGGGCGTGGGTTGCGTGGGTTACGCGATATCGGCGAAATCCGAGCACAAGCAAGAGGCGTGGGAGTTCCTCAAGTTCATTGCGAGCAAAGAGGGGCAGGAGGCTTTTGCGCTGACGGGCGCGGAAGTTCCCGTGCGCAAGTCGCTTGCGAATTCGGACACTTGGGTTGAGTGGAAAGCCGAATACATGGATTACACTCCCAACAACAAGGCGTTCACCATGTATCCCGAAAACGATATTTCGGTAAACTACTTTTCCGAGCTTGACGTAAAACTCCATACCGAGGCGGTTGCGAAATTCAAACTCGCCGTACAGGACGCCGAAGAGTGGACGGAAACGCGCGGTTGGGGCGGAGGCGGCGCAAGTTACGAAAGCTGGTTTGCCTCTACCGAAAACACCATAAAATCCGCTTTCGACTCTCTTTTGAGCTAAGGACAAATAGGGAAAAATCATGTTTGCCAAAAAAAGCGCGAAGAAAATATTCTCGACTTATTCGGGGTATTTGTTTATAGCTCCCGTAATGCTCGGCATACTCATATTTACGCTTGTGCCTATGGTGCTGTCGCTTTACTACAGTTTTTTCGACTACAACGTAGTAAGCGCACCCACGAATTTCGGGTTTCACAATTATATAAAAATGTTTACCGTGCGCGGCGAAAACTTTTACAAGTCGCTTTCGGTCACGGGAATTTACACGGTTATATTCGTACCGCTCACCCTCGTGCTGTCGTTTTTTCTCGCGCTGTTACTCAACCGCAAAATGCGCGGCATAAAGGCGTTCAGATTGTTATGCTATTTGCCGTGCATAATTCCCGCGGTGGTGGGCGGCTTATTGTGGCGCGACCTCATGAACGAGCGCATAGGAATATTCAACCGCATACTCGATATGATGGGGTTTGAGCCGTACACCTTTTTCAATGCCGCCGAAACGAGCATGCCCACGTTTATATTTACTACGCTGTTCGGATTGGGCGGCAGTATGTTGCTGTGGCTTGCGGCGTTGTCTAACGTGCCCGCCGAGCTTTATGAGGCCGCGCGTATCGACGGAGCGAATAAATTCGTTCGCACTTTCCGCATTACCATACCCATGTGCAGCGCAACTATATTTTACATGTTGGTAACGGGAGTGATAGGCTCGTTGCAAACTTTCGGCGGAGTATACGTTGTTACGGGCGGCGGAGGCGGCAAAGACAACTCTTTGTTGTTCTACGTTATGAACGTGTATCAAACGGCGTTCGGCTCGGGCATGGAAATGGGGCTTGCGAGCGCACTTTCGTGGGTGCTCTTTCTCGTAATCGCTTTGCTTACTTTGGTACTGTTCAAAACGGGAGGGTGGGTGCACTATGAAGACGATTGAGCCTTTGCACAACATGCGCAACGTAATTGCGCCGCGGCATGCTTTGCGCTTTGCCGTTAAAAATACCGTTTTCAAAACTTTATGGTATTTGTTGCTCGCCGCGGTTTCGTTCTTTTTCCTGTTTCCGTTTATAGTAATGTTTACCCGCGCTTTTATGACCGACCTTGAAGTGCGAATGATTGAATTTTTTCCGTCAAACTGGTTTAATTTCGATAATTTCAAGAAAGCGTTCGATTTGAGCTTTGTTCGCTACCTCAAAAACACCGTTATAGTCGTTGCGGTAAACATTATAGCCGTGCCGTTATCGTGCTCTTTGTGCGCGTACGGATTTGCCAAAATGAAATTTCCCGGCAGAAAGTTTTGCTTTGCGTTCATGCTTTCCACTATGATGCTGCCCTTCGTGGTAACGCAGATACCCATGTTCGTTATCTACGTTAAACTCGGATGGGTAAACTCTTTGTTGCCGCTCACCGTGCCCGCCTTTTTCGGCGGCGGTGCGCTCAACATATTTCTTATGCGGCAATTCATGCGCGGCATACCCAAAGAAATGAGCGAGTCGGCGCGAATAGACGGCGCAAATCATTTGCTCATATACTTGCGTATCGTTTTGCCGCTGTGCAAGCCCATTATCGCGCTTATCATGGTGCAAACCTTTATGGGCGTGTGGAACGACTTTCTCGGTCCGCTCCTCTATATAAGAGAGGAAGCCTACATGACTTTGCCGCTGGGCGTATTCAACAAGTACAACGGCAACACGCAGTTTTTGGGCAACACTCAAATGGCGGCGGGACTTTTGATGATGATACCCTGCGCAATACTGTTTTTCGCGTTTCAAAAGCAGCTTATAGAAGGCATAATGATAGGCGGCGTGAAAGGCTGAAGATAAACGTAAGAATAATTTCCAAACGGCGTTAAAACGTTTGCATAACTTAAATATTTGTGATATAATTGTTCAGGTTTTGAATACACACTCGGACCGGATTTGTTTTTCTGTTGCTTAGAGTAAAATTTGCAATGCTCTATTCTCGAAACAAAGTTGATGGACGGGGAGGTACAAACAGGAGGTAATAAACATGGCAAACGTTGTTTCTATGAAACAGCTTCTGGAAGCGGGCGTGCATTTCGGTCACCCCACCCGGAAATGGAACCCCAAGATGAAGAAATTCATCTACACGGCGAGAAACGATATCTATATTATCAATCTCGAAAAAACCGTTGGGCTCATCGACGAGGCTTACGCGTTCGTTAAAGAAATCGCGGCAAGCGGAAAAAGCATTCTTTTCGTAGGCACGAAAAAGCAGGCTCAGGAAGCCATAGCTCAGGAAGCCACAAAGTGCGGAATGTTCTACATGAAATCCCGTTGGCTCGGCGGCACGCTTACCAACTTTACAACGATACGCTCGCGCATCGAAAGACTCAACAAACTCAATCAGATGGAGAAGATGAACGAATTCAACGTTCTTCCCAAGAAAGAGGTTATAAAACTTATCGCCGAGCGCGACAAATTGGAAGAAAATCTCGGCGGCATCAAAGATATGCGCACTCTTCCCGGAGCTTTGTTTGTGGTTGACCCGCAGAAAGAGCATCTTGCGGTAGCCGAAGCTCGCAGCCTTAACATACCTATCGTGGGCATTGTTGACACCAACTGCAACCCCGACGAGGTTGACTACGTAATTCCCGGCAACGACGACGCAATTCGCGCAATAAAGCTCATAGCCGGCGCAATGGCGGACGCGGTAATAGAGGCTCGCGAGGGCGAAGAAGGTCTTGCGGCACGCCGTCAGATAGAGGCTCAAATGGCTGAAGAGAAAGCCGCGGCGGAAGCTCGCGAACAAGCCGAGCAGGCGCAGGCGGAAACCGCCGACGCCGCCGAAACGGTATAAGGAGGTAATACGATAATGGCATTTACGGCTAAAGACGTTGCCGCGCTCAGAGAGCGCACCGGCGCAGGCATGATGGACTGCAAAAAGGCTCTCACGGCAACCGACGGAGATATGGAAAAGGCGGCTGAATTTTTGCGCGAACAGGGCGTGAACATTGCCGCGAAAAAGGCTTCGCGCATAGCGAGCGAAGGCGCGGTTGCCGCGTTTATAAGCAAAGACGGCAAAATCGGCGCGCTTGCGGAGGTTAACTGCGAGTCCGACTTTGTTGCAAAGTCCGACCCGTTCGTAGAGCTCGGCACTGCGGTTGCCCGTCAAGTGGCGGAAACCAATCCCGCGGATTTGGAGAGCTTGCTCGCTCAAAAATCGGTGGTTGACGCAAATTCCACCGTTACCGATTTGGTTAACAACGCAACCGCCAAAATAGGCGAAAAACTTTCGGTTCGCAGATTTGTGCGTTTCGAGGTTAAGAGCGGCAAAGAAGAGTTTTATCTTCACATGGGCGGCAAAATCGGCGTGCTTTTGGAGGTTGAGACCGAAAAGAACCTTAACGGAAACGAAGAATTCGCTGCTATGTGTCACGATATAGCAATGCACATTGCGGCTTCCGCACCCAAGTACGTTTATCCCGAAGACGTTCCCGCCGAGCAAACCGAGCACGAAAAAGAGATACTCAAGGCTCAGGCGTTGAACGAGGGCAAACCCGCCGCCGTTGCCGATAAGATTATAGCCGGCAGAATTAAGAAATTCTACAAGGAAATTTGCCTTGTGGAGCAGGAATTCGTAAAGAACCCCGATATCACGGTAGGTCAGCTCGTTGCCGATTTCGCCAAGAAAGTAGGTTGCGCCGTTAAAGTAGTGCGCTTCGCTTGCTTCGTGATGGGCGAGGGCTTGGAAAAGAAAGTAGACAATCTTGCCGAAGAAGTGGCAAAGATGCAGCAGAAATAATCGGAACTATAGAACGGGACGCCGAAATTTTGGCGTCCCGTTCTTTTATAAAATACGGAGAAGGGAGAATATTCGAATATGTACAAACGCATTTTATTGAAGATAAGCGGCGAGGCTCTCGCAGGTCCCAAAGGCGTGGGAATAGACCCGGATACGGTCAGCCGCGTCGTTGCGCAACTCGTGGAGCTTCAGCGCAAAGGCATGGAAATAGCCGTTGTGGTGGGCGGAGGCAACTTTTGGCGCGGCAGGCAGGGCATAAATATGGACAGAGTAACCGCCGACCATATGGGCATGCTCGCAACCATAATGAACGCGCTCGCGCTCCAGAACGCAATAGAAAAAGAGGGCGTGCAGTCGCGCGTGCAAACCGCTTTGAGTATTCCCGCGGTTGCCGAGCCTTATATATTGCGTAAAGCTCTCAAGCATTTCGAATGCGGTCGCATAGTGATATTCGCGTGCGGCACGGGCAATCCGTATTTCTCCACCGACTCCGGCGCGGCGTTGCGTGCGGCGGAAATCAAAGCCGACGTTTTGCTTATGGCTAAAAACGTAGACGGTCTTTACGACAGCGACCCCAAAACCAACCCCAAAGCCAAAAAGTTCGATAAGATATCTTACATGGACGTGATAAACAAAGACTTGCATCTCATGGATATCACGAGCATAACCATGTGCATGGAAAACAGCATACCCATTATCGCGTTCGGGCTCGACACCGAAAACGGACTCGTGCGCGCGGCAATGGGCGAAAAAGTGGGCACAATAATCGCGTAAAACAGTTGTGTTATCGCAGTTAATTTGGTATAATTGAAAAAAACGCATCGGAGGAGAACATGGCAATATCCAATCCGCAGGTAAAAGAAGAATTCGACAAATTCGAGGTCAAGCTCAATAAGGCTTTCGACCATCTCAAATCAGAATTTTTATCAATTCGCGCAGGCAGAGCAAATCCGCAGATACTCAATAAGATATCTGTGGACTATTATGGCACTCTCACGCCGCTTTCCCAAATGGCGACCATAACCGTGCCCGAAGCTCGCATGCTCGTTATTTCCCTTTACGACGTGAGCATGCTCAAAGAGGTGGTAAAGGCGATAAACGCTTCGGATATAGGCATAAATCCCACCGACGACGGCAAAACGATACGTTTGGTGTTTCCGCAACTCACCGAAGAACGCCGCAAAGACCTTACGAAACAAATCAAAAAGATTGCCGAAGAAACAAAGGTAGTGCTACGCAACGAACGCAGGGATATAATGGACAGTCTGAAAAAACTCAAGAAAGACAGCGTTATAACCGAAGACGATATTGCCGCCTACGAAAAAGACGTGCAAAAAACTCTCGATAAATTCATTGAGTCGGTTGACAAACTGCTCAAAGACAAGGAAACCGAAATACTTGAAATATAACAGCGTTCCCGACCGCATACCCAAACACATTGCGTTTATAATGGACGGTAACGGTCGTTGGGCGCAAAAGCGTTTGCTTCCGCGCAAATTCGGTCACCGCGAGGGAGTGAAAACCATTCGCAAAGTGGCGGATATTTGCTTTGGGCTGGGTATAGAGTGCGTTAGTTTGTACGCCTTTTCCACCGAGAACAAAGAACGCCCCGAAGAAGAGGTAAACGCGTTGTTTGCGCTAATGGAAGAGTATTTTCCCAAATTCATGGGAGAGATGCTTGAAAACGACGTGCGCATAACCGTAATGGGCGACGTATCGTATTTCCCGGAACGCTTGCGTGCGATTATAAGCGAAGCCGTGGAAAAAAGCAAAAACGGCAAGCGCGGCGTTTTGAATTTCGCTCTCAATTACGGTTCGCGAGCCGAAATAGTGCGTGCGGCGAATATTGCCGTAAAGAGCGGCAAGCAGGTAACCGAGCAATCATTTTCGCAACTGTTATACACCTCGGAATTGCCCGAGCCGGACTTGATAGTGAGAACGGGCGGGGAATACAGGCTCAGTAATTTTATGCTCTATCAATGCGCTTACAGCGAGCTTTGTTTTTCTCAAACTTTGTGGCCCGATTTCGGTAAAAAACAAATTATGGAAATATTAAACGACTATGCCGCTCGAGAGCGCAGATACGGAAAAATCAAACAATGAAAACCCGTTCCATAACAGCAATATTCATAGCCGCGGTATACGTAGGCACAATCTTACTGTCGATATACGTTAACGATATCTTTTACGATATTTTCGTGCTCATGATAGCCGTGGGCGCGGGATTGGAGTTATGCCGAGCTCTTTCCAAAAAATTCTCGCCGGCAATAGATTTATTCGTTGTGCTCTATGTATTTTTCGGATATATAGCGTTTTTCTTTATAGAAAAGTATGCGGCGAGCGGCTTGGGCATTGCGGGATATTTCGGCGTGCTCGTGGTGCTTATGCTCGTTTGTTTCTCTTATTGCGGACTGTCGAAAACAAAGACCGTGCGAAACGCCGTTTCCACTATGCTTGCGCTCGTTTATCCCGTAACAATCCTTGCATACATGCTCGGCATAAACTATTTTCCCAACAATTTGCGAGTGGCGGCGATACTCCTCGTATTCATAGTGTCTTGCCTTACCGATACTTTTGCTTACTTTGTGGGTTCTTTGCTTAAAGGTCCTAAACTGTGCCCTAAAATCAGTCCCAAAAAGACGGTATCGGGCGCGATAGGCGGCATTTTGGGCGGCGTAGGCGGCGCGATGATTGTGTTTGCCTTGGCTAAGTTCGATTTGTTGCGCGTTTCCATGCTTTCCGGCGGTACTGCGGAAAACGTGGTGCATTTTGCAATGCTCGGCGTACTCGGAGCACTCTTGACGCAAATAGGCGATTTGATTGCCTCTTTCTTAAAGCGCAAGTGCGGAATTAAAGATTACGGACACATTTTGCCGGGGCACGGCGGCGTGCTCGATAGAATTGACGGAATGATGTTCAACGCCGTCGTAATTTACATTTACATGAGTTTTCTCGTAATCTGAACGTTATGAAAAGAATATCCGTAATAGGCAGTACCGGTTCGATAGGAACGCAGGCGTTGCAGGTTATAGCAAAATATCCTGACAAATTCCGCGTAGTTGCGCTTACCGCAAACGAAAACGTCGATTTGCTTATTTCGCAAGCCCGTGCGTTCGGCGCGGAGTACGTAGGCATTTGCAACGAAAAGGCATACAAAAAGGTTAGCTCCGAACTCAATTGCACGGTGGAGAGCGGCGAGGACTGCCTTGCTCGCGCCGCGGCAATCGATTGCGATATAGTACTTGTTTCGGTTGTTGGGTGCGCGGGACTGAAAGCCGTTTTGTCGGCTATAGAAAACGGGCACACCGTGGCTCTCGCCAACAAAGAGTCGCTCGTTGCGGCGGGCGCGTTGGTTACTGCAAAAGCGCGTGAAAAGGGCGTAGCGATTTTGCCCGTAGACAGCGAACATTCCGCCATATGGCAATGCCTGAATTGCGGAGAAAAGAAAGACGTTAAGCGGCTGATACTCACCGCAAGCGGCGGACCTTTTTACAGCCGCGCAAAAGAGAGTCTTTTCGATATTACGCCCGAGCAGGCGGTGGCTCATCCCACTTGGAATATGGGCAGAAAGATATCGGTAGACAGCGCAACCATGATGAACAAAGGCTTGGAGATAATCGAAGCGCGTTGGCTGTTCGATACCCAAAATATCGACTACGTAATTCATCCTCAAAGCATAATTCATTCCATGGTTGAATACAATGACGGTGCGGTGATAGCACAATTGTCTTCGCCCGATATGAAATTGCCCATACAGCTCGCTTTCACTTATCCCGAGCGATATAACGCAGATATCAAACCGTTGCCGCTTACGGGAGAGCTTACGTTTTTGCCGCCCAAAGAAGACGTTTTTCCGTTGCCGCGTTTGGCTAAACACAGTATAGACTTGGGCGGTAACGCGTCGTGTATTCTAAACGCCGCAAACGAAGCCGCGGTGGAGCTTTTTTTGAAAGGGCGCATCACCTTTCCCGCTATAGCCGAAACGGTGGAGCGCACGCTTTCGAAGGCAAAGATATTTGACTGCGCCACTTACGAAGAAATCACGGCAACGCACAACGAAATCTACGCAAAACTTATGACAGACTATAATACGTTTACGGAGTGAATACGGTTGGTAGTTTTGTACATTCTGCTCGCTATAATTATATTGCTCGTAATGGTGGTAATTCACGAGTTCGGGCACTATATAGCGGGAAAAATACTTAAATTCAAAATAAACGAGTTTTCGGTTGGATTCGGACCTAAACTTTTCAGCAAGAAAAAGAAGAACGGAGAGGTGTTTTCGCTCCGACTCGTTCCGCTCGGAGGTTTTTGCGCGTTCGAGGGAGAGGACGAAGAGTGCGAAAATAAGGAAACGCGTTCGTTTAATAACGAAAAGCCTTGGAAACGCATCATAGTTCTTTTGTCGGGAGGGGTGTTCAATATTCTTTCCGCAGTGATATTTTCGTTTTTGTTTATTCTAATTGTGGGGTTTGCCGTTCCTCAAGTGTCGGAGGTGTACGCCATAGACGAAGCGGGCACCGTGCCTTACTGCGAACTCAAGCAAAGCGACGAAATAGTGGCGGTTAACGGCGAGCCTATAAACGTAATGCACAACTTTGAAGACTACACGCAAGGTTTGCAACTCGGTGACAGCGTTGTGCTTACGGTAATACGCGACGGCGAGCGTGAAGAAATAACTCTTACGGTCAGGCAGATAACCGCGCCCGACGGTACGAAATACAACGGGTTCGGATTTTCGTCCGCAAGAATTTACGAGAGCGGCAACGTAGCCGACGCGTTTATATACTGCGTTCCGTTTACGGCAAAAATGGCGTGGACCATACTCGGCAGTTTGTTTGACTTGATAACGGGCAAGATAGCCATTACCTCGGTTACCGGACCTATCGGAACGGTGAGCACGATGGCGAGCGTTTCGGCGGCGAATTGGCGAAACATATTTATTCTTTTGCCGCTTATAGCCGCCAACCTCGGCATATTCAATTTGTTGCCCATTCCCGCTTTGGACGGGTCGAAAGTGGTGTTTACGGTAATAGAGTGGATACGCGGAAAACCGATAAACCGCAAAGTGGAAGCATATATTCATTCGGTGGGTTTATTGTTACTGTTCGCTTTTGTGATAATAGTTGATATTATCGGATTGGTATTGCGATAAACGGAGGTGTGCCGAACTGTGAAACTCAAAAGAAAAGTTAAAGTTGGCAATATCGAAATAGGCGGGGGTGCGCCCGTATCCGTGCAATCCATGACCAACACCCTAACCGCCGATATCGAAGCCACGGTAAACCAAATAAAAAAATTGCAAAAGGCGGGTTGCGATATAGTGCGCCTTGCCGTATGCGACGAAAACGACGTAAATTCTTGCCGAAAAATTCTTTCCGCGGTATCCGTGCCACTCGTTGCCGATATACAGTTCGATTGGAAACTTGCGGCGGCTTGCAGTGAAATAGGGTTTGCGAAAGTTCGTTTCAATCCCGGCAATATCGGCAGTAACGAAAACGTGCGCAAGCTCACCGAGGTTTGCAAGGCGAACGGTACGCCCATTCGCATAGGCGTTAACATGGGGTCGCTTTCAAAGAGCGTTCTCGATAAATACGGAAGGAGCGCACAAGCTCTTTGCGAGAGTGCGCTCGAGCACGCGGCTTTGCTCGAAAAGTTCGGTTTTTACGACACCGTGCTTTCGGTTAAGGCGTCGAACGTAACGGAGTGCATAAGCGCGTACAAATTGCTTGACGAAAAGTGCGATTATCCGTTGCACGTGGGTATAACGGAGAGCGGCGGAGGATTGCAAGGCGTTGTAAAGTCGTCGGTGGGAATAGGTTCGCTGCTCGCTATTGGAATAGGCGATACCGTGCGCGTTTCTCTTACGGGCGACCCCGTAAACGAAGTTATCGTAGCTAAAAAAATCTTACAGTCGCTTGGCTTGCGCAAGGGTTGCGAAATAATATCGTGCCCCACCTGTTCGCGTTGCAAAATAGATTTGAGCGCAATACACGACAAAGTGGACAAAATGCTTGAAGGCGTTGATATTCCTCTCAAAGTTGCGGTAATGGGTTGCGTGGTAAACGGACCGGGAGAAGCCGCCGAAGCCGATTTCGGAGTTGCGGGCGGGGGCGACGGAAAGTCCGTTTTGTTCCGAAAAGGAAAGACGCTCAAAACCGTGGCAAACGACGAAATAATTCCAGAACTCAAAAAACTTATAGAAGAAAGCAAGGAAAACAATGGAAAAAGTATTGAGCAAGTTCAATGAAATTACGGAAAATAAGTTTGATTTTATCAAACTTTCTTCCGTGAACGTGAACGTGCGAAAATGCACATGCGAATTTAATTTTATTTATCCCGCCGATAAAGAAACGCTTGTGCGCGACAGGCGCGACTACATAGAAAGCGTTTTCGGTAAGCTGATTAAAAGCGTAGCGGACGTAAAATTCAATTTCAAAAAAAGCCATTTCGATTTCGACTTTTTCAAAGCCGATTTTTTTGCTTTTCTTTCGGCGTTTCCCACTTTGGCGAGCACTTTATCGGATAAAGACGTAAAGTGCGATTTGGACGAAAACGGAGTGTACGTTATCACCCTTATGCTTCAGGAAAGCGTTTACAACTATTGCGTTGCGCAAAATATTTCTTCGGCGGTAGACGACTTTTTGGAAGCGTCCTTTTGCGAAAGAATTCAAGTGCGGTTTGTTTCCATAGGCAAAACCGACCTGCCCGAAATAGTTCAAACGAAGTCCGTTTCGGAATTCGTGCTCGAACGCCCCGACGAGGGCAGATATATCCGACCGCAAAACGTAGAAGAATTTATCGGGCGCATAATTTACGAGCCCGCGCCGTACATTCAAGACGTGACCGCACCCAAAGAAAGCGCGGTGCTGTGCGGCACTATAAACAACATATACGTGCAGAACCGTAAGCCCAAAGAGGGCGAAGAACATTCCGACAGGAAATTTTTCAAGTTTATTCTCGAAGATTTCACCGATAAGATATCGTGCGTATATTTTCCCACAAAGAAAACGGTGGAGCAGTTCTCTTTGCTCATGCCCGGCAAGCAGATTGTTGCACGCGGCAAAGTGGAAGAAGATACCTATCGCGGAGACGGTGCGAAGAGTTTTTTGGTGAAAGATATATGCCTTTGCACGTTGCCAGAGAACTTCACGCCTAACCGTATACGCAGGCGAGTGCCCGACGAATACACAACGGTGTTTCCTCAAAAATACGTGGAGGAGAAACAGTACTCGCTGTTCGACGCCGTGGCGGAAAAGAAAAGCGTTCCGCCGTACATGCTCGGAAAGACTTTTTGCGTGTTCGATATCGAGACCACGGGCTTCAATACCGACCTAAACAAGATTATAGAGATTGGAGCGGTAAAAGTGGTTGACGGAAAAGTCACCGAAACTTTTTCAACCTTTATCGACCCTTGCGAACCGCTTCCCGAACGCATAATTAAACTCACGCACATAGAGGACAAAGACGTAATCGGTCAGCCGCATATAGAGGACGTGTTGCCCGACTTTTACAAATTCACGAACGGCGCGATACTGGTTGGTCAAAACGTACAGTTCGACCACGGGTTTGTAAGCGCATACGGCTCGAAATTGGGAATATATTTCGACAATACGCTCATGGATACGCTGTCGCTGGCTAAGACCTATTATCCGGGGCTTAAGAACTATAAACTCGGCACGCTCACCAAATTTTTCAACGTGGAAAACAAGGGAGCGCACCGAGCGATATACGACGCGTGGGCAACTCTGGAAGTTTTCACCAAATTGGCTGAAAAACTGTCTTAAAAACGCTTGCATAATTTTCGCCGATATGTTAAAATATATATGCTAAGATATGGTTGCATTGAGAGTGGGCAGGTTCGTCCGCTCTCAACTTTATGTAAAGGACTTTTTCGATTGGACGGTATTGCCGAAAAAACAAAGCAGGCTCTCGAGCCGATAATAACCGAACTCGGATACGAGGTTGTGGACGTAGAATACGTAAAAAAGTCGGACGGAATGAACTTGACCGTATATATCGATATTCCGCGCGGAGTTACTATAGACGATTGCGAAACGGTGCACAACGCCGTAAATCCCGTTATAGACGAATTGAACCCTACGGGCGATAAGCCGTATATATTCAATATATCGTCGCCGGGGCTTGACCGACCGTTCAAAACGCAAAGAGATTTCGAGCGGAACTACGGCAAAGAGGTGGAAATCAAACTGTATGCACCTTTGCGCGGTAAGAAAGTTTACGAAGGCGTGCTCGCGGAAAGAACGGAAAACGTAGTAAAAATATCCACTCAATCGGGTGACGAAACAATAGAAAACACTCGTATAGCGTTCGTCAGACTGTTGGTAAAATTTGAATAATTCAGAGGAGACACTCAAATGGTAAGTAAGGATTTTTTCTTGGCACTCGACGAATTGGAACGAGAAAAACGCATCAAGAAATCGGTATTTATAGAAGCGCTCGAAACCGCGCTCGTTATCGCGTATAAAAAGCATACGGGAACGAGCAAGGCTATAGACGTTAAACTCGTGCCCGAGCGCAATACCATAAAAATCGTTGCGTATCAAACCGTTGTGGAGCAGGTGGAAGACAAAGACACGCAGATAAGTTTGGAAGACGCGCGTCTTATAAACCGCAAATACAAACTCGGCGACGTTGTGAGCGAAGAAATATCCGCTCGCGAATTCGGTCGCATAGCCGCGCAAACCGCAAAGCAGGTGATAATGCAAAAGTTGCGCGAAGTGGAAGGCGAACTTGCCTACAACGAGTTAAGTCAGAAAGAAGACGAGCTTGTAACTTGCGTTGTTCGCCGTTTGGAGGGTAAAAACGTATATGTTGAAATAAACAAGCTCGAAGCGGTGCTTATGCCGCAAGACCAAGCCCCCAACGATAAGTTTGCCGTTGGCGACAAAATAAAAGTTTTCGTAAAGAAGATAAAAACGGGTCCCAAAGGTCCTCAGATTATTGTGTCGCGTACGGTAGCGGGCTTTGTGAAACGCTTGTTTGAAATAGAGGTGCCCGAAATAGCGGCGGGACTCGTGCAGATAAAGGCAATCGTGCGCGAAGCGGGATACCGCACCAAAATGGCAGTGTACAGCGAAGACAACGACATAGACGCGGTAGGCGCATGCGTAGGCAACCGCGGTATGCGCGTTAACGCCATAGTTTCGGAACTCGGCGGCGAGAAAATCGATATAATACATTGGTGCCCCGATATTTTGGAATTTATCGCTCGCGCACTCAGTCCCGCAAAAGTGGTAATGGTTCAGGTGAACGACGAGGAAAAAATCGCCAAAGCCGTTGTTATGGACGAAATGTTGAGTCTTGCCATAGGCAAAGACGGACAAAACGCACGCCTTGCGGCTCGTCTCACGGGTTGGAAGATAGACGTTAAACCGTACTCGTCGCTCATGAAAGAAGAAAACGAGGCGCAGGCGGAGCAGGAAACCGAAACGGAAAGCGTTGCCGCGCCCGCGCCCGAACTCGACACCGACACCGACTTGTTCGACGAGGACCTTGGCGAGCTTGAGTAACGAAAAGACAAAATCCAAACCGCAAAGAATGTGCGTGGCTTGCAGAGAAATGTTCGATAAAAAAGATTTATTGCGCATTGTGAGAACTCCCGACGGCATTGTGAGCGTAGACGAAAGCGGAAAGAAAAGCGGGCGCGGCGCCTACGTGTGCTCAAACGACAAATGCATTAATAAGTGCGCAAAAGGCATACTTGGCAAACATCTCGCTTGCGAAATACCGCCCGAAATATACGAGGAGATACGAACGAAACGCAGTGCGCAGAGATAAAGCGGAAACGTTGATTGGGTTTGCGGTCAAAGCCGCAAAGACGGTTTTCGGAGCGGATACTTTGGAGAGAGCCAAAACCCGATACTACGTAATAATAGTTTGCAAAACGGCGTCAGGCAACACGTTAAAGAAAATAACGGAGATTGCGGCGCAAAAGAAAACGCCCGTTATTGTAGCCGAAAACGAATTGCAGTACACGGTGGGCAGAAAAAATTGTAAAGTAATCGCAATAACCGACAGGCAGATGTCGGAAGCGATAATGGATAATCTCGGAGAGAATTATCATTTGATAAATTCGGAGGTAATGTAATTGACAGCTGAAGTCAAAAATGCGGAAACCGAAAAAAAGGAAGAGAAATTCGGAAATATCAAACGTTTGAACGCTTTGAAAACTCAAGGCGAAATTTCCGCGCTCTTAAGCGGCTTAAAAGATACCCGTCGCAAAGCGGAAGCGTTGCTCAACGGGTTCAGAGAGCGCGAAAGGGCAATCGAACGTAAAAAGAAGGAGGAGCTTGCGCGTAAAGCCGAAGCCGCCGCGCGCGAAAAGCAGCCTTTGCCGTTGCCTCCCAAAGAAGCCGAGCCTTCGGTTAAACAAGAGCCGGCGCAGGAAATTCAAAAGGAAGAGCCCAAACAGCAGCCTTCCGCCGCTCCGACGAAGCCGACCGAGCCCACAATACGCACCCGTCAGTTCGATACTACGCCGAGTTATATACGCGGCGTTATGAAACCGGTTCCGCCGCGCCCGCCGCAAAGCATAATTCGCCCCGGCGCGAATACCCGTCCGGGAATGGGCGGACCCCGTCCTTCGGGCGGTCCTCGTCCCGCAACGGGAGCAAAACGCCCGCTGTTGCCGCGTGCGGATATGGCTCCGCCTCCGCAGGCGAACAGTTCGCGCAAGTCTTTCGACAACAAAAAGAAAGACTACGGCAAGCCCGGCGACGATAAAAAGGGCATGAACAAGCGCACGCTCATACGCAAAGGCTTTATACAGGAAGATTTCGACGAAGAGCGCATGGGCACTCGCAAGCTCAAAAACCGCAAGCAAAAAGAGCAGCAGGTTTTTGTGCCTGCCAAAATCGAAAAGGCGATAATAACTACCGAAAATCTTACCGTTAAAATACTGAGCGAAAAAATCGGTAAAACGGCGCAGGATATAATCAAGCAGTTGATGATACTCGGCATTATGACCAACATCAACAGCGTTGTGGATTTCCCCACAATGGAGCTTGTGGCTAACGAGCTCGGAGTGGAACTCGAACTCAAGCTCGAGCAAACCAAAGAGGAACAGCTCGAGGCCGCGCACGAAGAAACGGACGACGAAAAAGACCTCGTAAAGCGTCCGCCCATAATAACGGTTATGGGTCACGTAGACCACGGCAAAACCTCTTTGTTGGATGCAATAAGAAAAACCGCGGTTGCTTCGGGAGAAGCGGGCGGAATTACTCAGCATATCGGCGCGTACTCGGTGGTGTGCAAAAACGAGAAGATAACTTTTCTCGATACTCCGGGGCACGAAGCGTTTACCGAAATGCGTGCTCGCGGCGCGAAAGTTACCGATATGGCTATATTGGTTGTAGCCGCCGACGACGGCATAATGCCGCAAACGATTGAGGCAATCAATCACGCCAAAGCGGCGAACGTACCCGTTATAGTCGCGATAAACAAAATCGACAAACCGGGCGCGAACATAGACAAAATCAAGCAGTCGCTTACCGAATACGGACTTGTTGCCGACGAATGGGGCGGCGACACAATGATGGTGCCCATTTCCGCCAAAACGGGTGAGGGCATAGACAAACTGCTCGAAACAATAATATTCCTTGCCGAATACAATAACTATCGCGCAAATCCCAACCGCAGTGCCAAAGCGGCTATAATAGAAGCCAAACTCGATAAGGGCAAAGGTCCTATCGCAAACGTTATCGTGCAAAACGGTACGTTGCACGTCGGCGACTATATAGTTTCGGGTTGCGTGAGCGGCAAAGTCCGCGCTATGGCGGACGACAAAGGGCGTTCGGTAAAAGAAGCAAAGCCGGGCACTCCCGTTTCTATTCTCGGTTTTTCCGAAGTACCTAATGCGGGCGAGAATATGTTCGTTGTTTCCGACGAAAAAATGGCTCGTCAGGTTGTTGCGGAGCGCGTTGCGAAAATCAAGAACGAGCAGGCAAATCAGGGCACGAAAGTTACCTGGGACGATATGCTCAATAAAATCAGCGAGAGCGAAAAGAAAGAACTCAACATCATTATCAAAGCCGACGTGCAAGGTTCGGTTGAAGCTCTTCGCGGCTCTTTGTTGAAACTCGCCAACGACGAGGTAAAAGTTACCGTAATTCACGGCGGCGTAGGCGCGATTAACCATTCCGACGTGATGCTTGCCGATGTGTCGAAAGCCATAATAATAGGCTTCAACGTTCGACCCGATACCGAGTCTAAAAACATGGCGGAAGCAAACGGCGTGGATATAAGGCTGTATCACATTATATACGAGTGCCTCGACGATATCGAACGCGCGGTTCTCGGGCTCGGCGCACCCAAATACAACGAGGTTATTCTCGGCAGAGCGCAAGTTCGCAACGTATTTAAGATTACGGGCGTTGGCGCAATTGCGGGCTCTTACGTGCTTTCGGGCAAGATAGTGCGCGGCAGTAAAGTGCGCGTGTATCGCGACGGCAACGTGGTGTGCGAGGGCACTGTAACAACTCTGAAACGCTTCAAAGAGGACGTGAAAGAGGTGGGCATAGAGCACGAGTGCGGCATAAATATCGACTCCTACACCGATATAAGAGAAAACGACGAGATAGAAGCATACAATCTCGAACCTATCAAATAATATAAGTATGAGTTACAGAACGGAAAGATTAAACAGCGAAATGCGCAGAGCTATCTCGCAAATAATATCGAGATTGAAAGACCCGCGCATTTCGGCTATGATAGGCGTTACGTCGGTAAATGTTGCCAAAGATTTGAAAACCGCAAAAGTCCGTGTGGAAATATACGGCGACCGACAAAGCGAACAGGTAAAGGAAACTTTCGAAGCGCTTTGCCGTTCGGCGGGGCATATACGCAAAGAACTTTCGCAGGAATTCAAAGATATCCGAACAATTCCGGAGCTTACGTTTATTAAAGACAATTCTTTGCAGTACAGTGCGCAGATAGACAAAATTTTAGAGGAAATCAAAAAGCATGACGATAACCGAGCGCATTGACGCGTCAAAATCCATTTTGATAATCGGACACCAAAGGCCCGACGGCGATTGTATCGGCGCCGGGCTTGCTCTTAAGCACGTGTGCGAAAATCACGGAAAGCCGTGCGATTTTATTTTCGACTCGCCCGTGCCGCAACATTTTTCGTTTATGCCCGATTTCGGTTCGCTCAATGAGCAAAAGCTCAGAGAATACGATACCGTAATATGCGTGGATTGCGCGGACGATTTTCGTACCGGCAAATATATAGGGTATGTGAACAAAGCGGCGAATTCGCTTAATATTGACCATCACAAGACCAACAACCGCTTTTGCAAAGACAACGAGGTGGTGCCCGATGCGAGCAGTACGTGCGAGGTTTTGTTCGACTTATTACACCCGCTTGGTGAAATAGACGACACCATAGCTTACTGTTTGTTTGTGGGGCTTTCCACCGACACGGGGCACTTTATGCACAGCAACACAAACGCTCGCGTTTTTCAAATTGCGGCGGAGCTTTCCAAACACGATATAAACCCCAACGATATTGCGGGAAATATTTATAAAAAGGCTACGGCGGGAAAGGTAAAACTTATCTCTAAAGCGATATCGTCTATGCGCTTTTTTGCCGACGGCAAGATTTGCGTTATAAGCGTTAAGCCCTCCGACCTTAGCGACTGCGACTGCGTGCTTGCGGATACCGAGGGGCTGATAGATTACGGCATGATGATAGGCGACGTTTGCGTTGCCGTTTGCATAACCGAGCAAGCGGCTTCTAAGTTCAAAGTAAGCTACCGCTCAAAGGGTATGGACGTTTCCGCCGCAGCCGCGGTATTCGGCGGCGGCGGACACAAACTCGCCGCGGGATGTTCGATAAACGGGCGTTACGAGGACGTTGTGGCAAAAGTTGTAAAATCCGTTACCGACGGTATGCCGCTTTGAAAGGAATATTAAACATATATAAGCCGCGCGGCATTACGAGTAGCGACGTAGTCGTAAAATGCCGCAAAATACTCGGCACGAAAGCCATAGGGCATATGGGTACGCTCGACCCTGCCGGAGAAGGCGTTTTGTTGCTCGGAGTGGGCAAAGCTACGCGGCTGTTCGATATGTTTTTACATAAAGACAAGGTATACGAAGCCGAATTTCAATTCGGTTATGAAACGGATACGCTCGACGGCGACGGACAAACCGTTGCAAAAACCGAAAATATACCTACTATGTCTGACATAGAAACAGTATTGAGCGATTTTATCGGCAAGCAAATGCAAGTGCCGCCGCAATACAGCGCAAAGAGCGTGGGCGGAGTGCGCTGTTATAAACTTGCGCGAGCGGGCAAGCAAGTAGAATTGCCGCCTTGCGAGGTGGAAATATATTCGCTCGAATTGATAAGAGAAACGCGTAAAAATACTTATTTATTCAAAATTCACTGTTCGGCAGGTACGTACGTTCGCAGTATATGCAGAGACGTTGCAAGCAAACTCGATTCTTCGGCAACCATGGTATCTATAAAGCGATTGCGTTGCGGCGACTTTTGCGTTGAGGAGAGCGTAGCACTCGAGCGGCTCGAAAGCATAAAGGAAGCCGCCGTTATACCTGTGGAGAAAGCGTTGAACGCTTTACCTGTTGTAACTTTGAAAGACGAGCAGTATACGCCGCTTTGCAACGGTATTAAAATTCCTTGCGAGGGCCGGGCGGGGGATTTTGCTCTTTGGTGTAAAGGCGAATTATTCGGTATTGCCCATACCGTAAGCGGTATCATAAAAATCAAAACATATTTGCGGGACTGAATTTGAAAATCTTTTCTCTACATTGCGAAAATAAAGTTTCGATTGCTTTGGCTCTCGGCTTTTTCGATTGCGTGCATTCGGGGCATAGGGCGCTGCTCGAACAAACAAAATCGAGAGCCGCGGGACTCGGTTGCATGCCGTGCGCCATCACTTTTCGAAACAACCCGTACTCGCTTTTGGGAAAGAGCGACAAATTGATTTTTACTTTCGAGGAGCGGGCAAGCATTTTCGAAAACGCGGGAATGGAGGGCGTTGTTGCGGTTGATTTCAACCGTGAATTCATGCAAACCGACAAACTTGAGTTTTTGGAAATGCTGAGAAATTCGTTTTCGCTTAAAGCGGTGGTTTGCGGGCACGACTATAAATTTGGGGCGGGAGCAAGCGGAAATGCCGAATATCTGCAAAAATATTGCAATAATTTCGGTATTATGTGTGACATAATACAACCTATTGAGCGAGATTTGCAAAGAATTTCGAGCACGTCCGTTCGTTCGTTGATTTCGAGTGGCGAAATCGAAGCCGCAACAAAACTGCTCGGTCACGAATATTTTGCGGAAGGCGTGGTTTGTCACGGGCGCGGAGTGGGCAGACTGTTTGATTTTCCAACGGCAAATCTCGGCTATTCTTCCGATAAACTTTTGCCCAAATGCGGAGTATATGCCACGCGCACGGTAGTGGACGGAAAAAGTTACAAGTCCGTAACCAACGTGGGCGGCAAACCGACTTTTTCGGAAACCGATTTTTCCGTAGAAACCATGCTTATTGATTTCAGCGGCGATTTATACGGCAAAACCGTGCGAATTGATTTTGTGCGGTATCTGCGCGATATCCGAAAATTCTCTTCGCCTTACGAACTCAAAACTCGCATTTACAAAGATGCGGAATGGAGATGAAGATGTTACGAATAGGACCTTCGGGCAATTGCGCCCTA
The DNA here is from genome assembly GCF_943193005.1 of Pumilibacter intestinalis. Classification (GTDB taxonomy): domain Bacteria; phylum Bacillota; class Clostridia; order Christensenellales; family Pumilibacteraceae; genus Pumilibacter; species Pumilibacter intestinalis. The sequence goes on from NZ_CALPCH010000008.1 coordinate 64,462, forward strand.
TTTTACGAAACGGGACACAAACATACTTACGAGGAAGCCGAATGGCTTCGTTCGCTCGGGCTTACGGCGTTCGAGTATTCGTTCGGCAGGGGCGTGGCAATAGGCGACGCCGCCGCCGAAAAAATACGCAGTGAATTTTCGAGATGCGATATCGAAATAAGCGCACATGCTCCGTATTACACGAATTTCGCAAACGCGTCCGAAAGTATGATAGAAAAATCCATAGGTTACATAGCCGCATCAATCGTCGCCATAAAGAAAATGGGCGGAAATCGCGTTGTGTTTCACCCCGCGAGTTGCGGAGAAATGCAAAGAGCCGACGCGGTTTCGCTTGCCAAGCGCAACATAGGGCTACTTATGGAGAAACTGCGCGAGCAATTCGGTAACGATTTGAACGACTGCATAATTTGCCCCGAAACGATGGGCAAACTTCGGCAGATAGGACGAGTGGAAGAAATTCTCGATTTTTGCACTCTCGACGAAAGGTTGTATCCCTGCTTCGATTTCGGGCATATCAATTCTTATCTCGGCGGAGGACTCAAAACCTACGACGATTACAGGCGCATCATAGAGCTTACCGCAGACAAGCTCGGCGACGAAAAGACCGCCAACATGCACGTGCATTTTTCAAAGATAAAGTACGGAGAAAGCGGGGAGATTAAGCATCTTACTTTTGAGGATAACGTATACGGACCCGACTATGAACCGCTCGCAAAAGTGATAGACGAGTACAAACTTACCCCGTATATAGTGTGCGAGTCGGACGGTACGCAAGTTTCCGACGCACTAATTATGAAAAACTTTCATAAAAACGATTGAATTTCGTAGCGCATATGTGTTATAATGATTTAAGCGGAGGTTTTATGTTCGATAAAAACATAGACGCATACTTGATACTGTCGGAAGCCAACAGGCGATATTTTACCGGCATAGATACGTCTTTCGGATTGGTGCTTCTTACCGAACGCGAAAAAATATTTTTCACGGATTTCAGATACGAAAGCTACGCCCGAAAAGAACTATCGGATTTTACCGTGATTACGGTTAAGTTTTCCGAGTTATACGAATTTGCCGCTCGCGAGTTGAAAAAACTCGGAGTAACGACGGTAGGCTACGAAGAAAACTATATCACCGTAGGCGAGTTTTCCGCATTGCAGTCGGCGTTGAACGGTTTTTCGCTCGTGCCCGCAAGCGGCGCACTTGCCTTGAAAAGAGCGGTAAAAACGGAAGAAGAAATTTCCAAAATAGAAAATTCGCAACGCATTGCCGAGAAAGCTCTCGCAAAAGTAATTCCGCTCATAAAGCCGGGCGTTACCGAGCGCGAGATATCCGCCGAACTTACCTTCGTTATGCTCCAGTCGGGCGCGGACGGTTTGGCTTTCGACAACATAGTGTCTTTCGGAGAGAACTCCGCAAACCCGCACCATCACCCGTCGGATAAAAAGCTGGATAAAAACGAACTTATACTCATAGATTTCGGAGCGCGTAAAGACGGATACTGTTCGGATATGACTCGCACGTTTACGCTCGGCAACCCGCACGACGAACTCAAAGCCATTCACGGCATAGTATCGGAAGCGCAGGCGTATGCCTTAAAGCACATAAAAGCCGGCATTACCGGAAAAGAAGCCGACTCGCTTGCCCGCGAATACATACGGGCCAACGGCTACGTAAAAGAATTCGGTCATTCTCTCGGCCACGGCGTGGGAATAGAAATACACGAAGAACCGCGACTCGGAGAAAAGAGCGATACCGTGCTCGTTCCGGGTATGGTAGTCACCGTAGAGCCGGGCATATATATTGACGGGCTCGGCGGCGTAAGAATAGAAGATTTGGTCGTTGTCCGCGAAGACGGCGTACTTAATTTAACAAATTTTAACAAGAATTTATATTTGTAGGAGGAACACAATGGTTTCAGCAGGCGATTTCAGAAAAGGCGTAACGGTGGAAATAGAAGGGAAAGTATACGTTATAGTAGATTTCCAACACGTTAAGCCGGGCAAGGGAGCGGCGTTCGTACGCGCAAAAATCAAAAACGTAATGACGGGACAAGTTCTCGAGCAGACGTTCAACCCGTCGGATAAATACGAGAACGCGCATATCGAGCGCAAAGAAATGCAATATTCGTACAACGACGACGGATTGTATTACTTTATGGATATGGAAACTTTCGATATGTTGCCGCTCAACTACGATATAGTATCCGAAGCGCTCAAATACATCAAAGAGGAAATGACGGTTACGGTGCAGTCTTATAAAGGCGTTCCGTTCTCGGTAGAGCCGCCCAACTTTGTGGAACTCGTAATAGCCGAAACCGAGCCCGGCATACAGGGCGACACCTCCAAAGCCGGCAACAAACCCGCCAAACTCGAAACGGGTTGCCCCATACAAGTGCCGCTTTTCATAAATCAAGGCGAAAAGATACGCGTAGATACCCGCACGGGCACATACATGGAGCGCGTAAAATAAATTTTTCCGTTTAACGCAGTGATTAAAGCAAGGGCAAGTATTATCGTCCTTGCTTTTTCGTTACGGTTATGATATAATAATTGTACGGTAAAAAGTAATTTTGTCCGTTTTTTACGAGTAGACCGTAAGAGATTGCCGCGGGCGCAAGCGCCCTCGCAATAACGTGCAAAACCAAACCGGTCATTGCGAGCGAGTTTACGAGCGTGGCAATCTCCCGCATGGAACACGTAAGGCGGCTGTATATGACTACAGTTAAATTTCATTTTATCTTTCTAATCTTTATTAAAGTATAGCGCACTATATTTCGCAAGCGAAGATATTGCGCTTTTTTTTATTTTCGGTCATACGCTAAGTTGTGCGTTCATACATTATAGCAATGATTTGCGAGGTGCTAAACAATATATTGCCGCAGACTATAGCGAGCGCGATAAAATTCTTAAACGCGGACAAGCTGTACGAACTCCGAATACGCGGCGGCAAACCCGTTTCGGTGGGATACGGACGGGGATATTATTACCTTGCCCGTCACGGCACTACCGACTCGCCCGACAACGCGTTGATTGCGAGAGAAGAAGACGTAAGGGAAATAGTTATGCGTGCGTGCGACAAATCATTGTATGCGGTAAACGACAGGATATGCGCGGGCTTTATCACGGTTAAAGGCGGCATAAGGATAGGCATAAGCGGCGAAACGGTGTTCGAAGGCAACCGCATAAAAACGGTTAAGAATTTTACCGCGGTGAACGTGCGAATACCGCACGAAGTAATAGGTTGCGCCGAAAGCATAATAAACAGCCTGCGCTCGCCGCACGGATATTTCAGCGCATTGATAGTTTCGCCGCCCGGCGCGGGTAAAACCACGCTTTTGCGCGATTTGGCTCGCCTGTCGTCTTCGGACAAGCAGGTTAAAAACGTGCTCATTGCCGACGAGCGCGACGAAATCGCCGCGTCGTATTGCGGCAAAAACACTCTCAACGTGGGCATAAACTCCGACGTTGTTTCGGCGTGCACGAAGGAATATGCCTTTATAAACGCGGTGAGGGCAATGCGCCCCGATATTATAGTTACCGACGAGTTGTGCGGTGAAAGCGACGTTGCCGCCGTTGTAAACGCCATTGCAAGCGGTGTGTGCGTTTTCGCGTCGGTTCACGCCGACAGTCATATGCGGCTTGCGGATATGCCCGTATGGGAGAGCGCTCTCAAAAACAAGAGTTTCAAGCGTTTTATAGACGTTTCCGCCCGCAACGGACCCGGCACTGTGGACGGGATATACGACGAAAACTTTGTTGCGGTTCGGTGAAATCATGATAACCAAACTTTGCATAGTGTGCCTTTGCATGACCGCATCCGCCATGATTGGATTGGCGCACATGAAAAACAAAAAACGCCGAGTTTCGTATTTTAGTTCGCTCGTAAAGCTGTGCGACAAGCTGATTTCCGAAATAGCGTTCAGAAAAGAAAATCTCAACTCCATACTCAAAGAGTTTGCGAGTTCGGATAATACGGAGTTATCGGCGCATATCGCGGCGTTTTGCGACTCGCCTTACTCGGAGCTTAAAATACGCGCCCCCTTTCTCAAAGCAGACGAGCGCAAAGCTGTGGAAGACTTTTTTTGCTCGCTCGGTTCTACCGACAGCGAAACGCAAATATTCCAACTCGAAAATCACAAAAGACGGTTTAACGAGACATATTCTGACGAAAGCGAGAAATTCAAAAAATCGGGCAGTATGGGGCTTAAATTGAGCGTACTGCTGGGAATTGCGGCAGGTATACTTATTCTTTAGAGCGAGGTGGCTTGTGGATATAAATATAATTTTCAAGATAGCGGCAGTAGGGATTATAACCGCCATAGTAGGGCAGGTTTTGAAAAAAGCCGACAAAGACGAAATAGCCACGCTCACCACCCTTGCCGGACTCGTGATAGTTCTGCTTATGGTGGTGGACCTTATCGCGGGACTTTTCGATACGCTTAAGACGATATTCGGACTTTACAGCTTATGGATATAGTCAAAATTTCCGCAATGGGAATTATTACGGCGTTTTGCGTGGTTATGCTGCGCGAACAAAAGAGCGAAATAGCCATGCTCGTGGGAATTGCGGGCGGGTGTCTTATTTTGCTCTCGCTTATAGACTACTTTACGCAGATATTCGCAACGCTGTCGGCAATTGCGAGCAAGACGGGAATTCCGTCGTCGGTTTATAAGTCTGTGATGAAAATTATTTCCATAGGATACATAGCGGATTTTTCGGCGGGCATAGTGGAGGACACGGGACAAAAGGCGCTCGCCGAAAAGATAATACTCGGCGGCAAGCTCATTATAATGGTGATTGCGCTACCTATAATCACGCTGTTGTTCGATACGATTGCGGGGGTGCTGTCGTGAAAAGAAAACTTTTGGCGGCGGTAATTTTGATTGCGCTGTATCTCGTTACGGCGGCGTTTTCGTTCGACAGTCCGCAACTTAACGCCGACAACTCCGAAGCGGAAAAAGACCTCGGCGAGAACGTGGAAGAAATAGTCGACAATCTCGACCTTGCCGAACTCGAAGCATATCTTGCGCAGTTGGCGGAGTCGCAAAAGGCGGTGATTGGTTTCGGCAGTATCAAAAACCGCATTAAGGCGGTTATAAACGGCAACTTGAGCAACGATTACGGTTCTTTTATTTCGTATATGGCGAGCATACTCGGAATAAACGTGCTGAGCTATCTTCCCGTAATAGCGGCGGTGATTGCGATAGCCGTGGCGTATAATATCATGAGCTCGCTCCGCGGCAAATTCGCTTCCGACTCGGTGCAAAACATAGTTTACTTTGCCTGCGTTTCTCTGCTCATGGTGATACTGTTTACTCAAATGTTCGCCATGATAGGAACCGTAAAACAATTCGTAAGCGATTTGCAAAAGCAGATGAGCATATTTTTCCCCGTGCTGTTAACTCTCATGACGGCAATAGGCGCGGGTTCTTCGGTTGCCGTATATAGACCCGGCGTTGCCATACTCGCAAGCGGAATATCCGAACTTATAATAGTGTTTATTTTGCCCGCGTTTATAATTTCCGTCGTGCTCACCGCCGTTGGCAACTTAAGCGACGGGGTAAAGCTCGGCAAACTGTCGGATTTCTTTTCGGGCTCGTCAAAATGGTTGCTCGGTACAGCGTTTTTTCTCTTTTCGGCTTTTATGGCGGTGCAGGGAATTACGGCGTCGGTTTACGACGGCGTTTCGATACGCACGGCAAAATTCGCCATAAGCAAGTACGTGCCCATAATAGGCGGTTATCTTTCGGACGGACTGAATCTCGTTATGTCGGGCAGCGTGCTCGTTAAAAACGCGTTGGGAACTACGGCCATAGTGTTGCTCTTCGTTTCGGTGTTGCCCGTGATAATTCAAGTGCTCGTGCTTAATCTAAGCCTGCGTTTTGCGGGCGCGGTTATAGAGCCGTTCGGCGACGGGCGAATGAGTGCACTCGTAACCAATTTGGGCAAAAATCTTACTCTACTTATTTCGATTGTGCTTGCGATTGCGTTTTTGTATTTCGTGTTTTTGATACTTATAGTCTGCACGGGGAACCTTGCCTTATGAGCGCACTCGGTGGGTGGATACTCGGCATACTCGGTATCGTGGTTATAGGCGCGGTTATAGACCTCGTGCTGCCGTCCGGCAGAATGAACAAGTACGTTAAATCGGTGTTTGCGGCGGTGACCGTGCTTGTGGTGATTTTACCCCTTCCGAACCTGTTGAAAAACGGATGCTCCGCCGACGAATTCATACCCAACATAAAAGTGGAAACGGACGACAAATATCTCGAATACACGCAAAATATCAAAAAGAACTACATAATAAAAGGGCTTAAAGCCGCGCTATCGAACGACGGGATTACTTTGGGAGAAATGAGCATAGAGGGGGATTTTTCTTCCGTTGCGCCCGTTATAACGGCCGTGAAAATAAATTTGAGCCAAGTTGTCATTGTAGGACAATCCGAGCATATAAATAAGTATGAGCTGATACGAAGCAAGGTTTGCCGATATCTTTCGGTAGACGAGGACGTGGTTGCGATTTATGAAAACTGAGAGCAAAATCAAAAAATGGATAAGTTCGCTGAAATCTAAAAAGCACCTCGAACTCGTCATTGCCGTAATAGCCGTAGTAATCATGCTCGTACTGTATTTTTCCACGAGAGCGGGTTCCGCTTCCAAAACCGAAACAGTCGCCGACTTATATTCGAGCGACTACTGCGCCAAAACCGAACGCCAGCTCGTAGAGGCACTCGAAGCCATGAAAGGAGTGGGCAAGGTAAAAGCGGTGGTAAGTTGGGAATCGGGAGTGGAAAAGGTTATTGCATACGCCACAAGCAATTCGGGTAACAGCGTTACTACAACGCCTATAGTGATACAGTCGCAGGGAATTAGTTCCCCGATTGTGCTCAAAGAGTTGTACCCCAAGGCGCTCGGCGTAATTATTATCTGTCAAGGAGGAAACAATATTGCGGTTAAACTCGATGTCATGAATGCGGTTTCGGCTTTGCTGAACATATCGCAAAACAAAGTAAACGTGTATGCAATGAAATAATAAACAATAAAAATATGGAGGACAAATTCATGTTAAGTAAAAAGAAAAAGGTTTTCATTCTTGTAGGCATGGTTGCGCTGTTGGTTGTTACGGGATGCTTGAACATCTTTTTGAACAACAAAGCCACCAAAGCTAATGCGTCGGGCGACGTAACTTACGGAAATTTCTTCAGTACTTACCGCACCGACCGTCAGGCAACCAGAGACCAAACCATTTTGTATCTCGACGCTATAATCAATAACGAGGCGTCCACCGCCGAAGCCGTTAGCGCGGCGGAAGCTCAAAAGCTCGCTCTTACCAAGAACATGGACCTCGAGCTCGTACTCGAAGGACTCATAAAAGCTCTCGGTTTCGAAGACACCATAGTAACCGCGTCTACCGACAATATAAACATTATTATCAAGTCGGACGAATTGACCGAAAACGAGGTTGCGCAGGTACTCGATATAGTCGTTTCCGAAACCGACAAAACCGCTCTCGACGTAAGAATTCTTCCCGTAGAATAATTGTTGAATTTGTGCGGAAAATTGATTGAATTTTTTGACTCGCTGTGATATACTAATACATAAGAATAAATAAAGGAGAGCTTCATGCCGCTCAAGAGCCGCTACAACGCAAACTTTACCGGCGACGTAACTTACGGACGAAATCTTATATCGTCTATAATAGTGCTTGCCGTGCAAGAAATAAACGGCGTGGCGTCGCTTCAGGGCAAGGGCATTCGTACGGAGATGATAGGCAACACGGTAAGCGTGGACGTATTCATCAACGTGGAGTTCGGCGTGAGCTGTTCGGACGTGGCGTTTCGCGTTCAAGAGAACGTAAAACGCAGCGTGGAAACCATGAGTAAGTATAAAGTGGGCGTGGTGAACGTGAATATACTCGGCATCACCATGCCGGACAAAGACTTAATAGCACCGTTGTAGACTTAAGTCTGCACAGCTAAAGGCTTTAAGAACTTAAAGCCTTTAGCTTTTGTTTTTTTAGCGAGAGGATATATGAGCAGAAAATCGGCAAGAGAAAACGCTTTCAGACTCGTTTACGAGTTTTTGGAAACGGGAGAACGCAACGACTTTACAAAAGAATTGCTTTGCAAAAACGAAGCGCCCGACGACGTGGCGTTTACGTGCGGAATTTACGATACCGTAATAGAAAATTACGAACATCTCAAAAGCGTAATTTCGCGTTACAGCAAAGATTTTGCGTTTGACAGGATATACAAGACCGATTTGGCGGCTCTTATGATTTCCGTAGCGGAGCTACTGTTTATGGAAGACGTGCCCGTTAAAGTTTCGGTTAACGAAGCGTTGGAACTTAGCCGCGCCTATTCCACCGAAAAAAGTTTTTCGTTCGTGAACGGAATTTTGGCGTCGGTAATAGCAAACAAAGAGGAGCTGAAAAATGAGCGCGAAGATAATTGACGGAAAAGCGATAGCGGAGAGAGTAAGAGCGGACGTGCGGAAAAAAGCGGAAGCGTTTGCCGCAAAGAAAGGGCGCCGCGTAGGGCTTGCCGTTATACTCGCGGGAGAAAACCCCGCGAGCAAAATTTATGTTCGCAACAAAATCAAGGCGTGTGAAGACGCGGCGATAAAGTCTTTTTCGTACGAGCTTCCCGCGGAAACTCCCGAAAACAAAATCATAGAGCTTGTGCAGGCTCTTAACGAAGATAAAAATATCGACGGTATTTTGGTACAACTTCCGCTCCCCGAAGGAGTGAACGAAAAACGCGTTTTGGAACACGTTGCGCCGCATAAAGACGTGGACGGTTTCCACGCAATGAACGCGGGCAATCTGATGCTCGGAAATCCCTGCCTTGCCGCATGTACTCCGCAAGGTTGCATTGAGCTCATACGTTCTGCGGGCGTTGAAATCGAAGGCAAGAACGCGGTAGTTGTGGGGCGCAGTAACATAGTGGGCAAACCCATGGCAATGCTATTGTTGCAAAACAACGCGACCGTTACCGTAGCGCATTCGCGCACGCAAGACCTTAAAAGCGTTACTTCGCGCGCGGATATACTCGTTGCGGCTGTGGGCATAAAAGAATTTATCACCGGCGATATGATTAAATCGGGCGCGGTGGTAATAGACGTAGGCATGAACAGGCACGACGGCAAACTGTACGGCGACGTAAACTTCGGCGAAGCGTGCGAAAAGGCGTCTTATATAACGCCCGTGCCCGGCGGCGTAGGACCTATGACTATCGCCATGCTTTTGAGTAACACGGTTGCCGCCGCGGAAAAAAATGCGTGAAAGAACTTTAACGGTATCGCAAATAAACGAATACGTTAAAGGGGTATTCGAAGACGAACTGATACTCCACGATTTGGGGGTGGAAGGGGAAATTTACGAATACAAAAAGACCGCTTCGGCAACTTTCGTAACGCTCAAGGAAAAAGACTGTTTGCTCGGGTGCGTTTCTTTCGATTCGGTTTGCGACTTTTCCGTAGGCGACAAAGTAATATTGTTCGGAAGCGTATCGTTTTACGAAAGAACGGGAAAAGTTTCTTTTGTGTTCCGTTCGGCGAAAAAGACGGGCGCAGGAGATATTCTCGCCGAATTCAACGCGCTTAAGGAAAAACTGCGCGGCGAAGGGCTGTTCGAAAACAAAAAGCCGCTTCCGCCATACGTGAGAAAGGTTGCGATAGTTACTGCGATAACCGGCGCGGTAATTCACGACTTTATAAAAACGGTGCACCGCAAGCACAAATTTTGCTCGGTTGAAATTTATCCGTCGGCGGTGCAGGGCAAAAACGCGGCTACGGAACTGACCGAAAATTTGCGGCTTGCCGATAAGAGCAAACCCGACGTTGTGATAGTGGCGCGAGGCGGAGGAAGCGGCGACGACTTGAGCGCGTTTAACAACGAAACGCTCGTACGCGCCGTAGCGGCGTGCTCAACGCCCGTAATTTCCGCGGTAGGGCACGAAACCGATTTCACGCTTTGCGATTTCGCGGCCTCGGTAAGGGCGGGAACGCCGAGCATGGCGGGCGAACTTATAAGCCGCATAAACGAAGATTTTTACGAGAGAATTTTGAACGCCGCCATGAGAATTGAACGAGGTGCGTTGGAAATATTTTCGAGAAAAACCGCCGTACTGAAACGGGCGAGCGAAACCGTAGCGCGAAAGAGCGAACTAAAATTCGAGCGCGTGCGTACAAAGGTTTTAAGTTCCGCCGAGCATATGGAAAAGCGAGTAAACGAAGTAGTTTCAAACCGTGAAATTGCGGTTAAACGCTCCGCGCTCGCAATAGCCGAGAAAACGCGAAACGCGGCAAACAAACAAAACGAGCGTTTGCAAAAAGCGGCGGCGAAACTCGACGGCAACAATCCTTTAAGAATTCTTTCCATGGGTTACGCCAAACTCACTGATAAGCGCGGGCAACCGGTTCGGTACGACAGCGTTGCCGTTGGCGACGATTTTGCCGCAGTTGTAGACGGTGGAAAATTGACTGCAAAAGTTACGGAGAAGAAAGAAAAAATTTCGGTTTTCGGAGGAAACAATGGAACTTGAAGACAAGCTCAAAGAACTGGAGCGCACCGCCGATAAGCTCGACGAAAAAGACGTTTCTTTGGAAGAAGCGATACGCCTGTTCGAAAACGGAGTGGGACTTATTCGCGAGTGTTTGGAAAAGTTAAACGAAAGCAAGGGCAAAATCGAAGCCGTAAGCGGTAAGCTCAACGAAATACTTGAAAATTGCGAGGACGAAACGAATTGAATTTCACCGATGAATACGCCGCACGCAAAGAACAATTCGAAGGATATCTCCGTTCGTTTACGAGCGAACTTTTAACCTATCCCGCAGACTTGTGCGACGCGGTTACTTATGCCCTCACAAGCGGCGGAAAGCGATTGCGCCCCGTGCTTCTTCTCGAAGCCGTTCGCATGTTCGGCGGCAAAATCGACTCGGCGGCTGTAAATTTCGCGCTTGCCGTCGAGTGCATTCATACTTATTCTCTTATACACGACGATTTGCCTTGCATGGATAACGACGATATGCGCAGAGGGCAACCCACGTGTCACAAAAAATTCGGCGAAGCAAATGCGGTGCTGGCGGGCGACGCGCTTTTGAACCTTGCCTACGAGCTGATGCTCGGCTCGGCGGCTCTTGCAGACAACTCCGAAAGGTATGTGAAAGCCGCTTGCGCCGTAGCTCATGCCGCGGGCGGCAACGGCATGGTGGGCGGGCAGATATGCGATATGACGAACGCGGTTTCGGATAGCGTCATAAATTATATTTACGAGAACAAAACCGCCGCTTTAATAAAGGCGGCGTTGCGTGCCGGCGCGATAATAGGCAACGCCAAGGAAGACGATTTGAAAAAGATATGCGAATTCGGCGACCTGTTCGGGTATTGTTTTCAGTTGTGCGACGACCTGTTGGATAAAGATACCGAAAGCGCAGACAAGCAAACTTATCTTTCGCTTCACGGCGAAGAGGATACAAAGCGACTCTTAAAACAAAAGACCGTAGCCGCGTTATCTATTTTACAAAATATGGAAAATTCCGAATTTTTACTCGAACTTACAAAAAGTTTTATGGAGCGCAAAGAGTAATAAAACTTTGGACGAAATAATAAAACAAGTTAATTCTCCCGAGCGGCTTAAAGAACTGAGCTGTAAAGAACTCGGCGCATACTGCGACAGCGTGCGCAAATTTATCGTTGAGTCGGTTCGACACAGCGGAGGGCATCTCGCCTCGAGCATAGGAGCGGTGGAACTCGCCGTAGCTTTGCATTACGTTTTCGACTGTCCGAAAGACAAAATACTGTGGGACGTGGGGCATCAGGCATACGCGCACAAAATAATCACGGGCAGGGCGGAGAATTTCGGCGCGTTACGCGCCAACGGCGGCATATCGGGATTTCCCAAAATGACGGAGAGCGAGTACGACTCTTTTACCATGGGGCACAGTTCCACGTCTCTGTCGGTGGGACTCGGATATGCTCGCGCCCGCGATACTCTCGGCGAAGATTACAACGTAATTAGCGTTATAGGAGACGGGGCGTTTACGGGGGGAATGGCTTTCGAGGCGCTCAACGATATCGGTGCGTCCAAAGCCAAAATGATTATAGTTCTTAACGACAATAAAATGTCCATTTCCAAAAACGTGGGCGCGATGAGCGAATATCTTGCCAAACTCAGGCTTAGCAAACGATACAACAGGCTCAAAAGCACCGTAAAAAAGGGCGTGCTCGGTATTCCTTTGTTCGGGTCGAATTTGTATAAAGCTCTCGTGAGAACCAAGCACGGGGTAAAATCGGTTGTGCAAAGCAATAAAATGTTCGAGCAAATGGGCATTAAATACTACGGACCGATTGAGGGTCACAATCTCGCAAACTTAATAGAAATTTTCAAGCAAGTAAAGAACGAGGACGAACCCGTTTTAATTCACATACTTACGCAAAAGGGCAAAGGATATCCAGTGGCGGCTTCCGACCCTACCAAATTTCACGGTATCGTGCCGCAGGGAGCAACAAACGAAAAATCATTCTCGCAAGTTCTTTCCGATTTTTTGTGTACCGAGGGCGAGAAGAACAGTAAAATAACGGCAATTACCGCGGCTATGTCGGACGGAACGGGGCTAACCGCGTTTGCCGAAAAATTTCCCGACCGACTTTACGACGTGGGAATAGCCGAACAACATGCGGTAACTCTTGCGGCGGGACTTGCTGCGGGCGGACTTAAGCCGTATTTTGCCGTGTATTCGAGCTTTTTACAGCGCGGATTCGACCAAGTGTTGCACGACGTGTGCATAAACAATCTCGGCGTGACCTTTCTTATAGACCGAGCGGGCGCGGTGGGGGCGGACGGAGTAACTCATCAGGGATTATACGATATAAGTTATCTTTCGTTAATTCCCAATCTTTCTATACTCGCGCCCAAAGACGGTTGCGAGTTCAGGCAAATGCTCGAGTTTTCTCTTTCGTACGATAAGCCGCTTGCTATCCGCTATCCCAAAAGTTACCTTTGCGACAGTGCCGAAAACGGTTCGTTCGAGTACGGAAAGTGGGAGATTTTGAAACGCTCCCAATCGGGCGTTTACGTTTTGGCGGTGGGAAATAGGGCTGTGTGCGCGGCGAGCGGTATCGAAAACGCGAATATCGTTTCGGCTCGGTGCATAAAGCCGCTCGACTCCGAATTTTTGCAACAAATCAATCGCAAAGGCAACTTGATAATCACCGTGGAAGACGGAGCAAAGCGCGGCGGTTTCGGGCAGTCGGTTTTGGCGTATCTCAATGAAATAGGGCAGAACGCCAAAGTGGAAACGATAGGCTATCCCGACGAATTTTTAGACGATTTTTGTATAGAACATTCGCTCGAAGCCGCGGGCATAACCGAAAGCGGAATTTTGAGCGTTATAAAAAACTTTGGAAACAGTATTCAATAAACTTGAATATTTATAAATTTTCATGTATAATAAAAGCATGAAAGTAGGGATATATACCAATATCCATAAAGACAAAGGATTTGCCGTAACCGAAAAACTCATAGAGAATTTTTCGGAGCGCGGTATTTTATGTTACGCTCACGATAATTTGAAAGGCAAAGTGGAGTGCGCGGGTTTCTTTTCCGAAAACGACGAAAACGGGCTCGATATGATGCTTACCGTAGGCGGCGACGGCACAATGCTTAGCATATCGAAGTGGTGTGCCGTAAAAAAAATACCGGTGCTCGGTGTAAATTTGGGCAAGCTCGGCTTTTTGACCGAAGCCGAACCCGAATGTTTCGATAAACTCGCGCAAGATATAGTAAGCGAAAACTACACGGTGGAAAAACGCACCGTGCTTTGCGCAAAACTCGACGAAAAGCGTTTCTACGCTCTCAACGAAATAGTTATAGCGCGCAGAAACGTATCCAAAATGATTATGCTCAAAGTGGATATAGACGGCGCGCCCGTAGATATGTATTACTGCGACGGTTTCATTGCGTGCACGCCCACGGGTTCTACCGCGTATTCGCTTTCCGCGGGCGGACCGGTTATAAGCCCAACGGCGAACGTATTTGCGCTTACTCCGGTTAATTCGCACTCCATGCATTCGCGTCCCATAGTGATAGGCGACGACGAAACGATAGGCATTACGCTTCAGGCGCGAGCCGACGACGCAATGGTGATAGCCGACGGAAAGAACGTATGCGTTCTGCCCGAAAAGAAAACCATACGCATATTCAAAGCTCCCAAACGCGCGTTATTCGTAAGGTTGAACAAAAACGGGTTTTACGAGCGATTGTTGCGCAAACTGAATTCTTGGAGCCTTACGCCTGCGGAGGAGTCTTAACTTATGACGAGAAACGCAAGACAAATCAAAATATTGGAACTCATAACCGAAAACGTCGTAGAAACGCAAGACGATTTAACCCGTATGCTTAAAGAAGCGGGTTTTAACGCCACGCAAGCAACCATTTCCCGCGATATAAAAGAGCTCGGCATAGTAAAGGTTACGCACGACGGTAAAAAACAAAAGTACGTGCGGGAAATAGGCGACCGCAGCGTATCCAATAAACTCGTAAGCATTTTCAAACATGCGGTGGTATCAATCGTAAACGCGGGAAATATCATCGTTATAAAAACGATTTCGGGCAGCGCGAATATTGCCGGCATGATGCTCGACCGTCTTGAAAATCCCGATATACTCGGGTGCGTGGCGGGCGACGACACCGTAATGGCGGTAACCAAGAGCGAAAGCACGGCGCAACAAATAAGCGAGTCGCTTTCGTCGTTGTTGGAGCAATAGAGCCATGCTGAAAAGACTTACCGTAAAAAATCTCGCGCTCATAGAAAAGCTCGAACTCGAACCGTGCGCAAAACTCAACATAATGAGCGGCGAAACAGGCGCGGGCAAATCCATAATAGTAGACGGTATAATGCTTTTGCTCGGAGCGCGTTACGATAAAACGCTGTTGCGATACGGCACCGAAGCGGGTTACGTTGAGGGTGTGTTCGACGTTTCCGAACGTGCGAAAGCGGTTATGAACGATTTCGGTATGGAAGAAGACGATTGCATAATTATAAACCGCAAATTTTATGCCGACGGAAAAAGCGAAATACGCATAAACGGCAGAACCGCAACTTCGGGAATGCTCAAAAGTCTTACGGCAACGCTTGTGGATATATACGGGCAGAACGAATATCAGTCGCTCATACGCACGAGCGAACACCTGCGTATCCTCGATTATTACGCTCGCGAAGAACTCGCTAAAGTTTGTTCGCATTACGCGCAGGTTTATACGGAATACAAAGATACCGTAAATAAACTCTCGAAGATTGGCAACGCAAGCGAAAGAGAGCGGGAAATAGACCTGTTATCGTATCAGGTGAGCGAAATAGAAGACTCCGCTACCTACGAAAACGAAGAAGACGAACTGATAGAAAAACGCAACGTGATAACCTCGGCGGAAAAAATATACGCCGCGCTCGGACAGGCTCTGCACTCTCTAAACGAGCGCGAAGACGGTTCGGCAAGCGAGCTTATAGGCGACGCTCAACGCGAAATAAGCGCGATTTCGGGCTTGAAAAGTTTGTTTGCCGAGATATACGACAGGCTCGAAACCGTTTCCATAGAAATAGGCGACGTTTGCGACGTTATACGCGACGAACTCGACGGACTGAATTTCGATATGGGCGAACTTGACGAGCTTGAAAAACGGCTTTCGGCAGTGCGTTCGCTCAAGCGAAAATACGGCTCGTATGCCGAAATGATTAAATATAAAACCGCGGCTAAGGAAAGACTCGAATATCTCGAAAACGCCGACAGTCATTATTTTAAGCTCGAAACGCGCAAAAAAGAACTCACGAGCGAACTTTATGCGCTTGCAAAAGCTATGCACGATATACGGCTTTTTAGCGCGGAAGAATTTGCAAACAAAATTAAAAAAGAGCTTCACGAGCTCGGAATGGAAAACGCCGATTTTGCCGTGCAAATTTCCGAGTTTCCGCAAATTGCCGATTTCGAAAAACGCTTCGGTCCGCTCGGCGCGGATACCGCGGAGTTTTATCTTTCGCCGAACGCGGGGCAACCGCTTAAGCCGCTTATAAAAATTATTTCGGGCGGCGAAATGTCACGCTTTATGTTGGCGTTAAAGGTTATTTCCAACGAAACCGACGATATACCCACAATGATATTCGACGAGATAGACGCGGGTATAAGCGGAATTACGGGCAGAGTTGTTGCCAAAAAACTTGCGGTGATTTCGCGCAAACATCAAATACTATGCGTGACGCACCTCGCTCAAATAGCCGCAATGGCGGACTCTCACTATTATATACGCAAAGAAACGGCAAACAACAGCACCGTTACCGTCGTAACCGAGCTTGACAAAAACGGTATGATAAACGAAATATCGAGGTTATCGGGCGGACAGGGAATTAGCGAGCAGTCGGCTTCGAACGCCGAAACGATGAAACGCTGGAGCGACGATTACAAAGCCACTTTATAGTACTCGAAATTAAATATCGCTATTAAACGCCGAAAAGTCTTTTCATTTTTAGGAAAGACTTTTTTCGCATATTAGCCGCGCCGGCGCGACAAACTATATACCATGAGCGTAAAAAACATAAGAAAAAATTATTGGATAATAGCTTATATTTTCTTTTTGGTTTTTATTTTCGGTTTATACACGCCCGCAAATGCTCAAAACGCGAATGCCGAGCCTGCGTATTCGGTATATCTCGGAGGTTTTCCGATAGGACTGACGCTGAAACCCAAAGGCGTTATAGTGGTAAGACCTGCGCCGATAGAAACCGAGCTCGGCAGCGTTGTGGCTAAATCGCCTTTGAGCGGCGGCGATATAATAGAGAGCGTAAACGGGGCGGAGGTAAGAAACATAAAGGATATAGATACGGCATTATCCGCAACCGAAGATATGACGGCTAAACTCGGAGTACGCAGAGGCACTGCGCTTTTGGATATAACGGTAAACTTGATTCGCGAAGATATGACGGGCGAAAAGCGACTCGGTTTAAGAGTGCGCGAAAGCGTTGCGGGCGTGGGTACGGTAACTTACGTTAAACAAGACGGCTCGTTCGCTTGCTTGGGGCATCCGATAACTTTGGAAAACGAAAGTTTTGCACCCTGTTTCGAGGGTTACTCGTTCGATTGTAAAATCTTAGGTTGCAATAAAGGCGTAAGAGGACGAGCGGGAGAGCTTAAAGGGGCTTTCTCGAGTTCCGTGCCAAACGGAACACTATATAAAAACTGTAAAAGCGGAGTTTTCGGCAAATTCAAAAATTACGAAGGCGGCGAACTCACCGCAGTTGCTCCTCGGCAGAGCGTGCGCCTCGGCAAAGCGTATATACTCGCAAACGTAAACAATTCCACAGAAAGGTACGATATAGAAATAGTTAAAACGTCGTCCCAAAACTCGGTTTCCGATAAAAGCATGATAATAAGAGTAACCGATAAGCGGCTTATTTCCGCAACGGGCGGCATAGTGCAGGGAATGAGCGGCAGTCCTATAATACAAAACAACAGATTGGTAGGGGCGGTAACGCACGTTTTTGTTTCAGACCCTACGAAAGGATACGGCATTTATGCCGATTGGATGATGGAAAATTAGTACTATGTGTGGCATACTATAGGATTTTGGGTCATATTTTGTCGTTTTTCTATATATGATATTATATGATAAAAATAAACGCTTACAACCTTTTATATGATTTCAGGGATTTTCTGAAAGAAAATATCGGGAAATTTACGATAATAGCCTTAATAAATATAGCGGCAATCGCGCTCGGAATACGTAGCGGATTTGCGGTATATGACGCGGAAAGCTACTTGATTACGCACCAAACGAACGAGTTTTTGCTAATCACCGCCGAAAGAGGGATATTCGCTTATTTTTTCATAAATCTTATAACGTACTTAATATTGTTTTCACTGCTTGCTTTGCTTTCGGCGCACTTTTTACTCTCTTATTTATGCTTTGCGATACTGTTTTTCCAAACTTACTATTTCGCAATGTATTTGAGCTTATATATAGCAATGCTCAAGCTGTCGGTTTTGCCGTTTATATTATGTTGTTTGCTTCCGTGTTTTTTACTGTGTACGTTTATTCTCGCCACAGTGGCGGTAATGACGTTAAACCGAGCGCACGACCTAAGATGCTACGGGTGCGGGCGTTCAAACTGCTTTCCCGTATACATGCAACGCTTGCTTTTACCGTGTATTACGTTAAGCATAATACTGATTTTATTCGCAATTCCGTCATATTTTTTAACTATAGGTATAATTTTATAAATATGACTACATATTAGTACAAACGGAGGAAATATACGTATGAAGAAATTTTTAATACTGTCGCTTACCGTAATACTCGCATTCGGCATATTTTGCGGGGCTACGGTAACCGCAAACGCCGAACAAACGGTTTCCGCGCTCGATATTAAAGCGCGTTCCGCTTTGCTCATGGATTACGATACGGGCACTATAGTGTTTGCCAAAAACGAGAAAGAGCGCATGCCCATAGCAAGTATGGTGAAAATCATGACATTGTTGCTTGCGCTCGAAGATATCGACGCAGGCAAACTCTCGGTAGACGATACCGTTCGCGCGAGCGAAAACGCCGCTTCCATGGGCGGTTCGCAGGCGTTTTTGGACGCGGGAAGCGATTATACCGTAAACGAGCTTCTTAAAAGCATTGTGGTGGGCTCTGCAAACGACTCGTGCGTGGCTATAGCCGAGCACATATCGGGCAGCGTGGACACGTTCGTTGCGCGAATGAACGAAAAAGCCAAATCGCTCGGCATGCTCGACACTCGCTTTATAAACTGCACGGGCTTGCCCGGTGCGGAGCAGTACTGCTGTGCGCACGACGTCGCTCTTATGACGAGAGCTCTCATAAGTCACGAAAAGTTTTTCGATTATTCCAAAGTATGGATGTTCGATTTTGCACATCCGAGCGGAAGAGTAACTCAGCTATCCAACACCAATAAACTCATAAGAGCTTACGAGGGTTGCGACGGCGGCAAAACGGGCTTTACCAACGACGCGAAATTCTGTCTTTCGGCAACCGCAAAACGCGGCGACACCCGCCTTATAAGCGTTGTGTGCGGCGCGGAGTCGTCCAAAGTGCGCAACGCGCAGAACGCCGCGCTCTTCAATTTCGGCTTTGCCAACTACGAAACGAAGCAGGTGGTTAAAGCTGGTATTGCGGCGGATACGGAATACTCGGTAAGCGGCGGCAAAGAGAGCGCGATTAAAGCGGTGCCCGCGGCGGATAAATTCGTATTCCTTAAAAAAGGCGATACGCCCGCGCTCGAATACAACTACGAAATACCCGAGCTTCGTGCGCCTATCGAGAGCGGCGACGTTATAGGAACGCTCAAAGTGACCAATAAAGGCGAAGCGGTGTGCGAAGTTCCGCTCGTGAGCGACCGCACCGTGCTTAAGTCGGGATATCTCGATATAGTGGACGATTTCATAGCAAACTGGTAATCTAAGCTATATATTTATAAAGAAAGCGCATTTCACATAGCGGAAGTGCGCTTTTTCGTCAAGTCGCGCAATATTATGGTTCTCCAAACATTTGACTTAAACGCGCTAAAATGGTATTATTGTTCTATTCGAATTCGAGGGTTGAAATGAAATATCGCGACACGCTCAAAATTAACGAACAGGGACACCTTGCCATAGGCGGGGCGGATTGCGTTGCCCTTGCCGAAAAATACGGCACGCCTTTGTACGTTATGGACGAAGAGCACATACGCACCGTTTGCCGCGGATACAAAAAACTCCTTGATACGCGGTACGCTAATTCCCGCATACTTTATGCCTCCAAAGCGTTCGCCGCTCTCGCCGTATACGGCATAGTGCACAGCGAAGGTCTGGGAGCGGACGTCGTTTCGGGCGGCGAGCTTTATACCGCGCTCAAAGGCGGAATGCCCGCAGAGGAAATTTATTTTCACGGCAACAACAAATCGCGCGACGAACTCGAATTCGCCGTGAAAGAAAACGTGCACGCCGTTGTGGTCGACTCGTACTACGAAATAGAAACTTTAAGCGAAATTGCGAGCAAATTAGGCAAAACGCAAAAAGCGCTCGTTCGCGTAAATCCCGGCATAGACGCGCACACGCACCGTTTTATACAAACCACGCGCACCGACAGCAAGTTCGGTTTTTCTATTGCGGACGGGAGCGCACTCGCAACGATAAAAAAAGTTTGCGCAACAAAAAATCTTCGATTTATAGGATTGCACTGCCATATAGGGTCGCAAATATTCGAACAAAAGCCGTTCGAACTTGCCGTTGAAAAGATGACCGATTTTATTTCGGCACTAAACAAAGAGAATATATCGGTTGAAGAACTCGACCTCGGCGGAGGATACGGGGTAACGTATACCGACGACGACAAACCGCTCGAGCCGCATCAATACGTAAGCATAATAATCGACAAACTCGACGAATGCCTAAAGCACAAAAAAATCGCGCCACCCAAACTCATTCTCGAACCGGGGCGTTCGATAGTGGGTGAAGCCGGCATAACTTTATATACAGTGGGCGCGATAAAAGAAATCAAGGACATGAAAAAGTATATCGCGGTAGACGGCGGCATGTTTGAAAATCCGCGCTTTGCTTTATATCAGAGCAAGTACGCCGCCGTGCTCGCAAACCGCGCCGCGGAAAAAGCGACCGAGAAAGTTACGGTTGCGGGCAAATGTTGCGAAAGCGGCGATATACTCATAGAAGATATCATGCTTCCCAAAGCAAAATCGGGAGATTTGCTCGCGGTTTTTACTACGGGCGCATACAACTATTCCATGGCAAGCAACTATAACCGCAATCCCGTACCGCCCGTAGTGCTGGTAAACAACGGAGAAAGCGACTACATAGTAAAACCTCAGAGTTACGAAGATATCATTTCACGCGACGCCATACCGCCGCGTTTGGGAGCGAACAAATAAGTGCTTTATTCTAATTTCAACATTGCCGATATCTTAATCGTTGCGCTTGTGGTGCTTATCTCTATGATACTGCACGAGCTTGCCCACGGTTACGTTGCTTTATGGAATGGCGACGCAACCGCCAAAGTAAACCGACGGCTTACGCTCAATCCGCTTGCGCATTTCGATATAATCGGATTTTTCATGCTCATGACGGTAGGTTTCGGTTACGCCAAGCCCGTTCCCGTAAACCCGTATAATTTCCGACACCAAAAACGGGGCATATTTACGGTGGCAATCGCGGGCGTTACGGTAAACCTCGTTCTCGCATTCTTCTCTTCGGGTTTGATGTTTTTGTTCGGTTGGCTCATGGTAAAATTCCCGGGCGGGATAAACGTATTGAGTTATTTTTTCGCGTTTTTCCAATATATGGTTTTGGTTAACCTCGGACTGTTCTTCTTCAATCTTTTACCAATTCATCCGCTCGACGGGTTCAGAGTTATAGAGGCGTTTACGAGATACAACAACAAAGCAGTGAGGTTCTTTCGCAATTTCGGACAGTACATTTTGCTTGCGCTTGTGGGCATAAGCATATTGGCCGATATATTCGGTTTGCCCATTTGGTGCGACCCGCTCGGAGCATATATATTCTATGCCCGAAACGGTGTTTACAAACTTTTCGGCAGTTTTTGGGGACTGTTTTTCTAAAACTTTTACGGACGAATTATGGCTGAAAACACTGATAACAATATAATACAAACCGCCGAGCTTCCCGAAGGGGAAGAAATAAACGAGGCGTCTTACAAAGTCAAGCTCGAGTCTTTCGAAGGTCCGCTCGACCTTTTGTTGCACCTCATAAAAGCCGCCAAGATAGAAATAAAAGACATTTTCGTATCGCAGATTACCGAGCAATACATAGAGTATATAAACGATATAAAAGAGGTGGATTTGGAGAACGCGTCCGAATTCATCGAAATGGCGGCGTGGCTCATAGAAATAAAGTCCAAATCGCTGTTACCCAAGCCGCAGGAAGAAGTTCCCGAGGAAGAAGACTCCGAAAAACAGCTCATACAGCGTTTGGAAGAATACAAGCTGTATAAGGAAGCCTGCCAAAAGATGAAAGAGCAGGAAACCGTGGGAATACATTTCCGCAGTCCCGACGCGAGCGTGGGCGAGCCGCGGTTCGTACTCAAAGATATGACAATGGAAGGACTGATGAAAGCACTGCGCAAAATGTTTCTCAAGATGGAGAAACGCAGTATAACTCAAAAAGAGCGGCATATAACTCTCGACAGGTTCACCGTAGCCGAAAAAATGTCGCACATAAAAGATTTCATGCTTTTGAGAGATACCGCCACATTCGACGAGCTGTTCGAAGACGATTACTCCAAAAGCGAAATAATCACAACCTTTCAGGCTTTGCTCGAACTCCTCAAATTACAGTTCGTGAAAGCCGAACAACAAGAAATTTTCGGCGAAATTCTTCTAAAGAAAGTAGCTTAACATAATTTATCGCAAAGGAAAGAAACATGCAGATAGAATTACTCGATGAAATTATTGAAGCGTTGCTGTTCGTATCCGGCGACGGCATAAGCGTATCCGAAATAGTCAACCTGCTCGAACTGCAAAACAGCGAGGTAAAGCAGTCGATTACGCGGCTTAAGAAAAAATACGGCGGAAAGTGCGGTATTCATCTTCTCAATTACAACGGCAAAGTTCAATTCGGTTCGAACCCCGCGTATTCGGACGTGATATCCTGCGTGTTAAATCCCATAAAAGAAAAGGAACTCAGCACCGCCGCGCTCGAAACCGTTGCCATAGTTGCGTATAAACAGCCCGTAACGCGTTTGGAAATAGAGCAGATACGCGGAGTGAATTGCGACTACGCGGTTCAAGTGCTGCTCAAGCACAACCTCATAGAGGTGGTGGGGCGCAAGGACGTTGTGGGAAAGCCGCTTTTGTTCGGCACTACCGACGCTTTTCTCAAACGCTTCCAAATAGAGAGCGTGGAACAGCTTCCCGACTACGAGCAGTTGCTTGCGAGCATAAAGGTTTTGGAAGAGGGCAACAAAGCCAAACCCGAAGAGGTGAGCCTTTATAACGAATTCGAACTGCCGCCCGAGGAAAGCGAGCCCGAACTTCCCGAAGAGGAAACGCCCGATTTCCTTGCCGAAGAAACGGATTTGCAAAAAATAGAATAACCGCATAAAAAAATCCAAACCGAAAAAGACTAACAGCGTATGTTGGTCTTTTTTGCCGTTTTGATACTCGCGTTAACTCTTGTGGTAATTCACATAAGGGTAGGCGTTAATTTTTACCTCGACCTGTTCGGAAACGACGGTTTTATAAAAATATATATTTTCGGTATCCGCGTTTTCAAAGCCGCGGTACATTTCGAGCACAGCGCGAGCAATACGAACAACTTGATTATAGAACACGGCAAGAAAACGGGCAAAATACACCTTAACACCGATACCAAAGATAAAAAATCCATAGCAGCAATGATGAAAAATCCGGCGTTTTCTAACGTGCTCGTGCAAAAGGTGTCGGCGCATTTCACCGTGGGGAGAACGAACGACTCGTTCTTTACGGTTGCGCTGTTGCAAACTTTCAGAGTGCTTTTTTACGCGGTTATGGCTGTGATAAAGTGTCGATACGACGTGAAAATAACCGAGTCGTTTACGCCCATATACAATCGCGACGTACTGCAGGTGGATTTTATAGGCATAATAGGCATTTCCATTGCAGATATTATAGTTAGTCTTGCGGGCTCGAAATTGAAAAAACAGCCCCGAAAGTTAAAGAAGCAGGAGGTTGCTAAAATATGATTTTACAAAATAACGAACATCCGGTAGAACGGGTAATGGACAATGCGTTTACCAAAATACGCACTTTGGTGGACGCCGACACCGTGATAGGCAATCCGGTAATAACCGCCGACGGAGTAAGCATTATTCCGCTTAGCAAAGTTACCATGGGATTTTTGACGGGCGGCGGCGAATACAGCGATATGGCGCAACAAAATCTTTCGGAGTATCCGTTTGCCGGCGGCAGCGGCGCGGCGGTATCGGTAGCTCCCATAGGATTTTTGGTGAGCGACGGCAAGAGCGTAAAAATAATCAAAATGGACGACAAAAACCCGTTCGATAAGATATTAAATCTTATTCCCGAAGTAGTTGACGGTTTGTTCGATAAAGAGGATTGCAAGAAAAAATGAAAGGCACGGCGATAAGACTGGTATCTTTTGCCGTTTTGCTCGCGTTGCTTGCCGGCATAGTCGCGCAATCGTTTAAGGCTTTCGCCGAAGACAAAGCGTTTACGCACGCACAGTGCATGGCGGTGATAGAGTGCGGAACGGGAAGACTGCTTTATTCCAAATCACACGAAACCAAACGCCCCATGGCGAGCACCACGAAGATATGCACGGCTATTACCGTACTCGAAAACTGCGACGACTTACAAAAAACAATCACAGTACCCGACAAAGCGGTGGGAGTGGAAGGTTCTTCCATTTATTTACAAAAAGGCGAAAAAGTAAAGATAATCGACCTTTTGTACGGGCTTATGCTTCAGTCGGGAAACGACTGCGCCGAAGCTCTCGCGATAACAATCGGCGGCAGTTTGGAGGACTTTGCCGCGCTCATGAACGAAACGGCGAAAAAAGCGGGTGCGAAAAACAGTAATTTCGTAACTCCGCACGGACTGCACGACGACAATCACTACACTACGGCTTACGACCTCGCGCTCATCACCGCTTACGCTTTCCGCAATCCTGTGTTTGCCGAGATTGTGAGCACCAAAAAGCATTTGATGCCGTGGGAAGGGCGCGACTATCCGCGCGTTATAGTAAACAAAAACAAGATACTTTCCACCTATGAAGGCGGCGACGGAGTGAAAACGGGCTTTACCAAAAAGGCGGGCAGGTGTCTTGTTTCGAGCGCAACGCGAGGCGGCATGCGTGTTATAGCGGTGGTGCTCAACTGCGGACCGATGTTCGAGGACTGCGCCGCGCTCATGGATAAGGCGTTCGCCGAGTATTCGCTCACCGAGATTGTGGGCGAAAAACAAATCGAATGCGCCGTGAAAGTGAAGGGCGGAAAGCAACCCGAAGCGCGAGCAACCAATCTAAACGCGTTGTATTATCCGCTCAAAGAATGCGAAAAAGAAGATATAAAATGCGAGGTATCGGCTACCGATACGCTTAACGCGCCCGTATCGAACGGGGCGGAATGCGGAAAATTTTGCGTATATCTTAAAAATCAGTTGCTTTTTGAGGAAAAATTATATACTATTGATAGTGTTGCCGAACTTGATTTCAAAGACAAACTAAACGACTTAATCGAGGCTTGGTAAAATTTCTTAAAAAGCGAGCGAAAAATTGAGGATTAACAAGTATCTCGCCGAATGCGGTTTTGCCAGCCGCAGAGCGAGCGAGAAGATAATAACCGACGGCAGAGTAAAAATCAACGGAAAGACGGTAACCGAATTTGCCGTATCGGTGGAAGAAGGCGATTTCGTAACGGTGGACGGAAAACGCGCCGAGCCGATACACAAACATATTTACCTTATGCTCAACAAGCCCAAAGGCTGTATAACCACCACGAGCGACGAAAAGGGCAGAAAAACCGTAATGGATTTGCTCGGCAAAAAGTTCGAGGGCAAGCGCATTTTCCCCGTAGGCAGACTTGACTACGACACCGAAGGGCTGTTGCTGCTCACCACCGACGGGGACCTTTGCAACCGCATATCTCACCCGCGCAACGAGATAACCAAAACGTATATTGCCAAAATCGAAAACGAGGTTTCGGAAGACGAACTCAACAATATACGCGGCGGCGTAATACTCGACGGAGTGAAAACAAAACATTGCCGCGTTTCGGTGCTCGAATTCGACGGCAAAATAACTCGGCTCGAGGTTGTGATTAGCGAGGGCAGGAACAGGCAGGTGCGCAGAATGTTCGAAACCATTAACCGCGAGGTAATATTCTTAAAGCGCGTAGGCGTGGGAGAACTCAAGCTCGGCGGCTTGGGACGGGGAGAATGGCGCGAACTCAAACCCAAAGAAATCGAGTACCTTAAAAAGGTATAAAAAATACTTTGAAATCATTGAAAATGCAGGCTGTAAACGCTTGTATTTTTTTTGTGATTACGCTATAATAATATTGTGGAAATTTTGGACTTTTAATCGGAATATCTATTTGGAGGCTTAAAATGAGTAACGCGATTTTTACAGAACTTACGAAAAACGCGGAAACGGCGACGAAAGAAATAATGAAAACGGTTTCGGCGATAGTCGACGAAAATTCTTTCGTGGAAACGGACAAATTTATTTGCGGAAACACCGATTTGGGCGAAGCTGTAGGCGAGGGAGTCGTAGGCGGCTTTGCCCATATTTTTGACGTTCGCGTAGGGCTGTTCGCAACAAATCCCAAAGTGCTCAAGGGCAGCATAGGAAAGGCGAACGCGAAGAAGATAGTCAAAATAATCGACTCGTCGGTTAAAGCGGGATTGCCCGTTGTGGCAGTGCTCGACACGCAGGGTGCGCGTTTCGGCGAGGGTATAGACGCCATGGAAGGATACGCGGAGATTTTCGCCGCTCTTTCCGACGCTTACGGCATAGTTCCCACCGTTACGGCGGTGAAAGGCGCGGACTACGGATTATCGAGCTATTTCTGCGCCGTGTCAGATTTGTGCGTGGCGTTTGCGGGCGCGCAAATAGCAACGTCGAGTCCGCTTATTCTCGCGGGCAACGGAAAAGACGACCCCGCGAAAATTTGCACCGGCAAACTGCTCGGCGAAACGTCGGACGTGGTAACCAACGTAGTGGCAAATGAAAAAGAGCTTAAAACCGTTATATCGTCGTTTTTGTCGGCTGTAACCGAACCCGTTAAGCAAACTGCGGATAATCCCAACCGCACGGCCAAAGCGGCGGCATTGAAAAAGTGCGACGATATGTTGAAAGAAATTTTCGACGCAAACAGCAAATTTGCGGTAAGAGAAGGTTTCGCAAAAGAGGTTTATACCGGTTTTGCCCGTATGGACGGCATTGCGGTGGGATACGTTGCTGTCGACGGAAAACTCACCAAAGAAGGGGCGGGCAAAATAACCGAACTGCTCAATACCTGCGAGTCGTTCTCGCTTCCCGTAATAAATTTGGTTAACTGCGACGGAGCGGAAAGTAGCTCGGCTTCGGACGGAGCTACAATTCGCGCGGTATCGGATATGATGTTTACTTTCAACAGCCTTTCCGTGCCCAAACTCGCGCTCGTATACGGCAACGCCATAGGGCTGGGATACACCGCGTTTGCGGCAAAGAGCAACGTGGATTATTCGGTTGCTTGGACGGATGCGAAAATAGGAACGGTGAGCGGGGAAGCGGCGGCGCAACTACTTTACGCCGACGAAATATCCAAAGCCAAAAACAAAGCGCAAGCCGCGGCAAAACTCGCTACGGCGTATGCGGAAGAAAATTTGCTTGCTCCCGCCGTTGCCAAAAAAGGATATCTCGATAACGTAATCGAGCCTGCGCTCAGCCGTCCTTATCTCATTGCCGCGCTTCAAACTTTTATGAGCAAGGAGCACTGAAATGACAAACACGTTATTTGCGTTCAAACTGTTCGAGTTCCAAATGTCGCTCGGCGACGCCGCAATAATAGCCCTGCTCGGCTTGCTCATAGTGTTTGCTGTGCTTGCCGTGCTCGTAGGTCTGCTAACTGCGTTTAAGGCGATATTCAACATTAAAATAGCGAAAAAGAGCGATACCGCCAAGCAGAGCGTAGCCGCTCAAAACGACTCCGCCGACGATTTCGACGAAATAGTTGCCGCAATATCGGCGGCTATCGCGTGCATGAACGAACAAGACGGCGAAACGGCTTCTGCGCCGTTCGTTATAAAAAGCATTACTCAAATAAAATAAATTTCCGAGGGAGGAGACTCAATTATGCGTAAATTCAATGTAACTGTAAACGGTAAGACCTATGCGGTGGAAGTGGAGGAAACCGAGGGCGGCGCACAAGCCCCCGTGTCGGCGGCTCCCGTTGTTGCCGCGCCCAAGCCCGCAGCCGCGGCAGTGCCTGCCGGCGGAACCAAGCTCAACGCTCCCATGCCCGGACTCGTGCTCAAACTTAACGTAGCGAACGGCGCGACGGTGAAAAAGGGCGATAAACTTTTGGTTCTCGAAGCCATGAAAATGGAAAACGATATAGTTTCTCCCGCCGACGGCGTGGTGGCTTTTGCCGTAAAACAGGGCGATAACGTAGAAACCGGCGCGGTTTTGGCGTCGATAAACTAACGGAGAGATTTCTATGAACATAATAGAAATGCTCAAAAGCCTATGGCAAAGCACGGGATTTGTGCAAGGAACGTGGCAAAACTACGTTATGATACTTGTATCTTTCGTACTGTTTTATCTTGCCATAGCTCGTAAATTCGAGCCGCTCCTTTTGCTTCCCATAGCTTTCGGCATGCTAATGGTAAACATTCCCGGAGCTGCCGACGTACTGTTTTTCAAAGGCTACGGAAGCGGCGCGGCGCACACTCTCGAAGAGAGCGAAAGCGCTACGGGCGGACTCTTTTACTATTTGTATCAGGGCGTAGACAAAGTTATATATCCGCCGCTCATATTCCTCGGAATAGGAGCAATGACCGATTTCGGACCGCTGATTGCGAACCCCAAAAGTTTGCTTATTGGCGCGGGCGCACAGCTCGGCATATTCATTACCTTTTTCGGAGCTATTTTGCTCGGATTTAAGGGAGCGCAAGCCGCGTCAATCGCTATAATAGGCGGCGCGGACGGTCCGACCGCAATATATCTGAATCAGCAGTTGTCGCAAATGTTCGACGGTGCTTTGGCTTCGGGTGACAAGGTGGGCGAACTGTTGCCGGCAATAGCCATTGCCGCATACAGCTACATGGCGTTGATACCCGCCATACAGCCGCCCATAATGAAACTGCTCACCACCAAAAAGGAACGCGCTATTCGCATGGAACAGCTTCGTCCCGTGTCCAAAAAGGAAAAAATCATTTTTCCCATAGTCGTGGTTTGCCTTGTGGCTATAATATTGCCGCAAGCGTTGCCGCTCGTGGGTTGCCTTATGCTCGGCAATCTCTTGAAAGAAAGTACCGTAACCGAACGCCTTGCAAAGACCGCAAGCAACGAACTTATAAACATAGTTACGATAATACTCGGGCTCATGGTAGGCGCGAAGGCTATAGGACCTACTTTCCTTAAACCTCAAACGCTCGGCATTATCGCGCTCGGACTCATAGCTTTCTCGCTCGGAACGGTGGGCGGCATACT
The DNA here is from genome assembly GCF_943193005.1 of Pumilibacter intestinalis. Taxonomy (GTDB): domain Bacteria; phylum Bacillota; class Clostridia; order Christensenellales; family Pumilibacteraceae; genus Pumilibacter; species Pumilibacter intestinalis. The sequence continues at coordinate 93,671 of NZ_CALPCH010000008.1, forward strand.
CGTTGCGAAAATAATGAACGTGCTTTCGGGCGGTAAAATCAATCCGCTTATAGGTTCGGCAGGCGTGTCCGCCGTTCCCATGGCGGCTCGCGTATCGCAAAAGGAAGGACAAAAATACGACCCCGACAACTATCTTTTGATGCACGCAATGGGTCCCAACGTAGCCGGCGTTATAGGAAGCGCGGTTGCGGCGGGCGTACTGCTTGCAATACCCTGGTAAGCATATCCGCAATATAAGGAGAATTTATTATGGCAAAAGTCAAAATCATGGAAACGATACTGCGCGACGCGCACCAATCGCAAGCTGCAACGCGCATGTCTATAGACGAAATGCTTCCCGCGTGCGAGAAGCTGGATAAAATAGGTTACTACGCGCTCGAAGCTTGGGGCGGCGCAACCTTCGACTCGTGCTTGCGTTATCTCAACGAAGACCCGTGGGAAAGATTGCGCAAACTCAGAAAAGCGTTGCCCAACACCAAATTGCAAATGTTGCTTCGCGGTCAAAACCTGCTCGGCTACAAGCATTACGCCGACGACGTGGTAGACAAATTCTGCGAAATGTCGGTAAAGAACGGCATAGATATAATCCGTATTTTCGACGCGCTCAACGACCCGCGCAACATGCGCCAAGCCATAGAGAGCACCAAAAAGCACGGCGGCACGGTTGAAGCGGCGTTTTCTTACACCACGAGCGAAGTGCACACCGTAGATTACTTTGTGGACCTTGCCGTAGAGCTCGAGAAAATGGGAGCGGATATCATCTGCATAAAGGACATGGCAAACCTTTTATTGCCGTATACCGCATACGAGCTTGTGAGCCGCTTGAAAGAAAAGGTGAAAGTGCCTCTGCATTTGCACACGCACAACACGGCGGGCATAGGCGATATGACCAATCTCAAAGCCATAGAGGCGGGTTGCGATATAGTAGACACCGCGCTTTCTCCGCTCGGCAACGGAACGAGTCAGCCCGCAACCGAGCCGCTCGTAGCCACCTTAAAGGGCACGGAATACGATACGGGCATAGACCTTACCGCTCTTAACGAACTTACCGTATATTTCAAAAAAGTTGCGGAACGCCTTACGAAAGACGGTTTCTTGAGCCCGCAAGTTCTCAAAGTGGACGTAAACGCGCTCATATATCAAGTACCCGGCGGAATGCTCAGCAACCTTATAAGTCAGCTTAAGCAGCAGGGCGCGTCCGACAAGTTGCTCGACGTGCTCGAAGAAGTTCCCAGAGTACGCGCCGACCTCGGTTATCCGCCGCTCGTTACGCCTTCGAGCCAGATAGTGGGCACGCAAGCCGTTCTCAACGTGGTTACGGGCGAACGCTACAAAATGGTAACCAAAGAAACCAAGGGCATGCTCACGGGCGAATACGGCAAACTGCCCGTAGAACCCAAAGCTCAGGTAATCAAAAAGATAATAGGCGACGCAGAGCGCATAACCTGCCGTCCCGCCGATAAAATCGCGCCCGAGCTCGACGCGTTCCGCAAAGAAATAGAAAACTATATCGAGCAGGAAGAAGACGTGCTCACTTACGCGTTGTTCCCGCAACTCGCTTTGCCCTTCTTCAAGAGAAGAAAAGCCGCCAAATACGGCGTAGACGAAACCGTGTTCGAAAAGAATTCGCCCGTTCATCCCATATGAGAATTCTTCTCACCAACGACGACGGCATAGACGCGATAGGACTTAACGCGCTGTATAACGCGCTCAAAACGGAGCACGACTGCACTGTGGTTGCGCCCGACGGAGAGCGCAGCGCGAGCAGTCACTCTCTCACCATACACCGCGATTTGTCTTTTCGCAAAACCGAAACGGGGTACGCGGTGTCGGGCAGTCCTGCGGATTGCGTAAAACTCGGCATATTGCATTTATTGCCCGAGCCGCCCGACTTGGTGATATCGGGTATAAACAACGGGTCAAATCTCGGCTCGGATATTATGTACAGCGGTACGGTTTCGGCGGCTCTCGAAGCGGCGTATTTGGATTTTCGCGGCATAGCCGTAAGTCTTTCGTCTCACAACGCGCCACGAGAATTTTACGATAAAGCCGCAGAGCTCGTTTTGCAAAATCTCGAAAAGTGGATTTCTTTGCCGATAGGCTCGCAAACCGTGCTCAACGTAAATTATCCCGTTAAAGCTCCGTACATAGGCATGAGATACACCAAAGCGGGTATCAATCTTTACAACGACCGATTTGTGGACGGCGAAATTGCGGGCACGGTAAGGCTGAAAGGGATTGCCGTGGCTCACGATAAAAACGACGAAGACTGTGACGTGGAACTCATTAAAAAGGGTTACGCCACGGTAACACCGCTCAAACTCGACCGCAACGACTACGAATGCCTTTCCGCGTTGCAAAGGCTTGAAAAATGTTAAACCGTTTCGACGTAATTATAATAGGAGCCGGTGCCGCCGGACTTGCGGCTGCCGGCTTTATTAAAAACCGTTCCGTATGCGTTTTGGAACGCAACGAAAAGTCGGGCAAAAAATTGTATATAACGGGCAAGGGAAGATGCAACGTAACCAACGATTGCCTGCCCGCCGACTTTCTCGGTTCGGTGGTTACAAATCCCAAATTTTTGTATTCGAGCGTTTACGGATTTACTCCCGCCGATACAAAAGAGCTGTTGCGAGCGCACGGAGTGGAAACCAAAACGGAACGGGGCAACAGAGTGTTTCCCGTTTCGGACAAGGCAAGCGACGTAATAAAAGCGTTGTACGCTCACGCGCAAAGCTCGGGAACGCGTTTCGTATTCAACGAGCGCGTAAAAAGCGTTAAGCACGACGACGGAAAGTTTACGGTTACCGCGCAAAACGAACAATACGTTTGCGATAAACTGCTTATCGCCTCCGGTGGCAAAAGCTATCCCGCCACGGGAAGCACGGGCGACGGTTACGCGTTTGCAAAAAGTTTGGGGCACAATATAGTATCTACTCGTCCGTCGCTTGTGGATATGAACACCGAACAAAACGTATCCTCTCTTGCGGGACTTACTCTGAAAAACGTTTGCGTAAAAATCGAAGCGGACGGCGCGAAATACTCGCAGTTCGGCGAAATGCTGTTTACGCACAGCGGCGTGAGCGGACCTACAATACTCAGGCTGTCGGCTTACGTAAACCGTTACTCTCCGCCGCTCAAACTTTATATAGACTTAAAGCCCGCGCTCGACGAAAATACGCTCGATAAACGCGTTACCGAGGACTTTGCCGCAAACGCCAACAAACAGCTCAAAAACTCGCTCGACGCGCTGTTACCCAAAGCCATAATAGATACGGTGCTTGCGCAAAGCGGATTACAAACGGACAAAAAAGTAAATATTATTACGGTACGGGAGCGTGCGCAACTCGTGCATACGCTTAAAAATCTCCGCTTCGATATCACATCTCTCGGCTCGTTCGAAAACGCAGTAGTCACTGCGGGCGGCGTAGACGTGAAAGAAATTCATCCCAAAACAATGGAGAGCAAACTCGTAAAAAATTTATACTTTGCGGGCGAAGTAATAGACGCGGACGCGCTGACGGGCGGTTACAATATCCAAATAGCCCTCTCCACGGGTTATGCGGCGGCGAAAGCCATAAACGAAGGAGAACGATAAAATGTATTTTGCCATTCGCGGAGCTACCACGGTAAGCAAAGACGACAAGCAAGAAATAATAAGCGCGACCGAAGAACTGATTTCGCAAATCATAGCGAGAAACGGACTTAACGGCGAAAATTGCCGATATGTTTCGCTCATTGCAAGCACCACCGTCGATATCCGCTCTTATTATCCCGTGCGAGCGGTGCGGGAAAGCGGACTGCTCGGCGCAGTACCTTTGTTCAGTTGCATTGAGCCCGATATAGACGGCTCGTTGCCGTTGTGCATAAGAGTTATGCTTACGGCGGATATCCCTAATTCCGAAAGGGAAATAAAGCACGTTTATTTGAGAAACGCCGCGAAACTCAGACCGGATATTTCGGCACAATAACAACGATACGGAGAAAAACGAAATGAACATAGCCATAGACGGACCTGCCGGCGCGGGTAAAAGCACTATAGCCAAACGGCTCTCGGGAGAGCTCGGCTTTTTATATCTCGACACGGGCGCAATGTATCGCGCAGTCGCGCTCGCAATGCTCGGCAAAAACGTGCCCGCAGATAACGAAAGCGAAGTTGCGAAAGTGCTCGAAACCGCCGATATAGACATACGCTACGAAAACGGAAAGCAAAAAGTGTTTCTCGGCGGCGAGGACGTAAGCGAGCGCATACGAGAGCACTCGGTATCCAAAGCCGCGAGCGACTTTTCGGCTCTTCCTTGCGTAAGGCTCAAAATGGTGGAGCTTCAGCGCGAAATAGCGGGCAAAACCGATACGATATTAGACGGCAGAGACATAGGCACATACGTATTGCCCAAAGCCGAAATCAAGTTCTTTTTGACGGCTTCGGTTGAAGAACGGGCGCGGCGCAGATATGCCGAACTCAAGGAAAAGGGGGCGGACTGCACCCTCGACGGAATACGCAAAGATATCGAAACGCGCGACTACAACGACTCGCACCGCGCATTCGCGCCGCTTAAAAAAGCAGACGACGCCGTGGAAATAGACACCACGGGCATGAGCATAGACGAGGTTGCGAAATTTATGCTCGGTATAGTAAACGGGAAACTTAAATGAGAAGATTTTACGGATTTATAAGGGGCGTGTTTTATCTGCCCTTTAAGCTACTGTATCCCACCAAAGTGCTCAACAAGCGCAACATGCCGCGAACGGAAAGACTTATTTCGGTTAGCAATCATTTTTCGTGGAAAGATATTCCGGTGCTCGCTATAAACGTGCCGGGGTATCGCAGATTTATCGCAAAAAAAGAGATAGGCAAAAACAAGCTCGTGCACAAGCTCGCCGATATGCTCGGAGTAATCTTTATCGACCGCGGCAAAGCGGATATGAAAGCCATACGCGAAAGCATAAACGCGCTTAAAGCTGGTGACGGCATAGCTATCTTTCCGGAGGGAACGCGCCACGCCGAGCAAGACAGTTCTTTGCAGGAAATAAAAGGCGGCGTAACTTTGCTCGCCATTAAGGGCAACGCTCCCGTAGTTCCCATGATAATAAACAAAAAGGAACGCATATTCCGCCGCAACTATATTTACGTCGGCGAGCCGTTCGACCTCGGGGAATTTTACGGCAAACTGCTCGACGCCGACACCATTGCCGCGGCAAGCGACAAAGTTGCCTTGCACATGCAAAAGGCGAAAGAGGATATGGCGGTTTTCATAAAAGAAAAGCGTTGGAAACAACAAAAAAAGGAACGCAAAGCGTTTCTTAAAAACGAAAGACGCATGAACAAAAGAGCAAAGAAAGATTATGCGGCTTACAAACGGTCACGCAAAAAATGCAACTGATTTTCGCAAAAAACATAGGCTTTTGCTTCGGAGTGCAAAACGCGGTAAACATAGCCGAAAAGGCGGGCAACGCCTACACGTACGGGCACATAATCCATAACGAGCACGTTATAGAGAAACTGCGCTCGGGCGGCATTACGGCAATTGAGGACTTAAGCGGATTAAAAGCGGGCGACACGCTTATACTCCGCAGTCACGGCGCACCCAAATCAGTATACGAACAGGCGGAAAAAGCAGGCGTAAAACTCATAGACGCAACTTGCCCGTTCGTAAAGAAAATACACGATATAGTGCGCGATATGTCGCAAAAAGGTTACCGTATAGTAATAGCGGGCAAAGCGTCGCACCCCGAAGTAATAGGCATAAGAGGGTGGTGCAAAGACAGCGTAGTTGTAGACGAAAAAAGCGATTTATCCGCCCTTACCGATTACGACAAGATATGCGTAGTGGCGCAAACAACATCGGACATTGAAAATTTTTCCGCTATTATAAAAAAAATTGTCAAACTGCCGTTAAAAACAGTTGAAATCTTTAACACAATTTGCTATACTACTATCAGGCGGCAAATCGAAGCCGAACGCTTGGCGGCGGTTTGTGACGCGATTGTGGTTATAGGAAGCAAAACCAGTTCCAATACGAACAAATTATTCGCTATCTGCGCGGCAGTGTGTGAGAATTGCTATCTTATCCAAAACGCTGCCGAATTACAAAATATCAATTTTAGTCCCTATGCCGCAATCGGAGTAACGGCAGGGGCGTCAACTCCGTCGGAGTTGATTATGGAGGTAAAGGAGTATATGAGTCAACAGTTTGAAGAGGTTCAGAACAAGGAATTTATCGAAGCGGTAGAAGAATCTCTTATGAGCTACAAAGAGGGCAAACGCGTGAAAGGCACTGTTATCGGCGCAGACGAGAAGGGCATTCACGTAAACATCGGCGGCAAGAAAGACGGTCTTGTTCCGAAAGACGAAGTTGTTATCGAGGGAGAATACAACCCCGCGGATTACGCCGAGGGCACCGAGATAGAAGCTATCATCATCAGTAAACAAGATACGGAAAGCGGCTGCGTACTCCTTTCCAAAAAGCGCGTAGACCAAATCAAAGAAGGCGACAAAATCGTTGAAACCATTCGCAACGGCGCGGTGTTCGAACTCGTTGCGGACAAAGTTACCAAAGGCGGATTGCTCGGAAAGCTCGGAACGTATACCGTGTTTATTCCCGCGTCGCAGATACGCGAAGGCTTCGTGAAAGACCTTAAGCAATACGTAGGCAAAAAGTTGCGCCTCACCGCTCTCGAAATAGAGGACGACGAGAAGCGTCATAAAATAGTAGCTTCGCAAAGAAAAGTTTTGGAAGAAGAAAGAAAGGAACGCGAAGATATATTCTGGGCGAACGTTCAACCCAACGTTATCGTACACGGCAAAGTTAAGCGCGTTACCAATTTCGGCGCGTTCGTATCGGTAGACGGTTTCGACTGCCTTGCGCACATAGTCGACCTTTCGTGGAACCACATCAAAAAAGTGGAAGACGTGCTTACCATAGGCGAAAGCTACGATTTCCTCGTGCTCGCCGTAGACCGCGAGAAAGGAAGAGTTTCGCTCGGTTACAAGCAGCTCCAACAGCATCCGTTCATTAAGTGCATAGAAGAGCACCCCGTCGGCAGCATATGTCACGGAAAAGTTGTAAGCATAGTGCCTTTCGGCGCGTTCGTTGAGCTTGCCCCCGGAGTGGAAGGACTTGTGCACGTAAGCGAAGCGGCGCACACCTTTGTAAAGAACATAAACGAGGTTGTGAAAGTAGGCGACGAGGTAGACGTTATGATACTTGCCGTAGACGAAGCGGCTCGCAAAATAACGCTCAGCATAAAGGCCTGCTCGCCCGACGAAAACGCCGGCGAAGAAAAAGCTACCGGCGAAGCCAAAGAACCGCGTGCGGACAAAAAGCCCAAACGCGCAAAATCGGCAAAACCCGAAACCGAAGACGGCGGCAGTCAGTGGAACGAAGATATCGTAAACAATCCGTTCGCCGACCTTCTCAAAGACCTCGGCGAAGACAACAACTGAAAATAAACTTTAAGAATTGCGGCGTGTTATGCGCCGCTTTTTCTATTCAAATGTTTTACTTTTAGCCCCGAATATAGTATAATGGTTGAGTAACCCACGATAAAGCGTTTGGAGGTACCGATTGGAAAAATTCTATGCGATTTGCCCTTTCTGCAAAAAGAGTATTTTCGTAGAGGCGAATTCGGACGGCGAATACGTTTGTTCGGTATGCGGACAAACGCTCGATACCGAATATTTGCGCAATAACGATTACGTAATAGACATAACCGCGGCGGACGAAGAGTATAACGCCGCTCAACAGTATTTCATAAACGCCGATTTCAAAGAAGCGGAAACTCATTTTGCAAAAGTTTTAGGATATCACCGTAATCATTATCTTGCCGAATACTACCGTGCGCTTTGCGAAATTTACGAGAACGAGCAAAAAACGGATTTCGACGTTCCCAAACGCTTGGTTTCCGCTATAGTAAATTCGGTGGAAATGCTCGGCTTATGTCAGGCAAACATACAGGCTCGAATAGATTTTTTGATATCGGTGCTAAATCAAGCCAACATAATCCTTTCGTCTTATTTCAACCGAATATACGATAATTACGAAAAAACCGAGATGTGGGATATACTGCGCGACAAGTGCCTTTTAATAGCCTCGGCGGTAAAAGACGTGGCGAATATAGACAAAGAGCAACTCATGGTATTCGAACAGTCTATAGCGAAATCGCTCGTAAGTATTGCCGATATTGGCATATGCGCTTGCAGAAAGATAGTCGAAAGCCATTTGATAAACGAAAAGATACTCGATTTGCCTACCGATTATCAGCACGAACGCGCAAAATCGTATTACGGGATTTTATTGTATTACGCGTCTTCGCTCGACCCGAGTTACGGCGCGAACGAATACAAGCCCGACTACACGGCAAACTTACTGTTCAATCAAAACACCATAACCAAACTCAACCGCTACAATTCGGAAAACAAAGCCGCGCATAAAAAGTATTTGTCTACGCCGGGCGAAGCGCTCGAAGATTTTCGCAAGAGCGCGAAAACGGCAATAAAATTTTCGTATCACACCTGTTTCGGGAATTTATCGGCGCAACAGACCGACCAAGCGAGGATTGCGCTTATAAACGACTCCGTATCGTTTTGTTTCGAGCTTTTATCGCCGCGCATATATATCGACCGCGACAAAAAGATTGTCGTAGACGTATATTCGCATGCCGATTCGAAAGATATTGCCGTATTCGCGGACAAATTTCTAAACGAATTTTGCGAATACAATTCCAAACTCACAGCCGACTACGTAAATAAGTTTTATATGTCGCTCCACGAAAAGGCGAAATATCATTATACATCGGTTTACGCCGAATATAACAAGATAGTGGATAAGCTGAAAGACGCGCAAAATAGCGAATACCGCTATTACAAAAACTTTTTGCACAACATGATATACGCTTGCGCGCTTGCGCTTACCGATACTCTTTCGTTTGTTAGTCATCCTATTGGCGAGCGGCTCAAAACGCTCAAACTCGGCAAGCAAATCACCGACGAATTTCTTTTGCTAAACGACTACAAAGTGGAAGAACTGGAACAATCGGCGAAATATTCGGACGTGCTTGATATATTCAATGCGTTCGACAGGAGTATAGAGGAGCTGTCCGCAAGAAAGTAGTCGGCATATCGGTTTTCGAAAATTCATATAATTATGTATGATTTTCGATTTGCACAACGACTTGCCCACAGGCAAGCTATCAAATAAGGATAAAAGACTCGAATATGTAAACACATCCGACGACGTAATATACGCGTTTTGGACCACCGAGCTGAGCGACGCGACAGGATTTATACGAAACGGCATAAACGAATTGTTTTCGGCAAATCAAGCGTTCGCCATAGAAGACCTCGGCTTTGCAAACCGTTTGGACGTTGAAACAATATGCGATATAAAACCGTATTACTGCGGGCTTACGCACAACGGCGACAACGCTCTTGCCGGCGGTGCACTCGGACACGGTCGTTTGACGGTGTTCGGAAAAGCTACGGTGAATAGGCTGAACCGCGCCGCTATAGCGATAGACTCCGCGCATCTGAACCGAGAAAGTTTCTTCGACGTAGCGAACGCAGCCTACAGGCTGATAAACACCCACACGGGCTTAAATTCACTGTGCGAACACCCGCGCAACCTCACGGACGAACAGGTGAAACTCATACTTTCGCGCGGAGGGATAGTGGGGCTTACCGCGGTGCGCGATTTTATAGGCGGCAACAGCTCCGCGGACTACATTCGGCTCATAGACGGGTTCGTGCAAAAGTTCGGAATAGACGGAGCTTGCATAGGAACCGATTTTCACGGAACAGAGCCGCTCGAAAATTTACGCAATTACGACGATTTCGAGCAAATAGAATACGCGCTCGAAAACCTCGGATACGAGAGCGCGGACGTGCGCAAAATATTTTACGATAACGCAAACAACTATTTCAAATACAGGAGATACAATCCAAATGAAACACGACACTTATGAAAATCCGCTTATTTCACGGTACGCCTCCAAAGAAATGTCCGAAATTTTTTCGGACGATAAAAAATTCGGACTTTGGCGCAGTTTGTGGATAGCTCTCGCGGAAAGCGAAAAAGAACTCGGTTTGCCAATAACTCAAAGGCAAATCGACGAAATGAAAAAATATCGCAACGATATAAATTACGAGGTTGCGCAAGCTCGCGAAAAAGAGGTGCGCCACGACGTTATGAGCCACGTGTTCGCGTTCGGAACTCAAGCTAAAGAAGCTATGCCAATAATCCATTTGGGCGCGACAAGCTGTTTCGTTACCGACAACGCCGAAATACTCATACTCAAAGAAGCTCTCGAACTTATAAAAGCAAAACTTGTTGCGGTAATGCAAAAACTCAAAAAGTTTGCGCTCGAATACAAAGATATGCCCGCGCTCGGATTTACGCACTTGCAACCGGCGCAACTCACGACGGTAGGCAAACGCGCCTCGCTGTGGCTTCAAGATTTATTGATGGACTACGAAAACCTCGAGCACCTTTTGCGCACCGTTAAGCTCCGCGGAGTAAAGGGCACAACGGGAACGCAGGCGAGCTTTCTGAGTTTGTTCGAAGGCGACGGCGACAAGGTGGACAAGCTCGAAAAACTCGTTACCGAAAAAATGGGACTCGAAAAATCCTACGGAGTGACAGGGCAGACCTATCCTCGCAAATTCGATTACAACGTAACGGCAGTGCTCAGCATGATAGCTCAAAGCGCGTACAAATTTGCGGGCGACTTGAGAGTTTTGCAGAACATGAAAGAAATGGAAGAGCCGTTTGAAAAGTCACAAATAGGGTCGTCGGCTATGGCGTATAAGCGCAATCCCATGCGTAGCGAAAGAATGTGCGCACTCGCGCGTTTCGTTGTTTCTACGCCCGTTAACGAGGCCATGACGGCTTGTACTCAATGGTTTGAAAGAACACTCGACGACAGCGCAAACAAGCGTATAACACTCGCTCAAGCCTTTCTCGCGCTCGACGGAGTACTCAATCTTTACAACAACATTACCGAAAACATGGTTGTTTACGATAAAATCATACGCAAACACATCATGGCGGAACTTCCGTTTATGGCAACCGAGGAAATACTTATGGCGTGCGTAAAGGCAGGGGGCAACCGTCAGGAATTGCACGAAAAGATACGCGAGCACTCCATGGAGAGCGCGCGACTCGTAAAAACCGAAGGCAAGGAAAACGACCTCATAGACCGCATAAAAGCCGACGCCGCGTTCAAAGCGATACACGGCAAAATAGACGGCATTCTCGCTCCCGAAAACTTTACGGGAAGGGCGGCTCGTCAAACCGAAAAATTCATTGCCGAAGAAATCGACCCCGTACTCGAAGCGAACGAAAAGTATCTGAATATTTCGGCTCAAATAAACGTTTAGCCCAAAGCTACGTCCATAAGCATCATAACAATAAATCCCGCTATGCAACCTATGGCGGCAAGGTTTTTGTTTTCTCCCGCGGCTTCCGGAATGAGTTCGCTCGCAACCACGGCTATCATTGCGCCCGCCGAAAACGACAGGCAAAAGGGCAGGGCGGCATTTATGGCGGTGCACAGGAAATAGCCTATCATAGCTGCTATAGGTTCTACAAGTCCGCTGAATTGTCCGCACAAAAAAGCTTTTCGGCGGCTCACGCCGTCGCGCCTGAGCGGCAACGCCACCGACGCGCCTTCGGGAAAATTTTGCAGTCCTATGCCGAGCGCAAGTATCAGCGCACCCAAAACCGTACTGCCGGGAGTGCAAGCCGCAGCCGCGCCGAACGCAACGCCTACGCTCATGCCCTCGGGAATATTGTGCAGAGTTATGGAAGCAACTAAAAGTATACTGCGTTTTTTGCTTTTGTTTTGTTCGTCGTTTTGCATGCGAACGGTTTTATCGAGCAGTTTGGCCGCTCCTATCACAAACAAACCGCCTGCCGCAAAGCCTACGCACGGAAACAGCCAGGGAAGATATCCGAGCTCCGTGCCCAAATCTATGGCGGGCGAAAGCAAAGACCAAAACGAAGCCGCTATCATTACACCAGCGGAAAAGCCCATAAGAGCGTTCATTACCCGCGCGTTTACCTTTTTGAAAAAGAACACGAGCGACGCGCCGAGCGCAGTGACAAGCCAACAAAAAACCGACGCTATCAGTGCTAACCAAACCGTCGGTATGTTTTCCAATAAATCCATTTCGTTTCTCCGTTAGTAACCGATAAAAAGACTTTTACGCCTTATTGCCAGTGTATGACAAAATCCGCTCGAATGTTAATTATGCGTAAAATGCCTCGGATACTATTGACACGAAATCGAATACCATGTTAAAATAATATGCGGAGGTAATATGGCTAAAATTCTATTGTCTAAATTAAAAGAAGCATTGTTGTCCGTATTACCGATAACGCTTATAGTTCTTATAATATCGTGCACTCCGCTCGTTAATCTAACGATAACCGAAATAGCGGTTTTTGCGGTGTCGGCGGTGTTTCTTATAGTGGGAATAGGTTTGTTCAATCTCGGGGCAGACCTTGCAATGACTCCCATGGGCGAGCACGTAGGCTCGGGTCTTACCAAATCCAAAAAATTGAAAATTTTGCTTTCGGTTTGTTTCGTTATGGGACTGCTCATTACCATAGCCGAACCCGATTTGTCGGTACTTGCAAAGCAGGTTGCCGAGGTTATGAACGGAACTTTGCTCATTGTTACCGTGGGTTTGGGCGTGGGCTTATTTTTGCTTATCGCCGTACTTAAAATAGTTTTCCGCAAAAGTCTTTCGTCGCTTTTGATGTTCTTTTACATGATGCTTTTCGCTTTCTGCGCTATCATGATAGGAAGCGGCAAATTCGATTTCGTTCCGCTCGCTTTCGACTCTGGCGGCGTAACCACAGGTCCTATCACCGTGCCGTTTATAATGGCTCTCGGCGTGGGCATTGCAAACACCATAGGCGGACGGGACGCGAGCGAAAACAGTTTCGGACTTATCGCGCTGTGCTCTATAGGACCTATGATAGCGGTTATGGTGCTTTCGCTCACCACAAAAGGCGGGCTTACCTACGCTTTGCCCGACTATTCCATGGAGTCCAATTTCGGAATGAATTTCCTTTGGGTGGTGCTCGAAACCGTGAAAGAGGTGGCTATCGCGCTTGCGCTCATAGTTGCGTTTTTCCTTATTTTGCAATTCACCGTTCTTAAACTGCCCAAACGCAAGCTGATGCAGATAGGCGTGGGAATAGCGTATACTCTCGTTGGTTTGGTGATTTTCCTTACCGCCGTTAAAGTGGGTTTCATGCCCGTAGGCTTTAAGCTCGGAAAAGAAATAGCCGAAACCAACAAAATATTCGTTATTGTTCTGAGTTTTGTTTTGGGCATGGTGGTTGTTTTGGCAGAACCCGCCGTGCACGTACTCAACAAACAGGTAGAAGAAATTACGGGCGGGGGAGTTACCAAACTGCAAATGTTGCTCGCGCTCTCCATAGGCGTGGGCATATCCATAGGGCTGTCGGTAATTCGTATCATATTCGGATTTTCCATACTTTACTATCTTATACCAGGATATCTGCTTTCGCTCGGGCTTTCGTTCTTCGTTCCCAAACTCTATACGGCTATAGCGTTCGACTCGGGCGGAGTTGCCAGCGGACCGCTCACGTCGAGCTTTATTTTACCGCTCGCAATAGGCGCGTGCGCAACTATCGCGGGCGAGGCAAGCGTATTGAGCCTTGCTTTCGGAGTTGTGGCAATGGTTGCCATGACCCCGCTTATAACAATTCAGGCACTCGGTTTCAAAGCCGTAACGTCGGCAAAGGTACGCCAAAGAATTACAATGAAGCGTATACTTTCCGCCGACGACGAACAAATCGTTTACTTTGAATAACGGAGGGTAAGCCATGACCGAAAAACGCGAAGAAAGAAAAGCCAAGCGCAAAGAGAAAGCCGCGGCGGTAAAAGAAAAAATAAAATCCGCCGTAGAAAAGCGCATTACAAAGCAAACAAACCCCAACGCCGTTACTCAAAACCGCCTTGAACTGCTTATAACGGTGGTGAGCAAGAGTAAAGCCGAATACTATCTCGATTTGATACAGTCGTTTGAAGTTAACATGCAGTTTTTGGCGCTCGCCCGAGGCACGGCAGACGAAAAGATGCGCAGTTATATAGGACTGACCGATTCCGACAAAGCGGTTATTTTCAGCGTTATTCAGGAAAAGAAAGTACCCGACGCAATGCACATGCTCGAAGACAAATTCGACACCATAAAAAACGGCAAAGGCATTGCGTTCACCGTGCCGTTCAGTAGCGTTATAGGTACTCTAATATACGGATTTTTAAGCAATAACCGTATGGCGGTAAAGGAGACGAAATAAAATGGATAAAAAAAGCTCGTTCGAACTGATACTTTGCATAGTAAACACAGGCTTTTCCGATATAGTAATGGACGCCGCCAAAGAAGTCGGAGCACGCGGCGGCACGGTTATACACGCGCGCGGCACGGCAAACAAAGAGGCGGAAGAAATATTTCACATCACCATACAGCCCGACAAAGAAATAGTCATGATACTTGTATCGTCGCAAATAAAAGACGACGTACTGCATGCCATATATAAAACCGCAGGACTGAAATCCGAAGGGCAAGGCATAGCGTTTTCGCTTCCCGTAAACAACGTGGTCGGGCTTTCGGGCGGAATTAAAATCCCGCAAGCCGAAGAGCAACGCATGGATAACATTTGATAGGGAATTTCATCGCATAAACAAATAGACGAATTTTACCGTAATGTAAGAAAAACGCCGCTTATGCGCGGCGTTTTTCATAGGGATTAAAGCAAGGACGATAATCAGTCCTTGCTTTTTTAGTACGGTTATGCTATAATGATTGTACTATAAACAGTAATTTAACGTAGTGAAATTAAAAAAGAATATATAAAGTAAGATAAATCAAACGACTACAAACACAAGTAAAACTATGAATACTATATGGTCGAAATATATACAAGGCGCACAGACTTTGTATTACAGTCGCAAGTTGCGGTTTGATGATAAATTCGCAAGCGAGTACAAAGAGTTATTCGGTTTAGACGAAACAAATCAACTGAAAATTCTTGAAATAGGTTGCGGTTCGGGTGCGCTTGCAGGCTCGCTCGCACGTTGGTATCCAAATGCCGAGATAATCGCCATTGACCGCGACGGCGAATTTATACGCTTTGCCAAAGAACACGAAACAGGCGTAACTTTTATCGAAGCCGATATTGCCGCATTACCGTTTGCAAATGAGAGCTTTGACGTTGTGATTTCAAACACCGTTTGCGAGCATATAGAACATTCCGTATTTTACAAAGAGCAACTGCGCGTATTGAAACCGAACGGAATTTGTTTGGTGCTTTCTTCGCGTAAAGGCATAACGGTTGCGCCCGAATGCTACGTGCAAAACGATTACGAAAAAGAGTTTTGGCAAAAAGCGGAACAATTCGATAACGCCGTTGAAAAATACGGCGTGGGTAAATATTATCTGAACGAGGCGAAATTGCCTGCCGCTATGGAACGATACGGATTTAAGAGCGTTAAAACGGGATATATCATAGCAAATTTAACGCCCGATAATCCCGATACTGCGCCCGAATTTGCCCGTGCGATAATCGACGCCGCCAGGTATGCGGCAATCGAATCGATAGAATCGGTTGAGTATTCTATGCCCGAATGCTTTTCAAATCGAGAAATAGCCGAAATGAAACGCATTGTAAATAATAAGTATGATACCCGCATCAATCAATATGACAACAACGAAAAGCAATGGGATACGACCGTATCGGTAACTATGGTATTGCGCGGAATTAAGCCGAATGTAACGGAGATTTGCAAAACAGCATCAAAAGTGATATAATGAGATTATATATAAGAAATATCCGGAGATTGATATGAAAGATAAAGAAATGACTTATGAAGAAAAGTTGAACGTAATGGAAAAATTCGGTCTGCAAAAAGAATGGGCGAAGTGGGAATTGAAACAGGAAAACGAATATTTTGCCGTTCTTCCCTCTTTCCGCTTTTTGAAGCCGATTAGCGACCACCTTGAATTTCATAGGGGCGGTTTTGCAAATATGATAAAAAAATACATAGAGCAAGGCGTCCTTGACGAAAGGTTTCCCGAAGTATCCGCGCTGATAAAAGAAGGCGCTTCGATAGGAAGCATAGAAAAATTTGCGTTTGAAAGAGTGCAAGAAGCCGTCGAGTGCATTTTGTACCAACTCGGCGACCAGGAGTGCGCAGAATGCGCAGACGTGTTTGACGAGATAGATTGTTCAAAAATAAAAAAGATGCGCCTTATGGAAATCAATGACGACGGAACGCCGACAGGTCGGCGCGCCGTTGAGCTTCACGGAAAAATTCCGTTTTCCGATATGGAAGATTGACCGTGTTGAAATAATATCGCTATATGCAGTAAGAAAAAATTCGAGAAATAATATTATGGATTGTATCGAAGTATTCAGACAAGCTGAAAAAGAAATTGCGGAAAGCGGAAAACTCAGTCTGACCGCACGGCGAAAAATTTGGCAGACTATGGGCGAAATCGAACCGCGCGACCGCGACTCTAT
>NZ_CALPCH010000009.1 GCF_943193005.1 Pumilibacter intestinalis
CTTGGCAACGAGTCGGGAGAGTAGGTAATTGCCGCATTTCATTAAAAAGCACTGTATCGCTACAGTGCTTTTTTGTTTGTGTGTATACCTTTCTTATGCCTGAGATTGCTTCGGAACTAAAGTTCCTCGCAATGACGTGCTCTAAACTTTGTTTTTGCGAGCGGCGCACAAATAATGTCATTGCGAGCGGCGCAGCCGCATGGCAATCTCTTGCATTAAACAAGTACAGTATCTGCACTTTTCTTATGCCTGAGATTGCTTCGGAACTAAAGTTCCTCGCAATGACGTGCTCTAAACTTTGTTTTTGCGAGCGGCACACAAAGAATGTCATTGCGAGCGGCGCAGCCGCGTGGCAATCTCTTGCATTAAACAAGTACAGCATCTGCACCTTTCTTATGCCTGAGATTGCTTCGGAACTAAAGTTCCTCGCAATGACGTGCTCTAAACTTTGTTTTTGCGAGCGGCACACAAAAAATGTCATTGCGAGCGGCGCAGCCGCGTGGCAATCTCCTGCATAAGAAAAAATCGCCTCAAATACTATAGTCGTTAGTCAAGACTTTTAACTACATTTGTAGTAAAATTATCATATGGAAACTTTTATAGAACGCTTGAAAGAATTGAGAATTGAAAAAAAACTTTCGCAAGCACAATTAGCAAAAGAAACCGGACTTACTCAATCTGCTATTGCTACGTGGGAGGTGGGTAAGCGTGTGCCCGGTGCATTAGCCATTATAGCTCTTGCAAAATATTTCAATGTTAGCTCCGATTATTTATTGGGGCTTGAGTAAATGAGCGTTTGCGGACGGTTTGCGCCCACTCCGAGCGGAGAATTGCACGCGGGAAATATCCTTTGCGCACTTTTGGCGTATCTTTCCGCTAAGTCTAAGGGCGGCAAATTCATTGTGCGTATAGAGGACCTCGACGCCGCGCGTTGTCCCGCGTCGTCGGCGCAAAATATGCTCGATATGCTCGGAGCGTTGGGGCTTGAGAGCGACGAGTCGGAGGTGTGGCAAAGTAAACGAACGGACGCTTATCGTGCGGCAGAGGGCATTCTGCGGCGTAAGGCGCGAATATATCCTTGCTTTTGTTCGCGTGCGCAGTTGCTGGCGGCTCAAGCTCCTCGTTTGAGCGACGGCGGGGTGGTATATTCGGGCAGGTGCAAAGATTTGTCCGAAAAAGAAACCGAACTGTTGCTCAAAAAAAAGACTCCGTGCTTGCGCATCGAAGTGCCGAACAGGGTAATTAGTTTTACCGACGGTGCGGCAGGGGAGTATTCCCAAAATTTAGCAACCGAATGCGGCGATTTCATTTTGCGGCGCGGCGACGGCGTGTACGCATATCAGCTTGCGGTTGCGGTAGACGATTGCGAAAGCGGCGTAACTGAGGTTGTGCGGGGAATAGACTTGATTTCGAGTACTCCTCGGCAACTTTGGCTTATGGAGTTGCTCGGTTATTCCGCGCCTAAATATTATCACATACCGCTTGTGTGCGACTTTGAGGGGCGCAAACTCTCCAAGAGCGAGGGCGACGGCGCGACAAAACTTTTTAACAAGTTTCGTACCGAAGAAATACTCGGTGCGCTCGCCCACGCGGCGGGCATTTTGTCCAAAAACCGCCCGTCAAGCTTGCAAGAACTTATCACCATATTCGAGTGGAAAAACGTACGCACAGATAAGATACTTTTGCCGCGTGAATTTTTGTAAATCAAACTCAATTTGCTTGACTGCCGCGGCTATGTTTGGTATAATTTTAGTTACGTTGTGGAGAAGTACCCAAGAGGCTCAAGGGGCTCCCCTGCTAAGGGAGTAGACCGGATAACACTGGTGCGCGGGTTCAAATCCCGCCTTCTCCGCCAACGCTCCAAAGCATGTTGTATACGAACAACGATTTTGGACGTCAACAGATAAATCCCAGATAGAATGCAGGCTATCTGGGTTTTTTCTTTATAAGGAAAATTAGCAGCTCATTGGTAACAGCAATACCAATGGGCTTTTTTCATTTGAGAAAAGCCCCTATGCGAAAATAAACTCATAGGGAGAGCAAATATGAACAACAGTAGCAATGTAGTTATCGTAGGCAAGATAACGAAACCGCTTGAGGTAAAAGAGGTTTCTACAGCCAACGGAAACAAGAAAGTCGGCAATATGACTGTCAGTGCAGTTAAGCAAGTAAAGCAACCCGACGGTGGGGTTCTCATGGTGCCGACGTTCTATGAAGTCAGCACATGGAGTGCAGCGCAGCAAGAAAACTTGTCTAAGCTCAAGAACGGCGAGACGGTACTTGTGCAAGGACAATTAGAGGCGAAAAAGTACGAGCGTAACTCTGATAGCGGTGTGGCTTTGACTATCGCTAATGCCGACGTTCATGCGTTGGGCAGTCAAAACACAAGCGTGCAATCGATTGTCGCGGTAGGCAGAGTTACTCAAGATATTGAACTCGAGGAAACAAAGTCCGGGCATAAAGTAGCGAGAATTCCTCTTGCGCTCAATCACGGCAATGAAAAAACGTCATACGTAGACGTGGAAGTTTGGGACAAGTACGCCGAGTCTATATCGTCGGCTATCGGCAAAGGCAGCTTGCTTACCGTAAAAGGCGAACTCGATTTGAATACTTACCAAAAAAACGACGGGGGTAAATGTGCCAAGCTACGCATAGTAAATGCCGAAATCGGCTTTATGGATAAGTTCGCCAAAGCGGGCAAGGCGGCAACGTCCGAACAAGCTGCCGGAAACGGTAAGACGACCGGCAATGCGGGGCGATAATCGATTATGGACGAAAATTTCAAATCGATTGCAGCCAAGCACGGACTTACACTGGAACGGTTGGATAAGGTGAGCGCGGAGCTGTACAGCATACTTGTTGCATACGAGCCGCGCGAGTTGCAAGCAATGACCGAACTTATACAAAGCGGAATTTCGCCGCGTTCAAATCAACGCGACAAAGGAGCGACGAGATGAAGAACACAAAAAAAGAAAATGAGACCAACCAAACTACTCTTGACGGGCAAATATCGCTCGACGACGTTCTCGGCAACGTTGATGACGGTACGTATGGGAAACCGTCTGATGACTTTGAGGTGCAGTGATGAGGTTCAATCAAAGAAAGCGCAATGGACAGTTTGGCAGAATGTCACTTGTTGAGCTTGGCTTGTTGAGAGTCAATCAAATTGCTTGTAAACCAATGGTATGTGGTAAATGTGGTTATGAATGGATTCCTATTCTAATTACCGGTAAATGCCCTAACTGTGGAAATCAAGAGGGACATACGCCCAAAGCAGAGAGATAGTAGTCTATTTTAGAGAGGTGCAGTAATGAGTGAAATTGAAAAGAAAGACGCCCACGGCAATGTCATATATTCCCGTGATGATGACGGCGAAAATTTCTTTCAGTATGACGAAAACAATAGACAAACGTATTGCTATTATAGTGACGGCAGCGGCAGTTTTAAGGAGTATGACGAACAAGGCAGATTAGCTAAACGAATTAGCTTTGATTTAGCAGTATCCACTTATGACGGAGAGGGTGAATTTTGGGGCAAGGAGTATGACTATGACTCTGACGGGAATTTGCTCGGTGACCGTAATATCGGCGTACAATACAGTTTGTATAATAAAGCACGCATAAATGCCAATAACACAAAGATAAAAACGCAGATAGAACAACTGCAAGAACAAAAGCAACTAAGCAAAGCGCGCCAAGCACTTGTTGACCGTGTTCTTTCTCGTCTTGATGAGGGAGCTATACCATGGGACGACGGTATGCAAGGAGTTCGCGTCAAACCTTTTAACGCCGTTTCCGGCGCCCAATATCGCGGCATGAACGCTCTGAACTTAATGCTTGCGTATAAGTCTGACCCGCGTTGGCTTACGTTTAACCAAGCTACCGACGCCGGCTACAAGGTTAAAAAGGGAGCTAAGGGCGTGCCAATCGAATTGTATAAAATCATTGACCGTCGCACCAAGAAAGAGGCAGACCTTGAGGCAATCCGCGAGGAGATAAAAGACATGACCTTTATGGAGCGGCAAGAGTTTAAGCGTCAAAACCTGCAAACGTTCGCGCGCAGCTACTATGTTTTTAACGCAAGTGACGTCGTGGGCATAGAGCCGTACAAAGCGCCGGAATTGACGCCCGCCGACATTTCCGCACGTAACGAGCTTATCGAACAAGTGATTGCCGGCAGTCAAGCACCGATTTCTTATGACGGAAACGGACGCAATTATTACAGCCCGGCGTCTGATGAGATACACTTGACCGAACGTACAGCGTTCAAATCCGACGAGTTTTTCTATAACACCGCACTACATGAAATGGCACACAGTACCGGGCATAGTTCACGGCTTAATCGAGAGGGCGGTAGGTTCGGTTCTACAGCGTATGCTCGAGAGGAACTCGTTGCGGAAATATCGAGCGTGCTTGTCGCTGCCGAGTTTGGACTTGTCTATTCAGACCGCACTATCGAGAACAGCGCCGAATACGTGCGTTCGTGGGCGCGGCTTATACGTGATAACCCGCAAACACTTATCGACGCGATGTTCGACGCTTCGAGAGCAACTGATTATGTTTGCGATTACGAACGCCAACGCGCACAAACAAAATATGCATTATCACCTATTGTAACAGTTGAAGCTATACAGAATTATGCTGTAGTCGGTCAAGGCGCAATAAAAGATATGGCGGAATATCCCGGTTTCAGTATTTTACATGACAAAGCAAACGACACATGGTATTGCTTGAAAGACTGTTTTCCTCGCGGCGAACAAATAGATGAGTGTTCGTCGAGAAGATTGGCGATTGGAGACAATGCAAGATTAAATGCAATATTAGACAATTACGACGAGCAGTATAGACAAGAGTTTCTCACGCGATTTGAAAGTAAATCAGAAGCCTTGGAGTATTGGGAGCGCAGCAGCAAAATTTATGCTGATATTCGTGAAAAATATGTTGATGTCAATACGGTTAGCAAAGAAAAACAATCTACTTATGATAGCGCCGCAAACAAATCTGCGTTATTCACCGATGAGAAAACACAAAAAGAAAATGCCGCAAGCGGTGCGTGGGTTGCAGAGCGAGACGGTAAGAACGTAGTAATCGGCACATGGGAAACGCATGACATTTCCGAGCAAGAAAAGGCTCCACCCGAGCCGGAGCATAAAAAGCCGCTAATGGTAAACTTTTATGCGGGTCCGGGGAGCGGGAAAACTACTGCTGCGCTTGAATTGACCGCCGCATTAAAAAAAGCGGGCTACAATGTTGAGTACGTAAGCGAATATGCAAAAGAGCTTGTTCTTGAAAATCGTACCAACGAGCTTGACGACCAACGAAAAGTAACTGATGAGCAATATCGACGTTTTGACCGCATACGTAATAGCGCGGAAATTATAGTGACAGACAGCCCGGTTTTGTTGGGTATGGTTTACGGCGACGGTAAAATCGACGACGAGTATAAAAAGCAAATTCGAGCTTATCATGACAGTTTCGATAATTTCAATATGTTAGTTGCTCGACCGGAAAACTCAAAATTTCAAACGGAAGGGCGTGTACATGATGAAAAGCAATCCCTCGAGCTTGATAGCAAAATCAAGGGCATGCTTGATACACAAGGAGTGTTTTACGGTAGTTATAAACGCGACGATATAAGCAAGACGGTAGAGCGAATTGGACAGACGTATGAGCGGCTTTACGGCGAACACCAGAAAGTAAGAACACAAAAAGAAAATGCAAAGCCGCAGACCAAACCGAACGCTTTTAAGACGCAGCTCGAGAATATCCCGGACGCCATGAAAGCGTTGCCGAATTGGGTGGCGTTCCGAACGAGTTGGGTTTTCAACGAGAAAAAGCAAAAGTACGAATTGAAAAAAACACCCCTAACGCCAAACCAACCGCGCGCGGTATCGAGCAGCATGTATCTGAAATGGGCGCATTCCGACAAATCTACAACATGGGCAACGTTCGATAAAGCTGTGGCACTTGCAAAGCGGTACAAACTTGACGGACTTGCTTTTGCTATGAGTGGCAGCGGCATAACGTGTATTGACCTTGACCACCACATAGACGAGAACGGAAAACCAAGCGAGCTTGCGCAGAAGTTTCTAACCGCAGCTCAAGGTACATACGTTGAGCGTAGCGTATCCGGGCATGGATTGCATATCTTTTATGCCGGAAATCGCCCCGACGGATACCGCGCTCGAAACGACAATATCAATCTCGAAACTTATGACAACGTGCGGTTTATGAGCATGACCGGTGATATTTATGGCAATGCACCGAGCGAGCTTGCGCCACCGAGTGCAGCGCTCACCGAACTACTAAAATCCAACCTTAAGCAAGTGAGCCAATACAGCGCACCGAGTGTACCGCTCGGAATGGACGATAACGCTTTGATAGATAAAATCCGCGCAAGCAAAGTGGCTGCCGATTTCGAGGCGCTTTGGAACGGCAATGATATTTGCGGCAATCACTCGGTTAGCGATTTCAAGCTGTGCAATATGATTGCGTTCTTTAGCGGTGGAGACGCAGCTCAAGTAGAGCGAGTCTTTCGGTCAAGTGGTTTATACCGTCCGGAAAAAGGCGACGCATACGTGAAACTAACCGCTCAAAATGCGTGTTCGACTTTACAAAAAAGCATTGACTCAAGAGCTTACATTCCAAAATCCAACGCAAACAAGAACAGCGGCAAGCCGACCGGTACCGGCAATAGCGGGCGGTGACGTAGAACATTCTCTTTTGTGTTCTTACTCGCGCCGCTTGCGGCGCGCATATTCACTAAAATCTGACCTTATAATCCCGCGCGTAGCGCGGGTCGCGCCCCAAATTTCCCACACTGTCCGCTGTTGTGCTTTCTGTTGCTGCAATACCCTTGTTTTCAAACAAGCAGGATAAGGCAAGTGACCCTTTCGCCGCGATTTTACGCCCCTATATACTACGTATATAAATCATGGGTCACAAATCGTTGCTTTATGGGTCATAAAGGGTCACGTTGAAATGCGACAAATCGGACACCGATTTTCGCCTAATTACACGAAAAGGAGCTAACGTACATGGCTAAACCTAAATTCAATCTCAATGCTGCAGATATTACGCTCCGCATACATAATGCGGACACTTTGGCGCTCGTGAATGAGCTTGCCGTCAAGTTAGGAAATCGCAGCGCTGTTTTGAATGAGGCACTCGATATAGGGGTACCCATAATGTACGCACGCATTTTCGGTAAAGCCGGCAATCCCGAGTCGGCACCGGCGCCGGCATATTCTCCGTCCGTTGGGCGGGAGATGAAAGAGTTACGCCGCGTCATAGATGATTTGTTTATTGAAATGGCTATACAAGAAACCATGATAGCGGGCTTGTTTAACGCTACCGTTGCGCAGCTCGACGGTGAGGCGGTAAACGCGGAAACGTTGCGTGACGGTTCGCTTTGCGATTTGCCCGAACTCGTATCCGGACTGAAAGAGGACTTGATAGGTATGACAAAGAGGAGTGACTCATGAACGCAAAAAATGCCGTTGTATTTTCTTGCACGTTCACGCCACCGTCGCCGTCGGGGCAGTGGGGTACTAAGCAAAAAGCGACCTGGGCAAGCAATCGCAGATTTTATTCGTGCAACGCCGCACACAACGAAATAGACGTTACGGAGTATATTGCCGACGGGGAAAAGGTCGAGCGTCCGGACAATGAGCTACTGCAAGAGCAAGCGGCACAAAGGCTCAACATGGATTTGTCGAACCGTCTCCCGAACAAAAACGAGGCGCGCAATATAAGCGAGTACGTTACGAGGTTTAACAGCTTGGGCGCGTTCGGGCTTAACGGCGCCATGACGCAAAGCGAAATTGACGAGTGGCGAGAGGCAGCGCGGAAAACAAAAAGTATCATTTGGCATGGAGTGGTTTCTTTTCCGTCGGAACAATCAAAGCTAATAGGGTATGAGGACGCAGAGCGGCTTATGCGGCAAACGTTCGGCGGGTTCCTTAAGAACGCCGGGTTTGACACTAACAACGTTGCTTTGTTGTGCGCAATGCACTCCAACACCGAAAACAAGCACGTGCATTTCACGTTCTACGAACGCGAGCCGAAATACCGCAACAAAAACGGTGAGGTCGGCTACCGCGCAAAAGGCAAGATAGACAATGCCGTTCTGAATGAGTACCGCATGAGCGCGACAGCTTACCTCGACGAACACAAGCGCGATTTATATAATTATCGCAATGCTGCCGTGAACGGGATACGCGGGCTGAACGTGGTACCGACAGACAGAGACTTGTACGTTTCGTTATGTGAGCTTGCAGACAAACTCCCGAAAAGGGGTAGGCTACAGTACAATAGCGAAAACGTTGCGGAGTATCGCAAAGACATAGACAATGTAGTGCAGCTATTGCTACGTAGAAATACTAACGCAATGCAAGCTCACAAAAAAGCGTTGTCCGAGATAGCGCGGCGCGGAAAAGCGCTTTCCGAAACCGGCACAAAATCCGATTACGTAAAACGCTTGACCGAAGAATATAAATCTCGTCTCGGCAACGTCGTACTCGGTATGGTTAAAAATTTCCGCAACAAACCGAAAGCCGACGTTCGCGGGGAGCCGACAACGTGCAAGCAGCACAAAGCAGCAGCGCGACGTCGCCGCACTCACGGAGCAAAGGTTATACGGAGTGCAATGCAAATGGTGAGTGGCGGCAACAAAAGTATTCAAGCGGATTTCACACGCGAGCTTGCACGTGTAGAACACGAAATCGAGTTCGAGCTGCAGAGTTCGCAAAAGCATAATAGGAGTTGATTTTTTTGGCGAACAAGGGCAGACAATCGAATAAACGCCCCGTCGGCGTGACGATAGCACTATTGGCTGTAGCGGCGGTTTTTATGTGGGTTGCCGTCGCCGTAGTTATCGGCTTGCTGTCTTTCGGTAAATCGTTTGAATTGTTATCGGCGCTCGTTGCCGGGCTTTCCGATTACCGCGTATGGGTTATATTCTTATGCGCGCTCGCGGGCATAGGTATTGTATTTGCCGTGCGCAGTATGCAATCGGGTAAGCGTGTTCTCAAGGTCAACGACATAGAGGACACACATTGGCTCACCAACGCCGAAGTTGTGAAAAGCGATAACATGACGCTGACCTCATATAGTAAGTTGCACGAGGTGAAAGACGGTGTGCCGGTTTATGCGGCTAAGCAAGGCAATGACATAACGGTAGTATTCTCTAAGCCGATACACACGCTTGTTATCGGAACCACCGGCAGCGGTAAGACAAGCGCGTTCGTTGACCCCACCGTGCAAATACTTTGCCGCACCAAGACTAAGCCGGGAATAGTTGTGACCGACCCGAAAGGCGAGCTGTACCGTCATCACGCGGCAACACTCCAAAAGCAAGGGTACACCGTTCTCGTGCTTGACGTTGCCGACCCGTACAGTTCGGCAAGGTGGAACCCGTTTGCGGCGGTCATAGAAAAAACACGGAAAATAAACGAGGTGCAGAACCAACAAATCGGTGAAATGCAAATCGAGCAGCGCAACGGAAAATACGTAGACGCCAACGGAGAGATACACGATACGTTCGAGCTTGCAAATGCCGCTAACGGCAAGCTCGGCAAGTATGTGTTTGAGGGTAAGAGCTACGACTCGTACAGTCAAGCGGACGCGGCGCGCCAAGTTCTGATACAAACGTTAAAAGACGAGATATACATTGATATTCAAGATATTATATACACGATTTGTCCGATTTCGTCACAGACGGAGCCGGTGTGGGAGCAAGGTGCGCGGAATTTCATATTCGCTCTTGCGCTTGCTATGTGGGAAGATTTGCTGATAGGCGGTTGTAACGAAAACGAATTTAATCTGCATACGCTCTATCGCAATATAGCGGATTTTGCCAAAGGCGACTTGTCAACGCTATCCGAGTATCTTGTAGCAGAGCGCGACGATAGTCGAATAGCCGGACTTGCCAATCCGATACTTGCGTCTGAAGATAGGCAGCTCTCAAGCTATCTCTCGCAAGTCAATAACTACATGTTGGGCTTTGCC
The DNA here is from genome assembly GCF_943193005.1 of Pumilibacter intestinalis. Lineage (GTDB taxonomy): Bacteria > Bacillota > Clostridia > Christensenellales > Pumilibacteraceae > Pumilibacter > Pumilibacter intestinalis. The sequence goes on from NZ_CALPCH010000009.1 coordinate 10,008, forward strand.
GATACCGGCATACGACGTCTTACGAGCGGCAACGATATTACGCTCGATACGTTCGACGAGCAGCCGACGGCGCTATTTATCAAAATTCCGGACGAAAAGGAGAACAGACACTTTCTTGCAACGTTGTTTATAACGCAACTTTATAAGGTACTTGTAAACAAAGCGCGTAAGAACTACAAGAACGGCGAGACCAAAGACGAGGAACTTATGCGCAACGTTTACGTGATAATGGACGAGTTCGGCAACCTACCGAAGTTTCCGAGCATTGATAAAATAATTACTGTCGGGCGTTCCCGCAACATTTTCATGGTGCCGATTATTCAAGATTACGGGCAGCTATACAATAAATACGGCAAAGAGCTTGCCGGCATTATTAAGTCGAACTGCAATATCAAAATCTTTATCGGCAGTACCGACCAAAACACGATAAACGAATTTTCCGAGCTGTGCGGCAAGACCAAACAGCGTCGCATAGGATTTGGCGACGGCAGCGGGAATTTTAACGTGAATACAAGCGCAGAGAGCGTACCGCTCATTTATCCGAGCGAACTTGAACACCTAAACGACCCGCCGGTCATGGGCAACGCAATCGTGCTTGTGTTTGGTAAAAATCCAATACGCGCAAAGTATGAACCCGTATTCAAATCGCGCAAGATTTATAGCCCCGTAGAGGGCGAACCGCCTGACTCGCCCGAGGCAGCCGTTTTTAATGAGCAAGCTCACTACTATAACTTTTGCGCTCGCGCCGCATGGATAACCAAGAACAAGGAGTTTATTGCTCGGCAGAACGCACAAGCTCAAAGTTTAATCGAGGAGCTATTGAGCGGCGTTAAGCCGCCGGACGAAAGCGGTGGGCAAGTAGCCGAGACGTATGACCCTTTAGACGCAGCCGAAGAACGACTACTGCCAATGGTTTTGAAAATCAAAGCCAAGGTGCCCGAAATGCTTGGAATAAAGCTCGAGACCGGATTTTTCGAGCATGACGTTGAAAAGATAATCGACGCTTGCGTGGCGATAATGGATTACACCAAAACGCGAGGATTGCGTTGGGTGCATACGGAAAGCGCAAAGCTCAAGAATATGATACGGCAAATAGCGGCAAGGTTGCCGCTCGAAGTCAACGAACAAGGAGATATAGAAAATGAAACGGAAATCGATTAAAGCACAATTATTAAAAGCTGTACTAATACTTGCGACAATAGGAATATCCTCGCTTGTGTTTTTAATACTTCCGACACAGCATGAATGTGTTTATGCCGCCGCGGCAAGCGCCACTACATACACGACAACGGACAAACTGTATATAAACATTCCCGACCATGACGTGAGCCATACCATGACTACGCTCGGCGGTTGGGTAAACGGACTCGGCTACCGCGAGGAGCAGGCAGTTAAAACTACTACTATGAAAGCACATTCATGGTACGATATTTATATAACTCGCTCGAACGGTTGGTACGTTCCGAAAAGCGACCAATCCTCTGACGGCAAGTTCTATTACAAAAGCGGCAACTATGACGCGACCGGTGCGCAGTTATTTCTTGAGATAAGAGATTTGCCCAAAGACAATACGTTAATGTCTTTTATTTGGAATGACACCGACCGCATTTTCCACCGCGAGGGAGCGCCGGGCAAAAGCGGTAGTGATAAACTTAGGCGCAGTACGTGTAGCGGGTTGGGAAATTATACTGCTATGTCATTTTATGCGCAACGTAGCGGCGGTTCTACGGTTAGAGCAAACATTACGGACAACGTGTCTTACAACGATAGTCAATGGAAACCCGAAAGCGGCGACGCAATAGGGGACACGTCATGGATGCTTGAGGGACCCGCCGATTTTTCGACGGGGTTCGGGATACAGCCCAAGCCAGGCACTTATCGTTTGGATAACATGACGTCGGGATTGAATAGCAGCACGTGGACTATTCATATTCAGTTTTTGCTCGGAGCGGTTTGTTTGCCGGGTAATTGGAGCCACGGCGTAGACCAAACGGCGCATTTCGTAATGCCAAACAGTTCGTATCGATACAGCAGAGATATAACAGTATCGTTTCGCACGGACTATGCGAAACCCGACGTCACACTTTCCGCAGAGTATTCGAAGACTAATATATCCGCAGAATGGGCTGACGCCTCGTACACATTTGCAACCTATACGCTTAACGGAGAAGACAAGGGCGAATACATACAAAAATCGCGCCTATCCGACGAGGGTAAATATATATTTACCGTAACGGACACGGGCGGCAATAAAACGCAGAAAACCGGTTGCGTCGATAAAACGGCGCCGAAGTTTTCAAGCGATTTCTATGACGCGTCGGGCAATCCGCTTGTTAAGTACACAAACGCAAGTTCATATACGCTCTCGTTCCCGACGGCAACGGCGAACGAAAGTCCGATTAACACGCAAGCTACGTACGTATATTCCTATTACGACAGTGCGGCAAAGCGCGTAGTTACAATGCCCGCCGAGTATTATAATCGCGGTGACAAACTTACGCAAGAGGGGCGGTACGTAATTACCGTCACCGACGCCGCGGGCAATAGCGGGTCTTGTACTGTCGTCATAGACCGTTCATTGCCGGTTTTCACAAGCACTCAATATTCAAAGACGGGCGTATATGCGAGTTATTCCGCGTCGGACGCAGAAAGTCCGATTAGCGCAACTTATACGCACACGACCGCGAGCGGTACGAGTAGCCCGCGCGCGTACAGTAGCGGAATGCGACTGACCGCCGAGGGCAAATATACGGTAACGGCAAGTGACGCGGCGGGCAACAGCGCAAGCGTTACGTTGTACGTAGATAATTCGGCGCCGGTATTATCTCGACCGTTCGAGTACGGAGCGGAGAGCGGCGCGGTAACGTTCTCGTATGCAGAGTGGGAGAGCGAGGTTACTGCAGTATATTCCTACGTAGGCGAAAGTGAGTCCAAAAGTAACGTTGAGTACGTGTCCGGCATGTTGCTCGAGGCTGACGGAGAGTATACAGTTACGGCTACTGATAAAGTCGGCAACACGTCGAACGTGCGATTTATTATAGACCGTAAAGCGCCGACGCTTACATTTGCCGACGGAACCACCGGCATGTCGCAGATAACGCGCGGGAGTTCGTTTGTGTCTTGGCGTACCGAACGCTACGAAAGCCCGGTTAGCGTCACATATTCGTTTATGTCTTTTGACGAGTCAAAAGTGCCGTCGGTAGAAAGCACCCCGTACACTTCGGGTAACGTATTTACCGCAGAGGGAACATACAGCTTTAATGCCGAAGACCGTGCCGGCAATTCCGCTCAAGCAACGGTTATAATCGATAATACGCCGCCGACGCTTACGTTCTCGTCTAACGGCTTGGCGTTCGAGCGGTATATCAACTCAACGTTTACGGCAACCGGCGCCGACGCATTGAGCGGAATTGCCGCTATCGAGCTATACGAGAACGGCAGCTATGTTCCTTACGATTTTGAACCGCGTGGCGCAAACGGAGCCTATTTGTTCCGCATAACGGATAGAGCCGGAAATTTTACAAGTGCCACCGCAACGGTTTACAAAACGGATACGTTCGGCAACATAACGTCGATACGCGATAGTTATAAGCTGAATGCGTGGTACGTAGTTACACTGCCGGCGCGCATTTTCACGACGGAAAACAAAGACGTCGCCGGGCGCTACAGCTTTGAGAGCTACGATAAAGCACTTGCGTTTGCCGTGGCGAACGAGTGGGAGTTCCGTGTGACGCCGGTGCAAGGCGGGTACATGTATATCGCGGCGAGCAATGAGAGCGTTGCGCAGAAATACGATACGGAAAGCGCCGTAAAAGCCGTAGTGGAGAAATACGCCAAAGGATATATATCCGCACGTCAGACGGCGAGCACCAACGGGAACGATAAATACTATATCGAACCCGAAAGTCTTACGCGCAATAGCCCCGCATTGCCCGATTATCTATTGGAGTTAAAGAGTATGCCGCGTTACTTTGTTCGCCCCGACATGTTATGGGCGTTGCCGAATATATCTTACATTTCGGAAATGCCGTATACTGTCACGGCAAAATATTTGGGGGACTACGCAGAGGAAACAACACAAAAAGAATTCGAGATACCTCGCGGTACCACACTGCAGAGCGCGAGCTTAGACTACAAGCAAGGGTACTACTTGATTACGGAGCGCGACGTCGCCGGCAATATCGAGCAGTATTTGATTTATTCGGACGCGGAGCTGCCTACGGCGCGCGTCACTGCGACTTTCGGCGACGGAGATAAAAGTTTTGTGCTCGATTACGGCTATACCCAAAATGAGACGCTCTATTTCTTGTCGCTTGCTTTTGAGGGGCTTTTGGATAACGCCGACGAGTACGTTACGTTGAAAATCGAAAAGGGCAGTACGGTTAGATACTTTACGCAGTCCGATATGCTGCCTATACTCGGCTCGGACGAATTTACGAGCGGCAAATATACTGTCACGGTGTTCGACCGTTCGCTCAACGCTCTTACGTTTGACGTGTTCATTGCCGGCAACGCGCCGACTATGACGCACGGCTCGCTTGCCGCAGATAAGACCGAGTGCAAAATATCGTTTGTTACGAGTGACCGCAACAATGTAATCACCGGCATTACGCTTTATAAAATCGAGTACGACGGTTCGCATACGGTGCTTGAGACCGACGGTGAGGGTACGCCGATTAGTGCGGCGACGCTAACGTACATTCTGAACGTTGGCGGTAAATACGGCGCGACCGTTACGGATAACTATCGCCGCATGATAGAACTGCCGCCCATATTCTTCTTGAAAGGCTTACCGAGCGGCAAGCTCGCGGGCGTGAGTGACGGCGGGCGCACCAATAAGAACGTGTCGTTTACGTTTGACAGCGGCGACGTTGCGGAGCTTTACATACTGTTGCCCGGCGGCGAACGTCAACCGTTCAACGGTTATACCATTCAGACCGGTTCGTCTATTACTACGTACAATATTACAGCTGACGAAACGACGTCGCATGAATATCTTGTGTTTTTACATAATGCGCAAGACTTGTCGCTTTTCGTGGAATACCGATTTGAAATCGATACGATATTACCCGAGTTCGAAATAACCGATAGCGACGGCAACGTCATACAGTCCGACGGCGCCACAAACAAATCGTTCTCGATTAAGTGGCAAGAAACCGGAGTGAGCGTGCGTTACTATACTGCACGCGGCGGTTCGCTCTCTGCTACCAAATATAACATGAACACTGTGCTGACTCAAGGAACGCTGTACTATTTTACGATAAAGGACGACGTGGGGAATACGCTCGAGTTCACCGTGTTGCTTGATAATTCGGTTGACTACACCTTGAGCGGAAAATACAACGACGTGAACGGCGTTTTGTATGCGAACACGCCCATTACCTTGACGGTAAACGAGCCTACGCAAAAGTTTGAGGTAGAAAACGAGGACGGCTTTACCGTGGAGAACGGTGGAACGCTTACGCAAGCGGGTAGGTACGATATAACCGTTACCGACAACTACCGTAATACGGTTGTCATCAGTATCGTTATCGATATTACGCCGCCCGTGTTATCGCTCGTTGGAGCCGAGAACGGCAGCGCGGTAAAGAGTGAGGTATCGATTTCGGCAAGCGATTACGACTATTTGTATCTTGCCGATAGCAAGGGAAATAAAATACGCGACGTCGCAAATGACGAGGTATTTGCAGCAGCGGGTATTTATTACATAACCGCAATGGACTATGCCGGGAACAGCGTAACGGTTACGTTCTCTATAGACCTTTCCGTAGATTACGCGTTGTCAGTGCCGAACGGAGCTGTAACGACGTCGAAAGTCACGCTCGATACCGACGAGCCGCTGACTGTTGTCGTTAAGCTCAACGGCGCCGAAATCGATACACAAACTAAGTTTACCGACCCCGGCGAATATGAGCTTACGCTCACCGACGTTCTCGGCAATACTGTTTCTTGTGTTTTTATAATCGTTCCGCAATACGCGCAAACGGTTTCGCAGCCGCTGCCGAGCGGTACGCGCATAGTAGGCTTGACCAAAGACGGAATGAGCGTAGCCGTTTCGGACTCGTCTGTAATAAACCTTACAGACACCGGAGTCTATGTTGTAAAGCTCGATTGCAGCGGCATACCGTATGAGCTTACGCTTTCGACGGACTGTGTGCCGCCGGTAGTTACTATCATAAAAGACGGCAATAAAATCAAAATCTCGGCTATAGACAAAGAGAACGTTAAAATGTTGCTACTCAAAGACGGCGTTGAGGTAAATTGCCGCGTTGGGCAAACGTTTGACGAACCCGGAAATTACGTGCTTACCGTTACCGACGAACTCGGCAACATAGCCGTCTACGAATTTACCGTACCGTTTAGGCTTAACTTGTGGGCGATTGTGATTATCATAGTCGGAGTCTTTGGCTTAGTGACAGTATCGGTGCTTATTATCCGCGCTCGCAGAAAGCCACGCATGAAATAAAGGAGTGATTTATGAATAGCACAAAGAAGAACAGCACACGACCGCCTTGAGACGTTCCCGTTTACGTAAGCAAAGTTTTTTGCTCGGAAATTTACGGGTTTTCAAAAAATATTCTGACACAGCGCGTCTGAATGACTTTCTAAAAATAAAATCAAGGAGTAAAAATATGAACACTTTTATCTCGTCGATTATGACGTTACTTGCAGCCGACGGCGCGGACTTTACCGACTTGTCGGATACTATAGTTGAACTGATAAATTCCATGTGGGTGCCCTGCGTTGCAATAGCAAGCGCACTTGCCGTAGCATGGGGAATATATCTCGGTATCAAATATTGGCTCGCTGCCGGCGACGAGCAGAAAAAGCGCAGCGCCAAAAGCTCGCTCATATCGTTCGGAGTGGGAATAATAATTATCTTTGTTGTGGCTGTAGGCGCTCCGCTCGGCATAGGCGCTTTAAGCGAGTGGGTGAGTGCAAACAATTCGGTTACGGTACTTGCCATATTGCAGTAGCCTGTTAGGATAAAGGAGCAATTTATGCAAGGTACTTTCAAAGAACGAGTTGCGCAAGTTGTATCGGGCGAATATAAGGACTTCGATACGGTACCTGTATGCGTTACGCCACAGCTTATACGAGATATAGGCTTTTCCGACGGTGAAATTGTAATGACGCAAAAGCATATCCGCAACTGTTTGGCTCAAGAGGAAACGGCTACGGATAAAGAACACCACCATAATCTCCCGATAGATTTTATGGATAGTTTGCCGCAGTACATAGAAAGTCCGGCAATGGTGCTTTCGTCGCTTACGCAGAAAGATAGTATTGTACTCGTTACTGATTGTAAGGACAAAAAAGACCGCCCGATTATAGTTGCATTGAAAAACAACGGCATAGGGCGGTCGAACGGTAGGCTAATTTCATGCAATGTTCTCACAAGTACATATGGCAAGGATAGCTTTGAGAGTTTTATCAATAATTCGATTAAACAAAATGGGGTACTGTATTATGACAATAAAAAAAGCCGCAACTTGGTAGTGTCGGCGGGGTTCCAATTACCCCGTGTTCTTGCCAAGTACGACTCTAATATTATTATACGCCGTTTTGATGAGATTGTCAACCCCTTATCTGAAAATAATTTGGATTTTTCGCCCGACGGTTATGGTACGACGCTTGAACGTCCGGACGGTAAGCCGTTTGCTTACGCCGATTCGGACGGGCGGCAAAAGACCTATGAGTATAGCAAGGCAGAGGACGGCAAGGAGTATTTGAGCAAAACTACGGCGACGTTCAGCGACGGGCGCAGCGAGATAACCGATTACGGCGAGAACGGCGCCGTTCTCGGTATCGAGCGCAAAGACGCCGAGGGCAGAACGACGTACAAGTATTCGTCGGACGGAATCGGCTATCATGCCCACGAGGTGAGCTACGAATACTACGACGGTTTAAGCGAGTATTGGGACAAGTACGCCGACCGTTCCGAAGAACTCTACAAGAGTGTTCATGAAAAAACACGCGATAAAGTAGAGGAGCGCGGATACTATCACGATACCGCAAAAGAGGGTTGGCGCGAGTCCGACGAGCGCGGCAATATCACCTTGAGCAGATACAACGTTTACGGCGTGAACGACGCGGTGCAGTACACGTCTGAAATCCGCTACGGCTATGACCGCTACAACAATACGGTTTCCGAGATAGACAGTGACGGTGGGGTATATAAAACCGAATACTATTCTCCGAGCGAGGTGCGTGACTACTTCTGCTATGATAGCGAGGACTACGAGGCGGGTGCCCGCGATTATGACAGCGTGAAATCAAAGGTATCTCGGTACCCGGACGGACGCATAAGCGTCAAGTCGTACTCGCTCGACGGTAAGGAGACGCAGCTCGATTATTCGGCAGACGGCAATATAGAGCATTACAGAGATACCGCCGGTAATTCGCATTATGGCTTTTCCGCTCAAGCGGCGTATGTTAAGAGTGCGGTCGGCGCGCCGCCAACGTTTGCCGAGGTTGCCGCCGCGTCCAAAGCCGCTCGACCGACTACTTTGATAAACAACACAAAAAAGAATGACGGTAAGCCGACAGGGAACGGAACGGGGAGCCGAGGGAGATAGTCTATGAAACCAAAGTGTATGGAGTGCAGATATTACATACCGAGCGCGCGGACGTTTTATAACAAGCCTACAGGGTTTTGCGGCAATATACGTGTAAACAAACAGTGCCGCGGATTAAGCCCCGCTTGCAACTGTTTTGAGCAGCCACTGTCCCGAAATGTTCCTCGAGCGCAAAGGTAATTAAAAAGCCCGGCGCTTAGGTCGGGCTGAAAGGGTAAGGTTATAAAAAAGTTGCTATTTTTGAACCTGTTTGATTATATGCAATGTTGGGTTCAGTGTCAAAAATGTACCAATTGGACATTGCCGTATAAGTAAATTTGAAGACATAATAATGACCTTTTTTGTTGTTTGTGCCCTCGTCTATCAAAAAAAATGTGTCTGTGTAAGCATTTCCCGAATTTCCTACGTGCAAAAAAGTTCCGTCCGAATTAAATTTATAGGTTTTAGACGAATTTGCGCTTTTCCATGAACCTACAATAATTCTTTCGGAGCTATGTAATACTCTTGTGGTGCTTATTCTGGTATAAGTTGCAGTGCGCCCTACATAAAGCGAATTACTATTAAAGTCGTAATATCTCAAAATTGTATTACTATCAAGAACAATTTCGTAATAATGACCGAAAATGCTGTCAATGCCGTCGTTGCCTTGTTTGAATATACCGGTTGAATTGTTGCCTGTATATGTACCGTCAAGGTGAAATGAGTAACTTAAATTTTTGCTACTGTCATAGTGCTTATATTCGCCGATAATTCGGTCTTCGATTTCGGTTAAAACTCTACCGCTACTACCATTGTTTTCGTTATTCTCATTACTATCGGAGTAATCGTCCGTACATGCGGCAAAGGCAAAAACGGATAATAACAGTGAGAGTATTAAAACAAAAGATGAAAACCCTAAACTCTTCTTTTTCATACAAATTCTTCCTTTTTGTGTTTTTATATATTTTATCATTACGTAAAAAAATTGTCAAGGAGTAAAATTATGCTTATTTGGCTGAAAGAAATTTTAATGCAAGGGCTTATTTGGCTACTCGGTTTTATAGACAGCATTTTTGTCGTATTCCGAAGTGTAGCGGGACTCGACAGCGTAACTACCGAAAACGGCGAGCAGACTTTAAGCTCGTACTTTCTGAACCTTAACGGGGTGCAGTGGGCGTTTTGGGTAATTTTCATTGCGTCAATCGGTATTTGCGCCGTTTGTACCGTTGTTGCCGTTGTAAAGAACGCTATAAATGCGCGCAGCGGAGAAACCAAAAGTCACGTGCGCACGCTCGGACAGTCAATGAGTACGTTGTTGGTATCGCTGTTTATGGCAATGTTGCTGATTGTCGGCGTAGCTTGTGCCGACGGTTTGCTTAGTGCGATAGACAAAGGTATAAATCACGGAGAGCAAACGTTTATGTCGCATGAGATAATAAATATCTCCGTAGGCGACGGCTTTTTGTATGACGTAAACGACGTTCAAGGACTTAACGAGCGAGATGAAGATGGAAATTACACATTTGTTTCGTATTTATACCGTTTTGAGGTTGAAGACCCTACAAGCGGACAGCTTCTGCCGAAGCGGTATGACGACGGCACCGGACGTATAATTTTTCTTGATGACAAAGGAAATAGATTGCGTCCCGAAGATACATATACGGAAATTGAAGATGAGAACGGCAATAAGACGTGGAAAATTACCGAAAAGAATTTGGAAAAGCTGACGCCTTTACGAACATACAACGGTTGGCGTCCTAAAGATATTTTCGGTGCGATGAACGGAGATACCGACGGTGACGTTTACTATTCAAAAAACGATTTGCGGGACAATTTTTGGGACGAAGACGTAGAGCATATTTTGGGTGATGACAAGTGGATGGTAGTTCCGTTACCTTACGGTTGGAAAAACGACGGACTTGTAGACCCGGAGGCTTTTAACTTTTTGGTTGCATATATTTGCGCCGTCGTTCTGATGATAGCACTCATCAGCGCGACGTTCGGACTCGTAAAGCGGCTTTTCGATATTGTGCTACTGTTTATCGCACTGCCGGGTATTGCCGCAACTATACCGCTTGACGACGGAGCCAAGTTTAAGCTATGGCGTGAAACCGTAATTAGCAAGGTGTTTCTCGCGTTCGGCACGGTCTTAGCTGTAAACGTATTCACTATCGTAGCGCCGAGTTTGTGGGGAGTTTCTCTCGGAACGAGCGAGAACAGCTTTGCAAATTCGATTTTGCGACTCGTTCTGATATGCGGCGGCGCACTCACTATAAGCGGCGGGCAGTTGCTATTTGCCCGATTGCTCGGTACGAGCGCAGAGGAGAGCCGCGAAATGGCGCAGAGCGCACGTACGCTTATGGGCGGAGCTATGACGGCATGGGGCGGAGCCAAGGCAGCGGGACGTCTTGCTTTCGGATACCGTAATGCAAACGGGCAACGAATGGGCGGATTGCTCAAGGGCAGTGCAAACGCGCTCGGCGCCTTAGGTGGCGGAACGGTAAATGCGGCAGGTTCAATTATTGGCGGACAAGCGTATCGAAGTAGCCGTTTTGCAAGCGGAGTTGCTGCAACTCAACGCGCTCTCAAAGGTTTTGGAAGTAGTGCGGGGTGGATAGGTAAAGACCACGTGACGGGAGAAAATACTCTCGGCGGCTCAATCGGCTCCGGCATGGGTAAATTCGGCAATAAGTTGTCGGGCAGTATCGGCGCACAAAAAACAGGTTTAGACAAAGGGCTTTTGGGCGGAGTTCATAAGCTCGGGCAATCCGTAAGGAGCAAAGCAAGCATGGAATACGGTACGCAATTAGATAAAGAGAACCATGCGAAACAACGCGCGGGCGACATTGCCGCCGCTTTCGGCGTAAGCCCATATGCCGTTAAGCACGTTAAAAATAAAAAGAGCAAGGAGTAAACATGTACGATACCGCTAATTTTTTCGCTATCTTACCCGCAGCGGTCAGATACAATGCAAAGCTCACACCGCGAGCCGTGTTGCTTTATGCAGCATTGACGTCGCTTGCCCAATCGGACGGCGAGGCTTATGCGTCGAATGATTATTTAATGCGTGTACTCGATATTTCGGAGCGCACTGTCGTTCGATTGCTGCGCGAGCTTGAGGCGGAGAAATTTATATCCATACGTTATGAATACGTAGGGAGTACGCGTGAGATTGCGCGGCGACTTATACGAATAAGTCCGCTTGCGCCGTTACTCGACTTACATAAAACGCAAGCTCTCTATGCCGTAATACCGTCTCATATTTTGTGCAATACGACGTTATCGGTTCAAGCCAAAATTCTATATGCGGAAATATCCGCGGCGACGCCGACGGACGGTTTCTGTTCGCAATCGGCGGCGTTTTTTGCAGAACTGCTCAATGCGTCGGAACCTACCGTGCGACGTTGGATAAAAGAACTGCAAGACGCGGACGCTGTGCGCGTCGAAATGGAGTATAGGGGAGATACCCGAGAAATACGCCGCAGACGGATTTATTTGACGGCGGCTGCCGAAATCGCCGAGAAACGGGCAGAAATGTGCCGCAACGACTCGGAGCCGAGTTGTTCGGACAGTCCTTTGATTTTCCATGACGAGGCGGAGAGCGCCGATTGCGGGCGAAATCGAGGTGTGCTCATTTTTGACACCACCTCTGATGAGCCGCAAAAAATCGTCGGAAAACGTTGGGAAAATTGTCGAAAACCGCTTGAGCGGCTGCGACTATAATTTTTTTACCTACGTATGCTCATTTTTGTCACCACGTATGCTCATTTTTGTCACCCATATATAAAATAAATTATATAACGAGGGAATAACACAAAAAGGGAGTATGTATACAAATACTAAACTTGTAACGTGTCGATAGAAACAAGTGTGCGCGTTCCACGTTCTTCCTTGTGTTCTTAATACGGCGTAGCCGTAAAAAACCGAGCTGTAGTTGCTCTTAAGCTGTACATATCGGCGGCGCGCGCGGCTGTTTACCCCCCCCACACTTTTTTGTGTTCTTAAAATTCGTTCAAAAGGAAATTTCGATTATGCGTTTAATACCCAAAAAGTCTAAGATGAACTCGACGATATGGAAGACGTTTACGTTGCTCGATTTCATTCTCATGTTCTTGTTACTCGTGCTTGCGTTGGTGCTCGCCATGTCGAACATACCCGGTAAGTGGTATATCTTGCTTTGTTACGTTCCGGTGTGCGCCTTGTTGTTTGTTCCCGACGGCGACGGTGGGAGAGCTTACTCCGAACTCGGGCATATCGTCAAGTACATATTTTCCCGTAAATACTTCCATGACGGCGCGCGTTCGGCGTCAAAGAACATTTCGGCGCTTTTGCCGGAGTTTACAATCCGTGAGGACGGCTTGCTTGATTACGGCGAGTATGTCGGCGGCGTTCTCGAGGTTGACAGTATCGAGTTCGCTCTCAAATCGGAGTGGCAGCAAAACGAGGCAATAACCGCGTTCTCGGCGGTGTTCAATTCCTTATCGCTCGGTGAGAGCGCTCAAATCGTCAAGGTTGACCGTCCAATAAACTTTGACGATATTTCGGCTTTGACGTTCGCCAAGCTCCGCGTTGCCGAGAAGACTTCCGAGGACAAGGCAAAGCGCCTCGTGCTGCGCTCTCGGCTTAAGCAGCTTGATGAGATAAATAACGTGCAAAAGCAATATCGCCCGTATTATTATCTTGTGTTTTTCTCTGCCAACGTTCAGACGCTCGGCGCTTTGCTCGATACTGCGCAGCATGCGCTCGGCACTTGCGGGTTGAAGACGTCGCAGCTCGACGGCAAGCAAGCCGCAGTATTTTTCAAGTATTGCTATACGAGAGATTTTGACGAGCGCGACATTGACACGGTACCACCCGAGAAATATCTTGAGTACATTCGTCCGCACGATATTCGTTTCCGTTTGGCAGACTACACGACCGACGGAAAGTATGCGTTTACCTACGCGATTTCGGATTATCCGTTGTCTGTCGGTAACGCATGGGGTGCAGATATTTTCAATATCGACAACACGCGAGTTGTGATGAACATACGCCCGGTTGACCGTGAGAAAGCAGTCAAGCGCATTGACCGCACCATTGTTGAGATAGGCACGAGAGCAAGCGGCAACAAGGCGTCGGAGATGATAGCTCAAGACACTCACCTTTCGACAATGGGCGCTTTGCTGCAGAGTCTGCAGAACGAGAACGAGGGGCTATTTGATTGCACGTTGACGATTACCGGTTACAACAATACCGGGGAGAGCAATGCTGCGTTTAGAAAGCGTGTTCGACAGCGCATAATCACGTCAGGCTTTAAGGTGTCCATGCTCCGCGCGCGGCAGCTTGACGGATTTATTTCGGGGAGTATTACCGCGCGCGAGTCGCTCAAGAACTTTATGCGCGGCATAAACAGCGAAAGCCTTGCTGCAGTCTTTCCGTTCGTGTTCACTTCGATAATCGAGCCGCAAGGTATGACGCTTGGGGAAAGTAACGGCTATCCGTTCATTTTCGACCCGTTCAAGTGGGAGTACAGCGGCGGCGAGTTCGTAAACGCGAATATGTTTATTGCCGGCACGAGTGGCAGCGGCAAAAGTTATTTTGCAAAGAGCTTATTGTCGCAGCTCTACTCGGAGAATGCCGTTATTTATGTACTCGACCCCGAAAACGAGTACAAGCATTTGTGCCGTAACGTAGGCGGCACGTTCATAGACGTCGGCTCGGCTACGACCGGAAGAATAAATCCGTTCCACATTTACCAAACGCTTACCGATGACGGAGAGCCGGCACCGCCGCAAGCAACGTTTTCGGCGCACTTGCAGTATCTTGAAAACTTTTTTGCGGTGACGTTGCCCGGCATAAATCCGGATACGCTCGAAGAAATCAACAATCTGATAGTCAAGTGCTATAAGCAAAAGGGCATAACTCAAGACACCGATTGTTTATATTTCAAGCCCGAGCAGTATCCGATATTTGATGACCTCTACGAGCTTGTTAAGAGTGAACTCACAAAAGAAAAATCCGGAGTTCGGTTCGGCAATTTGCAGCGCGCCGAAGTCTATCTCGCTAAGTTCGCGTCGGGTGGACGTTTCGCCAATCTTTGGAACGGGGCGAGTACGCTTGACGCTGCCGACAAGTTTACGGTGTTCAATTTTCAGTCATTATTTGAGGCGAAAAATAAGGTTACGAGCAACGGTCAAATGCTTACCGTGTTGCGCTTTTTGGAGCAGCAAATCATAAATTTGCGCGAGAAAAATGCGACGCTCGACCGCTCCGAACGGTTGCGCCCCATAGTCGTTATCGATGAGGGATACATGTATATCGACGCAAATAATCCGTGCGCGCTTGACTTCATTTATCAATGGTACAAGCGTATTCGTAAGTACAGCGGCAGCATGATTTTCCTTACTCAAAATCTTGCCGACATAGTGGGGAACATGGAAATCATACAAAAAACCTCGGCGATAATCAACAACACGCAGTACAGTTTTATCATGACTTTGCAAGGTAAAGACATCGAAGTTTTGCAAGATATTTTCGCGTCGCGCAATTTAACCGTAGCTGAAATCGAGGAAATCCAACGCACAAATAAGCCCAAGGGGACAGCGTTTTTTATGGGCAGTTCGGCGCAGCGAGCTATGCTGCACGTAGTCACTGCGGACGAGGTAGAGAGCATGTTTTCGGGACAAATTGACCTTGATACCGTATTTCCGGATACGGTACCGAACGAGGACGTTCCCGCCGTTGATGAGGCGGAAAGCGGCTCCGATAACCCGTAAAAATATGCTCATAAAGCAAGGGTAAATGCCATTGAGTAAGTAGTCGTTGGTGCCGATAAGCTCGCGTAGGCGCGATTTTACGACGAAATAAGAGCATTTTCAGAGAGGGTACACCACATGTGTACTCTCTTTTCATTGCAAATCTTGAAATTTTTTTGACTTTTTGTTATAATGAAAGTTCTCTTTTTTAAGGGGCAACAGCACAAAGGAGATTGCATTATGACGATAATGGAAATGCTCAAAAACATTTCGGACAAGTTGGATTTGGTTGTTGGTATTTTAAGCAATTTGCAGCCACAATCGCAAGATAGCGAGCGGACAATTTTTGAGGATTTTGCTCGATACTACTTTGATAAATTTCGTTGGCGCAAAGTTTCGCCGGAAACAAAGGTCAGAGATTTGCGCCGCTACAATAGACATATTGCGCCGGCATTCGGAACGCTGCAGATTGATAGAATAACGCCGCAACATTGTCAACGGCTGATAGATAATTTGTCGGAAAAACCGAAGACAGCACATGAGATTTTATCACTGTTGAACGTTATATTTAAGGCGGCGATAAAGCATAAACTTGTCGGTGATAATCCTTGCGATATGATATACATTTCCGAGTATGAACAGCAGCACGGTAGGGCATTGACCAAAGACGAGGAGTGCCGGTTGCTTGCGGCGACAAGTGGCACTCGGTATCAAAAAATGTTTGCGGTTATACTGTACACCGGGTTGAGACCGAACGAATACAAAACGGTAGAGTTTGACGGTGCATTTATAGTTGCCAAGAACAGCAAACAAAAAGACGGAAAAGAACACAAAAAGAAAATTCCTATAACACCTATGCTCGCGCCGTATCTTGCTGATATGAGTAATGATGAGTTGCGCAATTTCAAATTTCATCACGTAAACCGATTGCGTGATAAATTCAAATTGGTTTTGCCGGAGCATAAGTTGTACGATATGCGCACAACATTTTATACCCGCTGTCAAGAATGTGGGGTAAGTGATATTGCGCGAAACCTTTTTGTCGGACACTCTTTGGGCGGGCTTGCCGATACATATAGTGACATTTCAGATGAGTATTTGATTAGCGAGGCGCGAAAGATAGTTTATTAGTTGCTCAAAAATTCCAAAACAAAACTATTGACAATGCGTTTTTTTTGTGTTATTATACTTACGTTATCAATGAGCCTGCATTTATTGAGTAACAAAGTAGATTTATCAATTAGAGATAGTGGGTAAGAGCACCGCGATTGTGCGCGGGTTCAAATCCCGCCTTCTCCGCCAACGCTCCAAAGCATGTTGTATACGAACAACGATTTTGGACGTCAACAGATAAATCCCAGATAGAATGCAGGCTATCTGGGTTTTTTCTTTATAAGGAAAATTAGCAGCTCATTGGTAACAGCAATACCAATGGGCTTTTTTCATTTGAGAAAAGCCCCTATGCGAAAATAAACTCATAGGGAGAGCAAATATGAACAACAGTAGCAATGTAGTTATCGTAGGCAAGATAACGAAACCGCTTGAGGTAAAAGAGGTTTCTACAGCCAACGGAAACAAGAAAGTCGGCAATATGACTGTCAGTGCAGTTAAGCAAGTAAAGCAACCCGACGGTGGGGTTCTCATGGTGCCGACGTTCTATGAAGTCAGCACATGGAGTGCAGCGCAGCAAGAAAACTTGTCTAAGCTCAAGAACGGCGAGACGGTACTTGTGCAAGGACAATTAGAGGCGAAAAAGTACGAGCGTAACTCTGATAGCGGTGTGGCTTTGACTATCGCTAATGCCGACGTTCATGCGTTGGGCAGTCAAAACACAAGCGTGCAATCGATTGTCGCGGTAGGCAGAGTTACTCAAGATATTGAACTCGAGGAAACAAAGTCCGGGCATAAAGTAGCGAGAATTCCTCTTGCGCTCAATCACGGCAATGAAAAAACGTCATACGTAGACGTGGAAGTTTGGGACAAGTACGCCGAGTCTATATCGTCGGCTATCGGCAAAGGCAGCTTGCTTACCGTAAAAGGCGAACTCGATTTGAATACTTACCAAAAAAACGACGGGGGTAAATGTGCCAAGCTACGCATAGTAAATGCCGAAATCGGCTTTATGGATAAGTTCGCCAAAGCGGGCAAGGCGGCAACGTCCGAACAAGCTGCCGGAAACGGTAAGACGACCGGCAATGCGGGGCGATAATCGATTATGGACGAAAATTTCAAATCGATTGCAGCCAAGCACGGACTTACACTGGAACGGTTGGATAAGGTGAGCGCGGAGCTGTACAGCATACTTGTTGCATACGAGCCGCGCGAGTTGCAAGCAATGACCGAACTTATACAAAGCGGAATTTCGCCGCGTTCAAATCAACGCGACAAAGGAGCGACGAGATGAAGAACACAAAAAAAGAAAATGAGACCAACCAAACTACTCTTGACGGGCAAATATCGCTCGACGACGTTCTCGGCAACGTTGATGACGGTACGTATGGGAAACCGTCTGATGACTTTGAGGTGCAGTGATGAGGTTCAATCAAAGAAAGCGCAATGGACAGTTTGGCAGAATGTCACTTGTTGAGCTTGGCTTGTTGAGAGTCAATCAAATTGCTTGTAAACCAATGGTATGTGGTAAATGTGGTTATGAATGGATTCCTATTCTAATTACCGGTAAATGCCCTAACTGTGGAAATCAAGAGGGACATACGCCCAAAGCAGAGAGATAGTAGTCTATTTTAGAGAGGTGCAGTAATGAGTGAAATTGAAAAGAAAGACGCCCACGGCAATGTCATATATTCCCGTGATGATGACGGCGAAAATTTCTTTCAGTATGACGAAAACAATAGACAAACGTATTGCTATTATAGTGACGGCAGCGGCAGTTTTAAGGAGTATGACGAACAAGGCAGATTAGCTAAACGAATTAGCTTTGATTTAGCAGTATCCACTTATGACGGAGAGGGTGAATTTTGGGGCAAGGAGTATGACTATGACTCTGACGGGAATTTGCTCGGTGACCGTAATATCGGCGTACAATACAGTTTGTATAATAAAGCACGCATAAATGCCAATAACACAAAGATAAAAACGCAGATAGAACAACTGCAAGAACAAAAGCAACTAAGCAAAGCGCGCCAAGCACTTGTTGACCGTGTTCTTTCTCGTCTTGATGAGGGAGCTATACCATGGGACGACGGTATGCAAGGAGTTCGCGTCAAACCTTTTAACGCCGTTTCCGGCGCCCAATATCGCGGCATGAACGCTCTGAACTTAATGCTTGCGTATAAGTCTGACCCGCGTTGGCTTACGTTTAACCAAGCTACCGACGCCGGCTACAAGGTTAAAAAGGGAGCTAAGGGCGTGCCAATCGAATTGTATAAAATCATTGACCGTCGCACCAAGAAAGAGGCAGACCTTGAGGCAATCCGCGAGGAGATAAAAGACATGACCTTTATGGAGCGGCAAGAGTTTAAGCGTCAAAACCTGCAAACGTTCGCGCGCAGCTACTATGTTTTTAACGCAAGTGACGTCGTGGGCATAGAGCCGTACAAAGCGCCGGAATTGACGCCCGCCGACATTTCCGCACGTAACGAGCTTATCGAACAAGTGATTGCCGGCAGTCAAGCACCGATTTCTTATGACGGAAACGGACGCAATTATTACAGCCCGGCGTCTGATGAGATACACTTGACCGAACGTACAGCGTTCAAATCCGACGAGTTTTTCTATAACACCGCACTACATGAAATGGCACACAGTACCGGGCATAGTTCACGGCTTAATCGAGAGGGCGGTAGGTTCGGTTCTACAGCGTATGCTCGAGAGGAACTCGTTGCGGAAATATCGAGCGTGCTTGTCGCTGCCGAGTTTGGACTTGTCTATTCAGACCGCACTATCGAGAACAGCGCCGAATACGTGCGTTCGTGGGCGCGGCTTATACGTGATAACCCGCAAACACTTATCGACGCGATGTTCGACGCTTCGAGAGCAACTGATTATGTTTGCGATTACGAACGCCAACGCGCACAAACAAAATATGCATTATCACCTATTGTAACAGTTGAAGCTATACAGAATTATGCTGTAGTCGGTCAAGGCGCAATAAAAGATATGGCGGAATATCCCGGTTTCAGTATTTTACATGACAAAGCAAACGACACATGGTATTGCTTGAAAGACTGTTTTCCTCGCGGCGAACAAATAGATGAGTGTTCGTCGAGAAGATTGGCGATTGGAGACAATGCAAGATTAAATGCAATATTAGACAATTACGACGAGCAGTATAGACAAGAGTTTCTCACGCGATTTGAAAGTAAATCAGAAGCCTTGGAGTATTGGGAGCGCAGCAGCAAAATTTATGCTGATATTCGTGAAAAATATGTTGATGTCAATACGGTTAGCAAAGAAAAACAATCTACTTATGATAGCGCCGCAAACAAATCTGCGTTATTCACCGATGAGAAAACACAAAAAGAAAATGCCGCAAGCGGTGCGTGGGTTGCAGAGCGAGACGGTAAGAACGTAGTAATCGGCACATGGGAAACGCATGACATTTCCGAGCAAGAAAAGGCTCCACCCGAGCCGGAGCATAAAAAGCCGCTAATGGTAAACTTTTATGCGGGTCCGGGGAGCGGGAAAACTACTGCTGCGCTTGAATTGACCGCCGCATTAAAAAAAGCGGGCTACAATGTTGAGTACGTAAGCGAATATGCAAAAGAGCTTGTTCTTGAAAATCGTACCAACGAGCTTGACGACCAACGAAAAGTAACTGATGAGCAATATCGACGTTTTGACCGCATACGTAATAGCGCGGAAATTATAGTGACAGACAGCCCGGTTTTGTTGGGTATGGTTTACGGCGACGGTAAAATCGACGACGAGTATAAAAAGCAAATTCGAGCTTATCATGACAGTTTCGATAATTTCAATATGTTAGTTGCTCGACCGGAAAACTCAAAATTTCAAACGGAAGGGCGTGTACATGATGAAAAGCAATCCCTCGAGCTTGATAGCAAAATCAAGGGCATGCTTGATACACAAGGAGTGTTTTACGGTAGTTATAAACGCGACGATATAAGCAAGACGGTAGAGCGAATTGGACAGACGTATGAGCGGCTTTACGGCGAACACCAGAAAGTAAGAACACAAAAAGAAAATGCAAAGCCGCAGACCAAACCGAACGCTTTTAAGACGCAGCTCGAGAATATCCCGGACGCCATGAAAGCGTTGCCGAATTGGGTGGCGTTCCGAACGAGTTGGGTTTTCAACGAGAAAAAGCAAAAGTACGAATTGAAAAAAACACCCCTAACGCCAAACCAACCGCGCGCGGTATCGAGCAGCATGTATCTGAAATGGGCGCATTCCGACAAATCTACAACATGGGCAACGTTCGATAAAGCTGTGGCACTTGCAAAGCGGTACAAACTTGACGGACTTGCTTTTGCTATGAGTGGCAGCGGCATAACGTGTATTGACCTTGACCACCACATAGACGAGAACGGAAAACCAAGCGAGCTTGCGCAGAAGTTTCTAACCGCAGCTCAAGGTACATACGTTGAGCGTAGCGTATCCGGGCATGGATTGCATATCTTTTATGCCGGAAATCGCCCCGACGGATACCGCGCTCGAAACGACAATATCAATCTCGAAACTTATGACAACGTGCGGTTTATGAGCATGACCGGTGATATTTATGGCAATGCACCGAGCGAGCTTGCGCCACCGAGTGCAGCGCTCACCGAACTACTAAAATCCAACCTTAAGCAAGTGAGCCAATACAGCGCACCGAGTGTACCGCTCGGAATGGACGATAACGCTTTGATAGATAAAATCCGCGCAAGCAAAGTGGCTGCCGATTTCGAGGCGCTTTGGAACGGCAATGATATTTGCGGCAATCACTCGGTTAGCGATTTCAAGCTGTGCAATATGATTGCGTTCTTTAGCGGTGGAGACGCAGCTCAAGTAGAGCGAGTCTTTCGGTCAAGTGGTTTATACCGTCCGGAAAAAGGCGACGCATACGTGAAACTAACCGCTCAAAATGCGTGTTCGACTTTACAAAAAAGCATTGACTCAAGAGCTTACATTCCAAAATCCAACGCAAACAAGAACAGCGGCAAGCCGACCGGTACCGGCAATAGCGGGCGGTGACGTAGAACATTCTCTTTTGTGTTCTTACTCGCGCCGCTTGCGGCGCGCATATTCACTAAAATCTGACCTTATAATCCCGCGCGTAGCGCGGGTCGCGCCCCAAATTTCCCACACTGTCCGCTGTTGTGCTTTCTGTTGCTGCAATACCCTTGTTTTCAAACAAGCAGGATAAGGCAAGTGACCCTTTCGCCGCGATTTTACGCCCCTATATACTACGTATATAAATCATGGGTCACAAATCGTTGCTTTATGGGTCATAAAGGGTCACGTTGAAATGCGACAAATCGGACACCGATTTTCGCCTAATTACACGAAAAGGAGCTAACGTACATGGCTAAACCTAAATTCAATCTCAATGCTGCAGATATTACGCTCCGCATACATAATGCGGACACTTTGGCGCTCGTGAATGAGCTTGCCGTCAAGTTAGGAAATCGCAGCGCTGTTTTGAATGAGGCACTCGATATAGGGGTACCCATAATGTACGCACGCATTTTCGGTAAAGCCGGCAATCCCGAGTCGGCACCGGCGCCGGCATATTCTCCGTCCGTTGGGCGGGAGATGAAAGAGTTACGCCGCGTCATAGATGATTTGTTTATTGAAATGGCTATACAAGAAACCATGATAGCGGGCTTGTTTAACGCTACCGTTGCGCAGCTCGACGGTGAGGCGGTAAACGCGGAAACGTTGCGTGACGGTTCGCTTTGCGATTTGCCCGAACTCGTATCCGGACTGAAAGAGGACTTGATAGGTATGACAAAGAGGAGTGACTCATGAACGCAAAAAATGCCGTTGTATTTTCTTGCACGTTCACGCCACCGTCGCCGTCGGGGCAGTGGGGTACTAAGCAAAAAGCGACCTGGGCAAGCAATCGCAGATTTTATTCGTGCAACGCCGCACACAACGAAATAGACGTTACGGAGTATATTGCCGACGGGGAAAAGGTCGAGCGTCCGGACAATGAGCTACTGCAAGAGCAAGCGGCACAAAGGCTCAACATGGATTTGTCGAACCGTCTCCCGAACAAAAACGAGGCGCGCAATATAAGCGAGTACGTTACGAGGTTTAACAGCTTGGGCGCGTTCGGGCTTAACGGCGCCATGACGCAAAGCGAAATTGACGAGTGGCGAGAGGCAGCGCGGAAAACAAAAAGTATCATTTGGCATGGAGTGGTTTCTTTTCCGTCGGAACAATCAAAGCTAATAGGGTATGAGGACGCAGAGCGGCTTATGCGGCAAACGTTCGGCGGGTTCCTTAAGAACGCCGGGTTTGACACTAACAACGTTGCTTTGTTGTGCGCAATGCACTCCAACACCGAAAACAAGCACGTGCATTTCACGTTCTACGAACGCGAGCCGAAATACCGCAACAAAAACGGTGAGGTCGGCTACCGCGCAAAAGGCAAGATAGACAATGCCGTTCTGAATGAGTACCGCATGAGCGCGACAGCTTACCTCGACGAACACAAGCGCGATTTATATAATTATCGCAATGCTGCCGTGAACGGGATACGCGGGCTGAACGTGGTACCGACAGACAGAGACTTGTACGTTTCGTTATGTGAGCTTGCAGACAAACTCCCGAAAAGGGGTAGGCTACAGTACAATAGCGAAAACGTTGCGGAGTATCGCAAAGACATAGACAATGTAGTGCAGCTATTGCTACGTAGAAATACTAACGCAATGCAAGCTCACAAAAAAGCGTTGTCCGAGATAGCGCGGCGCGGAAAAGCGCTTTCCGAAACCGGCACAAAATCCGATTACGTAAAACGCTTGACCGAAGAATATAAATCTCGTCTCGGCAACGTCGTACTCGGTATGGTTAAAAATTTCCGCAACAAACCGAAAGCCGACGTTCGCGGGGAGCCGACAACGTGCAAGCAGCACAAAGCAGCAGCGCGACGTCGCCGCACTCACGGAGCAAAGGTTATACGGAGTGCAATGCAAATGGTGAGTGGCGGCAACAAAAGTATTCAAGCGGATTTCACACGCGAGCTTGCACGTGTAGAACACGAAATCGAGTTCGAGCTGCAGAGTTCGCAAAAGCATAATAGGAGTTGATTTTTTTGGCGAACAAGGGCAGACAATCGAATAAACGCCCCGTCGGCGTGACGATAGCACTATTGGCTGTAGCGGCGGTTTTTATGTGGGTTGCCGTCGCCGTAGTTATCGGCTTGCTGTCTTTCGGTAAATCGTTTGAATTGTTATCGGCGCTCGTTGCCGGGCTTTCCGATTACCGCGTATGGGTTATATTCTTATGCGCGCTCGCGGGCATAGGTATTGTATTTGCCGTGCGCAGTATGCAATCGGGTAAGCGTGTTCTCAAGGTCAACGACATAGAGGACACACATTGGCTCACCAACGCCGAAGTTGTGAAAAGCGATAACATGACGCTGACCTCATATAGTAAGTTGCACGAGGTGAAAGACGGTGTGCCGGTTTATGCGGCTAAGCAAGGCAATGACATAACGGTAGTATTCTCTAAGCCGATACACACGCTTGTTATCGGAACCACCGGCAGCGGTAAGACAAGCGCGTTCGTTGACCCCACCGTGCAAATACTTTGCCGCACCAAGACTAAGCCGGGAATAGTTGTGACCGACCCGAAAGGCGAGCTGTACCGTCATCACGCGGCAACACTCCAAAAGCAAGGGTACACCGTTCTCGTGCTTGACGTTGCCGACCCGTACAGTTCGGCAAGGTGGAACCCGTTTGCGGCGGTCATAGAAAAAACACGGAAAATAAACGAGGTGCAGAACCAACAAATCGGTGAAATGCAAATCGAGCAGCGCAACGGAAAATACGTAGACGCCAACGGAGAGATACACGATACGTTCGAGCTTGCAAATGCCGCTAACGGCAAGCTCGGCAAGTATGTGTTTGAGGGTAAGAGCTACGACTCGTACAGTCAAGCGGACGCGGCGCGCCAAGTTCTGATACAAACGTTAAAAGACGAGATATACATTGATATTCAAGATATTATATACACGATTTGTCCGATTTCGTCACAGACGGAGCCGGTGTGGGAGCAAGGTGCGCGGAATTTCATATTCGCTCTTGCGCTTGCTATGTGGGAAGATTTGCTGATAGGCGGTTGTAACGAAAACGAATTTAATCTGCATACGCTCTATCGCAATATAGCGGATTTTGCCAAAGGCGACTTGTCAACGCTATCCGAGTATCTTGTAGCAGAGCGCGACGATAGTCGAATAGCCGGACTTGCCAATCCGATACTTGCGTCTGAAGATAGGCAGCTCTCAAGCTATCTCTCGCAAGTCAATAACTACATGTTGGGCTTTGCCGATACCGGCATACGACGTCTTACGAGCGGCAACGATATTACGCTCGATACGTTCGACGAGCAGCCGACGGCGCTATTTATCAAAATTCCGGACGAAAAGGAGAACAGACACTTTCTTGCAACGTTGTTTATAACGCAACTTTATAAGGTACTTGTAAACAAAGCGCGTAAGAACTACAAGAACGGCGAGACCAAAGACGAGGAACTTATGCGCAACGTTTACGTGATAATGGACGAGTTCGGCAACCTACCGAAGTTTCCGAGCATTGATAAAATAATTACTGTCGGGCGTTCCCGCAACATTTTCATGGTGCCGATTATTCAAGATTACGGGCAGCTATACAATAAATACGGCAAAGAGCTTGCCGGCATTATTAAGTCGAACTGCAATATCAAAATCTTTATCGGCAGTACCGACCAAAACACGATAAACGAATTTTCCGAGCTGTGCGGCAAGACCAAACAGCGTCGCATAGGATTTGGCGACGGCAGCGGGAATTTTAACGTGAATACAAGCGCAGAGAGCGTACCGCTCATTTATCCGAGCGAACTTGAACACCTAAACGACCCGCCGGTCATGGGCAACGCAATCGTGCTTGTGTTTGGTAAAAATCCAATACGCGCAAAGTATGAACCCGTATTCAAATCGCGCAAGATTTATAGCCCCGTAGAGGGCGAACCGCCTGACTCGCCCGAGGCAGCCGTTTTTAATGAGCAAGCTCACTACTATAACTTTTGCGCTCGCGCCGCATGGATAACCAAGAACAAGGAGTTTATTGCTCGGCAGAACGCACAAGCTCAAAGTTTAATCGAGGAGCTATTGAGCGGCGTTAAGCCGCCGGACGAAAGCGGTGGGCAAGTAGCCGAGACGTATGACCCTTTAGACGCAGCCGAAGAACGACTACTGCCAATGGTTTTGAAAATCAAAGCCAAGGTGCCCGAAATGCTTGGAATAAAGCTCGAGACCGGATTTTTCGAGCATGACGTTGAAAAGATAATCGACGCTTGCGTGGCGATAATGGATTACACCAAAACGCGAGGATTGCGTTGGGTGCATACGGAAAGCGCAAAGCTCAAGAATATGATACGGCAAATAGCGGCAAGGTTGCCGCTCGAAGTCAACGAACAAGGAGATATAGAAAATGAAACGGAAATCGATTAAAGCACAATTATTAAAAGCTGTACTAATACTTGCGACAATAGGAATATCCTCGCTTGTGTTTTTAATACTTCCGACACAGCATGAATGTGTTTATGCCGCCGCGGCAAGCGCCACTACATACACGACAACGGACAAACTGTATATAAACATTCCCGACCATGACGTGAGCCATACCATGACTACGCTCGGCGGTTGGGTAAACGGACTCGGCTACCGCGAGGAGCAGGCAGTTAAAACTACTACTATGAAAGCACATTCATGGTACGATATTTATATAACTCGCTCGAACGGTTGGTACGTTCCGAAAAGCGACCAATCCTCTGACGGCAAGTTCTATTACAAAAGCGGCAACTATGACGCGACCGGTGCGCAGTTATTTCTTGAGATAAGAGATTTGCCCAAAGACAATACGTTAATGTCTTTTATTTGGAATGACACCGACCGCATTTTCCACCGCGAGGGAGCGCCGGGCAAAAGCGGTAGTGATAAACTTAGGCGCAGTACGTGTAGCGGGTTGGGAAATTATACTGCTATGTCATTTTATGCGCAACGTAGCGGCGGTTCTACGGTTAGAGCAAACATTACGGACAACGTGTCTTACAACGATAGTCAATGGAAACCCGAAAGCGGCGACGCAATAGGGGACACGTCATGGATGCTTGAGGGACCCGCCGATTTTTCGACGGGGTTCGGGATACAGCCCAAGCCAGGCACTTATCGTTTGGATAACATGACGTCGGGATTGAATAGCAGCACGTGGACTATTCATATTCAGTTTTTGCTCGGAGCGGTTTGTTTGCCGGGTAATTGGAGCCACGGCGTAGACCAAACGGCGCATTTCGTAATGCCAAACAGTTCGTATCGATACAGCAGAGATATAACAGTATCGTTTCGCACGGACTATGCGAAACCCGACGTCACACTTTCCGCAGAGTATTCGAAGACTAATATATCCGCAGAATGGGCTGACGCCTCGTACACATTTGCAACCTATACGCTTAACGGAGAAGACAAGGGCGAATACATACAAAAATCGCGCCTATCCGACGAGGGTAAATATATATTTACCGTAACGGACACGGGCGGCAATAAAACGCAGAAAACCGGTTGCGTCGATAAAACGGCGCCGAAGTTTTCAAGCGATTTCTATGACGCGTCGGGCAATCCGCTTGTTAAGTACACAAACGCAAGTTCATATACGCTCTCGTTCCCGACGGCAACGGCGAACGAAAGTCCGATTAACACGCAAGCTACGTACGTATATTCCTATTACGACAGTGCGGCAAAGCGCGTAGTTACAATGCCCGCCGAGTATTATAATCGCGGTGACAAACTTACGCAAGAGGGGCGGTACGTAATTACCGTCACCGACGCCGCGGGCAATAGCGGGTCTTGTACTGTCGTCATAGACCGTTCATTGCCGGTTTTCACAAGCACTCAATATTCAAAGACGGGCGTATATGCGAGTTATTCCGCGTCGGACGCAGAAAGTCCGATTAGCGCAACTTATACGCACACGACCGCGAGCGGTACGAGTAGCCCGCGCGCGTACAGTAGCGGAATGCGACTGACCGCCGAGGGCAAATATACGGTAACGGCAAGTGACGCGGCGGGCAACAGCGCAAGCGTTACGTTGTACGTAGATAATTCGGCGCCGGTATTATCTCGACCGTTCGAGTACGGAGCGGAGAGCGGCGCGGTAACGTTCTCGTATGCAGAGTGGGAGAGCGAGGTTACTGCAGTATATTCCTACGTAGGCGAAAGTGAGTCCAAAAGTAACGTTGAGTACGTGTCCGGCATGTTGCTCGAGGCTGACGGAGAGTATACAGTTACGGCTACTGATAAAGTCGGCAACACGTCGAACGTGCGATTTATTATAGACCGTAAAGCGCCGACGCTTACATTTGCCGACGGAACCACCGGCATGTCGCAGATAACGCGCGGGAGTTCGTTTGTGTCTTGGCGTACCGAACGCTACGAAAGCCCGGTTAGCGTCACATATTCGTTTATGTCTTTTGACGAGTCAAAAGTGCCGTCGGTAGAAAGCACCCCGTACACTTCGGGTAACGTATTTACCGCAGAGGGAACATACAGCTTTAATGCCGAAGACCGTGCCGGCAATTCCGCTCAAGCAACGGTTATAATCGATAATACGCCGCCGACGCTTACGTTCTCGTCTAACGGCTTGGCGTTCGAGCGGTATATCAACTCAACGTTTACGGCAACCGGCGCCGACGCATTGAGCGGAATTGCCGCTATCGAGCTATACGAGAACGGCAGCTATGTTCCTTACGATTTTGAACCGCGTGGCGCAAACGGAGCCTATTTGTTCCGCATAACGGATAGAGCCGGAAATTTTACAAGTGCCACCGCAACGGTTTACAAAACGGATACGTTCGGCAACATAACGTCGATACGCGATAGTTATAAGCTGAATGCGTGGTACGTAGTTACACTGCCGGCGCGCATTTTCACGACGGAAAACAAAGACGTCGCCGGGCGCTACAGCTTTGAGAGCTACGATAAAGCACTTGCGTTTGCCGTGGCGAACGAGTGGGAGTTCCGTGTGACGCCGGTGCAAGGCGGGTACATGTATATCGCGGCGAGCAATGAGAGCGTTGCGCAGAAATACGATACGGAAAGCGCCGTAAAAGCCGTAGTGGAGAAATACGCCAAAGGATATATATCCGCACGTCAGACGGCGAGCACCAACGGGAACGATAAATACTATATCGAACCCGAAAGTCTTACGCGCAATAGCCCCGCATTGCCCGATTATCTATTGGAGTTAAAGAGTATGCCGCGTTACTTTGTTCGCCCCGACATGTTATGGGCGTTGCCGAATATATCTTACATTTCGGAAATGCCGTATACTGTCACGGCAAAATATTTGGGGGACTACGCAGAGGAAACAACACAAAAAGAATTCGAGATACCTCGCGGTACCACACTGCAGAGCGCGAGCTTAGACTACAAGCAAGGGTACTACTTGATTACGGAGCGCGACGTCGCCGGCAATATCGAGCAGTATTTGATTTATTCGGACGCGGAGCTGCCTACGGCGCGCGTCACTGCGACTTTCGGCGACGGAGATAAAAGTTTTGTGCTCGATTACGGCTATACCCAAAATGAGACGCTCTATTTCTTGTCGCTTGCTTTTGAGGGGCTTTTGGATAACGCCGACGAGTACGTTACGTTGAAAATCGAAAAGGGCAGTACGGTTAGATACTTTACGCAGTCCGATATGCTGCCTATACTCGGCTCGGACGAATTTACGAGCGGCAAATATACTGTCACGGTGTTCGACCGTTCGCTCAACGCTCTTACGTTTGACGTGTTCATTGCCGGCAACGCGCCGACTATGACGCACGGCTCGCTTGCCGCAGATAAGACCGAGTGCAAAATATCGTTTGTTACGAGTGACCGCAACAATGTAATCACCGGCATTACGCTTTATAAAATCGAGTACGACGGTTCGCATACGGTGCTTGAGACCGACGGTGAGGGTACGCCGATTAGTGCGGCGACGCTAACGTACATTCTGAACGTTGGCGGTAAATACGGCGCGACCGTTACGGATAACTATCGCCGCATGATAGAACTGCCGCCCATATTCTTCTTGAAAGGCTTACCGAGCGGCAAGCTCGCGGGCGTGAGTGACGGCGGGCGCACCAATAAGAACGTGTCGTTTACGTTTGACAGCGGCGACGTTGCGGAGCTTTACATACTGTTGCCCGGCGGCGAACGTCAACCGTTCAACGGTTATACCATTCAGACCGGTTCGTCTATTACTACGTACAATATTACAGCTGACGAAACGACGTCGCATGAATATCTTGTGTTTTTACATAATGCGCAAGACTTGTCGCTTTTCGTGGAATACCGATTTGAAATCGATACGATATTACCCGAGTTCGAAATAACCGATAGCGACGGCAACGTCATACAGTCCGACGGCGCCACAAACAAATCGTTCTCGATTAAGTGGCAAGAAACCGGAGTGAGCGTGCGTTACTATACTGCACGCGGCGGTTCGCTCTCTGCTACCAAATATAACATGAACACTGTGCTGACTCAAGGAACGCTGTACTATTTTACGATAAAGGACGACGTGGGGAATACGCTCGAGTTCACCGTGTTGCTTGATAATTCGGTTGACTACACCTTGAGCGGAAAATACAACGACGTGAACGGCGTTTTGTATGCGAACACGCCCATTACCTTGACGGTAAACGAGCCTACGCAAAAGTTTGAGGTAGAAAACGAGGACGGCTTTACCGTGGAGAACGGTGGAACGCTTACGCAAGCGGGTAGGTACGATATAACCGTTACCGACAACTACCGTAATACGGTTGTCATCAGTATCGTTATCGATATTACGCCGCCCGTGTTATCGCTCGTTGGAGCCGAGAACGGCAGCGCGGTAAAGAGTGAGGTATCGATTTCGGCAAGCGATTACGACTATTTGTATCTTGCCGATAGCAAGGGAAATAAAATACGCGACGTCGCAAATGACGAGGTATTTGCAGCAGCGGGTATTTATTACATAACCGCAATGGACTATGCCGGGAACAGCGTAACGGTTACGTTCTCTATAGACCTTTCCGTAGATTACGCGTTGTCAGTGCCGAACGGAGCTGTAACGACGTCGAAAGTCACGCTCGATACCGACGAGCCGCTGACTGTTGTCGTTAAGCTCAACGGCGCCGAAATCGATACACAAACTAAGTTTACCGACCCCGGCGAATATGAGCTTACGCTCACCGACGTTCTCGGCAATACTGTTTCTTGTGTTTTTATAATCGTTCCGCAATACGCGCAAACGGTTTCGCAGCCGCTGCCGAGCGGTACGCGCATAGTAGGCTTGACCAAAGACGGAATGAGCGTAGCCGTTTCGGACTCGTCTGTAATAAACCTTACAGACACCGGAGTCTATGTTGTAAAGCTCGATTGCAGCGGCATACCGTATGAGCTTACGCTTTCGACGGACTGTGTGCCGCCGGTAGTTACTATCATAAAAGACGGCAATAAAATCAAAATCTCGGCTATAGACAAAGAGAACGTTAAAATGTTGCTACTCAAAGACGGCGTTGAGGTAAATTGCCGCGTTGGGCAAACGTTTGACGAACCCGGAAATTACGTGCTTACCGTTACCGACGAACTCGGCAACATAGCCGTCTACGAATTTACCGTACCGTTTAGGCTTAACTTGTGGGCGATTGTGATTATCATAGTCGGAGTCTTTGGCTTAGTGACAGTATCGGTGCTTATTATCCGCGCTCGCAGAAAGCCACGCATGAAATAAAGGAGTGATTTATGAATAGCACAAAGAAGAACAGCACACGACCGCCTTGAGACGTTCCCGTTTACGTAAGCAAAGTTTTTTGCTCGGAAATTTACGGGTTTTCAAAAAATATTCTGACACAGCGCGTCTGAATGACTTTCTAAAAATAAAATCAAGGAGTAAAAATATGAACACTTTTATCTCGTCGATTATGACGTTACTTGCAGCCGACGGCGCGGACTTTACCGACTTGTCGGATACTATAGTTGAACTGATAAATTCCATGTGGGTGCCCTGCGTTGCAATAGCAAGCGCACTTGCCGTAGCATGGGGAATATATCTCGGTATCAAATATTGGCTCGCTGCCGGCGACGAGCAGAAAAAGCGCAGCGCCAAAAGCTCGCTCATATCGTTCGGAGTGGGAATAATAATTATCTTTGTTGTGGCTGTAGGCGCTCCGCTCGGCATAGGCGCTTTAAGCGAGTGGGTGAGTGCAAACAATTCGGTTACGGTACTTGCCATATTGCAGTAGCCTGTTAGGATAAAGGAGCAATTTATGCAAGGTACTTTCAAAGAACGAGTTGCGCAAGTTGTATCGGGCGAATATAAGGACTTCGATACGGTACCTGTATGCGTTACGCCACAGCTTATACGAGATATAGGCTTTTCCGACGGTGAAATTGTAATGACGCAAAAGCATATCCGCAACTGTTTGGCTCAAGAGGAAACGGCTACGGATAAAGAACACCACCATAATCTCCCGATAGATTTTATGGATAGTTTGCCGCAGTACATAGAAAGTCCGGCAATGGTGCTTTCGTCGCTTACGCAGAAAGATAGTATTGTACTCGTTACTGATTGTAAGGACAAAAAAGACCGCCCGATTATAGTTGCATTGAAAAACAACGGCATAGGGCGGTCGAACGGTAGGCTAATTTCATGCAATGTTCTCACAAGTACATATGGCAAGGATAGCTTTGAGAGTTTTATCAATAATTCGATTAAACAAAATGGGGTACTGTATTATGACAATAAAAAAAGCCGCAACTTGGTAGTGTCGGCGGGGTTCCAATTACCCCGTGTTCTTGCCAAGTACGACTCTAATATTATTATACGCCGTTTTGATGAGATTGTCAACCCCTTATCTGAAAATAATTTGGATTTTTCGCCCGACGGTTATGGTACGACGCTTGAACGTCCGGACGGTAAGCCGTTTGCTTACGCCGATTCGGACGGGCGGCAAAAGACCTATGAGTATAGCAAGGCAGAGGACGGCAAGGAGTATTTGAGCAAAACTACGGCGACGTTCAGCGACGGGCGCAGCGAGATAACCGATTACGGCGAGAACGGCGCCGTTCTCGGTATCGAGCGCAAAGACGCCGAGGGCAGAACGACGTACAAGTATTCGTCGGACGGAATCGGCTATCATGCCCACGAGGTGAGCTACGAATACTACGACGGTTTAAGCGAGTATTGGGACAAGTACGCCGACCGTTCCGAAGAACTCTACAAGAGTGTTCATGAAAAAACACGCGATAAAGTAGAGGAGCGCGGATACTATCACGATACCGCAAAAGAGGGTTGGCGCGAGTCCGACGAGCGCGGCAATATCACCTTGAGCAGATACAACGTTTACGGCGTGAACGACGCGGTGCAGTACACGTCTGAAATCCGCTACGGCTATGACCGCTACAACAATACGGTTTCCGAGATAGACAGTGACGGTGGGGTATATAAAACCGAATACTATTCTCCGAGCGAGGTGCGTGACTACTTCTGCTATGATAGCGAGGACTACGAGGCGGGTGCCCGCGATTATGACAGCGTGAAATCAAAGGTATCTCGGTACCCGGACGGACGCATAAGCGTCAAGTCGTACTCGCTCGACGGTAAGGAGACGCAGCTCGATTATTCGGCAGACGGCAATATAGAGCATTACAGAGATACCGCCGGTAATTCGCATTATGGCTTTTCCGCTCAAGCGGCGTATGTTAAGAGTGCGGTCGGCGCGCCGCCAACGTTTGCCGAGGTTGCCGCCGCGTCCAAAGCCGCTCGACCGACTACTTTGATAAACAACACAAAAAAGAATGACGGTAAGCCGACAGGGAACGGAACGGGGAGCCGAGGGAGATAGTCTATGAAACCAAAGTGTATGGAGTGCAGATATTACATACCGAGCGCGCGGACGTTTTATAACAAGCCTACAGGGTTTTGCGGCAATATACGTGTAAACAAACAGTGCCGCGGATTAAGCCCCGCTTGCAACTGTTTTGAGCAGCCACTGTCCCGAAATGTTCCTCGAGCGCAAAGGTAATTAAAAAGCCCGGCGCTTAGGTCGGGCTGAAAGGGTAAGGTTATAAAAAAGTTGCTATTTTTGAACCTGTTTGATTATATGCAATGTTGGGTTCAGTGTCAAAAATGTACCAATTGGACATTGCCGTATAAGTAAATTTGAAGACATAATAATGACCTTTTTTGTTGTTTGTGCCCTCGTCTATCAAAAAAAATGTGTCTGTGTAAGCATTTCCCGAATTTCCTACGTGCAAAAAAGTTCCGTCCGAATTAAATTTATAGGTTTTAGACGAATTTGCGCTTTTCCATGAACCTACAATAATTCTTTCGGAGCTATGTAATACTCTTGTGGTGCTTATTCTGGTATAAGTTGCAGTGCGCCCTACATAAAGCGAATTACTATTAAAGTCGTAATATCTCAAAATTGTATTACTATCAAGAACAATTTCGTAATAATGACCGAAAATGCTGTCAATGCCGTCGTTGCCTTGTTTGAATATACCGGTTGAATTGTTGCCTGTATATGTACCGTCAAGGTGAAATGAGTAACTTAAATTTTTGCTACTGTCATAGTGCTTATATTCGCCGATAATTCGGTCTTCGATTTCGGTTAAAACTCTACCGCTACTACCATTGTTTTCGTTATTCTCATTACTATCGGAGTAATCGTCCGTACATGCGGCAAAGGCAAAAACGGATAATAACAGTGAGAGTATTAAAACAAAAGATGAAAACCCTAAACTCTTCTTTTTCATACAAATTCTTCCTTTTTGTGTTTTTATATATTTTATCATTACGTAAAAAAATTGTCAAGGAGTAAAATTATGCTTATTTGGCTGAAAGAAATTTTAATGCAAGGGCTTATTTGGCTACTCGGTTTTATAGACAGCATTTTTGTCGTATTCCGAAGTGTAGCGGGACTCGACAGCGTAACTACCGAAAACGGCGAGCAGACTTTAAGCTCGTACTTTCTGAACCTTAACGGGGTGCAGTGGGCGTTTTGGGTAATTTTCATTGCGTCAATCGGTATTTGCGCCGTTTGTACCGTTGTTGCCGTTGTAAAGAACGCTATAAATGCGCGCAGCGGAGAAACCAAAAGTCACGTGCGCACGCTCGGACAGTCAATGAGTACGTTGTTGGTATCGCTGTTTATGGCAATGTTGCTGATTGTCGGCGTAGCTTGTGCCGACGGTTTGCTTAGTGCGATAGACAAAGGTATAAATCACGGAGAGCAAACGTTTATGTCGCATGAGATAATAAATATCTCCGTAGGCGACGGCTTTTTGTATGACGTAAACGACGTTCAAGGACTTAACGAGCGAGATGAAGATGGAAATTACACATTTGTTTCGTATTTATACCGTTTTGAGGTTGAAGACCCTACAAGCGGACAGCTTCTGCCGAAGCGGTATGACGACGGCACCGGACGTATAATTTTTCTTGATGACAAAGGAAATAGATTGCGTCCCGAAGATACATATACGGAAATTGAAGATGAGAACGGCAATAAGACGTGGAAAATTACCGAAAAGAATTTGGAAAAGCTGACGCCTTTACGAACATACAACGGTTGGCGTCCTAAAGATATTTTCGGTGCGATGAACGGAGATACCGACGGTGACGTTTACTATTCAAAAAACGATTTGCGGGACAATTTTTGGGACGAAGACGTAGAGCATATTTTGGGTGATGACAAGTGGATGGTAGTTCCGTTACCTTACGGTTGGAAAAACGACGGACTTGTAGACCCGGAGGCTTTTAACTTTTTGGTTGCATATATTTGCGCCGTCGTTCTGATGATAGCACTCATCAGCGCGACGTTCGGACTCGTAAAGCGGCTTTTCGATATTGTGCTACTGTTTATCGCACTGCCGGGTATTGCCGCAACTATACCGCTTGACGACGGAGCCAAGTTTAAGCTATGGCGTGAAACCGTAATTAGCAAGGTGTTTCTCGCGTTCGGCACGGTCTTAGCTGTAAACGTATTCACTATCGTAGCGCCGAGTTTGTGGGGAGTTTCTCTCGGAACGAGCGAGAACAGCTTTGCAAATTCGATTTTGCGACTCGTTCTGATATGCGGCGGCGCACTCACTATAAGCGGCGGGCAGTTGCTATTTGCCCGATTGCTCGGTACGAGCGCAGAGGAGAGCCGCGAAATGGCGCAGAGCGCACGTACGCTTATGGGCGGAGCTATGACGGCATGGGGCGGAGCCAAGGCAGCGGGACGTCTTGCTTTCGGATACCGTAATGCAAACGGGCAACGAATGGGCGGATTGCTCAAGGGCAGTGCAAACGCGCTCGGCGCCTTAGGTGGCGGAACGGTAAATGCGGCAGGTTCAATTATTGGCGGACAAGCGTATCGAAGTAGCCGTTTTGCAAGCGGAGTTGCTGCAACTCAACGCGCTCTCAAAGGTTTTGGAAGTAGTGCGGGGTGGATAGGTAAAGACCACGTGACGGGAGAAAATACTCTCGGCGGCTCAATCGGCTCCGGCATGGGTAAATTCGGCAATAAGTTGTCGGGCAGTATCGGCGCACAAAAAACAGGTTTAGACAAAGGGCTTTTGGGCGGAGTTCATAAGCTCGGGCAATCCGTAAGGAGCAAAGCAAGCATGGAATACGGTACGCAATTAGATAAAGAGAACCATGCGAAACAACGCGCGGGCGACATTGCCGCCGCTTTCGGCGTAAGCCCATATGCCGTTAAGCACGTTAAAAATAAAAAGAGCAAGGAGTAAACATGTACGATACCGCTAATTTTTTCGCTATCTTACCCGCAGCGGTCAGATACAATGCAAAGCTCACACCGCGAGCCGTGTTGCTTTATGCAGCATTGACGTCGCTTGCCCAATCGGACGGCGAGGCTTATGCGTCGAATGATTATTTAATGCGTGTACTCGATATTTCGGAGCGCACTGTCGTTCGATTGCTGCGCGAGCTTGAGGCGGAGAAATTTATATCCATACGTTATGAATACGTAGGGAGTACGCGTGAGATTGCGCGGCGACTTATACGAATAAGTCCGCTTGCGCCGTTACTCGACTTACATAAAACGCAAGCTCTCTATGCCGTAATACCGTCTCATATTTTGTGCAATACGACGTTATCGGTTCAAGCCAAAATTCTATATGCGGAAATATCCGCGGCGACGCCGACGGACGGTTTCTGTTCGCAATCGGCGGCGTTTTTTGCAGAACTGCTCAATGCGTCGGAACCTACCGTGCGACGTTGGATAAAAGAA
Organism: Pumilibacter intestinalis; assembly: GCF_943193005.1. GTDB lineage: Bacteria > Bacillota > Clostridia > Christensenellales > Pumilibacteraceae > Pumilibacter > Pumilibacter intestinalis. The sequence goes on from NZ_CALPCH010000009.1 coordinate 46,729, forward strand.
CTGCAAGACGCGGACGCTGTGCGCGTCGAAATGGAGTATAGGGGAGATACCCGAGAAATACGCCGCAGACGGATTTATTTGACGGCGGCTGCCGAAATCGCCGAGAAACGGGCAGAAATGTGCCGCAACGACTCGGAGCCGAGTTGTTCGGACAGTCCTTTGATTTTCCATGACGAGGCGGAGAGCGCCGATTGCGGGCGAAATCGAGGTGTGCTCATTTTTGACACCACCTCTGATGAGCCGCAAAAAATCGTCGGAAAACGTTGGGAAAATTGTCGAAAACCGCTTGAGCGGCTGCGACTATAATTTTTTTACCTACGTATGCTCATTTTTGTCACCACGTATGCTCATTTTTGTCACCCATATATAAAATAAATTATATAACGAGGGAATAACACAAAAAGGGAGTATGTATACAAATACTAAACTTGTAACGTGTCGATAGAAACAAGTGTGCGCGTTCCACGTTCTTCCTTGTGTTCTTAATACGGCGTAGCCGTAAAAAACCGAGCTGTAGTTGCTCTTAAGCTGTACATATCGGCGGCGCGCGCGGCTGTTTACCCCCCCCACACTTTTTTGTGTTCTTAAAATTCGTTCAAAAGGAAATTTCGATTATGCGTTTAATACCCAAAAAGTCTAAGATGAACTCGACGATATGGAAGACGTTTACGTTGCTCGATTTCATTCTCATGTTCTTGTTACTCGTGCTTGCGTTGGTGCTCGCCATGTCGAACATACCCGGTAAGTGGTATATCTTGCTTTGTTACGTTCCGGTGTGCGCCTTGTTGTTTGTTCCCGACGGCGACGGTGGGAGAGCTTACTCCGAACTCGGGCATATCGTCAAGTACATATTTTCCCGTAAATACTTCCATGACGGCGCGCGTTCGGCGTCAAAGAACATTTCGGCGCTTTTGCCGGAGTTTACAATCCGTGAGGACGGCTTGCTTGATTACGGCGAGTATGTCGGCGGCGTTCTCGAGGTTGACAGTATCGAGTTCGCTCTCAAATCGGAGTGGCAGCAAAACGAGGCAATAACCGCGTTCTCGGCGGTGTTCAATTCCTTATCGCTCGGTGAGAGCGCTCAAATCGTCAAGGTTGACCGTCCAATAAACTTTGACGATATTTCGGCTTTGACGTTCGCCAAGCTCCGCGTTGCCGAGAAGACTTCCGAGGACAAGGCAAAGCGCCTCGTGCTGCGCTCTCGGCTTAAGCAGCTTGATGAGATAAATAACGTGCAAAAGCAATATCGCCCGTATTATTATCTTGTGTTTTTCTCTGCCAACGTTCAGACGCTCGGCGCTTTGCTCGATACTGCGCAGCATGCGCTCGGCACTTGCGGGTTGAAGACGTCGCAGCTCGACGGCAAGCAAGCCGCAGTATTTTTCAAGTATTGCTATACGAGAGATTTTGACGAGCGCGACATTGACACGGTACCACCCGAGAAATATCTTGAGTACATTCGTCCGCACGATATTCGTTTCCGTTTGGCAGACTACACGACCGACGGAAAGTATGCGTTTACCTACGCGATTTCGGATTATCCGTTGTCTGTCGGTAACGCATGGGGTGCAGATATTTTCAATATCGACAACACGCGAGTTGTGATGAACATACGCCCGGTTGACCGTGAGAAAGCAGTCAAGCGCATTGACCGCACCATTGTTGAGATAGGCACGAGAGCAAGCGGCAACAAGGCGTCGGAGATGATAGCTCAAGACACTCACCTTTCGACAATGGGCGCTTTGCTGCAGAGTCTGCAGAACGAGAACGAGGGGCTATTTGATTGCACGTTGACGATTACCGGTTACAACAATACCGGGGAGAGCAATGCTGCGTTTAGAAAGCGTGTTCGACAGCGCATAATCACGTCAGGCTTTAAGGTGTCCATGCTCCGCGCGCGGCAGCTTGACGGATTTATTTCGGGGAGTATTACCGCGCGCGAGTCGCTCAAGAACTTTATGCGCGGCATAAACAGCGAAAGCCTTGCTGCAGTCTTTCCGTTCGTGTTCACTTCGATAATCGAGCCGCAAGGTATGACGCTTGGGGAAAGTAACGGCTATCCGTTCATTTTCGACCCGTTCAAGTGGGAGTACAGCGGCGGCGAGTTCGTAAACGCGAATATGTTTATTGCCGGCACGAGTGGCAGCGGCAAAAGTTATTTTGCAAAGAGCTTATTGTCGCAGCTCTACTCGGAGAATGCCGTTATTTATGTACTCGACCCCGAAAACGAGTACAAGCATTTGTGCCGTAACGTAGGCGGCACGTTCATAGACGTCGGCTCGGCTACGACCGGAAGAATAAATCCGTTCCACATTTACCAAACGCTTACCGATGACGGAGAGCCGGCACCGCCGCAAGCAACGTTTTCGGCGCACTTGCAGTATCTTGAAAACTTTTTTGCGGTGACGTTGCCCGGCATAAATCCGGATACGCTCGAAGAAATCAACAATCTGATAGTCAAGTGCTATAAGCAAAAGGGCATAACTCAAGACACCGATTGTTTATATTTCAAGCCCGAGCAGTATCCGATATTTGATGACCTCTACGAGCTTGTTAAGAGTGAACTCACAAAAGAAAAATCCGGAGTTCGGTTCGGCAATTTGCAGCGCGCCGAAGTCTATCTCGCTAAGTTCGCGTCGGGTGGACGTTTCGCCAATCTTTGGAACGGGGCGAGTACGCTTGACGCTGCCGACAAGTTTACGGTGTTCAATTTTCAGTCATTATTTGAGGCGAAAAATAAGGTTACGAGCAACGGTCAAATGCTTACCGTGTTGCGCTTTTTGGAGCAGCAAATCATAAATTTGCGCGAGAAAAATGCGACGCTCGACCGCTCCGAACGGTTGCGCCCCATAGTCGTTATCGATGAGGGATACATGTATATCGACGCAAATAATCCGTGCGCGCTTGACTTCATTTATCAATGGTACAAGCGTATTCGTAAGTACAGCGGCAGCATGATTTTCCTTACTCAAAATCTTGCCGACATAGTGGGGAACATGGAAATCATACAAAAAACCTCGGCGATAATCAACAACACGCAGTACAGTTTTATCATGACTTTGCAAGGTAAAGACATCGAAGTTTTGCAAGATATTTTCGCGTCGCGCAATTTAACCGTAGCTGAAATCGAGGAAATCCAACGCACAAATAAGCCCAAGGGGACAGCGTTTTTTATGGGCAGTTCGGCGCAGCGAGCTATGCTGCACGTAGTCACTGCGGACGAGGTAGAGAGCATGTTTTCGGGACAAATTGACCTTGATACCGTATTTCCGGATACGGTACCGAACGAGGACGTTCCCGCCGTTGATGAGGCGGAAAGCGGCTCCGATAACCCGTAAAAATATGCTCATAAAGCAAGGGTAAATGCCATTGAGTAAGTAGTCGTTGGTGCCGATAAGCTCGCGTAGGCGCGATTTTACGACGAAATAAGAGCATTTTCAGAGAGGGTACACCACATGTGTACTCTCTTTTCATTGCAAATCTTGAAATTTTTTTGACTTTTTGTTATAATGAAAGTTCTCTTTTTTAAGGGGCAACAGCACAAAGGAGATTGCATTATGACGATAATGGAAATGCTCAAAAACATTTCGGACAAGTTGGATTTGGTTGTTGGTATTTTAAGCAATTTGCAGCCACAATCGCAAGATAGCGAGCGGACAATTTTTGAGGATTTTGCTCGATACTACTTTGATAAATTTCGTTGGCGCAAAGTTTCGCCGGAAACAAAGGTCAGAGATTTGCGCCGCTACAATAGACATATTGCGCCGGCATTCGGAACGCTGCAGATTGATAGAATAACGCCGCAACATTGTCAACGGCTGATAGATAATTTGTCGGAAAAACCGAAGACAGCACATGAGATTTTATCACTGTTGAACGTTATATTTAAGGCGGCGATAAAGCATAAACTTGTCGGTGATAATCCTTGCGATATGATATACATTTCCGAGTATGAACAGCAGCACGGTAGGGCATTGACCAAAGACGAGGAGTGCCGGTTGCTTGCGGCGACAAGTGGCACTCGGTATCAAAAAATGTTTGCGGTTATACTGTACACCGGGTTGAGACCGAACGAATACAAAACGGTAGAGTTTGACGGTGCATTTATAGTTGCCAAGAACAGCAAACAAAAAGACGGAAAAGAACACAAAAAGAAAATTCCTATAACACCTATGCTCGCGCCGTATCTTGCTGATATGAGTAATGATGAGTTGCGCAATTTCAAATTTCATCACGTAAACCGATTGCGTGATAAATTCAAATTGGTTTTGCCGGAGCATAAGTTGTACGATATGCGCACAACATTTTATACCCGCTGTCAAGAATGTGGGGTAAGTGATATTGCGCGAAACCTTTTTGTCGGACACTCTTTGGGCGGGCTTGCCGATACATATAGTGACATTTCAGATGAGTATTTGATTAGCGAGGCGCGAAAGATAGTTTATTAGTTGCTCAAAAATTCCAAAACAAAACTATTGACAATGCGTTTTTTTTGTGTTATTATACTTACGTTATCAATGAGCCTGCATTTATTGAGTAACAAAGTAGATTTATCAATTAGAGATAGTGGGTAAGAGCACCGCGATTGTGCGCGGGTTCAAATCCCGCCTTCTCCGCCAACACCGTAATAACGTCAGTAACGACGGGTGTCAACAAGTTAAATTCCGTGTTGGGTACAAGACGACACGGAATTTTCTTTTTATTAGGGAATATTCAAAGCTCATTGGTAACGACAATTACCAATGGGCTTTTTTCATTTGAGAAAAGCCCCTATGCGAAAATAAACTCATAGGGAGAACAAATATGAACAATAGCAGTAACGTCGTTATCGTAGGCAAGATTACGAAACCGCTTGAGGTAAAAGAGGTTTCTACAGCCAACGGAAACAAGAAAGTCGGCAATATGGCACAGCTCGTAAACGTAATTGCGCCTATTATGACAAACAAAGACGAGGTGTGCAAGCAAACAATATGCTATCCGTACATGGCGGCGATACGTTACGCCAAAGGCAACGCGTTGCGAATTTGCGTGCCCTCCGACAGGGTGGAAACGGAATACGGGGAAACGGGCGAGGTATACGGAGCATGCTGTTTCCACAACGGAACGTACACGCTGTTTTTGCTCAACAAGTCGGAGCGAGCGCAGTCTTACGAAACGGCGTTTTACGGGTCGAGGGTGCGCATGACCGAGCGTTGGGAAATGAGCGGCTACCTTCGCGAGTACAACGATTTTTCTTGTCCGAACGAAGTTGCTTTGCGTCCCTGCGCTACGGAAAATGAAATATCGGGCGCACTGCCCTTAACTCTGCCGCCGCAAAGTTTTACGGTTTTACGCTATTGCGAGCAAGAATATATTTGATTAGCCGAGAGAATTGTGGTATAATCGAGGTATGGAAGAGTATTTGTTCTTCGATATCGAGTGCGCCGACGGGCACAATATGTGCTCTTTCGGTTATGTGATTACCGCCGAAGATTTCGGTATTAAGGAAAAGCGGGATATACTCGTAAATCCCGAGTGCAAATTCAAGTTAAGCCGAGCAAACTCCGTGCCGGATATAAATCTTGCTTATTCCGAAGCGGAGTTTTTCGCCGCGCCGGCGTTCTCGGAGATTTACGGGGAGTTGTCCGGTTTGCTTACCGCGCCCTCGCGGGTGCTTTTGGGGCACAGCGTGGCGGCGGACCTCGGCTACATAGATACGGCGTGCGCCCGATACAACAAAAAGCGGCTCAAATTACAGGCGTTCGATACTCAAAAGATTTACGCCGAATCGGACGAAGAGCACCGCATACGTTCGCTCTCGGGGATTATGGAGGATTTGGGCGTTAACGTGGCGGGGCTTAGCGAGCACAAGAGTTGCGACGACGCCGAGATGACCATGCTCACGGTGAAAGAAATTTGCCGCAAATACGGCGTTACTTTGCCCGAGTTGTTGCAAAACGCGGGCGACTGCGTTGTGAACAGGCGCACCATTGCGGCGGCGCATTTGCGCTCTGTGGTGAACAAGGCGTTGAAAAACCTACGCAAAAAATATCCCGACTCGAGCGGTCGGAAAAAGATTTACATATCCGAAACGGTCAACCCCAAAAACGCCGACGCCCGCGTGGAGCTCGTGAAAGCCGTTTACAGGCGCGGCTGGGGATATACTTTCAACTTGTCGGAATGCGATTGCATTGTGTCCGACGGGCGTTACAGCGCGGCGGAAAAAGAGTTTTTGAAATCTTCGCCGCAGGTGGAAAGGGCGAGCTTTGCCGAGCTCGGCTCAAAGCTCAAAATTTGCGTTAAGAGTTTTTGAGCGCGGCTTCCAAAAATTCGGCGGCGTCGCGCACGCAGTCTACGCACTCGCGAACTACCTTGCCCGTGCCCACTCCTTTGAGCTCTTTGCAAGTTACCGTGCCGTTGCGCTCAATAAACGAATTCATAACCGCTCGCACGTCTTGCACCGTTTTTACGCGGTCTTTGTTAGCCATGCCGAGCACCACGCCCGCGCCTATGAGTGCGCCGCAGGTTGCCTCGAGCGTGCCCATGCCCACGCCGAACGCCTGAGTCATGTTCTTTATCGTTTCTTCGTCGGCGTCTATGCAGTCGGCGAAGGCGCACGCCACTGCTTGAGCGCAATTGTATTTGCCGCTCTTTTTCATTTCCGCGGCTTTGTCCGCTCGGCTTGTTATTATGTTATCTTCGATTACGGTGTTGTCGTTCATGATTATATTATACAACGCTTTTTTCATTCGGTCAAACGGATTTTTAACTATTGACACTGACTGTGCGGTTTGATATAATAGTTAAAAGGCGTCTGCTCGGAGGGCTGAAAATGGCAACAAACGAAGAATTTATAAAATATGAGTGCGAACTCGAGCGGGTTGCTCCGCTTCCCAAAAAACGCGCGGGGACTAAGTTGCGGAATGCTTGATTGGTGGTTTGACGCAGACGGGAAAATATGTTGCGTGCGAATGGACGAGCGGAAAACGGCTTCTTCGGCGACGTTCGACGGCGGAGTGCACGTTAAATTCGAGGGAGTGCGTGTTCTGAAGAGCGGCAAAACCTACGTGTACGCAGTCGCCGACGGTCACAGCGTGAACATAAACGACGTGAAACTGCGCGGAGAAAGATACGTGTCGCTGTATTTCGACGGCAAACTCATAAAGGAATACAACGTGCATGCGGAATACTACAAGCACAAATACGGCTCGTATCCCGAAATATACGACTCGGTGTGCCTGTTTTTCCGCAGAACGGCGTTCGCGTCCGCCGCGCTCGCCGTGTTTGCGGCGTGTTTTTTAGCGGCGGCGCTTACGGCGGCGGGGATAATAAACACGCTTACGGCGGCGGGGATATTTGCGGCGGCTTGCGCGGCTACGGCGTTTGTGCTGTTCGGCGCGTTCGCGGCATTGCGTTATGCGGTTTTGCACGCGCGAATGAAGCGGTATTCCATTATCTCGAGCGTGAAAAAGCACAAAAAGGCGCGTCGCCGAACGGGGCGAAAGCGGTAAACATATCTGCCCAAAACAATTGACGAAAAGGGTGCGTTTGGGCTATAATAGTTAAGAAATACGTTTGCGGAGAAAATAATATGAAGATAATATGTAACGGAGCGGATTTGTCGGATGCTGTGAGCAAGGTTTATAAAGCCGCGTCGGTGCGCACTACCAACGTGATACTCGAGGGTATCAAGCTCAAAGCCGCCGACGGCAGCCTTACTCTTACTGCTACCGACCTCGAGCTTGCCATAGAAAAGTGCATTGTGGCGGACGTTCTCATAGAGGGCGAAACGGTTGTGCCGGGAAGATTTTTCTCCGAGTTCGTGAAAAAACTCACTTTCGACCGCATAGAGCTAAGTCTTGACGAAGCCAACCGCTTGAAAATAAAGTATACCGACAGCGAGGGCATGCTCCAGTGCATGAACCCGCTCGAATATCCGCAGATAAAAGAGCTCGGCGAAGCGCAGTCGTTCTCCGTTACCAAAAAGGATTTTAAGGACCTCGTAAACAAGATTGCGTTCTCTGTAAGCGCGGACGACGCTCGCCCCATGCTCAAAGGCGTTTTGCTCGAGATAGGGGAAGACGCGGTAACGGGCGTTGCGCTCGACGGCTACAGGCTCGCTAAGTGCGTTAAGGCGGTTGAAAAGACCACGGCTATGATGAGCGCGGTTGTGCCCGCCCGTTGCCTTGTGGAAATTTCCAAACTGCTCGAGGACAGCGACGACCTCGTAGAGGTGCGAATTCAGCGCAACTACATGCTCGTAGACCTCGGACACACCCGTATCACCACTCGCTTGTTGGACGGCGACTTTATAAACTACAAGCAGATTATCCCCGGCTCTTTCGAAAGCTCGGTAACCGTGCCCAAAGACCAGTTCGAGTCGGGTCTCGAACGCGCCATACTGCTTGCCCGTTCGGACAAAAACAACCTCGTGCGTTTCGACGTGAAAGACGGCGTGATGCAACTCAGCAGTAACAGCGACATAGGCAACATAACCGAGAAGATACCCGTAAAGCTCAACGGCATGGATATAGCCATTGCGTTCAACGCCCGCTATTTCACCGAACTGCTTCGTTATATAGATTGCGACAACATAGTTATCAAATTTATAAACTCGGTAAGCCCCTGCGTGGTTGTTCCGGCAGGCTCGCTCGAAGAATTTATGTATCTTATCCTGCCCGTTCGCATGCTCAGCTGAATCCTTTTGAAAATTCGTTTGCGAAACAGTGCGAAATCCCTTGCGTTTTTCGCCGGATTATAGTAAAATAAAAAAGCTCGGTTGCGTAACTCGCGCAACCGCATGCCTCTGTGGCTCAGTTGGTAGAGCGACGCATTCGTAATGCGTAGGTCGCCGGTTCAAATCCGGCCGGGGGCTCCAAAGAAAACCACCAAATATGGTGGTTTTTCTTATATTTAACTACTAAATATAGGTATTGTCAAATTTTAAGGAAGTAGTCAAGGTACAACTGCATACGAATTGCAGACTTTTCGGGGTAAAAAATAAGACTGTTTTATAGGTAGGGTTCGTCCTTGTCCATCTACTCTCTAAAACTGCCTAAAACGCTCTAATTCTACCCTAATTGCATACATTTGCAAACAATTGCAAACGTCGAAAAGGTAGGGCATTTCAAGGCTGTTGATACAAGTCTAAAAAATTTACAGACGTTTTTTATTTGCGTTTTTTTGCAAATGTTTGCAATAATACAGGTTTAGAGCGTTTCAGAACGAATTAGAACAACGATTTGCCGCTATCGGCAAAATTGATGAATTTTTTATTTTATTGATTGCTTTTTTGCCGATAATATGATATACTTACAATCGAGGAATAAAAAATGAAATTCTTATCGGTAGCGCAAACAGCGAAAAAATGGAATATGTCCGAACGTAGCGTAAGGAACTATTGCGCTATGGGAAAAGTGGAAGGTGCGTTCTTGACGGGTAAAACATGGAATATTCCTGACGACGCGCAAAAACCGGATAGAGCAAATAAGAAAATAGAATTACCGACTACACTTTTAGAAGTGCTTACTGCGGAAAGACGCGCCAAACTTTCGGGCGGAATTTATCATAAAGTGCAAATCGACTTGACTTATAATTCCAATCATATAGAGGGCAGTCGGCTTACGCACGACCAAACGCGATATATTTTTGAAACGAACACAATCGGAATAGAAGGCGGTGCGGTAAAGGTTGACGACATCGTGGAAACGGCAAATCACTTTAAGTGTATTGATATGATCATCGAGCATGCAAAGAAAACGATAACGGAAGCATTTATAAAAGAACTGCACCGCACATTAAAGAACGGAACTACGGATGCACGGCAGGATTGGTTTGCGGTAGGGAATTATAAAAAGTTGCCGAATACCGTTGGCGATATGTACACGGCACGACCCGAAGAAGTTTCGGAAAAAATGAGAGAGCTGCTGACTGAATACAATGAAAGTAATGAAAAGTCATTTGACGACCTTTTGGACTTTCATTGCAAATTTGAATGTATACACCCTTTTCAAGACGGTAACGGTAGGATCGGCAGACTATTGTTATTTAAGGAATGCTTGAAACACAATATTGTTCCGTTTATTATCGACGAGGAATTAAAAATGTTCTACTACCGCGGATTGAAAGAGTGGAAAGACGAAAGAGGGTATCTACGCGACACCTGCCTAATGGCGCAAGACAAATTCAAAATGTACCTTGATTATTTTAAGGTGCAATATTGAAAATAGAGGTAAACGGTATGATTGATAAAATTGGCAGAAAAGATATAGTCGAAAAAATTAGTTACTTAATAGATATAAAGCCGAGATATAATCTCATCTCTTGCTATTTCTTTTCATAAATTAGATAGGAGAGTGTTTGAAAGTAGGTAATTCCGCAAAATGTATATTTTCGTCATTTTCGTTTATTGATGCAATAATGCCTTTTATTTTGAAATACATAAATTGTTATAAAATGTAATCGTTAGCAGAAAAAGTATTTGCATCTGCAATTAGTTGTTGAATACTTTGAAGAAAAGGAAATTATCAATAGAGAAATCTTAAAAGCACGAAAAAAGTATATTGCATTAGAGTTCAAAAAAGACATTGAAATGCATTAGCACAAAATAAATTGATGGTAGATTAGATGTTATTTTTTTTCGATACGCTTTTGTTATAAAAAGTCAGTTCTTTCTGTTTCCCAAAACTGAAAAAAAGTTGATTTTGGGAAATGAATGTGCTATAATAAATGCGGAGGAAAAATTATATGAAACTGATCGAGCGTACATTATATTTAGACAAAATCAAGAGCGTTATAGGAACGCCGGATATAAAAGTCATTACGGGGGTGCGCCGTAGCGGAAAGTCGAAGCTGTTGGAAGCCTTAAAAGATTATTTAATTGTCGAACGGCACGATTCAAATGTCATTCATATCAATTTTAACTTGACGTCGTTTGAAAATTTGAAAGATTATCATAAATTAAATGAATATATAGAAAACGCTTATCAAAAAGATAAGTGCAATTTTGTATTGATTGACGAGGTGCAATTATGCCCGAAATTCGAACTCACGATAAACAGTTTGCACGCATCGGAAAAGTACGATATTTTTTTGACGGGTTCAAACGCATTCTTATTAAGCTCGGATCTTGCGACGCTGTTTACGGGTAGAACTTTTGAAATCAAAGTATATCCGTTTTCATTTAAGGAGTATCAAGAGTATTTTGGGTATGGCGATATATTTAACGCCTTTGAAAACTATTTGAAAGAGGGGGGAATGTCCGGCTCGTATCTTTATAACGATTTGGAAACTAAATACGATTACATTGCAGACATCTTTAATACGTTGATTGTGCGTGATATTCGCCAAAAATACAAAATCAAAAATCCACAACTTATGGATAGGTTGGTCGATTTTTTAATGGATAATATATCGAACCTGACTTCCGCAAGAAATATTGCGGAAACACTCACTGGCAATAAAGATAAGACGAACCATAAAACGGTCAGTAGCTATATGCAATACTTATGTAACGCATTTGCATTTTACAAAATACGCAGATACGATATACGCGGCAAAAAATACTTGAATACAAACGATAAATTTTATTTAAGCGATCATACTTTCCGTTATGCAAAGCTCGGCACGAAAAATCTTGACTACGGACGGGTGCTTGAAAATATTGTGGCAATCGAATTGTTGCGACGCGGGTATGAAGTGTATGTCGGTGTTTTGTATAAAAAAGAAATTGATTTTGTTGCCATAAAACGAAACGAAAAGATTTATATACAAGTCAGTGACAGTATAAGCGAACAAGCGACGTTTGAGAGAGAATTATCTCCGTTGCTTGCCATAAAGGACGCATACCCTAAAATGATACTGACGAGAACGCGGCATGAGGAGTATTTGCACGAAGGAATCAGAGTAATAGATATTGCCGATTGGCTATTAAAATGTTAGTTGCATTTTCTTACGTTATCTCAAAATGACGAAAATCATAATTAACTGTTAATCATAATAGCCTTTTACATACCGATAAAAAGTAGTGGGGCGGAGGTTGGTAAGGCGTAAGGCTTCGGCGTAAGATATGGTGTGAGAAAGGTAGGCGGCGGCAACTTCCGAAAAGTTGGAAGGGATAGCTACGCGGGGGCGTCCGAAACGAACGCCTTTTTGTTTGGCGATTGCAATGCCTTCGGCTTGGCGGGTGCGGATGTTTTCCCGTTCGTTTTCGGCAACGAAAGAGAGGAGCTGTAACACAATGTCGGCAATCAATCGTCCGATTAGATTTTTATAAGTGCGAGTATCGAGAAGGGGCATGTCGAGTACAAGAATATCCGCGCCGACGTCTTGGGTAATATGCTTCCATTCTATTATAATAGAGTCGTAGTTGCGCCCTAATCTGTCTATGGATTTAATGACGAGCAAATCGCCCGTCTTTATTTTTTTGAGCATTTTTTTGTATTGCTCGCGCTCGAAGTCTTTGCCGCTTTTTTTATCGCAGTAAATTTTGTTGAAGGTGACGCCGCAACGCATAAAAGCGTCGAGTTGGCGTTCTAACTTTTGGTCTTTGGCGGATACGCGCCCGTAGGCATAGTTGCTCATTTTCATTTCTCCTTTCTATATGTGAATTTGAATTTAATTCTATTATAGCGCAGCGGAAAAAGCGAGCAAATAAAAAAAATCACCAAAATCTATACTTTTTGCAAAAAGGGGGTTGACAACCGAATTTTTGTGTGATATAATACAAATATCCTAAAATACTGTTGAAATCGTGTGCTTTCTTGCAAAAAATACTTTCTCCAAATCGTATAATTTTTGGAGATGATGAGAACAACGGTTTGTTTTATATGTTTTAGGTTAAACAGTTAACTAACTGTCTGCGTGCAAGTCGGGCTGAAAATCGGTGTTTGAGAAAGAATTAAAAAACTTAATTTTTTCTTTTAACATAAAAAATTTTTTAAGGAAGGGAAAACAGTATGAAGAAATCAAACCTACTTACGACAGTTGTTCTTGTTGCCGTATTGGCAATGTGCTGCGGTTTGCTCGCGGCTTGCGGCGACGAAAACACGCACACTCACACGTACTCGACCGATTGGTCGAAAGACGCAAGCGGTCACTGGCACGTTGCTACTTGCGACGACCTCAAAGAAGGCGACAAAGACTATAAGAAAGATTTTGCCGCTCACGTTTGGGGCGACGATGACGAATGCGACGTTTGCAAATACGTAAAGGCGGCGGCTACGGAGATTACGCTTAACAAAACCGAGCTTGCGCTTAGTATAGCAAATACCGAGGATACTCTTACGGCTACGTTAAACGGCAGCGGTACAGTTGCTTGGACGTCTTCCGACGATACCGTAGTTCAGGTAGGAGAAGAAACGGGTGCTGTGGAGGCTCTCAAGCCCGGCACGGCAACCGTAACCGCCACGGTTACGGGTACCGAAGTTACGGCAACCTGCCAAGTTACCGTTGCCGACGCGTACTATATAATCGGCGGAATGGATTCGGCTTGGAGTAAGGCGGGAGCTTTCGGCGGAAACTTTGCATATTTCATGCCGACCCAAACGGAAGGCATTTACAAGACCGAAAGTTTTGAATTGCCCAAACTCGGTAATTTCCAGGTTGCGCCCGTAGGCAATATCTGCGTGGACGACAACGACGAAAACGTATGGTGGAAGCATGCGTTCAACGGCGATAACATAAATACGGACGATAAAGTGTTGAGCAATAAAAGCGGCAACATTGCAGTTGAAAAGCACGGAATGTACACGATTACCCTCGACCTGACAGGTGAAAAAGCCGTAGTTTCGGGCGTTTGCGACGAGGAAATCGAAGACCCCGAAACCGAAACAATTTATTATCTGTTCGGCAGTATGAACAGCTGGCAGGTAGCTGACACGGTTGACGCGGCAGGCGAATATGTATTTACAAACAATCCCGACGGAACGATTACGCTGACAGTGGAAATGACAAGATACACCGAATTCAAAGTTTTGGCGGTGGGAATGAAATACAATATCGAGTACGCCGAGTCTGCAGTACCTCGCGATTTGATAGGCAAGAATGGTACCGCTACCGTCGATACTGCATACAAACTCACATGGGTTGACGGGAAGACTAATATCTGCGTAGGTTTATCGGGTAAGTATACTTTCACGCTTGACCCCGACGGCGGCAAAAACAACATTTTAAGCTATACCTTCGAGGCTACCGACAAGACCGAAACGGAGCCCGCAGTTCTCCATTATTTCATTAAGGGCGACGCTTTAACGGTTGAAAACGGTTGGAACGTGGGAACGGCTGAAGCGTATGAGTTAAAAGAAAGTTCCGAGTCTTCCGGCGAGTATACGATTACAATCGAGCTTAAAAACAGCGGCACGTTTATGTTTTGGTCATGCGCCGAAAATGGAGACGGCACTTATACGGACCAGGTAGATTATTATAACAAAGACACTATTACTACGCTTAACGCCGCAAACGATTGCGTTACCGTTAGTAGCAGCAATTATGCTCCCACCGAAGCGGGCTGGTATACTATAACGCTTAATCCCGCCACCAAAACTTTAACCGTAAGCTATTCGGCAACAAATCCCGATGCGGGAGCTGCCACTGACAATCCTACGCTCTGAGCGTAAATCATACTACAAGTTTCCGTACCGAGGACTTCGACTTGTTTCGGAGTCTTCGGCGCGGAATAATTTTGCGGATTAAACGGTTAATCGAATTTGGAGGGAATTATGAGAAAGAGAAACTTGCTTTGCGTTATAGTGGCTGTTGTAATGCTGTTCGGCGGCGTTTTCACCGGATGTACGGTAAACGGCGGCGATAAAAAGCCCGGTACGGGCGACAATTCGGGCGGCAATTATACCGTTACCGAAGAAGCGGCATTGAAATACGAGCAAAATCTTACTTGGGGTGAAGAGAACCACCTATACATTCACTATTTGAGAGGGGCTCACTCCGAGAAGGAACACGGCAAAACCAACAGTGCGGCGGCACCCGATTATTCCGCCCCGATATCTTCCGACGTTTACGGCGATTGGGGGCTTTGGGTGTGGGAATACGTGCCTACCAACAGCGAGGGCAGGGCGTTTTATCCGATGAAGATAGACGAGTCGGGCGCGGTTTACGATATCGACCTTACGGCAACGTATAACGACGGCGGCTGGGACAGCGTATCTTGCGAAAACAAGGGGCTTGAAATAGGATACGGCGAAGCGACTTGGCTGGGTATTCAGATATTCTCGCAAGACAGCCGCATTAACGGCGCGGGCTTTTGGGTAAACGACGGCGGCGACGTGTATCTGGAATTGACGGCGGCAAAACGCGACAAGGGAGATTATCATTGGTTCGTTCGTCAGAGCGAAGTGCAAGACGGCAACGACCGCTTTTCGGACGCGGACGTAAATGACCCTTACGCGGGAATTCCCGCGGGTTCGGCAATCACCAAGTACGACGTGATATCCGATAAGGGAAACAACAACGTATACGCGCAACAAGCCGTAGCGGAAGGTTGGGAAGAAAACAGCGTAGGCTATCAAATATTCATTGCCTCGTTTGCGGATAGCAACGGCGACGGAATGGGCGATTTGAGAGGCATTATAAACAAGCTCGATTATCTTTCCGCCCTCGGCGTGGATACGCTTTGGCTTACTCCTTTTCAGCACTCCAATTCCTATCACGGCTACGATATCATGGATTACTTTACGGTAGACCCGCGCTTCGGCACGCTCGACGATTACAGGGAGTTGCTTTACAAGGCGCACCGAAAGGGCATGAAAGTTGTGATGGATTTCGTTTTGAACCATACCTCGCTTTCAAACCCTTGGTTTACGAAATCGCAGAACCTCGTAAAAGAAACGGTAACGCTACCAAACGGCAGCAAGAAAGAAATCGATTACCGCAATTTCTACACTTGGCAGAACGAAGAATATATAAAGAGCATAGACGAGAGCACTCAAGAGGGGCGCAGAGCAAAGAAGCAGTGGTTTAAGGACGCCAACGGATATTATTTCTTTTCCAGTTTCGGCTCTTCCATGCCCGAATTGAATTTCGACAATCAGGCTACGCGCGACGCGATACTCGAGGTTGCTTTGTATTGGATGAGTTTCGGGCTTGACGGTTTTCGTCTTGACGCTGTAAAGCACATCTATATGGCGAACGAAAATCCCAACCATTCCGATTGGATAGTAAAAGACAGCGACGAAGAAAACGACGCCGATTATTCGTTCGATATGAATAAAAACGCGCATTTCTTCATGGAGTTCAACGCAAAGCTCAAAGCGACCTATCCCAACGCGATTTTGATAGGCGAAAATTTCAACGGCGACCCCGCTTATCTTGCGGGACTTTACGGCGGCTTGGATTCGCAGTTTAATTTCAACTGGTATTACGATACGACGTCGGCTTTGAATAAAATCGCGAGCGGCGAACAGGATTACGCGGCGAAAATTTTGAACCAGTACGACGCCGCACAGTTCAATTTCTCGCAGTACCGCAAAGATTATATCGACGGCGTGTTTACCTCTAACCACGATATTCAGCGCGCCCGCGACAGATTGAACGCAACGGATACGGGCGAGGGAGTTCCTCTTTCCTCCGTGCGCGGCGACGAGGCTTGGAATTCGTCCGAAGGACTCGCAAAACTTTGGGCGGGACTGTCTTTGACCGTTCCCGGCATAACGTGGATTTACAACGGCGACGAGCTCGGGATGTTCGGCTCGAAAACGCCTAATCCCGCAGGCGACAGCGCGGGGCATGAGGATAG
Organism: Pumilibacter intestinalis; assembly: GCF_943193005.1. Lineage (GTDB taxonomy): Bacteria > Bacillota > Clostridia > Christensenellales > Pumilibacteraceae > Pumilibacter > Pumilibacter intestinalis. The sequence continues at coordinate 63,455 of NZ_CALPCH010000009.1, forward strand.
GTGGTATCGTCAGCCCATGAAATGGTCGAAGGAGTTTGACGAAAGCGGCGACAACTGCAAATATCTTATCGGCTTTAACGACTACACGATGACGTGGGACGCTCTAAACGCTCAGCTCGACGGAGTGAAAGAGCAGACCGCAGACCAAAATTCGATATACTCCGTTTACAAGGAACTCATAAAAATTCGCAAAGAAAATCCCGCTCTTGCAAGAGGCAAAGTGGTTTCGCACACCGCAAAAGGCAATGTGGTTTGCTATTCGGTAAAGGACGCCACAAGCGAAATTCTCGTGTATGTGAACGCTTGCGCCACGCCGCAAGCCGCAAACTACTCGCTTCCGAGCGGTGCGGAGCTTCTTTACGGAAGCGGCTTAGCGGACTCTAAAGTGCCGTCTATGTCTATACAAATTTACAATGTTAAATAAGGGGGGCGAACCGAAATGAAAAAGATACTGACTTTGGTTCTCGCAAGCATACTTTTAACGGGCGGCTCTGCCGCGGCGGTTGCGCTGAAAGCAAAAGCCGAAGCGTTGCCCGAGGCGCAGTCGGCAACGGTTGCAACGGAACAAAGCAAATTGTACTTGGTTCCCGGCACATATATGCTTGACGGCGTGAAAGCAGAAAACTCCGTTAGCGCCGGAGCTACCAAACTTACGGCGGAAGAATGCGCCGAAATCTTGACGGATAACGCGTATTTGTGCACTCTTTCGGCGGGCGAGGCTCTTCCCGTGCCCGCGAGCGACAGGGTGGATAAAAACGGCGAGCCGTATACGTTTAACGGTTGGTGGTCGATTGTGAACGCAACCGTTACGTATTTCGACAAAATGCCCGAACTTTCCGAAACGCTCTATCTTTACGCCGATTGGCGTGCGGAGCTGTCGCAACGCAAAGACCCCGTAATTCCCGACGAGAGCACGGTTGCCGTTCCCTCCAACTACATGTCCATAAAACGCGCGGCGACGGGCAAAGAGGAAATCGTAACATTGCGAATAAGCGGCACCGACGACGTAAACGCCGATACGCTCGGATATTACAAACCCGTTCAACTTTATAACGATTGGTTCGAACTTAACCCCGGCGACGTTATCACCGTTTATGCGGCTGGATTGGGCGGAGAAGAACAAACGCAAGCCGCTCCGCTCGACGTTGCGGGAAATCGCATCACGTTTGAAAACAGTACCGAAAATGCCAACAATACGGGAACGTATTTGAAATTGGACGCAAACGACTCTCGGGCTCTCGTTTACAGGGCAACGCAGAAAACTCGCGCATTCAGAATATACGTGAAGTTCAAGTCGAAGGGCGCGGAAATGTTGGTGTATATGGAGCCGAAAAACTAACCGCGCATGGAAAAACTTACGATTAAAGATATTGCGCGGCTTGCGGGAGTGTCGGTTGCAACCGTTTCTTACATAATAAACGGTAAAAACGCGGAAAGGTACACTGCGGACACTAAGCAAAAGGTTTTGCAAATCGTAAACTTATATAATTTTCAGCCTTCTCGAATAGCGCAGTCTTTCGCATTGAGCAAAAGCAACAACGTAATCATTCTATCCGAAAAATACGAATCCGTTTTGCAAAAAGCCGAAAGTTACGATTTTTTGAGATTGTTCGGAAACGCGTTCGAAAGACTGGGCTACAACCTCATTATACGCACTTATTTGGAGAATACCAAAATCGACACGGCGGACGCCATAATTTGCATGGGCGTGGAAGAGGACAGGTTTCTCAAGCTCGCGCGTGAAAACTTTGTTCCGCTTTTATCCGTAGACGGAATAATACACGACGAGTTGTTCTTTCAAATCGTTCAGGATTTCGGCTATGTGGTAGAGTGCGCCGAGAAAAAGTTCGGCAAGAATAATTTCGCGTTGGTGCTCGTGGATATGTACAATCAAGCCGTGAAGGACGAGTTGAGCAAACTGCCGTGCGAAGTGATTTTTATCGGCGACGACCAAGTTCGCGGCTTGACGGGGTGCAACATAGTTACGGTAAACGCATCACTTTACAAGTTGTGCGGCGAGTATAACGAAAATATTCTCTTGATACCCGCCAACACGGAAAGAAAGGTTAACGCGCTTGTGGACTGTTTTTACAAGGCTACCGAGAGAGTGCAGGGCGTTTGTCATACCGTAAGGGTAAGGTAATCCGTAGTAATAACAGATTGAGCGGTGAAAAAAATCAATTGACTTTTTATGGAGGTATATTATGAAAAAGTTTGCTTCTTTTATTGTTTGCCTTATACTCGCAATGAGTGCCGTGCTCGGCTTAACGGCGTGCGGAGTGAGTAAAGATGCCGTAGTGATATGGGCGGCGGAGGAAGAAAAAGCTCTTATGGAAACGCTCGTGAGCGAGTTCAAAGCGGCGAACCCCGACGTGGAAGAGGATATCAAAGTGGTGGTGCAAAGCGTGTGGAACGCGCAAAGCGTTGTGGCGAAAGACCCCGAAGCGGCGGCGGACGTTATCATGATACCGCACGACCAAGTGGGCATAATGGCAAAGCAGGGCTTGCTCGCCGAAATTCGCGACGGCACTTCCGCCACGTTTGCGACGGACATCAAAACTCTGAACGCGCCCGCCACGGTGCAACAGGCTACGTACGACGGAAAAGTGTACGGTTTTCCGCTCACAATGGACACCTACATACTTTATTACGACAATACGATTTTTACCGATGCCGATACCGTAAAGAGCGTTGACTCCATGCTTGCGTTCGATATGCCGAATATTCCCGACAGGGACGAAAAAGCGGCGGCGTTCGGGTTCCGTATCGAGGACGGATTTTATTTGAATATGGGATTTTTCGCCATGGGGTGCACGCTTTACGGCGAAAACGGCGACGACGTAACGGCTTGCGACTGGAACAACGCCGACGGCTTGAAATTTATGAAATACGCGGCGGAGAACTTCCGCATGAGCGGAAAGAAATTCAAATCGGGCGACGTGAGCAATCTTGCGAGCGCAGTGCTCAATCATCGCCAAGGCGCATGTATTTCGGGCGGCTGGGAAATGCAGGATACTTTCAAAAACGCCGCGCACATAAGTTACACGACTCTCCCGAGCATTACGGTAGACGGCGACGAAAAACAGCTCGTATCTTTTTCAAACAGCAAATTGTACGCGGTGAACAACCGTTCTAAGTATAAGGGAACGGCTTCGCGCCTTGCGGCGTTCGTCACGAGCGAAGAATGTCAACTCCGTTTTGCGAGCGACAGGGGATACTATCCCACAAACTTGAATGCGCAGAGTAGCGAGAGCGTGACGGGAAACGCGTTCTTTCAAGTAATACGCGCGCAACTCGATAATTCGGTACCCGTTCCCGTTATTCCCGAAATCTCGCGCTACTGGGAGCCTGCCAAAACGCTCGGAACCTCGTTATACAACGGCTCTCTCAAAGGCGACGACGCGAGCTTGCAAGCTGCGCTCGACAAGTTTGTTGCGAGTTTGCGGCAAGATTAGTTGTATGCGATTTTAACGCGTTCGCTTAACCGAGGAGAATATGAACGAATACGCTATTTACCACCGACCCGAAAGCGAATACGCCTACGCGCTCGATAATCGAACGCTTCGCATTGTTCTGCGAGTGGCGGAAAACGAGCGGTTGCAAGCGGTAGAACTGTTATACAACAATAAATACGACTTTACCGAGCGCAGGAATACGGTAGAGATGAAACTTTGCGCGAGCGACGGCGTATTCGCTTATTACGGCGTAAACGTAACGCTTGCCGACGTGCGCTTTGCTTATATCTTCAAGATAAAAGAAAAGGGCAAGACGTATTACTATTCGGAAAACGGACTGACGGAAAGTTACGATTTTGCGCTTGCCTATTACGACTTTTTTCAATTTCCGTTTATCAATCCGTCCGACACGGTAAAACGCATACCGTGGACGGCGAGCGCGGTGTTCTATCAGATTTTCGTCGACCGTTTTTGCCGCGGGAATTTTACCAAAGACGACGGGTATATAACGCAAAAGTGGGAAGAAATTCCCACCGCAAAATCGTACTGCGGCGGCGACTTAAAGGGCATAACGCAAAAGCTCGACTATCTTGCGGATACGGGCATAAACGCCTTGTATCTCACGCCTGTGTTTACGGCGAACAGCAATCACAAATACAATATCTCGAGTTACGAAATTGTCGATTCCTCGTTCGGCTCGCTCGGCGATTTGTGCGATTTGTTGGACGAAGCGCACGCGCGAGGTATGCGGGTGATACTCGACGCGGTGTTCAATCATTGCGACTGCACGCACAAATATTTTGCGGACGTAATGCAAAAGGGGCGGGAGTCGGAATATTACGATTGGTTTATGATTGACGGCGATTCGCCCGACCTCGAAAAGGGCAACTACGCGCACTTTGCCGACTGCAAGTATATGCCCAAATGGAACACGAACAATTCCGCCGTGCGGCAGTATCTTATCGGCATTGCGGTATCGTATCTGAACACGGGGTTCGACGGCTTGCGTTTGGACGTTGCCGACGAGGTGTCGCACACCATGTGGCGGGAGTTGCGCGAAGCGGTGAAAGCGATTAAGCCCGACGCGCTTATACTCGGCGAGGTGTGGCACGAGAACACTCACTATTTGCGCGGCGACGAATTCGACGGCGTGATGAATTACCGCGTGCAAAAGGCGTTTATCGACTATTTCGCTTGCGGCAAAATCACGGCGAAAGAGGCGGCAAACAAACTCAACCGCGTGCTCATGCAAAATTTCGAGCAAGTCAACGCAATGATGCTCAACTTTTTGGACAATCACGACACGCCGCGCTTTCTGCGCTTTTGCGGCGGGGATAAAGACAGGTTGCTTGCGGCGTTATGCGCGCTCGTGCTTTTTCCGGGAATGCCGTGTATCTTTTACGGCACCGAACTGCCGCTCGACGGCGGGGGCGACCCCGACTGCCGCCGCACATTCGATTGGACTTTTTCAAGTCAAGACGAGGAGTATTTTTCGCGGTACAAACAAATTCTTGCGCTGAAAAAAGAAGCGTGCGCACAGAACGGAAACACGGAAATCGGAGCGAAAAACGGCTTGCTTATAATTGTGCGAGAGAGTGCGTGCGAGCGGCTTACGGCGGTATTCAACACGGAAACGGCGCGTTCGTTTGCGTGCGCGGGAGAATTGCTGTACGGGCAAAATTACGACGGCAAAACTCTCGGTTCGAACGGTGTATTTGTTTTTAAGGAGAAAAAGTAATGACAGAGAAATTGTTGCAAGAATTAAAAGAATACGATGCGGCGGGCAAGGATATAAAAACGCTGTATACCGAAATATCCGAACTTTGCATGAAATACATTGCGCCCGAAAAGCGCGAGGGGCGCACAGCGTATTATCTTTCCATCGAATATCTAATGGGCAGAATGTTCCACAACAACCTACTCGAACTCGGCGTTCTGGAGGAAGCGGAAAAGATTTTATCGGAAAAGGGCGTGAATATAAGCGATTTCGAGGAGATAGAAGACGCCGCACTCGGCAACGGCGGCTTGGGGCGTTTGGCGGCGTGTTTTCTCGATTCGGCGGCGGGGTGCGGTTATCCGCTCGACGGCTACGGTATACGCTATAAATACGGCTTGTTCAAGCAAAAGTTCGAAAACGGCGAACAGGCGGAAAGCGCGGACGATTGGCTTATCTGGGGTGACCCGTGGAGCGTGCGGCGCGAAAACGAAAAGCGCGTTGTGCACTTTGCGGATATGGACGTGACCGCCGTTCCCTACGATATGCCCATCGTCGGCAAGAGCGTGAACACCCTGCGCTTGTTTGCCGCCGAGGGGAGCGAGCAGGCGCAAAAGATATGCGAATATTTGTATCCCGCGGACGACACCGAAGAGGGAAAACTATTGCGTATTCGGCAGGAATACTTTTTGTCGGCGGCGGCAATCGGCGAACTTGCGGAAAGGTACGTTGAAAAGCACGGGCGCAACTTTAACGAGTTTGCAAAGTACCACAGCTTACAGCTCAACGACACGCACGCCGTGATGTCGGTCGCGGAGTTTATACGCTTGCTCACTAAGAACTACGGCGTATCGTTCGCGCGTGCGCTCGATATTGCCAAGCGCACGTTCAACTATACCAATCACACGATTTTGCCCGAAGCGTTGGAGTGTTGGAATTACGCGCTCATGGAAAAGATATTGCCCGAAATCGCGGAGGTGTTCAAAACAATTCAAATTTATGCCGAGCGGGAGTGGAAACGCAAAAAGTGCTCCAAAGAGGAAATTGCGGCAATGTCCGTGTTGCACGGCGAAAGTTTGTCTATGGCAAACGCGGCTGTGTACGTGGGCGAAAAGGTCAACGGCGTGGCGGCAATCCATTCCGAGCTCGTAAAGCGCAACCTGTTCCCCGTGGCGTACAAATACTATCCCGATAAATTCCAAAACGTGACCAACGGCATCACGCAGCGGCGTTGGCTCATGCTGTGCAACCGCGAGCTGTCCGCGCTTCTCGACAGCAAGCTGACGAGCGCATGGCGCGAAGATATGACAAGGCTCGAAACGCTCGATACAACCGACACGGCGGAGTTTATCGCGGTAAAAGCCGAAAAGAAAAAACAGCTTGCCGAATACATTTTACGGCATGACGGAATACAGCTCTTGGACGGGGCGATTGTCTATGCGCAGGTCAAGCGGCTTCACGAATACAAGCGGCAACTCATGACGGCGTTTGCAATCTTGCGAATTTATTACGATTTGAAAGACGGGAAGCTGCCCGATTTCCGCCCGTCGGTGTTCCTGTTCGGCGCGAAGGCGGCGAGCGGGTATTTCAGGGCTAAAGGCATTATCAAGTACCTGAACGAGATTGCGCGGCTTGTAAATAACGACGAACAAACTAATAAGCTGTTGCAGGTGGTGTTCGTGCAAAATTACAACGTGTCGTATGCCGAGAAGATTGTTGCGGGCGCAGACGTGAGCTTGCAGGTTTCCACGGCGGGTTTCGAGGCGAGCGGCACGGGCAACATGAAATTTATGCTGAACGGCGCGGTAACGTGCGGCACTATGGACGGCGCGAATATAGAGATTGTGGAGCACGCGGGCAAGGATAACAATTACATCTTCGGCGCGAGCGTGGAAGAAATCGAGCGTTTGAAAGATACGTACGACCCGAACGAAATATTATCGCAAAATCCCGACTTAAAGCGGGTTGCCGAAACGCTGACGGACGGCACGTTCTCGGACGGCGGCAAGGGTTATTTCAAGGAACTGTACTCTTCGCTTACAGTGGGCGCGCATTGGCACAAGCCCGACCATTACTTTATCTTCCGCGATTTGCCCGAATACGTAGACTCGCTGATAAGTGTTAACCGCGACTATGGGAACAAAGCGGCGTTTGCGAAAAAGCAGATGGAAAACACGGCGCACGCGGCGTTCTTTTCGTCCGACCGCGCAATTGCCGATTATGCGAGAAAGATATGGAATATCGAAAAGGCATAAGAAAATGCGGAATACTAATGCCCGTGTTCTCGTTGCCGAATAAGTACGGTATCGGGAGTTTCGGCGATGAAGCGTATCGCTTTGTGGATTTTCTTGCCGCCACGGGGCAGAGCTATTGGCAGGTACTGCCGCTTTCACCTACGTCTTACGGCGATTCGCCCTATCAGTCGCCGTCGGCGTTTGCGGGCAATCCGTATTTTATCGACCTCGACTTGTTGCGCATGGACGGACTCATCACGGACGAAGAATGCCGCGCCGAGCGGACCGAGGATAAATCAATCGACTACGCGAAACTGTACGGGCGCAGATTTGGGGTGCTCGAAAAGGCGTTCGGGCGGTTTTGGAAACCGCGTTCGTATGCGCATTTCGAGGAGGATAACCGCGATTGGCTTTTGCCGTATGCCGAGTTTATGGCGCGGAAGCGAGCCAACGGCGGCAAGGCATGGAACGAGTGGAAAGAAAAGGCAAGCAACGTGCAGGCAGACGGCGAGTTTTGGGTGTTCTTGCAATACGAATTTTATTTGCAGTGGAATGCGCTCAAATCGTACGCCAACGCGCGGGGCGTAAAAATCATAGGCGATATGCCCATATACGTTGCCTACGACAGCGCGGACGTATGGAACAGTCCGCAATACTTTTTGCTCGATGAAAAAGGCATGCCGAAAGAAGTGGCGGGCGTGCCGCCCGATGCGTTTTCTTGCGACGGACAACTTTGGGGCAATCCGCTGTACGATTGGGACGAAATGAAAAAGGACGGATTTGCGTGGTGGAAAAAGCGTTTCGGCGCGGCACTCGATATGTACGACTTAGTGCGTATTGACCACTTTCGCGGCTTTTCCGATTACTATGCGATTCCGTTCGGGGAAACGACGGCGCGGAACGGAAGGTGGAAAAGCGCACCCGGGAAAGAGCTGTTTGCGGAACTCAAAAAGGAATTTCCCGACGCGAATATCATCGCCGAGGATTTGGGCGTGATAGACGAGCGAGTGCGCGACTTGTTAATGCAGACGGGTTTCCCCGGCATGAAAATCGCGCAGTTTGGGTTCTCGGAGGATAACAGCGGATACAATCCCGAAAACTATCCGCAAAACTGCGTTGCTTACACGGGAACGCACGACAATCCCACAACGAAAACGTGGGCGAAAAACTTAAACGCCGCCGAAAAGGCACGTTTTCATAAATCGGTTCGGCGGCATATCGGAGAAACGGACTCGATTGCGTTGATACGGAGTTTGCTATGTAGCGCGGCGGAAACGGTAATAATTCCCATGCAGGACTATTTGTCGCTGGGCGAAGAAGGGCGCGTAAATACGCCGTCTACACTCGGACGGAATTGGGTTTGGCGCGTAAAACAAAATTATAAGCGGCACGGAAAACAAATAAAACGGTTGTGCGCGTTGCGGTAAGGAGGTGACGGGGTATGGAACAAAAGTATACGGACAATGCGTTTGTGAAATTCTTTAAGAGCATAGGCGCGTGGTTCGCGGCACTGTGGAGCGGCATTTGCTCGTTCTTTCGTAAGCTCCCCAAGCGGATTGGTGGTGCGTTCGTGCGGTTGGGGAGAGCATGCAAGCGGTTTGCGCTCGACTTCGTTCGCGGGCACTGGACGAATAAACTGTCGTACATATTTATGGGCGCGGGAAATATCGGCGCGGGGCAGTATATAAAGGGCTTTTTGTATCTGCTTATCGAGGGCGCGTTTATCGCGTTTATGACGCTGTTCGGCGGCTCGGCGTTCGTCGGGTTCTTTACGCTCGGAACGACCGCCATGAATACGGGCGACGCGGTAGACGAATGGGGCAATCCCATAGTGGCGCACGGCGACGATTCGTTGCTAATGCTCTTATACGGAGTATGCACGTTGCTCGTGATAATCGCGTTTGCCGTGCTCTATTTCAAATCGATTTTTTCGGGCGTTGCGGCAAGAAAGATTAAGGAAAGCGGCGGAAAACCCAAGTGCTTTAAGCGGGAAATATTCGAGCTGTTCGACCAAAAGCTATATAAGACCATGCTCACCGTTCCCGTTTTGTGCGTGTTGGCGTTTACCGTAGTTCCGCTCGTGTACATGATACTCATGGCGTTTACGAGCTACGACCACAATCATCTGCCGCCCGCCTCGCTGTTCGATTGGATTGGCTTCGAAACCTTCGGCAAAGTGTTTGCCAATCCGCAGATAGCGGGCACGTTCTTTCCGCTCCTCGGCTGGACGCTTGTTTGGGCGCTTATCGCCACGGTAAGCTGTTACTTTGCGGGGATATTCCTTGCCATGCTCATCAACCGCAAAGGGGTGGTGGGCAAGCCCGTGTTCCGCACTGTCTTTGTTTTGACCATTGCCGTGCCGCAGTTCATAACGCTGCTCACCATGTCGAACTTTTTGCATATCGACGGTCCGCTAAACACCGTGCTTATGGACTTGGGGCTAATCAAGGAGCGTATCGGGTGGCTAACCGACGTTTCGCACAATGCCGTCCTGCCGCGCTTCTCGGTGCTCATGGTGAACTTATGGATTGGTGTGCCGTATACCATGCTCATAACTACGGGCGTGCTCATGAACATTCCCAAAGACTTGTTCGAGGCGGCGAAGCTCGACGGCGCAAGCCCCGTAAAGCTGTTTGCGCGAATAACGCTACCGTATGTTATGTTCGTGACGGGACCGTATTTAATACAGCAATTTATAGGAAACATCAATAACTTTAATATTATCTATTTGCTCACGGGTGGAGGTCCGTCCGTGCCCGAATACCATATCGCGGGCAAAACGGACTTGCTCATAACATGGCTGTATAAGCTGACAATCGAGCAAAACGATTACAACCTCGGTTCGGTTATCGGCATTTACACGTTCGCGGCGTGCGCGGCGTTCTCGCTCGTAGCCTATTCACGGACGAGCGCGGTGAAAAACGAGGAGAATTTTCAATGAGAAAGAGCATGAAACGCAGAAGAATTGCGGGCAATATAATTGCGGAGAGCGCGCTTATTATTCTTTCCGTCATTTGGCTTATCCCCATTGTGTGGATTGTGTTGCAGGCGTTCCGCAAAGAGTCGGGCGCACTTACGTACACCTTCTTTCCGCAGGAACTTACTCTGGGCAATTTTGCTACGCTTTTCAAAAATACGATGTTCGGGCGGTGGTTTCTCAACACCTTTTTAGTCGCGATTGCGTCGTGCGTGCTGTCTACGATAATCACGCTAATGGTGGCGTATGCAATGAGCCGTTTCCGCTTTAAGGCGAGAAAGCCGTTTATGAAAATCGCGCTTGTTTTGGGAATGTTCCCCGGCTTTATGAGCATGATAGCCGTGTATTATATTCTCAAAGCGTTCGGTTTGGACGGTCAGCTCGTGTCGCTCGTGCTCGTATATTCGGGCGGCGCGGGACTCGGGTTCTACGTTGCAAAAGGCTTTTTCGACACCGTATCCAAATCGCTCGACGAATCGGCGAGGTTGGAGGGCGCGTCGAGCTGGAAAGTGTTTTGGAAGATTATAGTGCCTATGAGCAAGCCTATCATAGTATATACCGCGCTCATGGCGTTTATCTCGCCGTGGTCGGATTTCATTTTCGCCAAAGTAATATTGGGAACGAACAGGGAAAGCTATACTGTGGCGATAGGCTTATTCGAACTGCTTGACAGCACGCACAAAAACACATATTTCACCTGTTTTGCGGCGGGCTCCATTCTCGTTGCCGTACCCGTAATGTTGCTGTTCATCTTCTTGCAAAAATACTATGTGGAGGGAATTGCCGGCGGCTCTGTCAAAGGCTGACGGAAGAAAAAACGAGAGTCCGTCCGAGCAATTCAGACGGACTTTTTGTATATTGAAAACTTGCGAAACGCGCTCATTTATGCTATATTATTATTGTAAACACGGTCGGTTGGTAAATTTGCCTTGAAATGGGTAAAAACGGTGGGCAGTATTTTTATCAACTAAACACAATCTTGTCGGTCTAAAAGTCTTCTGGCTTTTAGACCGATTTTTCTTATATGCAGTCCGACAAGTTTTCGTAATCTATCGGTTGACTGTATTCGAAAAAAATGCTATTATATTTACAGAAATTCGATTTTTTAAGAAGCTTTATGAAAAATATGCTTTCAAAACGAATAATGAGAATAGTTGTTGCTATCGTAATTGCGTTGTTTTGTTTCGGTTTGACGGGGTGTTCGGATATAGGTTCGCAATTGGGCATTCCGCAAGAAGATGAAATCCATATAGAAAATGGATTTGTATACTATATGCCTAAAAAAGGCACTATTGCCTATTTGGTCGGAATACAAGCCGAGGCGGGAGATGAAAACGGGCTTGCTGTTATTCCAAAAGAATGCGACGGTAGAACGGTAAGTAATTTGGGGTATCAAAAGAAAATCGAGCATTGGTCCGGAACGTACTATAAAGCAGAATTGACAATAGACGAAAGCATAAAAGAGGTTTTTATCCCGTCATCGGTTAGGAGTGCGAAAAATTTAACAACCAATAATGGTAGAGTTAGATTTATTGTTAATAGTCGTATCGATGATTATCCTATATGTCCCGGTCTTAATGGCTATGACAAAATAGTTTTTGTTTATCCCGAAGATTGTTTATGGAGTGAAAACGCTTATATAAAATATAAGCAGTCGATTGTTAACAACGCAGAGGTAAAAACGGGCAACATATATTTTAATCTAAATCCTAATGAGGGTGATGAATATTGCTATTGGCTTGATTATCTGGAAGCGAAAGGTAAAATCAGGAGGCCGAAAGACCCTATAAGGGAAGGATATGCTTTTACGGGTTGGTATACCGAATCGGAATGTGTCAACATATGGGATTTTGAATGTGAAGTAGAGCTTGCATATTTAAAATCCGAAAATGAGGTAGTAAATATCAATAGTGACGGTTATCGATTTAGTGAAGAAACTTTTGATGAATATAGAAATTATATAGAGTCTGTATCAAACCATAAAATCACTCTTTATGCGGGATGGGAGAAGGCGTGAGAGAATATTCGATTGTTTATATGATAATCGGATAAGACAGATTTTGTAGTACACACTATCAAAAACGCGAGATTTCGTAAAACACACACATAAGAAAATGCCGTGATTAGCCTGAAAGCCGATTGCGGCATTTTTGTTTGTCAAAAAAGATTTTGCAAGTAGACAATAATATATTACGATAAATTTATAAAAAGTTATTGTAAAATCAATTCAATAAGAACGGGATAAATGAGATTAAGACGAATAATGTGCTTTTATCCGACAAACAGGCGAAATCGCGGAGCGGAATATTACGGCGGTATATAGAGAAAAATATACTCGGAATGGAAGTGCGGGATTACGAAAAGTCGAGTTACGGCGGATATGCGTATAGGCGGGTGCAAAGGCTCAGAAAAAGGGGAGAAAAGCGGGGGATATTCGTGCCCGCGCTCGAATACGAGCTCACAAAGCCCGACAAGCGTCGCACGGCGTTTTGGATAACGGCAATAGTCTCCGCGGCGATATTTGCGGGTATCACGGCGGGGCTGTGGCTGCTGTATAACGAAATTATAAAGATATTTTCCGACCTCGGCGGGTTGTTTCGTTTTATGCGTTATGTGTTCAATCCCGACGTGCTGTTCGGTTCGTTCGGGCTGTCCGCTCTGCCGGGTATACTTATGGCGGGCATGTATATTTTGATATTCGTGTTGCTTTCCGTGCCCTTTTCTTCCGCCGTTTATTTTTACCGTTTGGTGCGCGACGCGTATTATATGTCGCACTGCTCCAAAGAGGAATTCGCAAAGGGCGAAATAGTGGCTTCCCGCATGTTCAGCCTCGCGGTTTTTTTAACGGCGATTACAATCCTTTTGATAGTGCTGTTGGCGTATATATCCGTTGCGAGCGCGATGATATATATAGGTCTTATCTACGGCGGACTTGCCGCTGTGCTCGGCACTTTGCTCGCGCTCATACTCATAGAAAGAACGAAATCAAGCAAGTGGTTCGATACCCTCGACGAAAGCAAAAAGCAGAGTTATTTGGCGCACGAGAGCGCGTTGCGCATGGCAAAATCCCGCGCGCGCAAACCGTATGCGCAACGCTTCGACGATTAGATTTTTCGGAGCGGTTATTTGCGATTGACTTGAAAAAAGTTACGTGATATACTGATAGCGTTTGATAAAAACGAATTGAGAAAAAGGAACGTCGCAAATGGATTACGGTTACATAGAGCGTTTCAAGCGGTTGGGGTTCGGCATATTCGTGCATTTCGGATTATACAGCTTGGTAGGCAAAGGGGAGTGGCACTATTCGCTCGGCGGCATAAAGCCCGAGGAATATAACGCCCTCGCCGCAAAATTCAATCCCCATGAAAATTGGGCGCAAGAGCTTGTGCAAACCGCAAAGGACGCGGGCGCGAAGTATATTACGCTCACCACCCGTCACCACGACGGATTTTCCCTATACGATACGCGCGGACTTAGCGATTTCGACGCTCCGCACTTTTGCGGCAGAGACCTTGTGGGCGAGTTCGTTTCGGCGTGCAAGAGCGGCGGTATAGTTCCGTTTTTCTATCACACTTTACTCGATTGGCACAACAAAGATTACGAAAACGATTTTCCCGCGTACATAGACTATCTCGTTGAGAGCGTGGAAACGCTTTGCACGCATTACGGCAAGATAGGCGGACTGTGGTTCGACGGCATGTGGAACAAGCCCGCCGCCGACTGGCAACAGGACAGGCTGTACGGCGCGATAAGAAAACTGCAACCCGAAGCAATGATAATAAACAACACCGGACTCGACGAGTTGGGCAAGACGGGTCACCCCGAAATAGACAGCGTAACTTTCGAGCGAGGCAAGCCCGCGGCGGTGGACCGCACGCACAAGCCCGTGGCGGGCGAGGTGTGCGAGGGTATAACCGACCACTGGGGATACACAGAAAACGATATTTGCACAAAGTCGGTGCGCGACTTGATAGAAACGCTTATAGACTGCCGCAAATTCGATTGCAACTTTTTGCTGAATATAGGACCCAAGGGCGACGGCAAAGCGCTCGAGGGCGAAAGCGCGTGCTTGCGTGCAATAGGCAAATGGATTAGAGCGAACAAAAACTTTATCTACTCCGTTAAAGCGGCGGATTTGAACGCCGAAAACGCGTGCGTGCTCACCGACGGCGAATGGTATTACGCGGTGATAAAGAAAGTTCCCATGAGCGCGATAGCAAACGTGGCGAGAGCGGAAGATTTCAAGCGCGTTAAAATCGATACCGATAAAAAGTTGAAAGACGCCGTTTGGCTTGACAGCGGCGAGCGCGTGGAAACTTTCGACGACGGCGTTACGTTCGACGCCAAGCCGTTCGATTACGGCACGAGCTTGGGTGCGCGAGTAGCAAAATTCAAACTTTAACCACACTGCTTACGAGGAGATAAAAAATGAAAAAGAGATACGTTTTTGTTGCGGCTGTAATCGCGGCGTTGTGCGCGTTTATATCGGCGTGCACGCCTATCGAAAAAGAACCGCTCGTGATAAAAGAGTCGGATAAGCACATTGTTATAACGGCGGACTCGGAGAGAGTGAGCATTACGAACGACACCACGCTTTTGGACTATATGAACAGTTTGAAACAGAGCGGCGAACTCGAGTTCGAGATTGCGAACGGCATGGTGGTTTCCGTTAACGGAATAGCCAACGCCGACCCGAGTTACTGGATGCTGTACACGAGCGACGCCGACAATGCCAACGCGGCGTGGGGAACTGCGGAATACAAGGGCGAAAAATACGGCTCGGCTATGTTCGGCGCGGAAAAGCTGAAAATAAAGAACGGCGAAATTTATATTTGGGTTTATCAGTCGTTTCAGGCGTGAAAACAACAAAAAGCATTATAACGGCGGGAGTGTTCACCGCCGTTTTGATAGGCGCGCAACTTGCTCTTAGCGGCGTTGCGGGTGTTGAGATAGTAACGGTTTTGTTGCTGTCTTTTTGCTACAGGTGCGGAGTAAAACAGGGTATGCTCGTGGTCAATGCGTTCACGCTTTTGCGGTGTTTCGTATTCGGCTTTTTCCCTAACGTGATGGTATTGTATTTCGTGTATTACAACCTTTTCGCCGCGGTATTCGGACTGATAGGCGGAGCGTTCAAGCGCGTTTACGGAGTGCGAAAGCATATAGTCGTGGTAATAGCGGCGGTGGTTATGACGGCTTTGTTTACCGTTGCGGACAATATCATTACGCCCGTAATGTACGGCTTTACGTTAAACGCCGCCAAAGCCTATTGGATTGCGTCCGTTTATACCGCCGTGCCGCAAATGCTGTGTTCGCTCGTAACCTCGCTGTTGCTTTTTCCGCCCCTTCTCAAATTCATGCAGGCGAGCAAATTTTAAGTCGCAGGTATCGAGCACGGCGGAGTCGGCGTTAAGGTCGGTTTTGTCTACGCCGCAAAAAACTGCGCGGAGGGCAAAGACCTCATAACGCTTGCATCTATGTTCCGCATGCCGGTGAGCTTGCACAATATAGAAGATAAAGATATTTACCGTCCGCATGCTTGGAGCGCGTTCGGCACAAAAGAGCTCGAGAGCGCCGACTACCGCGCCTGCACCGAATACGGCGAACTTTACAAATAAAATTAAAGGATATTGCGTTGAACTTGACTTAAAAAATCGAATTGTTTATAATATTGAAATGGATATTATAAAAACACTGAAAAATCCGCCTAATGCGTATCGCGGCAAACCTTTTTGGTCGTGGAACGGCGAGCTTGAAGAAAGCGAGCTTTTGCGCCAAATCGACTGTATGCACGATATGGGGTTCGGCGGATTTTTTATGCACTCGCGCACGGGACTTATTACCGAATATTTGGGCGACGAGTGGTTTAGACTTGTGCGTGTATGCGCAGAGTATGCGTATAATAAGTACGGCATGGAAGCGTGGCTGTACGACGAGGACCGCTGGCCGAGCGGCACGTGCGGCGGCATGGTTACGAAAGACAGGAAAAATCGCCTGCGGTTTTTGTCGTTGTACGACGGCGACGAGCAAGCGATTGCCTGCAAAGAGGTTGCGGGTATTTTGTACCGTTATGCCGTTCGGTTGGAAACGGACGAAAGCGGCGAACAACGGCTTGCGGACTGTTACGCGGTTGAGAGCGAAAGCGAGGTAAAAGAGGGATACCGTTACGCGGTGTTTGCCGAGGAAGAACAGCAGTGTTCGGATTTTTACAACGGCTTTACGTACATAGACGCGATGAACCGCGAGGTTACCGAGCTGTTTATTGAGAGCACGCACGAAAAGTATTATAAAAAATGCGGCGATTTGTTCGGCACGGCTATAAAGGGAATATTTACCGACGAGCCGCACAGGGGTTGCGTGTTCAACGGCTTCGGCATATCAAACGAAAACCGCGACCGCATGACTCCGTACACGGCGCAACTGCCCGCAAGTTACGCTCGCAAGTACGGGCGCGAACTGTGCGTGCCCGAAATATATTGGCGCAAAAAGGATAGCGATTACAATAAGACGGCGACGGAATACATCGACGTGCTCGACGACCTGTTTACGCAAAACTTTGCCAAACCGTGCAAAGATTGGTGCAACGAACACGGCATTATGATTACGGGACACATTTTGCACGAGGACTCGCTCAGTATTCAGGCGAGCCTTACGGGTTCGTGTATGCGCTATTACGAATATATGGACTATCCCGGGATTGACGTGCTTACCGAAGAAAACAATATATACTGGGCGGCGGTGCAGTGCTCGTCGGTTGCCCGTCAGCTCGGCAAAAAGTTTGTGCTCAGCGAACTTTACGGCGCGACGGGCTGGAATATGACGCTCCAAAGATACAAGACCTGCGCCGATTGGCAGGCGTTTTTTGGAATAAATTTCCGCTGTCCGCATTTGTCTTGGTACACGATGCATGGAGAGGCAAAGCGCGATTATCCCGCAAGCATACTTCACCAAAACGCTTGGTACAAAGATTGGAAGGCGCTCGAAGATTATTTCGCGCGACTCGGAGTATTGAGCGCGGAGGGCAAAAAACTTTGCGACGTGCTGTACGTTGCGCCCATGCGGGAAGCGTGGGGGTGCGCTCGCCTCGGTTGGATGGAAACACTGTGCGCCAAAGACCAAAACGCCGCGCGATTGGATAAAGAGTATTTCGACGATTTTCGCCGCCTGTTTGAAAGCGGCATAAATTTCGACTACGGCGACGAAGAAATCATTCGCAAATACGGCAGTGTGGAAAAAGAAAACGGAATAACGTATTTGCGTGTGGGAAAAGTGCGGTACGATAAAGTATTTTGGAATTCGGCATACGATATATGCAAAGAAACGCGCGAACTTATAGAGCGGTATAAGTCCGAGGGCGGATTTGTTACCCGCGATACGGAAGCGATTTCGTCCGCTTGGCGTTTTCAAACCCCTAAAGGCGTTGCGGTTACGGCATACGAGTTTGGCGGCGATATTTGGGCGTACGTTCTCAATACCGACAAACAAAGCTCTGCTACGGGCGAAATAGTTATACCCGATTCGCTCGACGGATACAACGCCGAAATTTGGGATTTTCGCGTAGGCGAGAGGGTAGGAAAAGCGGAAACGGCAAAACGCGGCAAACGCAACGTTTTAGCCGTGAATTTGTTTGGCGGGCAGGAGCTGATAGTGCGGTTTACGCGCGGCGTTACCGCTTCGGTCGAAAAAGGAAAGAAATCGGTAAAAGCGGCGTTGCCTAAAGAGTTTGCATATGAGTTGACCGAACCTAACGTATTGCCGCTTGACGAAGTTGTGTGGGAAAAGGACGGGCAAATACAAAACGGCGGAAAGCCGTGCAATGTTTTGCACGTAGACCGCAAAATACGCGCCGATTGCGGGAAGATGTTGCGCGGCGGCGAAATGTTACAGCCTTGGTTTGTGAAAAAGTACGGCGAAAGCGGGGAGGAGCAAAAACTTTGCAATCTTTCGCTTGCATATACGTTTAATGCCGAAACCGTTCCTGCCGACACCGTTTATTTGGCAAAAGAGAAAACCTTACTTTCCGTAACCGTAAACGGCGAACCGCTCGGGAAAGCGTCGGATTTGTTTTGGGCGGATAAATGCTTCACGCTTTACCCGATTGCGCTTAAAAAGGGCGAAAACAAAATCGTGATGAGCGGAGAGTTTGCGGAGACCGACGGACTCGAAGCGATATATATACTCGGAAATTTCGGAGTGACTTTACCCGCAACCCTTACCCGTTTGCCCGCTTCGCTTACGGCGGGAGATATTTCCGAGCAAGGCTTGCCGCATTATTCGGGGTCTGTAAAATACCATACCGGCATTACCGAGGGAAACGTGCGCATTGCTTTCGGCGACTTAAAGTGCGCCGTTATGCGCATACACGGCGGCAAAGAAATGCAAACGCTTGCTTTCGCGCCGTACGAAACAACGGTTTCGCTATGTTCCGAGCTAATACTCGAAACGGTATTCAACAGGCGCAACACGTTCGGACCGTTACACCAAACAATGCCGCAATCGTGCTGCGCGCCCGACAGTTTTTTAACCGATGGCAAAGACTACGTGCCGTTTACTCCTTTATATCAAGGGCTTTTATAAAAGAAAAGAGCTTCGGCGCAATTTGCCGAAACTCTTTTTGTTTTATTGCATTGTGCTTTTTGTTACTTCGTCATAGCCTCTTGCACGGCTACTGCGCAAGCAACCGAGGCGCCGACCATGGGGTTGTTGCCCATGCCGATTAAGCCCATCATTTCAACGTGGGCGGGAACGGAGGACGAGCCCGCAAACTGTGCGTCGGAGTGCATTCTGCCCATGGTGTCGGTCATGCCGTAAGAGGCGGGACCCGCAGCCATGTTGTCGGGGTGGAGGGTTCTGCCCGTGCCGCCGCCCGAGGCAACCGAGAAATATTTTTTGTCGTTGTCTACAGCCCACTTTTTGTAAGTGCCCGCAACGGGGTGCTGGAAACGGGTGGGGTTGGTGGAGTTGCCGGTTATGGAAACGTCTACCTTTTCATGCTGCATTATGGCTACGCCTTCGCGCACGTCGTCCGCGCCGTAGCAACGAACTTTGGCTTTCTCTCCGTCCGAGTAGGGGAGAGTTTGCACTACTTTGAGCTCGCCTGTGGCGTAGTCGTATTTGGTCTGCACGTAGGTGAAGCCGTTTATGCGGGAGATTATCATAGCCGCGTCTTTGCCGAGACCGTTGAGGATTACCTGAAGCGGCTCTTTGCGCACTTTGTTTGCGGTTTTGGCAATGCCGATTGCGCCTTCGGCGGCGGCAAAGCTCTCGTGACCCGCGAGGAAGCAGAAGCATTTGGTTTTCTCGTCGAGCAGCATGGAAGCGAGGTTGCCGTGTCCGAGACCCACCGCGCGCTGTTCGGCAACCGAGCCGGGCACGCAGAACGACTGCAAGCCTTCGCCGATTGCAACCGCGGCTTCGGTGGCTTTCTTGCAACCTTTCTTAATCGCGATTGCACAGCCCACGGTGTAAGCCCAGGTTGCGTTTTCGAACGCTATCATCTGCGTGGATTTAACGATTTTCTCCACGTCTATGCCCTTGTCGAGGCAAATTTTGCGAGCGTCTTCGAGGTCTTTAATTCCGTTTGCCTTGAGAGCTTCGTTTATTTTCTTTATTCTCTTGTCATATCCTTCAAAAGTGATACTCATGGTTTTCTACCTCCTTACTGCTTTCTCGGGTCGATATATTGCGCCGCGCCTTCAAATCTGCCGTATGTGCCGGTGGAAGACTTGAGGGCTTCGTTTGCGTCCATGCCGCCGCGTATCTTTTCCATCATTACGCCGAGTTTCACGAATTCGTAGCCTATAACAAGACCCTCTTTATCGAGCGCGAGCTTTGTTATGTAGCCTTCCGCCATTTCGAGATAGCGAACGCCTTTGGCTTCGGTGGAATATATCGTACCTATCTGACTGCGAGTGCCTTTGCCGAGGTCTTCGAGTCCCGCGCCTATCTCGAGTCCGTCCTCTGAGAAAGCCGACTGCGTTCTGCCGTATACTATCTGCAAGAACAGTTCGCGCATTGCGGTGTTTATCGCGTCGCAAACAAGGTCGGTGTTGAGGGCTTCGAGGAGCGTTTTGCCGGGGAGAATTTCGCCCGCCATAGCCGCGGAGTGGGTCATGCCCGAGCAGCCGAGCGTTTCAACGAGGGCTTCGCGAATTACGCCCTCTTTTACGTTGAGCGTAAGTTTGCACGCGCCCTGTTGCGGTGCGCACCAGCCCACGCCGTGAGTGAGTCCGGATATGTCTTTGATTTCTTTGGCTTGCACCCACTTGCCCTCTTCGGGAATGGGCGCGGGACCGTGATGCGGTCCTTTTTTGACGCAAATCATTCTTTCTACGTCTTTTGAGAAATGCACGTTTTATGTACCTCCGATTGATTTCTTGTATACAATTATATCACTATATCGGCGCAATAAGCAACTGTTTTTCAAAGTTTTGTTGCAATCGCGGGCAGAGTGGGCGCAAACCGTAAATTCGCCGCGTTATAATACCGTTTTTGTGGTTTTTCGTTAACTCGAAATCCTTGAAAAAGCGCGAAATATGTGTTATAATGTTTATATATGGAAAAGACAAAACGCGGATACGTGCTTGCCGTAGACCAAGGCACAACGAGCACGCGAGCCATAATATTCGACGAAAACGGTGAGATAGCGGCTTGCGCTCAGCACGAGTTTAAGCAGATTTACCCCAAACCCGGCTGGGTGGAGCACAACCCCGAAGATATAATCGCTTCGGTTTATAAGTCCATAAGCGAGGCGGCGGCGAAAGTAAACGCGGCGGATATAGAGGCGGTGGGCATAACCAATCAGCGCGAAACGGTTATAGCTTGGGACTCCGAGACGGGCAAGGCGGTGTATAACGCCATAGTTTGGCAGTGTCGTCGCAGTGCCGACGAGTGCGCTCGGCTCACCGAGGCGGGGTGCGACGAACTCATATACGAAAAAACGGGACTTATGCCCGACGCCTACTTTTCGGCAACCAAAATAAAGTGGATAATGCAAAACGTGCCCGAGGCGTTAAAGTTGCAAAACGCGGGCAGACTGCGCATAGGCACGGTGGACACATATCTTATGTACATGCTGTCGGGCGGAAAGATATTCGCAACCGACTACACCAACGCCGCCCGTACCATGCTTTTCAACATACATAAAAGAGAGTGGGACTCCGACTTACTGCGGCTTTTCGGCATAAAGCGCGAAACGCTTCCGCTCGTTTGCCCGTCCGGCTACGAGTTCGGAAAAACGTCGGGTTCGCTTTTGGGCAGAGAAATTCCCGTTTGCGCAGTTGCGGGCGACCAGCAAGCCGCGCTTTTCGGGCAGAGGTGTTTTGCCCGCGGCTCTATGAAATGCACTTTCGGCACGGGCTGTTTTTTGCTGTGCAACACGGGCGGCGACGCGGTGAACTCCAAGCGCGGACTGGTTACCACTCTTGCGTCGGACGCCGACGGACTGCCTTGCTACGCCCTCGAGGGAAGCGTGTTTACTGCGGGGAGCGCGGTGCAGTGGTTGCGCGACGAAATGGGATTTATCAAAACGTCGGGCGAGAGCGAAAGCGCGGCTTTGAGCGTGCCCGACAGCGGCGGCGTGTACGTAGTGCCCGCATTCGTGGGGTTGGGTGCGCCATATTGGGACAGCGACGCCCGCGGCATAATATGCGGAATTACCCGCGGCACGAGGCGAGAGCACATAGTTCGCGCAACGCTCGAGTCTATAGCGTATCAGTGTTTCGACGTGATACACGCAATGGAGCGCGACACGGGCGCGGAGATAAAGCGGCTTAACGTAGACGGCGGCGCGAGCGAAAACAACTTTATGATGCAGTTTCTCGCCGATATTTCGGGAGCGGAAATAGTGCGCCCGCGCGTGACCGAAACAACCTCGCTCGGAGCGGCAATGCTCGCCGCCCGCACTCGCGGAGAAAAGACCGCCGCCATGCTTCAAAAAACGGACTTTGCGGGCAAGATTTTCAAACCCTCTGTTTCCGAAGCGGAGCGGCAAAGGCGGATACTCGGCTGGAAGAGCGCGGTTGCAAAGGCGAGATACAAGCAGTAAAAAGATACAGGCAGCGGAAAAAGTTACGGAGGAAAAAACATGCGCGAAAAACTTGACGTGTTTTCATATATAGATACGGCGTGCGCGGTGCTCGACAGTAAGCGCGAGGGCTACGGCAAGAGCGCGGCGAGAATTTCGGCGTATCTCGAAAAAGCGTTTGAAAACGTGGATTCGTTGGTGGGCGTAACCTATCGTATAAAAGCCACGCCGTCGCTCAAAGAGAAGATAATACGCAACAACTTATATAAGCAGTATTCCGCAGAGGAGCTTGTGAGCGCGTGCTCGGATATAGCGGGCATACGCCTCGAGTGCCGTTTCCTCGACGACGAAAAAGCTCTTTTCGAAAGGCTGGAGGAGTTGTTTTGCAACGAGGACGAAAACGGATATTACTATCCCGACGGGCACAAGCACCTTATGCTCAAGCTCGGTTCGCCGCAACCCGAACGGCAGAAAAACGGACTGGAGATATACCGCATAGACGGCTACGTAATTCTCGGCGGCGAGAGATACAATTACGAACTGCAAATTAAGTCGCTTGTTAACAGCTTTTGGTCTGAAATCGAGCACAAGATAATCTACAAAAACAAGCGTTTCATGCTCATAGACGGTTTCGTAAACGAGCTTATGAGCAGTATCAACGAAAACCTGAAGAACATAGACCGACAGCTCAACATGCTGTTTCACCACTGCTTGGATACCTCGCAGTCGGGTCAGACGGCGGCTATAGGCAACATGTTGCTCGGACTCATTAACGAGGTGTTTTCCCGCCTTGTGGAAAACAAAGTGGGGGTGTCGGTAAATATAAAGCCGTACAGTCAAGCGCTCGTGAAATACATCCTCGAGTATTCGTCGTTCGCGCTCCGGCGCGACGATAAAGCATACGAGGGCTTCGGCAAAGAGCGTTCGCCGTTCGGACAGACGGTCGTTCATTTCATGGAGTGGATGCGGTCGGTCAAACTCAACGAGATACCGGTGGGAAGCCCCATAACTTTCGGTCGCCCTTTTGTGTACGAAAACGAAATGCAGGAGATAATAGGAAAGAAGTTCATTGCGGAAATAAACCGCGATTTCTTTTGCAACACATTTTTCCACATACTGTTTTCGCTCGAGGTGGGCAACGATATGCAAGACTTCGCAACCTACGTGCGCTACTACGAGCACAGAATAGGGGCGGCGCAAAAATCCGAAACGGGCAAAGTGCGCCTTAAGTACGAGATAGAAAAGGCTGACGTGGGAAAACTCGTGCTCGAAAAAGAAATAGCTCGGCTCGCCGCAATAGAATAATAAAGTACAGAGTGGAAAAAGTGCGGTAATTCGTTTGACAAAAAAATGCAAATATCATATAATATAAATCGATAATAAATTATCGATTTGCGGTTTGTTATCGAATTACCTCGGCGGAGCAGAGATGATTGAAGTAAAAGAGGGCGTTACCGCCTCCAAAGCCACAATTTCGCGCCTACCCGTATATCTGCGGTTCTTGCGTGACAAATTAAAGGCGGGGGACGAAAACGTATCGAGCACGCTTATAGCCGGACAGCTTCGGCTCAATCCCGTGCAAGTGCGAAAAGACCTTGCGCTCGTTTCGTCCGCCTCGGGAAAACCCAAGCTCGGGTTTAAGATAAAAGAGCTGATTGAGAGCATAGAGAGCTTTTTGGGCGTGTGCAACACGCACGACGCCGTGCTCTGCGGGGTGGGAAGCCTCGGGGTAACTCTCTTAAAGTACGAGGGGTTTAAGAACTACGGGCTCAACATTGTGGCGGCGTTCGACACAAACCCCGAACTCGTGGGCAAGAAGATAAACGGCATAACGGTGTTTTCTTACAATTCGTTGCCCGCAAAGGTTAAAAGGCTTAACATAAAGGTGGGCATAATCACCGTGCCCAAGGAGGCGGCGCAGTCGGTTGCCGACGGTATGGCGGCGAGCGGCATACGCGCGATATGGAATTTCGCGCCCACGCATTTGAGCCTTTCGCCCGATATAGCGGTTAAGTACGAAGACCTCGCGGCGTCGCTCGCGGTGCTCAGCAAAAAGCTGGAAGACAAGTTGCGCGACGAAGAAACATAACCCCGTAGGAGATTGCCACGGGCATAAATGGCTCGCAATGACATGCGCCCCAACCCGTCATTGCGAGCGCAGCGAAGCAATCCCCTGCATGAGAAAAATCACTAAGTATTCAACTTTATTAAAGAGGAGATAAAAAACATGGAAAAAACGGCTATCGTAGACAGCGTTGAGAGCTTGCTCGAGCGTATCGAACAAGTACGCGCGGCGCAGAGAGAGTTTTCGTCTTTTTCGCAGGAAAAAGTGGATAAAATCTTTCTTGCCGCGGCGAGCGCAGCCAACAAGATGCGCATTCCGCTCGCAAAGCAGGCGGTGGAAGAAACGGGTATGGGCGTTGTGGAGGATAAAGTAATAAAGAACCACTACGCCGCGGAGTATATCTACAATGCGTATAAAGACACCAAAACTTGCGACCTTATAGAGGAAGACAAGGCGTTCGGTATTCAAAAGATAGCCGAGCCTATAGGCGTAGTGGCGGCGGTAATACCCACCACCAACCCCACGAGCACGGCAATATTCAAAGCGCTCATCTGCCTTAAGACCCGCAACGGCATAATAATAAGCCCGCACCCGAGAGCCAAAAACTGCACCATAGCGGCGGCTAAAGTGGTGCTCGAGGCGGCTGTTAAAGCGGGTGCGCCCGAGGGCATAATCTCGTGGATAGACGTTCCGAGTTTGGATATGACCAACACGCTCATGAAGAGCGCGGATATAATTCTCGCAACGGGCGGACCGGGCATGGTTAAAGCGGCGTACTCGTCGGGCAAACCCGCTGTGGGCGTAGGCGCGGGCAATACGCCGGCTATTATAGACGACACCGCGGATATAAGCCTTGCTGTATCGAGCATAATCCACAGCAAAACTTTCGATAACGGCATGATTTGCGCCTCCGAGCAGTCGGTTATAATACTCGACAAAGTATATAACGCGGTTAAAAAGGAATTCAAGGCTCGCGGCTGCTATATCTTAAACGAAGAAGAGTGCGAAAAGGTACGCAAAACCATACTCATCAACGGCGCGCTCAACGCTAAGATAGTGGGGCAGAAAGCGCACACCATTGCCGCGCTTGCGGGCGTAACCGTACCCGAAGACACCAAGATAATAATAGGCGAGGTGGAGAGCGTGTCGCTCGACGAAGAGTTTGCGCACGAAAAACTCAGCCCCGTGCTTGCTATGTATCGCGCCAAAGACTTTTCCGACGCGCTCGAAAAGGCGGCTCAGCTCGTTGCCGACGGCGGATACGGACACACCTCGAGTTTGTACGTGAACGCCGCGAGCGAGCATGACAAGATAAACAAATTCGCGGCAAAGATGAAGACCTGCCGCATACTCGTAAACACTCCCTCGAGCCACGGCGGCATAGGCGACCTCTACAATTTCAAACTCGCGCCGTCGCTCACGCTCGGTTGCGGCTCGTGGGGCGGCAACTCGGTGTCGGAGAACGTGGGAGTAAAACACTTATTGAATATAAAGACCGTAGCGGAAAGGAGAGAAAACATGCTGTGGCTCAGGTTGCCCGAAAAAGTATATCATAAGAAAGGGTGCTTGCCCGTTGCGCTCGACGAACTCAAAGCAGTTATGGGCAAAAAGCGTTGCTTTATAGTTACCGACGAATTTTTGTTCAAGAACGGATACACCAAGTGCATCACCGACAAGCTCGACCAAATGGGAATTGCGCACACCACCTTCTTCAACGTGTTGCCCGACCCCACGCTCGGATGCGCCCGCGAGGGAGCGGAAGCAATGCGCGCGTTCGAACCCGATTGCATTATAGCTCTCGGCGGCGGCTCGGCAATGGACGCGGGCAAAATCATGTGGGTGCTGTACGAACACCCCGAAGCCGATTTCATGGATATGGCTATGCGTTTCGTGGATATCCGCAAGCGTGTGTACACCTTCCCCAAAATGGGCGAAAAGGCATACTTTATCGCCGTTCCCACCTCGGCGGGCACGGGCAGCGAGGTAACTCCGTTCGCGGTTATCACCGACGAAACCACGGGCATCAAGTATCCGCTTGCCGACTACGAGCTTTTGCCCAAAATGGCTGTAATAGACGCCGACCTCATGATGAACATGCCTAAGGGGCTTACCTCCGCGTCGGGCATAGACGCAATGACTCACGCGCTCGAAGCGTACGCGAGCATGCTCGCCACTCCGTATACCGACGGTCAGGCACTCGTGGCTCTCAAGCTCATATTCGAAAATCTTCCCGCGGCTTACGAAAAGGGCGCGGCGGACGCCAAGGCTCGCGAAAACATGGCGGACGCGTCCACCATGGCGGGTATCGCGTTTGCCAACGCGTTCTTGGGCGTGTGCCACTCCATGGCTCACAAGCTCGGCGCGTTCCACCACCTGCCGCACGGCGTTGCCAACGCTCTGCTCATTACCGAGGTAATGAAGTTCAACGCCTCCGAGAACCCCAAAAAGATGGGTACGTTCTCGCAGTACGCCTACCCGCACACTCTCGCTCGCTACGCCGAAATAGCCTCGTTCTTAGGGCTCGGCGGCAAGAACGACGAGGAGAAATTCAACAACCTTCTCAAAGCGGTAGACGAACTCAAAGCCAAAGTGGGTATCAAAAAGACCATAGCCGATTACGGCATAGACGAAAAGAATTTCCTCGACCGACTCGACGAAATGGTGGAGCAGGCGTTCGACGACCAGTGCACGGGCGCAAATCCCCGTTATCCGCTCATGAGCGAAATCAAGGAAATGTATCTTACCGCTTATTACGGCGAAAACAAAGCAAAGAGCAAAAAGTAAAAAAGGGAGGGATAAATTATGAAACTCGATAAAGTAATGGCACAGCGCACCGACAAAACGGTGTACCGCGACGGCGACAAGGTAATCAAAGTTTTCTCGGCAGAGAAGCTCAAGTCCGACGTTCTCAACGAGGCTCTCAACCAAGCCCGCGTGGAAGAAAGCGGACTCAAAATACCCAAAATTTGCGACGTTACCCGTCTTGACGACGGACGTTGGGCTATAGTGATGGACTATATAGAGGGCAAAACTCTCGCCGAGCTTATGGAAGAAGACAAGGCGAACTACGACAAGTATCTCGAAAAGTTCGTGGACTTGCAACTCGGCGTTCACAGCAAAAAAGTGCCCCTTCTCAACAAGCTCAAAGACAAAATGATGCGCAAAATCAGCGAAACCGATTTTTCGGCTACCGTTCGCTACGAGCTCAACGTAAGACTGGAGAGCATGCCCAAGCACACCAAACTGTGCCACGGCGACTTTAACCCCTCCAACGTGATTATAGCCAAAAACGGCGAAGCGTATATAATAGACTGGGCGCACGCAACGCAGGGCAACGCCTCCGCCGACGTGGCTCGCACCTATCTCTTGTTCTGCCTTGCCGGCAAAACGGAGGTTGCGGAAAAGTATCTCAAACTCTTCTGCGAAAAGAGCGACACAGCCAAACAATACGTGCTCAAATGGTTGCCCATAGTGGCGGCGAGTCAGTCCGTGAAAGGCAAGCCCGAGGAAAAAGAATTTCTTTCCAAATGGGTTGACGTTGTGGAATACGAATAAAATACAAAGGCTCGAGCCGCTTGAAGCCCTCTCGCACGAGAGGGCTTTTTTGTCAAGCGTTTTGGCATGATTTTCGCAAAATTTAATTATCTTTTTTTATTGGAAATCCGTTGACACGGCATAGCGGAGAGTAGTATAATCAAAGCACTCACCGACAAAACACGACACAATATATGGTGGATAATTTTGGAAAATATTTGAAACTAAATCAATATATTGTATTTTTTCGCGGCAGGCGAATAAAATAAACCAAATAGTGTAAGTCAATACAATCGGAGGATGAACGTATATGAAACAGATTGTCAAACGCGACGGACGAAAAGTTGCTTTCGAGGGCGCAAAAATCGAGAACGCCATAGCGAAAGCTCTTTCGGCGGCCAAGGTGCACGACGTAAAGCAGGCGAAAAATCTCGCCAAGCAGGTGGAGGACTCGTTTGCTCCTTCTTACGTGCCCACCGTGGAAGAGGTGCAGGATAAGGTAGAGGCCGTGCTTATAGAGAACGGACTCGTGCGCACCGCCAAAGAGTATATACTTTACCGCGCCGAACGCACCCGTATACGCGAAACCAACACGCGGCTAATTAAAACGCTCGACGAGCTTACTTTCAAGGAAGCCCGCGACAACGACGTAAAGCGCGAAAACGCCAACATAGACGGCGACACCGCAATGGGCACTATGCTCAAGTACGGAAGCGAGAGCGCGAAGCAGTTTTACGAAATGTGCGTGCTCAACCCCAAGCACAGCGAAATGCACAAGAGCGGAGACATACATATTCACGACCTCGACTTTCTCACGCTCACCACAACTTGCTGTCAGATAGATTTGGATAAACTGTTTACGGGCGGATTTTCCACGGGTCACGGATTTTTGCGCGAGCCCAACCACATAGCTTCTTATGCTTCGCTTGCTTGCATAGCGGTGCAGAGCAACCAAAACGACCAGCACGGCGGGCAGAGCATACCCAATTTCGATTACGACCTCGCGCCCGGCGTTGCCAAGACCTACGCCAAAAACTACCGCGACAACTTAGGGCGCGCGCTCGAGCTTCTCACGGGCGACAGGGCGGCGGCGGACGTTGCGATTTCGTCTTTCGAGCAACTTAAGAGCGAGGGCGTAACTCCCGTGCTCGACAACAACAACGGCTACGCCGAAAAGGAAGCCGCGCTTCTCAAAAAGAACTTCAACGCCGACGTTGTGGCTAAGGCTCAGGCGTTCGCGCTCGAACGCGCCCTGCCCGAAACCGACCGCGCAACCTATCAGGCGATGGAAGCTCTCGTGCACAACTTAAACACCATGCACTCCCGCGCCGGCGCGCAAATTCCGTTTTCGTCCATAAACTACGGAACGGACACGTCGAGCGAGGGCAGAATGCTCGTGAAAAATCTTTTGAAAGCAACCGAGTCGGGACTGGGCAACGGCGAAACGCCCATATTCCCGATACAGATATTCAAAGTGAAAGAGGGGGTAAACTACAACCCCGGCGACCCCAACTACGACTTGTTCGAGCTCAGTTGCAAGTGCAGCGCAAAGCGTTTGTTCCCCAATTTCTCGTTTATAGACGCGCCGTTTAATTTGCAGTATTACAAACCGGGGCACAAGGAAACGGAAATTGCGTATATGGGTTGCCGCACCCGCGTTATAGGCAATTCTTACGACCCCGAAAACGAAATAGTGACGGGCAGGGGCAACTTGAGCTTTACCTCGGTTAACCTGCCGCGCCTTGCCATAAAGAGCAAAGGCAACGTGGAACTTTTCTTCGAACAGCTCGACAGAGTTATAGACGTTGTGATAGAACAGCTTCTCGAACGCCTTGCGATACAGTCCAAAAAGAAAGTGAAAAACTATCCCTTCCTTATGGGGCAGGGCGTGTGGCTCGGCTCGGATAAGCTCGGACCCGAAGACACGGTGGGCGAGGTGCTCAAGCAGGGCACGCTCACGTGCGGATTTATAGGGCTTGCCGAGTGCTTAAAGTCGCTTATAGGCAAGCACCACGGCGAGAGCGAGGAAGCGCAAAACCTCGGACTCGAAATAGTGGGGCACATGCGCAAGCGCATGGACGAAGCCACCGAAAAGACGGGACTCAATTTCTCGCTTATAGCCACCCCCGCCGAGGGACTGAGCGGCAGGTTCGTGCGCATAGACGCCAAGAAATACGGCAAAATTCCCGGCGTGACCGACCGCGACTATTACACCAACTCTTTCCACGTTCCCGTGTATTACAAAATTTCCGCCTTCGATAAGATTAGGCTCGAAGCGCCTTATCACGCGCTCACCAACGGCGGACACATATCTTACGTGGAACTCGACGGCGACACCGTGAACAACGTGGAAGCGTTTATGAAAGTGATACGCTACATGAAAGAGTGCAACATAGGCTACGGCTCTATAAATCACCCCGTAGACCGCGACCCCTACTGCGGCTACACCGGCGTGATAGGCGACACCTGCCCCAAATGCGGCAGAAAGGAAAGCGAAGGCGATTTCGGCTTTGAACGCATACGCCGCATTACCGGCTATTTGGTGGGTACGCTCGAACGCTTCAACAACGCGAAAGCGGCGGAAGAGCGCGACCGCGTAAAACACGGAATTAGTAAAAAATAAACACGCAACTAAATCCTGTCATTGCGAGCGTAGCGAAGCAATCCCAAACATGAGAAAGGTATGCAACTTTCCCTGTTCCATGTAGGAGATTGCCACGGGTGCGAGCACCCTCGCAATGACATGCCCCCCCTAAACGTCATTGCGAGCCGCCCGCCCCCCTGTCATTGCGAGGAGGGTGAAGCCCGACGAAGCAATCCCATACATGAGGAACATATGTCCGATTTATCCCAAACAATCAAACTTGCCGATATAGTCCCCGAGTCGGTGGTGGACGGCAAGGGCATACGCATGACGGTGTTCGTGCAAGGTTGCCGCCATAAGTGCCCCGGTTGCCAAAACCCCACCACATGGGACGAGAGCGGCGGCGAGGAGCACGCGCTGAAATTCATAACCGATATCGCGGAACGCAATCCGCTTTTGGACGGGCTGACTTTTTCGGGCGGCGAACCCTTTTTGCAACCCGCGCCGCTTTGTGAACTGGCAAAGTGGTGCCACGAGCGCGGCATGAACGTGTGGAGCTATTCGGGCTACACTCTCGAGCAGTTGAGAGAAACGGGCGAAACCAACCCCGCGGTGAAACGATTGCTTGAAGAAATCGACGTGCTTGTAGACGGACCGTTTATAGAGGCGCAAAAAGACCTTACGCTTGCTTTTCGCGGCTCGCGCAATCAACGCGTGATAGACATGAAACAAACTCGCGAGCGTGGCGAAATTGTTTTATTGATGAACGAGTGAGCTTGTCTAAGATGCTTTACTTGTTCCATGCGTGAGATTGCCACGGGCACAAATGCCCTCGCAATGACATGTGCCACCTTGTCATTGCGAGCGAGTGCAACGAGCGAAGCAATCCCATTCATGAGAAAGTACAAAAAAGGGAATACTTACCGTATGAGTGACTTTTACGACGTAATAACGGTGGGCGGAGGACCTGCGGGACTGAGCGCGGCAATATATGCGGCGAGGAGCGGCGCGAGCGTTGCGGTGGTAGAAAGCCTTACCGTGGGCGGCGTGGCGGCGGCAACTCCCGAAATAGAAAATTATCCCGGTTACGAAAGCATATCGGGCTACGAACTTTCGCAGAAAATGAGCGAGCAGGCGCAAAGACTGGGCGCGCGGATAATCTACGGCAAAGTAGAAAAAATCCGCGACGGGCAAGTTAAGCGTTTGCAACTCTCGGGCGGCGAAGAACTTACCTGTTCCGCGCTCGTGCTTGCGCCCGGTTCTACTCCGCGCAAGTTGGGCGTTGAGCGCGAAAGCGAACTTTTGGGCGCGGGGCTTAGCTACTGCGCAACCTGCGACGGCAATTTTTTCCGCGGCAAGCACGTCGTTGTGGCGGGCGCGGGCAAACACGCCGCAAGCGCGGAAGAATATCTGCGTAACATTGCTCAAAAAGTCACCGTCGTAAATCCGCGAGTAACGCCCGTAACCAAACTGATAGGCAACCCGCTCGCCGCGATTGAAATATCGGAGAACGGAACCGCCCGCGTTATAGAGTGCGGCGGTCTGTTCGTAGAACTGGGCTACGAGCCGTCTACCGAGCTTGTGAAAGGCTTTGTGCAAACCGACCAAGCGGGTTACGTAATTTGCAACGAGAGAATGCAAACCGATAAAGCGGGCGTGTTCGCCGCAGGCGATATAGTTCGCAAACCTTTGCGGCAAATAGTTACCGCCGCCGCCGACGGCGCGATAGCAGGGCAGTTTGCCGCGGCATACGCCAAAACTCGATAAAATTCGACAAAATTCCATAACTCCCCCTTTTATGAAAAAATCGTTTGATATTGCAAATAATATCAAACGATTTTACAATTTTTTCAGACGATAATCCTATAAAAGTGCGGTTAACCTCTTTTAGACGGCGCGATACTCTCGCTTAGTTTGCTCACGAGTTTGTTTATGCTCCGAAATTACAGCGAAATGTGGCTGTTTAACCTCGGCGGCTCGGTGCTGTACGTAGTTATGTGGACTGTGCAATACGTAACGAGCGGCGCGGGACTCGCCTTTGCGGTTGTGCAAGCGATAGTATCGGTAATAAACGTGAAAGGCGTTGTAGATTGGAAAAGGAGAGCGGGGCGGAACAAAGAAAATAAAGAGTAAAAAAATTACGCATACCCCCGCAAAATCAGGTGCATTTTGCGGGGGTATGTGATATAATGGTAATATAAAAAATTCGGGAGGTAAAAAATGGACGATTATCCAAGTAAACGAAACGATTGTTTGTTTGCGCCTCCTTTTATTGCGGGTTGAGTTTTTCCGTGCCTTTTGTCGGCGGCGCAAACGATTGTTTCGTTTGAGTCGTTTTTATTTTTTCAGACGGGAGGTAACGAAAAATGCTCAACATTTACGCAATGCAGTCGCAAAGCCGCGAACTGCGCAAAATCGACGAAATAACGCCCGGCGCGTGGCTTAATCTCGAAAATCCGTCCGATAAGGAGCTTGAAGAGGTTGCCGAAAAAACGGGCGTGGGCGAAGATATGCTAAAAGCCGCGCTCGACGAAGAGGAACGCGCGCGCATAGAAACCGACGACGGAAACACACTCATAATAGTGGATATACCCGTTATAGACGACAGCGCGGAATGGTACGTGTATTCCACTTTGCCGCTGGGCATCATCACGGCGGGCGACTATTTTATAACGGTGTGTTTGCGCGAAACGGCGGTGCTCGGCGATTTCATAAAGGGCAGGGTGCGCAATTTCGACGCCAACAAGCGCACGAGATTTATTTATCAGATACTTTACCTAAACGCGATAAAGTTTTTGC
Organism: Pumilibacter intestinalis; assembly: GCF_943193005.1. Classification (GTDB taxonomy): domain Bacteria; phylum Bacillota; class Clostridia; order Christensenellales; family Pumilibacteraceae; genus Pumilibacter; species Pumilibacter intestinalis. The sequence goes on from NZ_CALPCH010000009.1 coordinate 96,839, forward strand.
ACTGCCTTAAGCAGATAGACAAAACGAGCATGCGGGTGCAACAAACTCTGCACCGCTCCATGAAAAACAAAGAGCTTATTCAGCTGCTCGACCTCGAGAAAGCTCTCGTTTATTTTTCCACGTCGCTCAATTCGAACCAAATAGTGATAGACAGGCTTCGCGCCATGAGCACAATCAAGCACTACGAGGACGACGACGAAATTCTCGACGACGTAATAGTGGAAAACAAGCAGGCTATAGAAATGGCTACCATTTACCGCGATATCATGTCGGGCACTATGGACGCGTTTGCGAGCGTGATAAGCAACAACCAAAACACGGTAATGAAATTTTTGGCGGCTATCACCATAATTCTCACCATTCCCACCATTATAGCATCCATTTGGGGCATGAACGTGGGCGTGCCGTTTGCGGGCACGGTTTGGGGCTTTTGGGCTGTGATAGGCATTATAGTCGCCGTAACCGTGCCCGTGCTCATCATAATGATTAAAAAGCGAATGTTTTAGCCGCGGGATTTTTATATATGAAAAAAGCTGATACCGTTGTGGTGGGAGTGTCGGGCGGAGTGGACTCGTCGGTTGCGGCGTATCTTCTGCGCGAACAGGGCTACAACGTGATAGGACTGTTTATGAATAATTGGGAAGAAGAGGACGAGGGCGACTCGGCTTGTTCGTCGGCTTCCGATTGGCAAGACGCCCGCGCGGTTTGCGGAGGTCTTGGTATTCCCGTGTATTCGGTTAATTTCGCCGCGGAGTACCGCGACCGCGTGTTTTCCTATTTTTTGAGCGAGTACAAAAAGGGGCGCACGCCCAATCCCGACGTGCTTTGCAACCGCGAAATAAAGTTCGGACCGTTCGCCGAGTACGCTAAACGGCTGGGCGCGGACTACATAGCCACGGGGCACTACTGCAACGTGCGGCACGCCGACGGCGGCGCAAGGCTTACGGAGGCGGCGGACGCAAACAAAGACCAAACGTATTTTCTCAATCAGGTAAGTTCGGCGCAACTCGGTAACGTGATTTTTCCGCTTGCCGAAATGCAAAAGAGCGAGGTTAGGGCAATCGCCGAACGCGAAAACCTCGTTACCGCCGAAAAGAAAGACAGCACGGGAATATGCTTTATAGGCGAACGAAATTTCAAACGCTTTTTGAGCAAGTTTTTGCCCGCCATGCCGGGTAATATAGTAGACGTGAGCGGCAAGGTTATCGGCAGGCACGACGGGCTCATGTATTACACGCTCGGTCAGCGCAGAGGACTGGGCATAGGCGGCATAAAGGGCGAAGAGCAAAACCGCTGGTTCGTGGTGCGCAAAGACCTCGAGAAAAACGAGCTAATTGTTAAGTGCGGCGAGGGCGAGGAGCTTATGTCGTATGCGCTCGACACCGACGGCTTCAATATTATAGGCTCGCGCCCGCAAGGCAAGAGCATAAGGTGCAAAGTGAAAACGCGCTATCGCCAACCCGCGCAAGAAGCAACGCTCGAGTTTACAGGCTCGGGAGCGCACATAGAGTTCGATTTGCCGCAACGCGCCGTTACTCCCGGTCAGTACGCCGTGGCATACGTAGCCGAGGAGGGGTATCCCCGCCTTCGCTGTATCGGCGGCGGCGCGATTTTGTAGTAAATTAAGTCGTCATTGCGAGCGGTTTTGGGTTTCCTGTCATTGCGAGCGAGCAACGCGAGCGCGGCAATCTCAAACATGGAGCAGATAAAGTATCTGCTCCTTTCTCATGCAGGGGATTGCCACGGGCACAAGTGCCCTCGCAATGACGGGTAAAAATCATGTTATTGCGATGGTTTTTGCACCCATGCCATCATGGTTTGCGGTTATGATTTTCTAAAGCCCAAATTGTCGGCTTGGCGCAAAAAGCCCAAACCTATGCCGCGATTTTTGGTAACGCCGTGTCCCATAAGATAGCACGCACCCAAATTGTAAATGGCGGCGGGGTGCTTCTGCGCAACTGCCTCGCGAAACCAGTATACGGCTTGCACGTAATCGCGCTGTACGGTTTCGCCCTTGTAGTAAATTTCTCCGAGCGCGTTTTGCGCCTCGGCGTCGCCCGAGAGAGCAAGGGCGGAAAGTTCGTCGAAATGAACCCAAAACGCTCGCGTTGCGAGTTTGCCGCGGTATTCGTCTTGAGCCGCGGCGTTTTCTCGTATGAGCTTGCGTTCCGTCTCAATTCTTTGAGTCGAAATTCCTATGGAGCGGTTGTATTCTTCGCGCTTTTTGGAGTCCGACAAAGCGGCGAAAGCGGTTTTCAATTTTAGGAGCTTTGCGGCGTTTTCGGGGTCGGACTTGTCCGAATACAGTTTATACAGCTTTTCGTATGCCTTATTTATCTCTTCGCTTGTAGCCCATATCAAAAGCCCGAGCGTGCCGTAGTGGGTGGGCTTTGCCAAAAGCGCGTCGGCTTTTTGCTTGTTCGCCCAGTCGCGGGCTTTGCGCTCCGCCGCCGTTATGTATTTGTCGGCTTCGGCTATTTGCTGTTTTGCCCGCACTTTGGCTTTCCAGTCGTCTATTTCGCGCTTTAGCGAGTCGAGTTTTTCGTTTACCGCCGTTAGCTCCTCTTTCATGCGCTTTTGCCTGTCGAGCTGAGCGGAGGGGTTGTTGTTCACGTTTATTTGGCTTACCGAAAGCCGCTCTATCTCTTTCTTGAGTTCGATTGCGCGGGAAGCCGAGCTTTTGAGATTGTCGGCGAACATGCCCGTTATCTGATTTTCGCCCGTGGCTTTTCTGAACCAGCCGAGTTGCTCCTCGAGTTCGCGTATTCTCGCGGCGGATTTGGTGAGTTCACGGTCGCGCTCGAAAAGTTCTTCCTCGAGTTCGCTGCGGTCGCGTGCGTATTCTTTTGCCTTGAGTTTGTTGCGGGCGGCTTCCTGCCCGTATACCTGCTTGGATATCGCCTTGCCGTCGGCTTTGCCCTTTTCGTAACCTTCCGAAAAAGCGCGCTCGCGCACTCCGAGCAGTTGCGCCTGCACCTGCGCTTTTATCTGCGCCTGTATCTGTGCTTGCATTTGCATCTGCGCCATTGTCTGCGCCGCCTGTTGCGCTCCTCCCGCCGCGCTCTGTGCGCGAGCCGCGTTTGCCCGAGCGTGCGCCGCGCGAAGCTCGGAGTCGTATGCCTTGCGTTTTTCGGGGTCGGATAGAACGGCGTTCGCCTCGTTTATATCTGCGAATTTTTTGGCGGATTCGGCGTTACCCGGGTTAACGTCGGGATGATAGCGTTTGGCAAGCGTTCTGTAGTTGCGCTTTACGTCCTCGTCGGTAGCCGTGCCGCTAAGTCCGAGTATGGCATAGTAATTTTTCATCTTTTCACCTCGTTTACACGAATAATTATATTATGAGCGCGAAATTAAGTCAAGCGTATGCACGGCTTGGGAAAATCGTTAAAATACTCTTGCAAAAAAACAGAGCCTGTGTTATACTGAACGTGTGTATATGTCATTGCGAGGAGGGCGTAGCCCGACGTGGCAATCTCAGCCGAGAGGACGGTACGGTGACTGTACGTGTACCATGCGGGAGATTGCCGCGCTCGCGTTGCTCGCTCGCAATGACAATATGCATCCCCGTCATTGCGAGGAGGGCGTAGCCCGACGTGGCAATCTCAGCCGAGAGGACGGTACAGTGGCTGTACGTGTATCATGCGGGAGATTGGGCTGCTCGCGTTGCTCGCTCGCAATGACGGGAAACCCGACAGGAGATTGCCGCGGGTGCAAGCACCCTCGCAATGACGCGAAAACCCCAAAACAGTAGAGGAATTTTTTCAACAATGCTTAAAAGAAGATGGCGCGATATAGTAGTAATTGCAGTCAGTACGGTTGCGGTTGTGCTCACTTTGATAGTGTATTCGTTTTTTACGGGCACGTACATTTTCGAGGAAAACTCCGACCACCTTTTGGAAATATACGGGCAGGTAAATCAGCGTTTTTCTCAAAAGGTGGAAAGCTACCGCGGACTGATGAAAAGCTGGACGAAATACATAGAAAATTCCATGAATATTATTACCGACGAGAATTCCACGCCCGAAGAAATAAGCAAACGCGAAAAAGAATTCTTGGAATTTATGTTGGCTCAGCAAGAGTATTGGAGTTTCAATAACTTTTATTTTATAAGCGATAAGGGCAACGAAAACGGGCTTGCGGATAAAGGATTCGAAAATTCGGTTTCTTGCTACTCGCTGTTTGATAAAAACGGCGATAACTACGGCGCCAACGTTACGCTTAAATTCCGCAGGTCGCTCGGCGAGCTTATAAAAGAGGATAAGGGCGGCGTTGTTGGCGTGCGCGAAAACGGCGGGGAACAGTTCATGCTGTTTGCGGTGAGAGCGGACGGAGAAACCACAGGCGACCCGAAAACGTACCATTATAAGGGCAATTACGGCGAGTTCGATTATTTTGCGATAGGCATAAGTTTCACAGCCGAAGCCATGATGAACGTGCTCGAAATAGAAACTTTCGGCGACGAAGGCATATGTTTCGTTGCGCTCAAAGACGGCAACGTGTTGTTGCAGACCAGTTCCAACCACGCCGCAAGAAACAATTTGTCCGAATTTTTGAATAGCGAAAACGCTAAGGTTTCTCATAAATCCATAGACGCTATCGTTAAGGAATGGGAAGACGAAAAGGCGGGGACCGCTCTCGTATATCTTAAGGACAGCGACGAAGAGTATTATCTCACCTATCAGCCCGTGGGATTTGCGGAGTGGATGTTTTTGGGCTTTGTGCCGAGCGCGGCGGTAGACAGCGGCATGAGCAGGTTCAGGCTGCTTACCATGCTGGTTATGGGGGCGGTGTTTGCCGCAATCGCCGCGGTGGTTGCGGTAATGCTCATCGTGAGCAGTAAGCGAAAGGTAAAGGAGCGCGAGCTCGAAATCAAATCGCGCGAAAACCTGCTCGACTTGCTCACCGTTAACACGAACGATATATTCATACTGTTCTCGCCCGAAAGTTTCGTGGCGGAATACGTGAGCGCGAACATATACAATGTGCTCGGCTTAGACGCCGACGAGGTGAGGGCGGACGTGCGCAACGTGTTGAAAGCGGCGGTTGAAACGCACGCGCCGTTTATCACCGCGGGGCTTAAAGCTCTGCCCGTGGGCAAAACGTGGGACACCGATATTCAAATGAAACACATGGGCGGCGACGAAACTTACTGGTTCCAACTCACGCTTTACCATTCGGTGCGCAACGGCAAAGACAGTTGCGTAATGATGTTCTCCGACCGCACCAAAGAGCGCAAACTCAACGAGAACTTAAAAGACGCGCTCGAGGTTGCAAAATCGGCAAACGAGGCAAAGAGCAATTTCCTTTCCAACATGAGCCACGATATACGCACGCCCATGAACGCCATACTCGGATTTGCCACGCTCATAGCCAAAGACTCCGACAAGCCCGACAAAGTGCGCGAATACATAAGAAAGATATCGTTCTCGGGTCAGCACCTGCTAAGCCTTATAAACGATATACTCGATATGAGCAAGATAGAGAGCGGCAAAACCACGCTCAACATAGAGGAATTCTCCTTCCCCGAATTTTTGGAAGAACTGTATTCCATAATAGTGCCGCAGTCCAACGCCAAAAAACACTCCTTCGACGTGTACACCAAAGGGCATTTGCCCGAGCGCGTATTCGGCGACAGAATGCGACTCAATCAAATACTTTTGAACCTACTTTCAAACGCGGTGAAATACACGCCCGAGGGCGGGCACATAGAACTCACCGTGGAAGCTCTCGAGAAAACGGCGCACAATCACACACACCTGCGCATATCCGTTAAAGACAACGGCATCGGCATGAGCGAACAGTTCGTGAAAGAAATTTTCGACCCGTTCGCGCGAGAGATAAACGTGCACACAAAGGGCATACAGGGCACCGGTCTCGGCATGGCTATAGCCAAAAACATGGTGGGTCTTATGGGCGGCATGCTGTCGGTGGAGAGCGAGCTCGGCAAAGGCAGCGTGTTCACTGTGGAAATGGAACTCGCCATAGCCGCCAAGCACGACGAGGACGACAAAGAGTTTTGGAAGCATCACAACGTGACGCGCATACTCGTTGTGGACGACGAAGAGGATATCTGCGTGGGCGTGCGCGAGCTTATGGCGGACACGGGCGTAGACGTTCATTACGCGCTCAGCGGCAAGAAAGCGGTGGAAATGGTATCCGACGCATTCGACTCCGACGAAGCGTACTGCATTGTGCTTATAGACTGGAAGATGCCCGAAATGGACGGCATAGAAACGGCTAAACTCATTCGCAAAAAGGTGGGCGACGACGTGCCCATTATGGTGCTTACCTCGTATAGCTTCGACGAGATAGAAGACGAAGCGAAAGAGGCGGGCATAACGCTGTTCATGCCCAAGCCGTTCTTTGTGTCCAATTTCCGCAACGCCATAGAAAAACTGCGCGACGGCGACGAAAAAGAGCTTGCCGCAGTGCCCAGCAAAATAAGTCTTGCGGGTCTTAAAGTGCTCGCGGCGGAAGACAACGAGATTAACGCCGAGATACTCACCGACCTTCTCGATATAGAAGGGGTAACATGCGAAATAGCGCAGAACGGACAGGAAGCCGTGGATAAATTCAACGCCTCCGAGCCGGGGCGGTACGATATGATATTTATGGACGTGCAAATGCCCGTAATGAACGGCTACGAAGCCACTCGCGCCATACGAGCTTCTAAGCACCCGAGCGCGAAGAGCATACCCATTATAGCCATGACCGCCAACGCGTTCGACGACGACGTGCGCCAAGCTCTCGACTCGGGCATGAACGCGCACTTGGCAAAACCCATAGATATGGAAAAACTCAAAAAGATTATAGCCGAATTGCGTGAGGACACCGATGCGAGGCAATAAAAGAAAAATACTCATAGTAGACGACTCCGAGCTTAACCGCGCGCTTTTGGCGGATATGCTTTCCGACCGTTTCGATATTCTCGAAGCGGAGAACGGCATGGAAGCCATGACAATATTGCACGAGCACGAGCTTGAAATCTCTTTGATGCTTTTGGATATAGTCATGCCCGTTATGGACGGTTTCGACGTGCTCGCAATGATGAACCAAAAGGGACTCATAAAGAGCATACCCGTTATAATGATTTCGGCGGAAACGGGCGGGTCGTATATAGACCGAGCTTACGATTTGGGAGCTATAGACTACATAAGCCGACCTTTCGACGAACGCACGGTTATTCACCGCGTAACGAGCAATTTCATGCTCACGGTGAAGCAAAAAGAAATGTCGGATATGCTCAGCGAGCAGATATACGAAAAAGAGAAAGACAACAGCCTTATGATAGAGGTGCTTTCTCACATAGTGGAGTTCAGAAACGGCGAGAGCGGCTTGCACGTGTTGCACGTTCATTCCATAACCGAAATGCTCTTGGAGCAACTCATGAAAAAGACGGATAAATATCCGCTTTCGGTAAAGGATATCCGCATGATATCCAACGCGTCCGCGCTTCACGATATAGGAAAGATAACCATACCGAGCGAGGTGCTCAACAAGCCGGGCAGGTTTACTCCCGAAGAATTCGAGATAATGAAACGCCACACCGTAGAGGGCGCGAAAATGCTCGACGACATACCTTTTCGCAAAAACGAGTTGCTCGTAAAAATAGGTTATCAGATTTGCCGCTGGCATCACGAGCGTTACGACGGCAGGGGGTATCCCGACGGACTGAAGGGCGACGATATTCCCATCGCCGCGCAGGTGGTTTCCATTGCCGACGTGTACGACGCGCTCACGAGCGAGCGGTGCTATAAAAAAGCCATAGACCCCGACGCCGCGATAAAGATGATACTCGGCGGCGAGTGCGGCGCGTTCAATCCTCTGCTGCTCGAGTGCCTTACCGATATAGCCGAAGCGCTCAAAAAGGAGTTGAGCCTTATTTCGTTCGGGCACGCAACCGAGGGCGGCATACGCGATACCGTAAAAGAGGTGCTCAAAAACAGCGGACCCGAAGCGTCGGCGCGTTCCATAAAGCTCGTTGAACGCGAGAGAATGAAATACAAGTTTTTGTCGGACATTTCGCGCGAAATCATATTCGAATACATAGCCATGCCCGAAATGATACAGCTTTCGGAGTGGGGCGCGGAAACTCTCGGAGTGCCCATCAAAATTATAAACCCCGCCGAGAACGAGCAGTGGATTAGCGTGGTTGCGCCCGAAGATTACCGTGATTTTTTGGAGAAGATAAAAAAATCCACGCCCGAAAATCCCGTGGTTACGGGTAAATACCTGATGAACATAGGCGGCGAAAAAAAGTGGAACAAGGTGATTGCCAAAGCGCTTTGGGGCGACTCCGAAAACCCCGAGTTCGAGGGCGCGATAGGCAAGATAGTGGATATAAACGACGAAACCGCCGCAATGGAGTATCTCGAACAGCAAGCCGAGCACGACTCCCGCACGGGACTGCTCAACCACAACGCCGCCAAAAAGCGCATTTCGCAACTTTTATACGAGAACAAGGGCAAGAAGCGTTACGCGCTCGCAATGTTCGACGTGGACAATTTCAAGCAGGCTAACGACGTGTACGGGCACTTGTTCGGCGACGAGGTTTTGGAAGAAATCGCCAACCGCATAAGAGAAAACATTCGAAGCACCGATATAGGCGTAAGAATGGGCGGCGACGAGTTCATAATATTCATGGAATACAAGGACTCCGCCGAACCGCAGATAAAGAGAATTTTCGAGCATTTAACGGTGAAATTCAGGCAGTTCGACGTGGGCGTGAGCATGGGCGTTGCCTGTGCCGAGAATTTCGACGGCGACTATGAAACGCTGTTCAACATGGCGGACGCGGCAATGTACACGGTGAAGCGCAACGGAAAAAATTCATACTGTTTTTACACCGACGAAATGCGCGACTGTTTGGGGAAAACAAGGCAGTGAAACGGGAGGAGATATAAATGAACGTCAGAGAATGTTACGCCGCAATGGGCGGCAATTACGACGAGGTGTTTTCGCGGCTTCGCACCGACGAACGCATAACCAAGTTTTTGTTTCGAGTGCTCGAGGATAAGAGCTTCGACTTGCTCACCGAGTCGCTCGCCGCGCATAATATGGAAGAGGCTTTCAGAGCGGCGCACACCATAAAAGGCGTGTGCATGAACCTTGCCATTACAAAGCTGTTCGAGTCGTCTAACAAACTTACCGAAACGCTTCGCGGCAGGAGCGAATACGGAGAAGATATAGAGCCGCTGTTGGCGCAAGTAAAAGAGGACTACGCTCTTACGTTGGATTGCATAAGAGCGTTGCAATAAAGAGAGAAAAGGAGAAACAGTCATGTCGAGAAAAAGCGACCTGAAAAAGGCGATACAAGAGAGCGAGGAAGAAATAGAAACGCTTGAGAAAAAGCGCATACGTTCGCAGTCCGCGCTCTTGGAGGCATTTTTGAACCACACCGAACCGAGCGAGGCGGACTCCGAATATTTCCGCGTATTTACGTCGCTTATAGAACTCGAGCGCGAGAATTTGCGCCGTTTGTCTAAGGAGTTGAGCGAGCTGGAGGGTAACGAAGAATAAAGGCGGCTATAACGGCGCGTCTTGTCACTGCGTTGTGCGCCTTTACGGGCTACCATGTCATTGCGAGGGCACGCAGTGCCCGAAGCAATCCCCTGCATGGAACAAGTACAGTCACTACTCCGTTCTCATGCCGGAGATTGCCACGGGTGCAAGCACCCTCGCAATGACGTTAACATACAACCATGTCATTGCGAGGCATGAAATGCCGAAGCAATCCCCCGCATGAGGACGTATATCTTGTCATTGCGAGGAGGGCAAAGCCCGACGAAGCAATCCCCCGCATTAGGAACTATCCCTCCCATAGAAAGCAATAGCAACAACAACGAGCGTGCATACACTGGTAGTGATGAACGTATTCGTTGTTTCCGTTATACTCGCGCTGGGTCTCAGCGCGGACGCGCTTGCTTGCGGGTTTTGCGCCGGCGCGTCAAGGCTGAAAATACCGCTTGTAAGCGCGATTGCCGCCGCAACAGTGTCGGCGTTGTGCGTTGCCGTGGGAATGGGTGCGGGCGGTAAGGTTGCTCCTCTTTTGCCCGAGAGCGCGGGCAGATACATATCTTTTGCCGCGCTCGGCATTTTCGGACTGATAAAAATAGGGAGTCGCGCAAACGTGCGAGAGGTCTTCGACTGCAACTGCGACAGAAATCTGTCGGTGGGCGAGGGGCTTGCGTTGGGTGCCGCGCTCTCGGTAGACGGCCTTGCCGCGGGTTTCGGCTATGCGGCGGGAGTTTACATGCTTGTTTGCACCGTCGCCGCCACGTTTGTATTTTCGGCGGCGGCTCTTTTTTTTGGCGCAAAAGGCGGAGCGGGTTCGCGCGGCGGCAGAGCGGGGAACATAACGGCGGGTCTTGCGCTCGTAATTTTGGCTGTGCAAAAACTTATCTTCGGATAACTTGTTTACTTAAATCCTTTACAAAATTTTCGTATAGTGGTAAAATATATACGCAAAAAAAATTACTCAAAAGGGAGATAAGAAAACAATATGTCTCGTATAATGGATTCGATACGCGAGCGTGCGGCAAAGCTCAATCGCCACATAGTGCTGCCCGAGGGCACCGACGAACGCACTATTCGTGCGGCGGCGGCTATAACCGAACGCAAAATGGCGCGTATAACCGTGCTCGGCAACGAAGAGGAAATGCGCAAAATGTGCCCCGACGTTAAGTTCGGCGGCTTTAATATCGTAAATCCGCAAACGTCGGACAAGCTGAACGCTTACGCCGACCTGCTGTACGAGCTTAGAAAAGCCAAGGGCATGACGCGCGAAGAGGCGCAAAAGACCGCCGCCGACCCGCTCTATTTCGGCACGCTCATGCTTAAGGCGGACGACGCCGACGGCATGGTTGCGGGTGCGCTCAACTCCACGGGGGCGGTGCTTCGTCCCGCGCTTCAGATAATAAAGACCGCTCCGGGAATAGGAAGCGCGTCGAGTTGCTTTATTATGGCGTTGCCGCCCGAGAACCCCGCGAGCAAGCTGTACGGCGAAGAGGGAGTGCTCGTATACGGCGACTGCGGCGTAATACCCAATCCCACCGAAGAACAGCTTGTGGATATCGCGTATTCCACCGCGAAAACCGCCCGCGACGTGTGCGGCTTTTCCGAACAGCGCGTTGCGCTCTTGAGTTTTTCCACCAAAGGAAGCGCGAAAGACCCGCTTGTGGATAAAGTTACGGGCGCACTTGCGAAGATTAAAGAAAAGTATCCCGATATGCTCGTAGACGGCGAGTTGCAAGGCGACGCCGCGCTTGTTCCGAGAGTGGCGGAAAAGAAAGTGAAAGGCGACAGCAAAGTTGCGGGCAAAGCCAACGTGCTCATATTCCCCGACTTAAACGCAGGCAACATAGCGTACAAGCTCACTCAGTACCTGGGCGGCGCGGAAGCGATAGGTCCGCTCATTCAAGGACTCGCCAAACCCGTAAACGACCTCAGCCGCGGTTGCACGGTGGAAGATATAATTTCGGTTGTGGCTGTAGTGGTACTCAACACCCAAAAATAGTCGGCGGGCTAACCCGTCATTGCGAGCGGCGTAGCCGCGTGGCAATCCCCTGCATGGAACAAGTACAGTCACTATTCCGTTCTCATGCAAGAGATTGCTTCGTCGCAGTGCTCCTCGCAATGACAAGAAAGCCGTTTGTCCGTCATTGCGAGCGGCGTAGCCGCGTGGCAATCCCCTGCATGGAACAAGTACAGTCACTATTCCGTTCTCATGCAA
>NZ_CALPCH010000010.1 GCF_943193005.1 Pumilibacter intestinalis
TGTAAATACCATTTGACTCTTCCTCAAAACAATCTCTGACTGTTTCAATTCCAAATTGACTGTTGTTCTACTTTTTTGTTTGTGTTTTATTCAATTTGCTTTCTTTTCTATTTCGCTTTCAATGTGCGCTCGTGCCGTCTTCAAGCGGACAGCTTATATAGATTACCATATATCTTCCTTTTTGTCAACTGTTTTTTTGTAGAAATATTACATTTTATTTTTGTTTTTGAGGAAACTTACGCGGCGTCTTCTTCGTGCACGTGGCTCAGCTTTTCGAGCTCGGCGAATTTGCCGCCGAGAGCCATGAGTTCATCGAACGTGCCTATTTCAACCGCCTCGCCGTTTTCCATAACCACTATGCGGTCGGCGTGGCGAATCGTGGATAATCTGTGCGCCACTATAAAGGTTGTGCCCTGCTTGCTCATCTTCTCTATCGCCTTTTGAACGTGGTATTCGGCTACGTTGTCGAGTGCGCTCGTGGCTTCGTCCATAATGAGAATTTTGGGACGGCGAATTAAAGCGCGGGCTATGCAAATGCGCTGTTTTTGTCCGCCCGAAAGTTTGTCGCCGTGCTCGCCCACCTGAGTGTCGAGTCCGTTGGGAAGCAGCGGCAAAAACTCGGGAATATCGGCGTTTGCCACGGCGTTCAACAAATCTTCTTCACTGTAATGCGACAAACCGTAGGTAATGTTTTCGCGTATGCTGCCCGAAAACAAAATGCTGTTTTGCGGCACTACCGACAAATGCCGCCTAAACGCCGCTCGCGACATTTCGGTAAGCGGAGTTCCGTCTATGCGCACGCATCCCTGCGTGGGGTCTAAAAGCCCTATGATAAGATTTATCACGGTGCTCTTGCCCGAGCCCGACGAGCCTACGAACGCGATACATTCGCCCGCGTTCACGTGCAAGTCGAGATTTTTTATAACGTCTTTGTCGCCGTCGGGGTAGCGGTAAGAAACGCAGTCGAAATCCACGTTGCCCACCACTTCTATCTCCTTGCCGCCGCCCGCGCCTTCCATATCTTCGGCGCGCATGATTTCGGAAAGCGAGCGCACCGACTCCCGCCCCGTTGCGAGCGCGGGGAAACAGTTTACGAGAGTAAGCACGTTGCCGTTTATCGAGCCGAACATGGACTGAAAGAGCACGATTTCGCCGAGCGATATGTAGCCTTTTATTGCCAAGAACACGCAGAAGAACAGGCACACTCCGCTCAACAGATTGCCCATTACCCACGCCGACGCGCCGAACGCCGCGTTGGTGCGGTCGAGCCGCAAGCCCGCCTGCGTTACGTTTTGAATACCCGTGTTCATGGAACGCTCTTCTTCCTGTTCCAAGCCGTGCGCCTTTGTGAGAGTGAGCATTTGGAGCATGGTTGTCATCTTGCCCGACATCTGCTCGTTCTCTTTGCGGAAATCGCGGTTTTTGCGGCGTATGCGCTTGCGAAACAGCACGGCGAGCAACACGTTGAGCGGCACTATAGCCACGAAAAACAGCGTTACTATCAAACTGCTGTATAGAGATATGCCGGTAGACACCGCCACGCTCATCACGGCGGGAATTACCACCTGCACTACGTTGCGGTAATAATTGTCTACGTTGTCTATATCGCGCAACAGCTTAGACTGAATTTTGCCGCTCTCCATTTCCCTGTGGTAGGTAATGGAAAGCCGCTGCAACTTTCTTATAACGCTGCTGCGAATACCCGCCGTTGTGTTGCGTATCATGGTGTTCATTACTCTCGACCGCCACATTGTAGACGGAATGTTTTGCACAAGCACCACGGCGAACAGCAGAGCGTCTATAACGAGTCGCAACACAAACCCGTCGGGGCGTGTAGTAACGGTGTCTATAACGTCGCTCGTGATAAGCGGCATAACCCAAACGGGCAACGACTGCAACAGGTTGAGGAGCGTGGAGTACAAAAGGCGCCACCGGTCTTTGCGGAATACCCGCATCATAAAACCGCTGTCGCCTTTACCGCCGCTCCCGCCTGCGAAAAGATTTTCGTAGTCGGGAATTTTATTCTTCTCGTGCCGCTTTCGCGTTGCCGCGCTTTCTCCGACTCCCGCCGGAGGTTTGTTGTCTTTTTTCTGCATAATCGAATGCACCCGCATAGACTGTATTTCGGAATTACAGCCATTTTAACACGAATGTATGCGTTCGTCAAACGTTTGGCGCAAAGTTTTTTGTTGGAATTTTATGGGAGGAAATTCGGGGTTTCTCATGCAGGGGATTGCCACGGCACTACGTGCCTCGCAATGACATGTTGGGTGATGCCGTCATTGCGAGGAGTCCGCAGGACGACGTGGCAATCCCCTGCATGGAACAAGTAAAGTCACTGCGCCTTTCTCTCGGCTGAGATTGCCGCGCGGCTATGCCGCTCGCAATGACATGTAAAGCCCCTGCCCGCTATTCGCAAGAAAACAGCCCGAGGTCTTTCAAAATGTCTTCGAGGTCTTCGGTGGGATTGAGAGCTTCTTCGAACGAAAAGCCCGACGGACTGCGGTCCGCGTAGTCCTTTTGCTCCGATTGCTCGGAACGGGCAACGGTGGCGGCAACCGCGTTTACGGCGGCGGTACGCTCCTTTGCGGCACGCTCCTTTTCCTGCTTTTCTTTCTCGGCGGCAAAGTATTTGCCTATGCGCTCCATGGGGTCGAAATTACCCGTTATCACGGGCGACGAGGGGTCTGCGCCGGGGAGCAAGTCGTTTATGGTGGTGTCGTGCTCGGGCTCGTCCGCCTTTACGCTTATGTAGCCTATGCGCACGTCGTCTTGCCCGCCCTGCTTTGCCGTTGCGGCGGAGTCGTCTTCGTAGCCCACGCTCGACAGTATTTTATCCATGCGGCGATTGAATTCGCCCACCGCGGCGAGCCGCGAGTCGAGCGGGTACTCGTCGAGAATTTTATCGTAATACTTGGTCCACTTTTCGTGAAACGCCTTAAGCCTCGTTATCTCTTGGCTGTACTTGAGGTGACTGAGCCGCTCTATCTCCTCGGCTTTCGCCACCGCCGAAACTATGGCTTTGCTTATTTGACTGCTCTTCTCGCGATACGCCTTAAGCTCCTTGTCGGCGGCTTCCTTTTCCTCGAGCATGCTTTGAATTCTGTCGCGCTGTTTAACTATGGTGCTCTCGTATTCGCGCTTTACGGCGGCTATGTATTCGTCTACCTCCGCGGGCGAATAGCCTTTCTTGGTTATCGAAAATCCCATATCTATTTTTTCGCCCCCAAAAGCTCGAGTTTGAGCGCGTACAACTTATCCGACAAATCCACTTTATATATGTGCGGATTGCTTAGCCGCTTGTACTCGTCCCAAAACCTGCCGAGCTCGTCGGCGGAGAATTTCACCGAGTCCGAAAGCGGCGGGCAGGCGTATACGAGTTCGCCCCTGCGGAATATTTGCTTGTGCAGTTTTCTCGCGTCGTAATCGGTAAGCGTGGTTTGTTTCCACCTGTCTACCGCATGGGTGAGCGTGAGCGGCTTTACGAGCGGCTGTTCGTCGCACAGCGCTATTAGGTCGGCAAACGCCTTGCCGCTCCCCTTCTCGTAAATGCGGTACACCGTCTTAAAGCCCGGATTTGTGGTTTTCTCGGTGGAATCGCTGAATTTCATGCGCGGATAGCGCACGCCGCCGCGCTCTATTTCGGCGAGCTTGTACACCCCGCCGAGGCTGGGCATATCGTGACTCGTAATGAGTTTTGTTCCTACGCCGTACACGTTTATTTTCGCGTCCTGCAGCCTTAACTGACTTATCAGATTTTCGTCTATATCGTTGCTCGCGAATATTATGGCGTCCGAAAATCCCGCTTCGTCGAGCATTATTCTCGCCTTTTTGCTGAGATACGCCAAGTCGCCGCTGTCGAGCCTGATGCCCACCGGTTTATGCCCCGCGGCTCGCAATTCTCCGAACACCTTAATCGCGTTGGGCACGCCCGACTTGAGAGTGTCGAATGTGTCAACGAGCAACAGGCAGTTGTCGGGATAAATTTTAGCGAACGCTCTGAACGCTTCGAGCTCGCTCGGATAACTCATTACCCAGCTGTGCGAGTGCGTTCCCTTAACGTCTATTTTGAACATCTGACCGGCAAGCACGTTGCTCGTGCCCTTGCACCCGCCTATTATGCTCGCTCGCGCCCCGTATATGCCCGCGTCCGGTCCTTGCGCACGGCGCAGTCCGAATTCCACCACCGTTTTATCGCCCGCGGCGAGAACTATGCGCGAAGCCTTTGTTGCAATGAGAGTTTGGTGACTCACTATGTTGAGAAGGGTGGTTTCTATGAGTTGCGCTTCTATAAGAGGAGCTTTCACCACCATTATCGGCTCGCCGGGAAACACTATTTCGCCCTCTTCCACCGAGTATATATCGCCCGTGAACTTGAAATCGCGCAAATAGTTTATGAACTCGGGCGCGAATATGTTAAGTCCCGAAAGATACTCCACGTCCGCCTTGTCGAAACGCAGATTTTTTATGTAGTCCACCGCCTGCTCGAGTCCCGCCGCAACCGCATAATTAAGCTGTGCGCCGCTGCGAAAGAACAGGTCGAATACGGCTTCGTTTTTATACGTGCCGTCGAGAAAGTATCCGTTCATCATTGTGAGCTGATACAAATCGGTCATCATTGTGAGATTGCGAGCTTCAGTTTTCATCTTCATCCTTCCTTTTAGACCGCACCGCGAGCGCGAGCATAATAAAACCTATATAAATCACGAGCGCGGGCAGTATCACAGCCCAGCCCACTCCGTCTATGTTTCCGAGCGCGAATATCGCCGCGGGCACGCCGAACAGCGCAATCACCCACAAGTGCGCAAGCCACTCGCGGGTATACAGCATAGTGAAAAGCGAAGCCACCGCGGGTATGGCGATATACAGCGGGTAAAGGTTTTTGTAACCCGCGGGCGTAACGCACACGAGCAGTTCCACGAGAGCGGGCACGAAAAAGCAAAACGACAGCCACAGCGACACGCTGTTGCGGCTTATGAGTGCGCTTACAAAAAATATAAGCCCCGCCGCCGCGAGCAACGTTCCCACTATAACCCGCGATACTTTAACGTGTATCACGTCTATCCCGCACAGCAGCAGAAAAAGTCCCGCCGCAAGCACTATGCCCGCCGCAAAGAGATTGCAAGCAAGCCGCTTGCCGCCCGAAAGTTCTTCCACTCCGTCGAATTCGTTATCCATGCTCATTGCTCTCCTCGCTCGTTGTTTAGAGCTTGTTCGTCGGTTTGCCCGCCGTTCTCTTCCTCGCCGCTCTCTTCGCCGTCGCCCGCGGGCACGGTTACCGTGAATTGCTCGGGTTCGTCGTCCGAAACGTAATCTTCCTCGGGCTCGCCCTCTTCCCGCTCCTCGTCCTCGGGGTCGGGCGTGGCTTCGGTCTTGGCGAAAAGTTTTGCGAAAAAGCCCTTTTCTTTCTTGGTCTTATCGTACACGTTGGGATGACTGAGTATGCTCTGCTCGTAGCCGTAATATTCGGAAGAAAGTTTATCTTTATCTACCATTATAAACGGCTTTTTGCCCGCCGCCCGCGCTCGGTACATGTGCGCGAGAATTATAGCTACGCCCACTATTACCAGCACCGCGCTAAGCAACTGACTTACGCGCAACGTGTCGGGAATGAGATACAGACTGTCTTGCCGCAAGCCCTCTATGAAGAAACGCACAACGCCGTACCAAATCAGATATACGCTGAGCGAAAATCCGTCGAAACTCTTGCGCCTGCCGTTGTATATCCACATCAAAAGCCCGAAACCTATCGCATTGAGAAAGGACTCGTAAAAAAACGTTGCCTGATAGTAACCCGCCGCAACGCCGTGCCGCGCCGCGTGCGCGGAGTCTATGAACACCGCGTACGGAAACCACTGCAAAGAGGGATTTGTTACGGGATTGCCGAACGCTTCCTGATTGGCGAAATTACCCCACCTGCCTATTACCTGCCCGAGTATTATCACGGTAAAAGCCAAATCCGCCATTTGCAAAAAGTTCGCCTTGTTTTGCGGGTCTTTTTTGCGCTTTATAAAGTGCACTATAACGCCGCCGAGCACCGCGCCGATGAGTCCGCCGTATATGGCAAGACCGGATAAGCCGCCGCTCTCAAGCCCTATAATGCGCTTGAATGTCCATTCGGTATGGTTGGGATTGCCTATGATATCGAATATTATATAGTAAAGCCGCGCGCCTACTATGGCGAGCGGTATACATATAATGCAGATATCGAACACGAGGTCTTTGTAATAGCCGCGCTTGGTTGCCATAACGTATGCAATCACTATGCAAACCACCATTGCGCCGCCTATCAAAAAGCCGTACCAGTTAAAACCGCCCTCGCACGCCGATATGGTAAAATTAACAAAACCGTTCATGTTACTTATTATATAACTACAGCGGGCTTTTGTCAACAAAATAGGTCAATCCGCGCCCGCAACGGGTAAATCCTCATAGCGGAGCAGTATATCGAACAGTACGGGCGGAAGCGACGGAATAAGTCCGCTCGACGAGAGAGCGGCAAGAGCGTCGGCGGACGAGGAGGCTTCCACTCCCTCGGTGGCGGCGGCATAGCACAGCGCGCGCAAGCATTTGTCGAACTCGTCCTGCCGCTTGAGAAACTCGGCGCGCTCGCCCGCCGCGAGTTTGCGACACAGCGCGGAGTAGTCGGCGCACAGCCGCTTGAGAAAGAGCAGCACGGTTACGGGCACTGCAAACGCCGCTCGCCCCTCGCGCATTGCCGCAACGCTCTCGTCTATCGCCGCCACGCACTCGGCGGCGGCTTTTTCCGCCTCGGATGAAAGCGATACAAATCCGTCGTATACGTCGCCGCGCGTTCCCGGCGGCACAACGGAAGCTCTGGCGGCGTTTATTTGCTTTTGAGTGAGCGCACCGCTAAGTTCCGTGCCCATGAGTCGCATGCGAGCCTCGATTACCGCGGTGTATTTGGTGAGTCCGTTCTTTTCCATAAGTCCGACGGATAGCCCTATGGCTTTGTCCATTACAGCCTCGCAACGCGAGAGCAGACTCGCCGCGCCGAACGCGGACTTGCAGGCGTTCATGGCGTAGCACGGCAGCATTGCCGCAACGGTGTCGCGCAAAAACCTCGCTCCGTCTATATGGACTGCGGCGGCGTAACGAACGTAATCTTCTCTAAGCATATAATTGCCCTCCCTTTCACAAAACTTATTGTATTTCGGAGAGCCGGTTATTAAAACCGCTTTGACCGTATAAGACATAATTCGTCACCCCGCGACAGCCACAACGCCGCGCGTTTGAGCGTAGCCGTCGGAACGTATCTTTTCTTCTTTAATGAGTTTGCCCGATTTGGTGAAATAACGCAGATACGCTTCGCTCTTTACACCCGCGTGCCCGTAAGAAACGCGCACTTTTGTGCCCGGCTCGGCGTCTTCGCCCACAAATTTGCGCTCAACGTCGGTAATCTCTTTATCGGGCGGCACTTGCGTGCGGCTAATCACCCGCGAAGAAGTCTTTATCACGTGCGGCAGTTCCGCGCCGTAAAAGGTTACTCGCGCAGTGTCGCCCGAGCACTCCGCCTTTATAAACACCGGCGTTTGGTAGGGGTTAACGAATTTCAAGTCGCTCGACGACGAGTTCACCATGGCGTCGAGCGAGGGCGGCACGTAAGAGGGCTGAATGGTGTGGTTTCTCACGCAGGTTACCCGCATGCCCGCGCACAGCGCGGCGTTGTACACCGTGGTTGACGCCTGACACACGCCGCCGCCCACGCCCTCCACGTACTCGCCGCCCACTATAATCTTTGCGAGCGAGTATCCGTTCTTTTCGGTGCGAGGTCCTACCGTGGCGTTGAAAGAAAATTCTTCGCCGCCGTCTATCACCGTGCCGTTTATTTTAGCCAAAGCAAGCCTTATGTTGTTTTTGCGCCCCTCGCCAGAGGATGCGAACGAGGTGGAAAACGAACTGATTTTGCGGGTGAGTTTTATGTTGTCTTCCACCGATATCTCGGGCTTTAGCACCTGCGGCGCTGCGTTTACCGCCGCTATCGCGCCCTTTCTGAGCGCGAGATATATATCCTGATACAGCCGCTTTTCGTCCAAAGTTTTGCCGTCGCGCGAGCGGGAAATGGAAAACATGGGCGACGAATCGGGGCGAAATCTTATTTCGCTGTTTACCGCGTCGGTATCCGTTTCGGTCTTTATCTTATCCACGAACGCGGGCAAAAGCGGAAACGCGTAGCGCATGGCTTCCCGCCACTTCGCGCCCGCGCCCAAGCATTTGTCTACCGTAAGTATCTTTTCGGATAAAGGCGCGTTTATGTTTCGCCGCTCGATTTGCTCGTATACCGTGTGGTCGGGCGCAGGCAAAAGCTCGTCGCGGTAAACGTACTTTCTTCCGTCTACCCAAACGGTAATTTCCGCCCGTTCTTCGGACTCTGCGTTTTGCACCCGAGCCGCAGTCGAAACAAAATCTTCGGAAATTACGTTTTCCGCTTGCGCTTTAGTTCCGCTTGCGCCGAGCATGAATATTGCGGCGATTATCGCCGCCGACAAAAAACACGCAAGTACGAGTTTGCGTGTTTTTCCCATTGCTTCGTATTCCATAGCACACCCTCCATACCGAAATAGTATGCGATGTGTACGGTATAATTATACAGCCGTATGCCCCCCTTTGCCAAAGAAAAAACCGCGGCTGTTTAACTCGCGGTTTTCGTTCGCAGGTAAGGCGATGCTTACTTCTCGCTGATTGCGCCTACGGGGCAGCCGCCTTCGCATGCGCCGCAGTCGATGCACTCGTCGGCGTTTACCTCAAACTTATCGGTGCCTTCGCTGATTGCGCCCACGGGACAAGTACCTTCGCACGCGCCGCACTTGATGCATTCGTCGCTGATAACTCTTGCCATAACAGTAATACTCCTTTTTAGGTTTATCGTATATAAATTATATCACGTTACTTAAAATTTGTAAATCAAATTGTACATATTTTACTCCGCGGAGTCGCCGAGTTTTGAAATATCGTCGGTTTCGTCCTCGTCCGCTTCCTTTTGCGGCTGTTGATTTTTGGGCTTGAACTTTATTTCGTCGAGCGCGTAGTCCGAAACGGTTATGCTGTCTTTGTTTTTGTCCTCCACTTTTACGCGCACCGTCTTTTTGAGTTGGTTCACTGCGGTTACAATTCCGCTCTCGCCGCTCGGCACGGTTACCGTGCCGCCTATCTTGGGCATAGCCTTGTTCACCTCGGCGTAATACTCGTTTTCATACGCAAGGCAACACATGAGCCGACCGCACAGTCCGCTTATTTTGGCGGGATTGAGCGATAAACTCTGCGTTTTCGCCATTTTTATGCTCACGCGCGCGTAGTCCGACATGTGGTCGCTGCAACAGCACGCCCTGCCGCACGGCGCGATACCGCCCATCATGCGGCACTCGTCGCGCGCGCCGATTTGTTTAAGCTCTATGCGGGTGTGGAACGACGAAGCGAGGTCGCGCACGAGATTGCGAAAATCCACTCTGCCGTCGGCGGTGAAATATACTATGAGCTTGCTTCCGTCGAAGGTGTATTCCGCGCCCACGAGCTTCATCTCGAGTCCGCTCTCGCGAATTTTGTCGGCTATCTGCGGATACGCCGCGTTGCGCTTTTCCACCAGCTTTTTGTGCTTTTCCGTATCCTCTTTGGTGGCTACGCGAATAACGGGCATTAATTTGCCCACTATCTTTTTATCGTCCACCACGCACTTTTCGAGCGCAACGGTGCCGAAGTTGGGTCCGCCGCCCGTTTCCACCACCACGCAGTCGCCGCACTTTACGTCAAACTCGCCGGGCGCAAAGTAATATACTTTGGGATTGAAATCGAATTTTATTCCCACTATTTCGGGCATTTTGCCTTTACCTCCAAAATCGAAAATAACAATTGGTCTATTATGCTTGCGGCGTTGCCGTACAGCCTAAGTCTACTGCGCGCTCTCGCTATTAGCGGCATGAGCTTTATGCACGTGCGAGTATCGAACTCGCGAGAAAGCGCGATTATATCGCGAGCGGCGGGCTTTAATATTATAGCTTCCGCGCCCGCCGAATTATACGCCGCTATATCGCGCAACACAAGCTCGAAACAGTCGAGCACAGCCGGCAGTCGCTCTTTGAGCGCAATCATCTTGCTTGCCGCGGGCAATATTTGCGGCGAACGCTTTACGTTAAGCAAAAAGTCGGTTGCGCACTCGTAGGCGTTGCGGGTAAACTCGTCTTTCGCCGCCTTTTCCGCCGCCCCTATGTTGCCGCGCCCGAGCGCCGCCGCCATTATAGCCGTTACGTCGTCTGCTCCGTTTTCTTTGAGAGCGCGTTCTATGCGCTCCACCGAAAACTCCTCGAGCCGCACCACGCTCGCCCTGCTCGTAACGGTGGGCAACAAATCGCCCCCGCGCGAAAATATTATAAAGCGCGACGACTCGGGCGGTTCTTCGAGCGTTTTAAGCAGTTTGTTTTGCACCGCTTCGCTGAGCGGTTCTTCCGCCGCCACTATATAGTATTTAACGCTCAACTCGGTGGGCGTGAAATATGCCGTGTCGGTGAGATAGGTTGCGTCTTCCACGTCCATCTTGCCGTTTTTTTCGGCTCGCGGCAGTTTCACTATATCGAGATAGCTCCCGTCGAAAACGCGCTTAAGGTGCAACTCGTCGGCTTTGCCGTACTCGCACACGCACACGAACGCCGCGGCAAGAGTGTAAAGCGCGTCGAAATCCGCCGACTCGAAAACGTAGGCGTGCTTGAGTAGGTTCTCTCGCGCGTCACGGCTTAGTTCGGCGAACGCATGAGTTTCGCATATTAAATCGACGTGCCTGTTTTGCAAATGTTTCTCCTGTTTTTTGGGATTTCTTCCTCATGTTTGGGATTGCCGCGCTACGCTCGCAATGACATGTAATACCGTCATTGCGAGGAGGGCTTTGCCCGACGTGGCAATCTCTTGCATGGAACACGTAAAGTTACTATTTCTTCCTCATGTTTGGGATTGCCGCGCTCGCATAGCTCGCTCGCAATGACGGTGGTACCCGTATGGGTTTGTTACGCTCGCAATGACGGTGTATCCGTATGGGTTTGCTACGCTCGCAATGACGGTGTAGCCGTTCGTTAAAAAATACCGCGGGCAATCAGTTCTTTTACTATCAGTTCGTGAGTTTCGAATTTCGTGCCTTGCGCCGTAAATGAAGCGAAACGCTCGCTCTCCCGCCGCTCTATTTCCTTAAAGCCTTCGTACACTTTGCGGTGAAAGTCCATGTTCTCGCGCTCCAGCCTGTCGCCCGCGTCCACACCTCCCTTGCGTGCAAAGCCTTTATCGGGCGGAACGTCCATAAACACGGTGCAGTCTATTTTCACGCCGCACATAGCCGCTTTGTTGAGCGAGTCAACCACGTTTAAGTCTATGCCGCGGGCGTACCCCTGATATGCCGCCGTGGAGTCGCAGTAGCGGTCGCATATAACCACTTTGCCGCTCTCTATGGCGGGCTTTATCACCGTTTGGGTGTGCTGACTGCGCGCCGCGCAATACAGCAAAAGCTCGGTAACGGCGGTCATCTCCGAATTTTCGGGGTCGAGTATAACCGAGCGGATTTTTTCGCTCACGCCGCAACCGCCCGGCTCGCGAGTAAACAAAGCGTTTATGCCCTGCCGCTCGCAATACTCCTTTAAGAGCCGCAGTTGAGTGCTTTTGCCCACTCCCTCGCAGCCCTCTATCGTTACGAATTTTCCTTTTTTATCGCCGTTACTCAATTTGGGTATTTCCTACATTATGTTTTTTGCCGCCGCATACAGCCTTTCGAGCTTGTCCCGCCCGTCGTGCGGCGTGAGTATGAACACCGCTAAGTCGCCTATCGCGGTTTCGGGCATTATCCTTTTTTCGACAAATTTCGCAAACAGCTCGCCGCCCGTCAAGCCGCGCTTGCGAACGCACAGTCGGGTGTAATCGCTGTTTTTCACGCAATCGGCAACGCCGCGCATCTTTGCCGCAAACTCTCTTAATCGCTCGTAGTCCGCACGGTTCGCCGCCGCCTCGCAAACGCCGTCTTCGAGAGCGGCAAACATAACGTAGTTGGGACTCGTCGTGCCGAGCAGTTCGAGATTGCGTTCCGCTTTTGCGAAATACTCTTCGTTGTTGAGCGCGAGTAAAGCCGACTGCGTATACGCGCCCAGCGTTTTGTGCGCGCTCATGTTGCACATATCGGCTACGTTATCGAAACGAAATTCGTTAAGGTCGGGCGCGAACGCGAAATGCGCTCCGTGCGCGGAGTCGACAATGAGCGCAACGCCCCTATTTTGGCACAGCTCCGCCACCGCGATATCCGCCGTCCTGCCCAAATAGTCGGGCGAGGTTATAAACAAAGCCGCCGCGTCGGGGTGGTTGTCGAGCGCGTTTTGCGCGATATCCGCCGTTATGGGCTCGGGCAACTCGCCGCAGTTGCAAGTGTACACAATCCCGCTCGACTGCTCTCCGCTCGCAGGCAGGGCGCAAATGCCCCAAAGCTCGCACGCTTCGGTAAACGCGCGGTGCACGCCCGCGGCATACACAACCTTTTTACCCGCAAAACAGCCGAGCGCGGCTTTTATTCCCATGCTCGAGCCGCCGGTGAGGTAGCGAATTTTTTTCACGCCGTACAGTTTTGCCGTATCGGCTTCGGCAAGCTCGATAACTCCGTCGGGAAATATTTCGCCGCAAAGCCCCAACTCGGTTATATCGCCGCCGCACTTTTCGCCTTTGTGCCCCGGCGTGTGATAGCGGTCGAACCCGAGCGCGGAATATTTGCGTATCTTCTCGCCTATGCGCCCCATCTCAAAATCCGTAAGGA
The DNA here is from genome assembly GCF_943193005.1 of Pumilibacter intestinalis. Lineage (GTDB taxonomy): Bacteria > Bacillota > Clostridia > Christensenellales > Pumilibacteraceae > Pumilibacter > Pumilibacter intestinalis. Next base: position 12,791 of record NZ_CALPCH010000010.1, read on the forward strand.
TAGCAGTAGTAAGCAATAAAACGGTTTACGAGATAAAGGGCTTGCGCGTTGCCGTCTTTGGATTTTCCTTTGCCGAACTTGCCTATGTTCACGCTCGACGGATTTATGATGAGGTAAAATTCGTCGTCGGGCTGCTGCTCGGCTTCGAGGTCTTTGTATTTTTCGTTGTAACTGCTTATATCGCGCCAATCCATGGTAAAGTACGCGCCAGTGCCCGTCATGCGGTGGAAGTCGCTCACTTTAATGCCGTAGCGTTTGCCGTTGTGCTCCGATACGTAATACTCGAGGTCGTCTTGCTTAAAGCCCACGTTGCCGTCTTTGCCCCTCGCGTCTTTGGGCAACAGGTAATCGTTCAAAAGTTCGTCGGTAAGTTCCACGTAAGCCGTTGCGCCGCCCTGTTCGAGCAGACTCTTGCCCACTATGAGCACGTCGCTCGTTATCATGCCGTGAGTTTGCAATAGCGTGCCGTATTCCGAGCCGAGCGGGTCTTGATACTCCATGTTTATTTCAAGCAGCACGTTTTCGCCGTATGTTTTTTCGCTATACTTATCCGCATTGTTCATATCCGATTTTGCGGAAGCGGCAAAACTGTCGTTACTGCTCTTATAGCAAGATACGAAAAACTGCACGTCTTCGTAATCGCGCGTACTGTTTATCTGCGAAAAAACGAAAACAACCAAAACTATACATGCAATTATGATTATAAGATACTTGTACCAATCATACTCGAGGTGGTCGTTTATTCTCTTTTTCGTAATCTTGTTATCCATAATTCCTTTTGCCGATAATGTAAAGTCGGCACAGTTTCTCATGCAGGGGATTGCCGCGTCGGGCTTACGCCCTCCTCGCAATGACGGTATAAAGTACTCGCATGCAGGGGATTGCCGCGGGCACTGCGTGCCCTCGCAATGACGGGTATACCAAACCGCCGTAGGCGGCAGAGACGAGTGCAGAGACGCGCAACAGTTGCCGCGCACACGAGGGCGCGTATACCCTAATACGTAACCGAGTGGGCGCGGCAAACGTAGCGCGTATATGTGCTCGGATATGCCGCCGCTATACGCGGGGTTTCATCGTGGGAAACAGTATCACATCCCTGATAGACGCGCAGTCGCACAGAAGCATTATCATGCGGTCTATGCCTATGCCGAGTCCGCCGGTGGGCGGCATGCCGTATTCGAGGGCTGTTACAAAATCGTCGTCGTTTTGTTGGGCTTCTTCGTCGCCGCTCGCTTTCAGTGCCATTTGGGCGTTGAAACGCTCCTTTTGGTCTATGGGGTCGTTGAGCTCGCTGTAGGCGTTGCCCATTTCTCGCGCGTAAATGAAGAACTCGAAACGGTAAGTTAAGCGCGGGTCGGACGGAATACGCTTGGCAAGCGGGCTTACCTCAACGGGATAGTCGGTAATGAACACGGGCTGAATGAGCTTACTTTCCACAAGCTGGTCGAACGTTTCGTATAAAACATGCCCCCACGCAGACTTTTTGGGGTCTATCTGCACGCCGATTTTTTTAGCCGCGGCAGCCGCGGTATCGTTATCGAGAGTATCGAAATCGAGCCCCGTATATTTCTTCACCGCCTGTATCATGGTGAGCCGTTCCCAAGGCGCGGAAAGATTTATATCCGTTCCTTGATAGTTTATTACGCCGCTCTTGCCCACAGCCGCAGCCGCCGCCGAAAATACGCTTTCGGTAATATCCATCATATCGGTGTAATCGGCGAAAGACTGATAAAGCTCCATCATGGTAAATTCGGGATTGTGCTTTACGTCCATGCCCTCGTTGCGGAACATGCGCCCTATTTCATACACCCTGTCGAACCCGCCCACTATGAGCCGCTTGAGATAGAGTTCGGGCGCGATACGCATATACATATCGAGGTCGAGGGTGTTGTGATGAGTTATAAACGGACGAGCCGACGCGCCGCCCGCTATTGTGTTTAATATGGGCGTTTCAACCTCGGTAAAACCGCGTTCGTCGAGAGTGCGGCGCACCGCGGAAATTATCTTGCCGCGGTTTACAAACACCTCTTTAACCTCGGGGTTTACTATCAAGTCAACGTAACGCTGACGGTATCTCAAGTCGTTGTCTTTGAGTCCGTGGAACTTTTCGGGAAGCGGCAAAAGCGACTTCGAGAGCAGTTCCATGCTCTTGACTTTAACGCTCACTTCGCCCTTGTGCGTCATGAACACTTCGCCTTCCGCGCCGAATATATCGCCTATATCGCACTTTTTGAACTCGTCGTAACTTTCCGCGCCCAGCTCGTCCACACGCACGTATAACTGAATTTTGCCTTTGCCGTCGAGCAGGTGGGCAAAACTCGCCTTGCCCATAACGCGCTTAGAGAGAATACGCCCCGCAAGTTTTACCGTTTTGCCGTCGTAATCTTGGAAATTTTGCGTTACGTCTTGCGAGTACGCGTTAAAATCGTAGCGCACCTTTTCGAACGGGTCTTTGCCGTTCTCGCAGAGCGTTTTGAGCTTATCGCGGCGAGCCTTGACTATTTCGTTGTAATTTTCTTCGGTGAGAATTTCGTTTTCCATTTTTTATCTACGCTTAAGTTACTTTATATCGATTATTTTATAAACGGCATCGCCCATGGGAGCTTTTACCACGGCTTCGTCGCCTTTGCGCTTGCCTATAACCGCTTTGCCTATGGGCGACTCGTTGGATATGCGCCCTTCCATGGGGTTGCTTTCGTGCGTGCCCACTATGGTGTACTCGAAAGTCATGCCCGACTTAACGTCTTTTATCTCTATTTTGCTTCCTACGTCCGCTTTGTCGCCCTTTACTTTCTCGTCTATAATCTGTACGTTTCTGAGCTTCGCCTCGATTTCGATTATTTCGGCTTCCATCTTGGCTTGCTCGTCTTTGGCTATGTCGTATTCGGCGTTTTCGGAAAGGTCTCCGAACTCACGCGCTACGCGGATTTTTTCCGCCATTTCGGCTCTGCCGTTAACTTTGAGGTCTTTGAGCCTTTCTTCGAGCTGTTTTTTACCCTCTGCGGTCATGAAAATCGTTTCTGCCATTATCACATTACTCCTTATTTTACGTATTTCGATACGCAACTTATATTATATACCACCGCGCCGCGATTGTCAAATTTATTTTTCTCACGTGTGAGATTGCTTCGTTGCCACGCCTACAAATTCCCTTATTCTTTTAAGTGCCTCGCGTAAGCTGTTCATGCCGGTGGCGTAGCTCATGCGCACGTGATACTTGCCCGCCGCGCCGAACGCGTCGCCCGGCACAACCGCAACGTGCTTGCTTTTAAGCAGTTTTTCGGCAAACTCCTCGCCCGTTATGCCGAGCGAGCGCACCGAGGGGAAAGCGTAAAACGCGCCCGCGGGGTCGGGGCACGCGAGCCCCATGGAATTAAGCTCGTTTACTATATACCTGCGGCGCATATCGTACTTTTCTTTCATCTCCTCCACTGCCGCATAGCCGTTCGCCTTGCCCGTAGTGAGGGCGGCGAGAGCGGCGTACTGAGCCGCGGTGGGTGCGCACATTATGGCGTACTGATGAATTTTGAGCATTACCGATATTATTTCGCGCGGAGCGCAAACGTATCCTATGCGCCAACCCGTCATCGCAAAAGCCTTGCTAAAACCCGATATAAGCACCGTGCGCTCTTGCATGCCCTCTATAGCCGCCGCCGATACGTGCTTTCCCGAGTAGGTCAGTTCGGCGTAAATCTCGTCCGACACCGCAATTAAATTGTGCTTTTTTATCACGTTACACAGCGCGTTAAGCTCGCCTTTATCGAGCACCGTTCCCGTGGGGTTATTGGGAAAAGGCAGTATCACCGCCTTTGTGCGCTCGGTCACCGCCCTTTCGAGCTCCTCCGCAGTGGGCTTGAAACCGTTTTCGGCTCGGCACGCAAGCGGCACGGCAACCCCGCCCGCAAGCGTAATCACGGGGCTGTAGCTCACAAACGACGGGTCGGGCACAATCACCTCGTCGCCCGCGTCCAAAAGTGCGCGAAGCGTTACGTCTATGGCTTCGCTCGCCCCTATGGTAACTATGATATCCGCCGAGTCGCAGCGCACGCCGAACCGCGACGAAAGATAGTCGCTTATTCCGTCGCGCAACGGTTTGAGTCCGCTGTTGGAGGTGTATGCGGTGTAACCTTTTTGCACCGACTTTATGGCGGCGTCGCGTATTTCCCACGGCGTTACGAAATCGGGCTCGCCCACGCCCAAAGATATGGCGTCGGGTATATCCTCCACCACGCTGAAAAACTTTCTTATGCCGCTCGGCGGTATCTTTTGCGCGGTCTTGCCGAGTATTTGCGAATAGTCCATAACTTTCTCACTCACGGATTTACGGCAAGACGCTTTTGCTTTTCGTCTTGGAGCACCACGCCCTCGGCTTTGTACTTTTTGAGTATAAAGTGCGTGGCGGTGGAAAGCACCTTATCCATTACCGACAGTTTTTCGCTCACAAAGCCCGCAACCTCTCGCAAGGTTTTGCCCTCTATAAACACGGCGAGGTCGTACGCGCCCGACATGAGATACACGCTTTTCACCTCGTCGAATTGATAGATATCTTCGGCTATGCTGTCGAACCCGTGCGAAAACTGCGGACTTACTTTAACCTCTATTAAAGCCTGCACGCCGTCGTCGCCGAGCTTATCCTCGTTTACGAGCACGGTGTATTTGGCTATAACGCCGCTCTTTTCCATATCGGCTATAGCTTTCTTTATTTCGCTTTCGGGCTTATTCAGCATTACGGCGATTGTGCTCGCGGGCGTGCGCCCGTCCTCTTTGAGTATCGAGAGTATGCTCGAGTAAAGTTTGTTCATGGATTTACCCCTTTTAGATTATGTGGTTTCTCATGTATGGGATTGCTTCGGGCACAAGTGCCCTCGCAATGACGAGCTAAAGTATACTTGCGAGGACTCCGCCGGCGAGCATAACTTTTTTGAGCCGCTCGCTCAATTCGAGCTTGGTTTTTATAATATCGCCCGTGGTCTTATTCGTAACCGTTACCGTATCGCCCTTTTTGATTTCGGCGGGCGCGTCGGCTATAAACAGCTCGTCGCCCTCGCTTATTTTGTCTTTGTCTCGGGGATTTTCAAACACAAGCGGCATAATGCCGTTGTTTATGAGATTGCTTTGGTGAATACGCGCGAACGACACGGCGAGCACCGCCTTAATTCCGAGATAGAGCGGCACGAGCGCGGCATGCTCTCTGCTGCTGCCCTGCCCGTAGTTTTGCCCCGCAACTATAAATCCGCCGCCGTTCTTTTTAGCTCGGGCGGAAAACTCCGCGTCTACGGGATTTAAGCAGAAATCGGCAAGATACGGAATGTTGGAGCGGTACGGCAACAACTTGCTGTTGCTCGGCATGATGTGGTCGGTTGTAACGTTGTCCTCGCACACAATAAGCGTTTTGCCCGAAATGTTTTTTTCGAGCTTGTGCGTTTTGGGAAAAGGCTTTATGTTGGGTCCGCGCACAATCTCCGTATTCGGAAAATCTTCGGGGCGCAAAATGAGATTGTCGTTGATTTCGAAACGGTCGGGAAGCCGTATCTTCACCTCGTCGAACTCGGCGGGGTCGGTAAACTTGCCGTAAAGCGCGGTGTACGCCGCCGTTTCGGGGCTTACCAAATACACGTTTGCCGAAGCCGTTCCGCTGCGAGCGTAGAAATTGCGGTTAAAGGTGCGCACGCTCACCGCGTTCGTCTTGGGCGATTGTCCCATGCCTATGCAAGGACCGCAGGCGCACTCGAGCACACGCGCTCCCGCCGCTATTATATCGGCAAGCGCGCCGCACTTGCAGAGCATTGCGAGCACCTGTCGCGAGCCGGGGCTCACCGTTAAACTCACGCTCGGCGCAACAGTTTTGCCCTTTAGTATTGCCGCCACTTTGAGCATATCGGCAAGGCTCGAATTTGTGCAGCTGCCTATGCAAACTTGGTCCACCGCTATATCGGTAAGTTCCGAAACCGCTTTTATGTTGTCGGGGCTGTGCGGGCACGCCGCAAGCGGGCGCAGAGCCGAAAGGTCTATTACCACGCTTTCGTCGTACTCGGCGTTTTCGTCGGCAACGAGCGGCGAAAAATCTTGCTCTCTGCCCTGCGCTTTCAAAAACGCGCGGGTGGTTTCGTCGGCGGGAAACACCGAAGCTGTTGCGCCGAGTTCCGCGCCCATGTTGGCTATAGTGGCTCTCTCGGGCACGGAAAGAGCTTTTACCCCCTCGCCGCAATATTCCATTACCTTGCCCACTCCGCCCTTAACGGTGAGCAAGCGAAGCACTTCGAGTATGATATCTTTGGCGGCGGCGTTGTGCCCCAGCTTGCCTTTAAGCTCCACTTTAACCACTTTGGGCATTGTGAGATACAGCGGCGCACCGCCCATGGCGAGCGCAACGTCAAGCCCGCCCGCGCCTATGGCAAGCATTCCCATGCCGCCGCATGTGGGGGTATGACTGTCCGACCCTATAAGAGTTTTGCCGGGGCGCGAAAACCGCTCGAGATGCACCTGATGACAAATGCCGTTGCCCGGCTTTGATACGCGTATGCCGTGCTTTAACGCAACCGACTGTATGTACGCATGGTCGTCGGCGTTCTCGAACCCCGACTGCAAAGTGTTGTGGTCTATATACGCCACGCTGAGTTCGGTTTTCACCTTGTCTATGCCCATGCTCTCGAATTGCAAATAAGCCATAGTGCCAGTGGAGTCTTGCGTGAGAGTTTGGTCTATCTTTATGCCTATCTCGCTTCCCGCTTTCATCTCGCCGCTTACGAGATGCGCTTTTATTATTTTTCGAGTTATGTTCAACGCACTGCGCCTCCGAAAGTATTTTCATTATATTGTACCCGATTTGGCGCGTTTTGTCAATGACTTTCGCTCTCGGCGCAAAAAAGCCCCTTCGCGGTTTTGCGAAAGGACTTTTTAAGCTGCGAATTATATTTGTTTATTCGGCATGTTGCGCCTTGTAAGCCTCAATCTTTTGTTTGGCTTCGGTTGCGCCAGTAACAGCGGTGCTACCGAATTTTTCAAACTTAGTTGTATCTTTTAAGCCGACTTTCTCGGTTTGACCGTCTTTCGTTTCTTCGGCTGTAAGGCAATACATTATTTGCGTTAATTTGCCGTCGGTAATCGTAATTACGCATTCGCCTTCGCACTTCACACCTTCGTAGAAAGTTACTGCGGTTTTCGCACCCGTAGCGGTCTTTACAAGTCCTTTTTCTCTGCCGAAATACCCGACTACATTTGTAATATTCAGCGCAATATATTCTTTGAACGACTCGGCAACGGTAATATCCGTTTTGTACACATAGTCGCCGCCACTGCTGGTACTGTAAGTTTTTGCGCCTTCGGTAATTTCGTAACGGTAATAATCGGAAGCGTTCTCGGTATAATCAGGCGTACCCGTTTCGAAACGGGTTTTATCATAATAGCGCACATACATTTGTTCGGTTGCGGTATATTGCGTTACGCTTGCCGAGTCGAATTCCCACGTTGCGCCGTCTTTGTTAAGCCCTTCCATTATTCTTGTTTCGGTGCAATTAGAGTGAGTATCGGAGTTGAATGCCCTATTTATTTCGCTGTTGGTTACGCGCTCGCCTATCTTCGCCTCGGGAACGGCATACGCAAACTTGCCTTCGCCGTATTCGAGCACGTACATTTCCATAGCCGCAGTTACCGTTTCGGCATCATATCCCGTTTCCGCATCCGCAAATTCAATCTTTGCCGTAACGCCGAACAGTTCCGCTTTTGCAAGGTCTTTCTTGTCCGCTTCGGTAAGCCCGAGTTTTTCCAAGTCCGCGTCGCCCTTACTCTCTTTGGAAACGAACTCCGCGCTAAGCATAGGGTCTTCGCCGTCATACACCGCAAGCTCGTTCTCCACATAGCCGAGCACCGCCTCGTCCGCGGTTTTGTATTCCGCGGCGGACACAACGATTACTTTCGCCGAGCCGTCGCCCTCGTTCTTGCACGCAACAAGCGAGCAAGCCGACAACGCCATAATCAGCGCGGTTACAATCAATACGATTTTCTTCCTCATACATCTTCTCCTTAATATATAATTATACCAAACCTATAAATATTTAGGCTTAGTATAATTGTATCATGTAATTCCCCCGCCCGCAAGCGATTTTGAGGGGTTTATGAAAATTTTGTGTTTTTTTCGGTAACGCGCTATTTTTGCCTTTATTTATTCGGCATATTGCTATTCGGCATGTTGCGCCTTGTAAGCCGCAACCTTTTCTTTGGCTTCGGTTGCGCCAGTAATAGCGGTGTTGCCGAATTTCTCATACTTAACGGTCATTTTCATACCCATTTTCACGGGTTTACCGCCTTGCTCCGTTTCGGCTATAGCCCAAAACATTATTTGAGTTAATTTGCCGTCGGTAATCGTAACACTGCATTCGCCTTCGCAATCCAAGCCGTCGAGGAAAGTTATCGCGGCTTTCGCGCCCGTAGCGGTCTTTACAAGTCCTTTTGCGCCCGGATAAAACCCCATCACGCCGGTAGTATTTTGCGAAATATATGTTTTTAACGACTCCGCTACGGTTTTACTTAATTCGGACACTTCGCTACTGCCGCTACGCGTTCCGTAAGTTTTTGCGCCTTCGGTAACTTTGTAATCGTAATAATCGCGCTTTTCTTCCAAAGTATAATTAGGCGTACCCGCTTCGAAACGGGTTTTATCATGATAGCTCACGTGCATTTCTTCTGTCGCGGTACGTTGTATCACGCCAGCCGTGTCGAATACCCACGTTGCGCCGTCTTTGCCAAGCTCTTCGTCTATTTCTGTTTCGGTGCAATTAGAGTGAGTATCGTAGTTGAACGCCTTATTTATTTCGCTGTTGGTTACGCGCTCGCCTATTTTCGCCTCGGGAACGGCATACGCGAACTTGCTTTCGCTGTATTTTAATACGTACATTTCCATATTCGCCGTAACGGTTTCGGGCTGTTCGGCTTCGGGCGCGGTTGCCGCAAACGTTTCTTCATCTACAGCGAATTTAATCTTTGCCGTAACGCCGAACAGTTCCGCTTTTGCAAGGTCTTTCTTGTCGTTTTCGGTAAGTCCGAGCTTTTCCGAGTCCGCGTCGCCCTTGCTCTCTTTGGAAACAAACTCCGCACTATACATCAGTTCTTCGTAGTCATACACCGCAAGTTCGTTCTCAACGTAGCCGAGCACCGCCTCGTCCGCGGTTTTGTATTCCGCGGCAGACACGGCGATTACTTTCGCCGTTTCGTTGCCCGCGCCCTCGTTCTCGTTTTTGCACGCAACAAGCGAGCAAACCGACAGCGCCATAATCAGCGCGGTAACAATCAATACGATTTTCTTCCTCATGTGTGTTCTCCTTCTATAAAATATAATACTAAGCCTATAAATATTTAGACTTACTATTATTGTATCATATCGTCCCCCCCCCGCAAGCGATTTTGAGGGGTTTATGAAAATTTTGTGCTTTTTTCGGAAAACACACACCGTACTGAGCACCAAAAAAGAGCAAACTCTTATGAGTCTGCTCTTTTCTTGTTTTTGTAAATTTTTTCTCTATGTATGAGATTGCCGCGTCGCTCCGCTCCTCGCAATGACGGGTAAAGTTGCGTATGTCATTGCGAGCGAGTTTACGAGCGCGGCAATCCCCTTCGGGTTCCCTGTCATTGCGAGCGAGTTTACGAGCGCGGCAATCCCCTTCGGGTTCCCTGTCATTGCGAGCGAGTTTACGAGCGCGGCAATCCCCTACATGGAACACGTACAGCAACTGCCGCTTTCTTATGTATGAGATTGCCGCGGGCGCAAGCGCCCTCGCAATGACATGTAAACCCCATTATGCCACACATTGTTTGTATTTTTTATGGCTTAGCATAATCCATAAGAAAATATTGACAAAACATTTTATTTTTGTTATTATAACCTTGCGACGCAATAGAATACCAAAAAACGGATGCAAATAGCCAACAAGCTGTATCCGCCGTTTTTTGGTATATTGTGTCGCAACAATTAGGAGATAGCTTTTGGAAGTCGTCTCTTAATTGGGACGACTTTTTTAATATAAAGGAGAGTATATTATGTCAAAAAAAACCGATAAGTTCATACAAAACGACAAGTGGTTCTATTATGCCTTTCTTATAATGAGCATATTATTTGGACTTTCTTGTGCTTTGAGCGCAATTGTAGGCATTTATTGGGCGGCAAAAGTAAGTGCCAAATATCTACTTTATGCCATATTTGCTATTCTTGGTATAGTAATAGCTTGGATTTTGTTTCGCCTATTTTTGTCTATGCTATGCGACATAAAATTGATTCGCGATAAGTTATACCATACAGAAAGCGAAGAACTAAAAGAATTTCATAAAAACGAAGATAAGAACGTCCCTATGAAATAAATAAAACAACAAAAAAGAGCAAGCCGTTTTTTGACTTACTCTCTTTTTGCTTTTCTTATGTATGAGATTGCCGCGGGCTTCGCCCTCGCAATGACGGGTAAAGCGGCGCATGTCATTGCGAGCGAGTTTACGAGCGCGGCAATCCCCTACATGAAACACGTACAGCAACTGCCGCTTTCTTATGTATGAGATTGCCGCGGGCTTCGCCCTCGCAATGACAGAAGAACGGAACGCTCGGCTAAGGACGGTTTTATGCCGCCTTACTTGCCAAAGTATCTTTTAAGCAAGCCTTCGAACGCTTTGCCGTGACGGGCTTCGTCGCGAGCCATTTCGTGTACGGTGTCGTGTATCGCGTCGAGGTTGAGAGCCTTTGCGCGTTTTGCAAGGTCGGTCTTGCCGGCGGTTGCTCCGTTTTCGGCGTCTACGCGCATTTGAAGATTTTTCTCGGTGGAAGAGGTTACAACCTCGCCCAAAAGTTCGGCGAATTTGGCGGCGTGCTCCGCTTCTTCGAAAGCCGCTTTTTCCCAGTACATGCCTATTTCGGGATAGCCCTCGCGGTGCGCAACGCGAGCCATGGCAAGATACATGCCAACCTCGGTGCACTCGCCGTTAAAGTTCATGCGAAGGTCGTTCATGATATCTTCGGGAACGCCGCTCGCAACGCCCACAACGTGTTCCGCCGCCCAAGTCTTTCCGCCTGCCTGCTCCGTGAATTTGGAAGCGGGAGCTTTGCACTGCGGGCACTTATCGGGAGCCGCATTACCCTCGTGAACGTATCCGCATACCGAACATACAAACTTTTTCATTTTCTTTTTCTCCTTGAGTTTATTTTTTTGATTTTATAATGCGCAAGCTCTCGCTTGATTGCATTTGCTTTAAGACAACCGCGTATGTGCTTTGTTCTCTTTAACGCAGTGCGGGCACAATCCGTAAATTACGGTTTTTACTCCGTCTATCCTGTATCCGCTTTTTTCGAGCGCGGCGGTATCTTCCGAGTAGCCGAACACGTCGCTTATCGCGCCGCAACCGTTGCACACAAAGTGCGCGTGCGGCGAGGTGTCCGCGTCGAAATGCAGACTGCCGCACTCGGTTTCGAGCGTGTTCAATTCGCCCGCGTCGCTAAGCTCTTTGAGATTGCGATACACCGTGCCCAAGCTCACGTTTGGGATTTGCTCGCGCACTTTGGCATACACCCACTCCGCGTTCGGGTGGCTCTTCGTGTCGCGCAATATTTTGAGTATCGCTTCGCGCCTGCTGCTGTAACGCACGTTATCTCCTTTATATAATCAGTAATGATTACTATTATTATATATGATTATACAAAAACAGTCAAGCGATTTTAAGCGATTTGCAAATTTTTATTGTAACGCTGTTAAAAAAAGTTTCATAGTATGGTAATATACGGAGGATAAAAATATGAACGAATACGATAACTACAACCAATCTTGTAACATCTGCGGCAACAACAACTGCAACTGCGGTTGCCGCAAACCCGTTTGCACCTGCCGTTGCGAATGCCGCGAGCAGAAACAATGCGAGTGCAATCACGAGCACAACTGCAACTGCGGTTGCCAACACCGTAAGCCGTGCGGCTGCGGCATATGCAACTGCTTCCGCAATCTTTTCTGCGGCTGTCGCAGATAGAGAACTCCCTTCTTCCCCTTTTGCCACGAAAAAACGCGGGTATTTTTATCCGCGTTTTTTTGTGTAGTGGGTATAGGTTCTCATGAAGGGGATTGCTTCGCTCGTAAACTCGCTCGCAATGACGCGGCACAAAATTGTCATTGCGAGGGTGCTTGCACCCGTGGCAATCTCAGGCATGGAACAAGTGCAGACACTGTTGCTTTCTCATGTATGGGATTGCCGCGCTCGCATGGCTCGCTCGCAATGACAGGTAGGCAGAAAGTGCGCTCGCAATGACGCGGCACAAAATTGTCATTGCGAGGGTGCTTGCACCCGTGGCAATCTCAGGCATGGAACAAGTACAGATACTGTTGCTTTCTCATGTATGGGATTGCCGCGCTCGCATGGCTCGCTCGCAATGACAGGTAGGCAGAAAGTGCGCTCGCAATGACGCGGCACAATTACTATAACTCCAAGTATTCTTCGTAGGTCATGTCGCGGTCGAGTATCTTTTTGCCGCCCTCTATTTCTATAATGCGGTTGGCAACGGTGGAAATAATTTCTTCGTCGTGCGTTACGAACAGCATGCCGCCCTTAAAGTTGGTCATACCTTTATTAAGCGCGGTTATGCTCTCGAGGTCGAGATGATTGGTAGGCTCGTCGAATATAAGGAAATTCGCGCCCAAAAGCATCATGCGGGCAAGCATGCAACGCACCTTTTCGCCGCCCGAAAGCACCTTTGCTTTTTTGAGAGCTTCCTGACCCGAAAACAGCATGCGCCCGAGCCAGCCGCGCAGATATTCTTCGTACCGGTCTTTACTGTATTGACTGAGCCACTCCACGAGCGACAAGTCCACCCCGTCGAAAAAGTTATCGTAGTTTTGCGGCAGGTACGCCGTGGTAATGGTTTGTCCCCACTTAAAGTATCCCGAGTCGGGCTGCTCCAGCCCCATGAGCACGTCGAACAACATGCTCATGCACTGACTCGACGAGCACAAAAATCCTATCTTGTCATCGCGCTTTAATTTGAACGACACGTTCTCGAAAAAGCCTTTTTTGGTAAGACCCTCCACCTCGAGTATTTCGTTGCCTATTTCGCGCTCGTACTTAAAGTCTATAAACGGATAGCGGCGACTCGACGGCTTTATATCTTCGAGCTTTATCTTTTCAAGCTCACGCTTGCGACTCGTGGCTTGTTTGGATTTGCTCGCGTTTGCCGAGAAACGGGCGATAAACTCTTGCAATTCCTTTGCTCTCGCTTCCATTTTCTTATTTTGTTCTTTGGCTTGGCGGGCGAGCAATTGGCTTGTTTCGTACCAAAAATCGTAGTTGCCCACAAACACGTTAATCTGCTTAAAGTCCACGTCGCAAATGTGCGTGCACACTTTATTCAAAAAGTGTCGGTTGTGCGAAACTATTATAACCGTTGTGTCCTCGAGCGACATAAGATAGTCTTCGAGCCACTTTACCGACTTGGCGTCGAGGTTGTTGGTGGGCTCGTCGAGCACCAAAACATCCGGACTTCCGAACAGGCTTTGCGCAAGCAAAACTTTTACTTTGAGCTTTGCGTCTATATCCGCCATGAGCGTATCGAACAAAGAAGAGTCGATTTTGAGTCCTTGCAAAAGCGTTTCCGCGGCGGACTCCGCTTCGTAACCGTTCATATCGGCGAATTCGCCCTCGAGTATTGCCGCGCGTTCTCCGTCCTCGTCCGAAAAATCGGGCTTGGCATAGAGCGCGTCGCGCTCGCGGGCAACCTCCATGAGCCGCTTATGACCCCACATAACAGCGTCGCGCACCGTGCAATCGTCGTACGCGTTTTGGTTCTGCATGAGCACGCTCATGCGCTCGTTTTTGTCTATGGTAACGTCGCCCTTGTTGGGTTCGAGTTCGCCGGAGAGAATACGCAAAAAGGTAGACTTGCCCGCGCCGTTCGCGCCGATTATGCCGTAGCAGTTGCCTTTGGTGAATTTGAGATTTACGTTTTCAAACAGCACTCTGCCGCCGAATTGGAGTGTTACGTTGTTTACGCTTATCATTATATATTCGCTATCCTTTCAACAGTACAAGCGGCTCAATTCGTTACTTAAATTGAGCCGCCGATTTTTTATTTTTGTTTTCTCGTGCAGTAAATGTGCATTTCTCTCGGCTGAGATTGCCGCGGGCGCAAGCGCCCTCGCAATGACATTGTAACCGTAGCGCCCTCGCAATGACGGGTTGAGTGATACTGTCATTGCGAGTGAGTGAAACGAGCGTGGCAATCCCCTGCATGGAACACGTAAAGTCACTGCACATTTCTCTCGGCTGAGATTGCCGCGGGCGCAAGCGCCCTCGCAATGACATTGTAACCGTAGCGCCTTCGCAATGACATGGTAACCGTAGCCGCCCTCGCAATGACGGGAGCGCCGCTATACGCCGTCTTATTCCGCCTTGAAGGGCAACAACGCCATAACTCTCGCGCGTTTGATTGCCACCGAAAGCGCGCGCTGATGTTCCGCGCACATTCCGCTCGTTCTGCGGGGGATTATTTTGCCCTTTTCGGTAACGTAGCGTTTGAGCTTGGCTACGTCTTTATAATCGATTTCTTCGGCTTTTTCAACGCAGAACGCGCACACCTTTTTCTTGGGTGCTCTGCGAACGCGTTTCTGCTTTTCTTCGCCGCCTTCCACTTTTTTCTGTTCCATATTTTTTAATGTCCTCTATGTTTATTTTTGTTTAGAACGGAAGCCCGTCGTCCTCTATGGGCTTGAGTTCGCTCGTGAGCTTCTTGGGAGCCGCCGAACGCTCGGGCGCGGGCGACGCGCCGCCGTCGGAATTTCCTCCGCCGATAAACTCTACGTCGTCGGCAACTACGTCGGTTGCGTACCTGCGGTTGCCGTCTTTATCATCGTAACTGCGGGTCTGAATACTGCCGCACACAGCCACTTTACGCCCTTTGGCAAGGTATTTGCCGCAGTTTTCGGCAAGTCCTCTCCAGGTTACTATGTTTATAAAGTCCGCTTCGCGTTCGCCGTTTGCGTTTGCGTAACTGCGGTTTACCGCAATGGAAAACCTGCACATAGACACGCCCGACGTGGTTTGCGTAAGCTCGGGGTCGCGGGTAAGATTACCCACCAAAATACATTTGTTCATTTGTTACGCTCCTTATTTGCGAACGGTCATAAAACGGATAACTTCGTCGCTAATCTTCATCTGGCGTTCGATTTCTTGCGGTAAATCGGACTTAGCCGTAAAGTTCATGAGCACGTAAAATCCGTCGTTTTTGCCGTCTATCTCGTAAGCGAAGCGTTTGTTGCCCCACTTATTCACATTCTCCACTTCGCCGCCGTTTGCGGTAACGAGCGCGCTGTATTTTTCAATCTGCGCCTCTTTCACCGACTCGTCGAGGTCTGCTTTGAGAATGTACAAGATTTCGTACTTATTCATGCTTTTACTACCTCCTTTTGGTCTCCGGCCCCCGCCCTCGCGGGAACAAGGAAAGGCTCGGGGTTTACCCAAGCCTTTCTATTATAACATGATAAAATCAAATTCGCAACCGATTTTAAGCTGTTTTCCCAAGTTTACAAAACTATTTCGAGAAACTCTTTATATACCTGCTTAATCCATTTGAGCGCGTCGCGAGCGGTGTCGAACTCGTCGGTGAGGTAAAACTCTTTGGCTTTTTCCGTTCCCACGTACGCTTCGGCGTCAATCGTGGTGAGAAAAGTTTGAGTTTCCTGTTTGGTTTTGGGATAAAACACGGTGGTGGCGTAAAACTTGCTCGGCATGCAGTACGCGTCTTTTTTTATGGTGGCAAAGCAGTCGAACGCCTTGTTCTCTTTCTTTATTATCTGAAGTTTGAGCTTCTTTTTGGGCAACGTAGTTTTCATATTACGCCTTTACCGCCGCCAAAATAAATCCGTCGGCGTTATCCGCCTGTTCCTTTATAAAGTTTTCCACGTCATCGAACTTAACCTCGCGACTCACGAGTTTGCTCACGTCTACGGTGCGCGTAGCCAGCAAGTTTATCGCGGCGGGGAAAAGTTTCGCTCCGTTGTTAACACCCACCACTTTGAGCTTTTTGTCGAGTATCGCCGAAAAACTGCCCGAAAACTCCTCGGTAACTTCCGTCCAGCCCGCAAGCGCGACTCTGCCGCCCACCGACGCGTATTCGAGACTGCGCCCGAACGCCATGCGCGATGTGGTTACGAACGCCACGCAGTCCGCCATTTTGCCGCCGGTGATGGCGAATATCTTCTTCATGGGGTCGGCGTCCACGCTGTTAACGGTGTAATAAACGCCGAGATTTTCGGCAAGCGCAAGACTTTCGCCGTCGGTGTCCACAAGTATGGGCACGGCTTGGTAATAGAGCGCGACTTGCGCGAGTATTATGCCGAGCGCGTCCGCTCCCACTATAACTATGTGCTCGCCTTTTTCGAGGTTGAGCTTGCTCACCGCGTTTATGGAAAGCGCGATATGCTCTATAAACAGCGCGTCGCCGTCGGTTATGCGCTCGGGCAGTTTATACAGCGCGTTCGCCGAAGCCACGGTAAAGTCGCTCAAAAAGCCGTTGTCGTTCACGCCGTAGCAAATCATCTTTTCGCACTCGTCGGCTCGGTTGGCTTTGCACGGCGGGCAGGTTTTGCAACACACGCAGGGGTCGGCGGCAACGCGGTCGCCGCGCACGAGTCCGCTTACCCCCTCGCCCGTTTCGGTTACCATGCCCACGCACTGCCGCCCTATAATGAGCGGCGACGACTCGAGCGGCAGTTTGCCCGTATACATCGCCGTATCGGTAAGACTTATGCCGGAAGCCAAAGTTTTGAGCTTAACGCAACCGTCTCCCACGCTCTGCGCGGGAAGCTCGTCGAGCGACAGCTTTTCTTTTTCGTGTAATCTCCATGCTTTCATAAATACGCCTCGTTACAGCTCCGTTCGTATTTTATACCCTTACATTATACCATAATTTTTCACGTTTGGCAACGAAAGAACCGTATCATTTTTTCGCCCCGTTTTAGTACTTATTGCATATACATGCAAAATTCGCCCCAAAACAGTTGACAAATTCGCAATATTTCTATATCCTTAATAGGCAACGACAAATTGCGCGTAGAACGCTCGCACCGTGGAGAGGTGGTTGAGTGGTCGAAGGCACACGCTTGGAAAGCGTGCGTACGCTAAAACGTACCGCGGGTTCGAATCCCGCCCTCTCCGCCATAGAAAGACGGGCCGTCCCTTTTGGGGCGGCTCGTTTTTGTCTTTGGTCGGTTGTGGCGGGTGGCGATGAGCGTAATGAGCCGCTTGTTATATCAAGCACCCGCCACAGTGCCCTTTTATAAAATTACATTGAAAAGTATTGATTTTTGTTTTCTAATATGTTATACTAACTATGCCAAATCAACCTATTTATTTTCGCGAGGACTTTTTATGTTTAAGGAATAATCTATTTTTTATATTTTACACAATAACCGCTGAATTTGATAAAAATGCAAATTCCTTACGGTTATTGTGATAATGTTCTTGTGATAATGTTCTTGCGATAACGGTTGGTTTGGCGACTATCGGAGTTTGCGTTTTTTGTGCGTTTACTTCGGTAGGCGCACTTTTTTACTTTACGGAGGATTTTATTATGTGGTTGGTAATTTTAATGATAGTTGCGTTTATAGCAACATTTATGAGCGTAATAATTATTAGCATATTAGCTACCCGTTGCCCTAATTGCAAAAAGTTATTTGCTTTGAAAGAATATAAACGCAAAGAAATAAGCTGTTCTCATCGGTGTAAAAATTTGAAAAACGGAAACGGAAAACGCTTTTACAATTTAGTAACCTATGAAATTACATATAAATGCAAAAATTGCGGTACAACTTGTATTCGTACCAAAAAATTTGAAGAAGATTAGAGAGAAGGAGCAATGATAAAAACCGAAAAAGAAGCTATTAGCGCATTAAAATCCTTAAGCGACACTCTTTTAGATTTGGGAAAACCAAAAAACATCAATATTTTTGATGCCGTGGGTATGTCAACGCAAGAAATAAAACATTCTGCGTTTTTAGCTTGGTTATTGAATCCCGAAATGCCTCACGGGTTAAAAAACAAATTTCTGACGATATTCCTCAAAAAGTTACTGTACTATGAACAAGATGGTGCCGATATCGACGGATACTTCACCAATAAACAAATTTTATCCTCACGTGGTATATTTTCAATCGACGATTTACATGGACTTATAAATGATAATAAAATATCCGTGCTTAAGGAAAGAACATTGACACTCAACGGTAACGATGGACGAATTGATATTTTCATTGAATCCGAGAGTGCGAAAACGCTTATAGTAATCGAAAACAAGATATTCACATCAACGCACGATGACCAACTCAAAAGATACGTTGCCGAATTTGACAACCGTACCGATTGGAAAAAAATATTCGTTTATCTTACACCAAACGGTGATTTACCTTATGATGATGACGACAAATATGACGAACGTTGGTGCATATTCAGCTATGAAACAGTGCTTGATATAGTTCGTGACGTTCATGTGAACGTACATAATTTGAAATTGAAGAGTTTAATGGAAGACTATATAACAATGGTTGACAATAAAATTTTACATAACAATCCTACAATACGAGCGCTTTGCAAAAAAATACGGCACGAACATTCAGAAGCACTTGAAATTATACTACACTATATAGATAACGTGGATATGGTTTATCAATATATTGCAACGGAATGGATTCCGCGCAACATCCCCAATAGTTGTAATTTGATTGCAAACGGTCGCAGACTTATATTTTGCACCAAAGTTGTTTCGGACTTTTACAATCGGCACGGACTTAATATGCGTATCGCCGACGGATTGTTTAGATTTCAAATATCCGTAGTGTCAAAAGATGGACCTATTACAATCGGAATGTGGCTTTCTAAAGCCAGAAATGACGAATGGTCGGCTGCCGATAACAAAATACGCGAAATTTTGCAACCTACTAAAAGAATGGGTGAAAAATATTGCACTCTTTATTCTCGCACGATTTTATCCGTGGAAGAAAGAGAAAAAGTTTTTGAAACCGATACGAAATTGTTTGAATTGATTGATGACCGTCTCAATGAATTTATCGTTAAATTGCAAGATTTCGAAGAACATTTAATAACGTTATAAAATTCGTTTTAGCTTACTACCTCTCCGCCATATAAAAAGCAGTACCCTTGCGGTACTGTTGTTTATATGCGCATTGCGCGAACGCCACGGAGCGACAGCGGAGTAATCCCGCCCTCTCCGCCAAATAAAACAGCAATGGAACTTTCGGTTTTATCGCTGTTTTTTATTTTTCGTTTACAACAAATCCACTTGACGGAGAGCGCAGCAAGCCGCTTGGCACCCGCCACAGTGCCATTGTCATTTTTTACGTTGTCAAACAGTTGAGAATGCTCTCCGTTTATGCTATAATTTATTTGCACATAGTGCGATAAACAGTAATTTAACGGAGAAATCGGAGGGCTTATATGCTTAATACAATACCTACAACAGAAGAAATGACAACTTTGGTTGGAAAATCTCTGTACGAAGTATGGAATAATTTGTGCGCTTTAATCGACGAATACTACGATATGGAACGTTTGTGGGACAAAGGCGGCAAAGCGTGGAAATACGAATACAAATACCGTCGGGGCGGTAAAACGCTTTGCGCTTTATATGCAAGAGTAAATTGCGTAGGTTTTATGGTTGTCTTGGGTAAAAACGAACGATTAAAGTTTGAAGCCGACAAAGAAAACTACTCACAGGCAGTTCAAGAGATATATGACAATACTCATACTTACCACGACGGAAAGTGGGTAATGTTTGAGCCGACGGACACTTCATTGTTTAATGACTTTATTAGACTATTGAGTATCAAAAGAAAGCCGAACAAAAAGTAAAGATAAATTTCAATTTAGCGACGTAAAAGGAAATGAAGATAATGAAAAAAATACTATATGTAATCTTGGAACAATGGGCTGATTGGGAGCTTGCTTATATTTCGTCGGCGGTCAATATGCTCGGTGGCGGCAAGTTTGAAAATAAAACTGTATCACTTACAAAGAACGCCGTTACCTCTATTGGCGGTGTTAAGTGTTTGCCTGATTATGATTTACTTACATTACCGTCCAATTATGGTGCCGTAATACTTATCGGTGGTATGTCGTGGCATAACGAGAACGCTATGCAAGTTAAGCCGCTTATTGATGCTTGCATTAAGAGCGGCAAAGTGGTAGGTGCGATTTGCGATGCTTGTAGATTTTTAGGCTCTATTGGGGCGTTGAATGGCGCAAAACATACGGCTAATGATTTGAACGAATTAAAACAATATTCGTCTTATACAAACGAACAAGGCTTTGTGCATAGGCAAGCGGTATTGGACAATAATGTTATCACGGCAAATGGAACGGCAGCTCTTGAATTTGCGCAAGAAGTATTACGAGCTTTATTGGTATCAACCGAAGAACAAATAAAAGGCTGGTATGATTTTCATAAGCTCGGCTTTTACAATGCGCCTATGCCGAAAATGTAACTACGATAAACAGTAATTTAGCGGAGGATTATATGATAACCGAAAAGAATACAATAAAGATACGTTCCGAGTTCACAGCCGAGGCAAAAAAGGAACTTGTTGCGCCGTCGCGTAAAGCGAGCAACAAGTTGATTTTAGGCTCGCTCGCTTTTGCTTTTGTTTTTATAGTGCTCATATTCATATTTTATTATTTCAAAAAAACCGACTTAGCAGGGCTAATGTTTGGATTATTCCTGTTCTCTCTGCTGATAATGGCTGATGGCGCAATGATAAAGTACTCCATCAAAAAAGATTTGCAAAAATCAATGCCGCGTACTATATACGAATACGAGTTTTATAATGGCGGGATTGCCGCAAAGGAAGAGATTGAAGGCGAGATAATGCACATATCCAAATACTATGACCGTTCGATATGTAAAACGCTTGACGGTAAACGATATATGTTCCTTTACGTTTCCTCGTCGATGGCACTCGTTATTGATAAGTCATTGCTCTCACCCGAAGAGATTGCGACATTGAAAGCGATCTATTTTAAGGAGTATTCGGGTGATAGAATTAAACTTCCCGATTTCAAACCGGGTACGCCAGATTTCGTGCAAGTCGAAGAAATAACAGAAGAAAAACGCACCCAAGACCAACAATAGGTTTATTTCATTACAAAATTTTATAAAAAACAGATGACAAACATTGTGGCTATTATTTATCCGGTTCCGGTATAATGACTTAACTGTGCGCTAAATTTCAATTTAGCGGAGAAAAATTATTTTGGGCTAATGTTATGGGGTGGTTTAATTATTACGGACTTGCCGTTATGGCGGTAATTATGATACCGAATATCATATATGCCGTAAAACATAAAAACGGCGAAATTACCTATCGCAATAAAGCGGTTGAAATTATGGAACAAATAGGCAGATACGGCTGTTTTGCGCTTATGATTTTCAGTATTCCGTATACATATTTTAATTTTTGGTTTAATTATGCGCTAATAATATATCTGGCTGTAATCGGCGGTTTATGCTTTACATATTTGATATTTTGGGCTATATGTTGGAATAGAAACGATAAATTAAAAGCGTTGTCGCTTTCGATAATTCCGTCTTGCATATTCTTATTCGGCGGCATTGTTTTGGTAAGTATTCCACTGATATTCTTTTCCGTTCTTTTTGCCGTGTGCCACATTTATATAAGTTACAAAAATTCGTTTTAGGTTACTATTACTCCGCCATATAAAAAGCAGTACCTTTACGGTACTGTTACGCCTCGATTTACAGCTCGAATACGATTTAACTACGCATATCAAGGATAACGTATAAACACATAGGAGAAATTTATGAACAAAGAACAAATTTACGAATTTATATCAAAGCAAAAGACGGCGTTTATCGCTTCCGTGAACGAACAAGGCTATCCCGTTATGCGGGCTATGCTTAAGCCCCGCTTAATAGACGGAAACGAAATGTATTTCTCCACCAACACGTCGTCGAATAAAGTTAAGCAGTTTGCGGCAAACAATAAGGCTTGCATATATTTCTACAAGCGCGGAAAAATCAAATATCAAGGCGTTTCGATTATAGGCGATATGGAAATTCGCACCGACCAACCCACCAAAGACAAGATTTGGCGTTTCGGCGACAGACTGTTTTACAAACAAGGAGTAACCGACCCCGACTATTGCGTATTGAAATTCAATGGCAAAACGGCGGAATATTACTGCGATTTTAAGATAGAACAAATAGAGTTATAAAAGCTCGGAGAACAAACGCGAATGGGTTGGTTCAATTAGCGAACAAGAAAACGCTTGCTTTTATTCTCGCTTTGAAATATAATATTTCTATCGGCTAAAGAGGTGCTAATGTTGTGAGTAATAGGTCGGCAAAAGAAACCGCCGAGAATTCGTTAAAACCGTTTGTAAAGTGGGTAGGCGGAAAAAGTCAACTCATAACCGAACTCGAAAAAGCAATACCCGCAAAGAACGAGAAAACGTATACGAAATATTGCGAGCCTATGGTGGGTGGCGGCGCGTTGTTTTTCAAAATACTGTCGGAATACGATTTTAAGGATTTGTATATAAGCGATATAAATCCCGAGCTTGTAAACGCCTACCGCGTAGTGCAAAGAAACGCAGGTGATTTGATACAAAAATTGCATGAACTGCAAACGCGGTTCTTGCCCATGGACGAAAAAAGCAGAAAATTCTGTTATTACGCAATTCGCGACAAATTCAACTCTACCTCGTTGACTAAAGCCACGGCAACCGAAAAAGCGGCGCATTTCATATTTTTGAACAAAACCTGTTTCAACGGAATTTACAGAGTAAATCGCAAAGGACAATTCAACGTACCGATGGGCGCATACGCAAAGCCCGCTATTTGCGACGAAGAAAATTTACGCAATATTAACAAAGCGTTACAACGCGCAGAAATAGTTTGCGGCGATTATTCTCTTTCTCGAAAATTCATAGACGACAACACCTTTGTTTATCTCGATCCCCCCTATCGCCCGCTGTCGGAAACGTCATGTTTCACTTCGTACAACGCCGAAAATTTCGACGATAACGAACAGTTGCGGCTCTCGAAATTTTTCAAAAAAATAAGCGACAGCGGCGCAAAAGTCATATTGAGCAACTCCGACCCCAAAAACACCGACCCCGAAGACAGTTTTTTCGACGAAATGTATAAATCTTACAAAATAGAGCGGGTATCGGCAACGCGCATGATAAACAGCAAAGCCGACAAACGCGGCAGAATAACCGAATTGCTAATCAGTAATTAAGGAAAAGCACTTTATGAAAAGAAATTTCGACGTATGGCTGAAAACTTTCAAAACAAGCATTTGCGATTACGCTTTTTACGTGAATTTTAAGAAAGTTTACGGCAATGTAAATAAAATCAAAGTTGAATTGAACATTCTCAATTCTCTCATAGGCTCAAAAGATATCGAACGCGATTTCGAAAAACTCGTAGCCGACTATCCGAAAGTATTAAAATGTATTCCCGTTTTGCTTGCCGTGCGCAGTAAAGAAATTTTCGTTAAAGATGACGACGGCGAATATCTTTTCGATTTTTATGAGCAAAACCATACGACTCGAGAGTACATAATGTTCATGCAAAAAACGGGCTTGTTCGATTTAATCGCAAACCACGTAATAAACAACCTCGTAGATTACGTTACAGGCGTAGAGGTAGGACTCGACAGCAACGGCAGAAAAAATCGCGGCGGGCATTTAATGGAAAAACTCGTGGAAAACCATCTTATTAAGGCGGGGCTTGTTAAAGGCGAAACATACTTTAAGGAAATGAAACTATCCGCAGTAGAAAAGAAATGGAACATTGACTTATCGAGCATTTCAAACAAAGGCAAAACCGTAAAACGATTTGACTTTGTTGTTAAAAAGGGCAAAACGGTTTATGCGATTGAAACGAATTTTTATTCAAGCAGCGGCTCCAAACTGAACGAAACTGCCCGCAGTTACAAAACCATTGCTTTGGAGTCAAAAGAAATCGACGGATTCGCATTCGTATGGGTTACAGACGGTTGCGGCTGGCACTCCGCGCGGCACAATTTGGAAGAAACTTTTGATGTTTTAGACAATATGTATTGTATAGCCGATTTGGAAAATAACATAATGGAAAGCTTATTCGATTAAAACGCAAAGCCCCGCTCGGTAAAACAAGCGGGGCTTTTGATTTGCAAATTACATTATAACGAATCGTCGAGGCTCAAGCCGAAAGAGTCGGCGAAATTTTCCATAAAGTAGCGCACGGAGTTTTCGTTTGCCGAATTTAAGGCGGCGTGCGTGCTCTTTTCGGCAGACTCGAATTCGCGGTTGCCGAAAGAAAGTTCTTCGCGGCACTTGATGAGCGCGGCTATTTTGTCGGCGTATTTAACAAACTTTTTTTCGGGCACGGACTCGGCGGGAGAAAGCAGTTTTTTGTATTCCCCGCGCAGTTTTTCGGGCAAAAAGCCGAGCAACTTGTTTTCCGCGGCGTTCTCTATAGACTTGTAAGCGTTGCGGATATCGTCGCCGTAATATTTAACGGGCGTGGGCAAATCGCCCGTGAACACCTCCGCCGCGTCGTGATACAGCGCGAGCGAAGCCGCCCTGTCGGGATTTAACTTGCCGCCGAACAGCTCGTTTTCTATCACGCAAAGCGCGTGCGCGATAAGAGCGGTGATATAGCTGTGCTCGGCTACGTTTTCCCTGCGGGTGTTGCGCATCAAGCTCCAACGGTCTATATAGCGCAGTCTGCCCGCGAGCGAAAAGAACTTTTCGCCCATTTTATTCAACCGTTATCTTCTTGCAACGGGAAATCGTCTTCTTGGCAACTGCAACCACATTATCCACGGTAAAGCCGAATATCTCGAACAGTTTTTCGGCGGGCGCGCTCGCACCGAAGGTGTCGAGGCACACGTAACCGCCGTCTAACCCCACGTATTTGCCCCAAGGCGCACTGCACCCCGCTTCTATCGCAACGCGGGCGCGAACTTTGGGCGGCAAAACGGAGTCGCGGTATTTTTGAGTCTGCTTTTCGAACAATTCCATGCAAGGCATGCTCACAACGCGAACGTTGCCGTTGCCGAGCGCTTTTTTTGCTTTAACCGCAAGCTCGAGTTCGCTGCCGCTCGCCATGAGTATGAGGTCGGGAGTTTCGGTCTCGCTGTCGTCTACTATATAGCCGCCGAACAAAGCGTCTTCGCCGCTGTTTTTAACCTGCGGAAGATTTTGACGCGAGCACACTATGCAAGTGGGACCGTGCCCCGTTATCGCGCTTACGTACGCCGCCGCGGTTTCTCTGCCGTCGGCGGGACGGAACACTTTGAGTCCCGGAATTGTGCGCAATCCCGCAAGCTGTTCCACGGGCTGATGAGTAGGACCGTCTTCCCCCACGCCTATGGAATCGTGCGTGAGAACGTAAGTCATGTTAAGCTCCATGAGAGCGGACATGCGCATAGCGTTTTTCATGTAGTCGGAGAACACGAAGAACGTGCCGCAAAACGCGCTGAAGCCGCCGTGAAGGGTAAGACCGTTGCATATCGCCGCCATTGCGTGTTCGCGTATGCCGAAATGCAGGTTTCTGCCCGAGCGGTCTTCGGCGGAGTAATCGCCCGCGTTCTTAAGATAAGTTTTGTTGCTCGGTCCGAGGTCGGCACTGCCGCCCACGAGATTGGGCATAAGCTCGGCGAGTTTGTTGAGAATAATTCCCGAGGAGTTTCTCGTCGCGTCCGCTTTGTCGCCCACAATCGAGTAAAGCTCTTCGAACTCCTCGTCGGCGGGCAGTTTGCCGCGAACAAAGCGGTTGAAAAGTTCGTATTCGTCGGGATAAGCCGCCTTATACGCCTTAACAACTTTGTTCCACTCCGCCTCGCTCTTGTTGAGATTATCGACTATTTCGGCGTAGTGCTTCACCACGTCGGCGGGAGCTTCGAACGGCTTGCCCGTGTAGCCGAGGTTCTTTTTTGTTTCCTTTACCGCGTCCGAGCCGAGCGGCGCACCGTGACAGTCCGCGCTTCCCGCTTTGGGCGAGCCGTAACCTATGGTGGATTTAACTATAATCAGGCTGGGGTGCGTTTTATCCGCTTTCGCAAGTTTGATTGCCGCTTCAACGGCGTCTACGTCCTCGCCGTCGGGCACTTTTATAACCTGCCAACCCTGCGCTTCGTGACGGCGTGCAACGTCGTCGCGGAAAGTGATGTTTATGTCGCCCTCTATGGAGATATCGTTTGCATCGTAAAGCACAATGAGTTTGCCGAGTTGCCACGCGCCCGCGAGCGACGCCGCCTCGTACTCTATACCCTCTTCCATGCAACCGTCGCCGCACAGCGCGAACGTGTAGTGGTCCACAAGGTTAAGCCCCTCTTTGTTGAAACGGGCGGCAAGCATGCTTTCGGCAAGCGCGAAACCCACCGCGTTTGCCACGCCCTGACCGAGCGGGCCCGTGGAGGTTTCCACGCCAGGAGTCCTGCCGTATTCGGGATGACCGGGGGTGCGACTTCCGAGCGCACGGAACTGCATTAGGTCTTCTTTGGTGATACCGTAACCGAACAGGTGCAACAGGCTGTACAAAAGCGCAGACCCGTGCCCCGCGCTCAACACAAAACGGTCGCGATTGAAAAACGACGGGTTTTTGGGGCAGTGGTTCATCTGCCGAGCAAAGAGCGCGTACGCCGCGGGAGCCGCACCGAGTGGAAGCCCCGGATGCCCGCTGTTTGCTTTCTGAATCGCCTCAACGGCAAGCACTCTCGCCGCGTTGATTGCATTCCGTGTGGTTTTATCCATAATAAACTCCTTCAAAAGCTGATTTTACGCCGATATTATACCATTTTCCGCCCTTTTTTGGCAAGTGTTTTATATATCTAAAGCCTTTTTGACTCCAAAAAGGCTAAGCGAAAAAGAGTGAAGGGAGGGGCGATTTCGACGCGCCCCTCCCTTTCAAAACCCACCCTCCACGACTTCTCTACGAGAAGCAATTAGGTTGAATACAAGAAACCGATACTTTACATGTCATTGCGAGCGAACACAGTGAGCGTGGCAATCCCCTGCATAAGGAACTAATATATACGTCATTGCGAGCGAACGCAGTGAGCGCGGCAATCTACTGCATGGAACAAGTACAGCAACTACGCCGTTCTCATGGCGGGGATTGCTTCGGCATTTCATGCCTCGCAATGACGAGTTAATGCGGCTTACATGTCATTGCGAGCGAACGCAGTGAGCGTGGCAATCTACTGCATGGAACAAGTACAGCAACTGCGCCGTTCTCATGGCGGGGATTGCTTCGGCATTTCATGCCTCGCAATGACGAGTTAATGCGGCTTACATGTCATTGCGAGCGAGCAACGCGAGCGTGGCAATCCCCTACTATAGAAAAGTACTACTCGTCTGCTACACCGAGCAAATAATCGGTGCTTACGTTAAAAAAGTTCGCCAACACTATTATTACGTCAGCGTTAGGCACTCTCTTGCCACTCTCCCATAAAGCAATACCCGACTGCGACAATCCCGTTTCTTTTGCCAACTGAGTTTGAGTTATACCCTGCTCGTTTCTTAATATCTTTAATCTTTGCGAAAACTTTTCCATAAAAAAATTATATCACATTTGTAATAAAATTGCTTGACTTATTGCAATTGCAATATTATAATTATTACAAATGAAATAAGGAGCAAAGAACATGGACACAATAATAAATAGATTGCTCTACTCTACACAGGGTATGTGCGAAGAAATCAAGCCGTCGGCAGATTATACGAAATTTCAAGATTTGTGTATTGAGAATGAACACAAAATGACAACGGCACTCAAAGACTCACCCGAGCTTTTGGCACTGTTCAACGAATATTCGGATAATTGCTTTTACGCCTCTGGCGCAAGCAGCGAAACATTTTTCGCCGAAGGTTTCAAAGCCGGCGCGTTGCTCGCGCTCGAAATCGTGGGGTTTATTAAATAGACAACTTTCTATCGGCCGGGATTGCCGCGCGGCTACGCCGCTCGCAATGACGGGTAACAGTAGCGGTTTACTTGTCATTGCGAGCGAGCAACGCGAGCGTGGCAATCCCCTGCATGAGAAAGGAACAGCAACTTTACTTGCTCCATGTTTGAGATTGCCGCGCTCACTGCGTTCGCTCGCAATGACCGTTTATTCTCTCGGCTGAGATTGCCGCGCTCACTGCGTTCGCTCGCAATGACATTGGCGTAAGGCGTGCTCGCTCGCAATGACGGGGGGGGCGTAGGGCGTACTCGCTCGCAATGACGGAAATCCCCTATCAAATCCCCGCAACCACTTTCAGTTCGGTGACGTCTGCGCCCGAGAAAGAGGAAAGAAAGGCGTACAAAAATTTGGCTATGAGCGCAACGCCGCCGAAACGGTCGCTCTCCATGTTGATTACCATTACGGGGTCGTGCACGCTCATGCGCACCAAAAACCAACCGCCGGCGTAGTCGAGGTTGGCTCGCACGCCCTCGTAGTTGTCGGAAGCGAGTCGCACGGCTTCTTTGTTCGCGCAAAAATCGGTAAGTTTTTTAATGAGCATGTTGCCGAATTCCGACCAGTCGGGCATGCCGAGTTTAATTCGCACCTCGCGCTCCTCTTTGGGAATTTCGAGGTCGGATATAAGACTCTTAAGGTCGAGCCCGCGCTGACGGAGCTGTGCCGCCTTTATCAAAAGTCTTGTAACCAAATACGCGCCGTCGTCTAAAAAGAAATTGTCTTTGAAAGCCGCGTGTCCGCTCGTTTCCATTGCAAGCGGCGAGAATTTACCCTCGCGGTTAAGGCGCACCGCTTCGTCTATCACGTTGCGATAGCCGCGCTTGAACCTGTGGTGCACGCCGCCTCTACGGGTTATGAATTTCGTCAGTCCGTCGCTCGTAACGCTGTCCGTAACTATAGCCGCGCCCGGATACTCCGAAAGCACCATATCGGCGGCAAGGGCTATAAGGCGGTTGCGGTTTATTTCGGTGCCGTCGCTGCTCACCACCGCGGCGCGGTCTACGTCGGTATCGAAGATTATGCCGAGGTCGGCGTTGTTTTCGGTAACGCAACGCGAAATGCTCTTCATTGCTTCCTTGTCTTCGGGGTTGGGTATGTGATTGGGAAACCTGCCGTCCGGCTCGAGGAACTGCGAGCCTGCTGTTGCCGCGCCGAGCGGACGAAGCACGCGCTCGGCAAAGAACCCGCCCGCGCCGTTGCCCGCGTCCACCACTATCTTCAAGCCGGTAAGCGGCCAGTCGCTGCCCGTTCCGCGGCGCATGTATTCTATAAGGTGGTTGCAGTAAAGTTGCATAAAATCGCGCTGATAGGTGCGCGATACGTTCCCCTTTCTGCGCCTGCCCGCCGCCGCGTAGTCGAGAATTTCGGATATATCCGCGCCCGAAAGCCCGCCCGATTTGGTAAAGAATTTGAGCCCGTTCATCTGCGATGGCATGTGGCTCGCCGTTATCATTATGCTTCCGTCGGCGTTCACGTCTTCGAAGCGGGTCATCATGAACATGGCGGGCGTGGAACACAGTCCGCACATGAATATATCCGTTCCCGAAGATTTGAGCGACTCCGCCGCCGCCGCAGTTATCCTATCCGCCGACACGCGCGAGTCGTGCCCTATTGCTATTTTGAGGTCGGGCTTCGCCGACTTTTCGGAAAGCCACACCACAAAGGCGTTTACTATGCTCTTTACTACATCGTCTGTAAGCTGTATTGAATTTTCGTCGCCGCTCGCAACGCCGCGCACGTCGGTGCCGCTCTTCAGTTTCTTTACGTCTATATCCATATATGTATCTCGCTCCTTTATTTTTTATCGAATAGATTTTTTATTTTTTCGGTCGCTTCGCTCGCAACCTCGTCTACGGTTTTGCCGTCTACGCACACCGTTATATCGGCGCACTCGTTATATAAAGGCTCGCGCTCGACAAGCAACTTTTTCACCTTGTTTGCCGCGTCGCCCGCAAGCAAAGGTCTGCCGGCGCCGTTGCCTACGTGCAAAGCGAGAGTTTGCTCGCTCGCCTTAAAATACACCGCAACGCAATGCTCGCGCAAAATCGCGCGGTTTTCGCTCTTTAGCACAACGCCGCCGCCGCACGATATAACCGAGGGTTTGCCCGCCGCGTAGCTTAGCGCGTTCGTTTCGAGCATTCTGAAATACGTTTCGCCGAACCGCTCGAAAATTTCGCTCACTTTGAGCGAGGAATGTTTTTCTATCTCCGCGTCGGTGTCAGTAAACAATAACCCGAGCGCACGCGCCACGCGCCGCCCCGCGCTCGTCTTGCCCGAACCGGGCATGCCGATTAAAGCTATGCTTTTACGCATTTTTGAGTTTGTGCGCCGCCGCGTGAACGGCAAGCGAGTATCCGAACGCGCCCGCGCCGCATATCACGGCAGACGCGTAGGGCGAAATCACAGAGCCGTGCCTGAAATCTTCGCGAGCAAACACGTTGCTTATGTGCAGTTCCACCACGGGGCAGGAAAGCATTTTCACTCCGTCGGCGATTGCGTAGCTGTAGTGGGTGTACGCCGCGGCGTTTATTATAACCGCGGCGGCTTCGGTATACGCCCTGTGCAAAGCCTCCACTATTTCGCCCTCTCCGTTATACTGCGAAAACTCAACGGCATAGCCCTCTTCTTCCGCAACCTTTTCCGTTTGTTTGCGGATATCCGCAAGAGTGGTCTTGCCGTAAATATTCGGTTCGCGCACTCCGAGCATATCGAGGTTCGGTCCGTTTATCACGAAAATTTTCTTCATGTTTATTTGCCCTCCGCAAGTTTCTTTTTTACGTATTCGGCAAGCTCCCTTTTTGCTTGCAAGTCGAATTTTCGCTTTCTCCAAAATTCGTGCGCGGCTATCGCCTGCCAAATAAGCATGCCCATGCCGTTGCGCGTTTTCAATCCCGCCGCGCTCGCCTTAGCCAAAAACGGCGTTTCGGGCGGCGAATATATCAAATCGTAGGCGTATTGCGCTTTGCCGAAATCGAGTTCGGCAGGCGCGGACTGCTCGCCGTTAAGCCCCGCGCTCGTGCAGTTTATCACCGAGTAGAACTTATTCGGCAAGTCGCGCACAGCCTTTACCTTTCCGCCCTCGAGCTTTTGCGCGTTTTCGTAGGTGCGGTTAAAAACGTATACGTTGAGCACCCCGCGCGAGTTACTAAGAGCTTCGGCAACCGACTTTGCCGCGCCGCCCGCGCCGAGCAACAGTATATCTCCTTTCGGCTCGCCGAACGCCTCTATATAATCGCACAAAAAACCTTCGGCGTCGGTAGACGTTGCCGCGCAATCGGCGCAACGCACCGTATTTATAGGTCCGCTCGCGCCCAAAATTCGGGCAACGCTCTCTTTGTACGGCTTGGTTACGTTAAAGCCATCGTATTCGCCGATTAACTTTTTCACCGTTTCGTACAGATTTTCGGGCGGAACGTCGGCAACGCCGTACTCGCAGTCCTCGCCGAAAAATTCGAATATCGCGGAGTGAAGCACCGGACTTAGCGAATAACTTATGCCCTGCCCGAGCACGCAAAACTTTTTCGCGCTCATGAGAACAACCTCCAAAAATCGGGATAGCTCACCGCGGCGCACTCGCCGCCTATAACCGAGCCGCCCTTTTCGCTCGCCGCCAAAGCAACCGCCGCGCTCATTGCCATACGATGGTCGCCCTGCGCGTCGAACGCGCAACCGCCGCGCAATCGCGCATTCCCGCCCGATATTATCATACCGCTTTCCGTTTCCTCGGCAGTCGCACCCACGGAGCGCAACAGCTCGAGCGTGCGGGCTATGCGGTCGCTCTCCTTTACGCGCAGTTCTTCCGCGCCCGATATCTCGCTTTCTCCGCGCAAAAAACATGCGAGCACCGCAAGCACGGGTATTTCGTCAACAAGCCGCGGCATCATGCTTTTGTCTATTTTATACGGTTTGGCTTGTCCCAATCCGCGCACCGTGACAGTGCCCGTCTTTTCGCCGCAAGCCGCATTTATATCGGTTATTTCGTAGTCCGCGCCTATTCGGTCGAACACCTCTATAAGCCCCGTGCGAGTGGGATTTAACCCCACGTTGCGCACGGTAACCTCGCCGCCCGTAATAAGACCGCACACGAGCGGAAACGCCGCCGAAGAAATATCGCCCGCAACGAGCACCGAAACCGCCTGCGGCACTTGCCCGCCGCACAGCCGTATTTCGCCGCCCGACCTGAAAATATTCACCCCCATGCTCTCGAGCATGATTTCGGTGTGGTCGCGCGAAATCTCCTTTTCGCGTATGCGCGTTTCACCCTCCGCGCCGAGAGCGGCGAGTATCACCGCGCTTTTCACCTGCGCCGAAGCCACGGGCATATCGTAGTCTATGCCGTGCAATCTTCCTCCTTTTACGGTGAGCGGCGCATGCCCGTCCGTTCCCGTAATTTTTCCGCCCATAAGCTCTATGGGCGTTATAATGCGTTTCATGGGGCGGCGACTGAGGCTATCGTCGCCCGATATAACCCACTCGCCGCGCTTCGCCGCGAGCAAGCCGCCGAGCAACCGCATTGTAGTGCCCGAGTTGCCCGCGTACAAGTTTGCGCTCGCAAATTCGGGGTTGCCCGTTATGCTCGCGCGGTCGCCGTTAAGCTCTATTTGCGCGCCGAGCTTTCGCATGCACTCGAGTGTGGAAAGGCAGTCTTCGCCGCATAGCATTCCGCGCACCTCGCTCTTACCCCGCGCCGCCGCGTTAAACATAAGAGCGCGGTGAGTAATGCTCTTATCGGGTGCGCATAAAAGTGTGCGCGAGAATTTTTTTATCGGGTCAATTCTGATTTCCGACACGCGAAAGTTCTCCTTTGTTTATAAGCGCGTTAACCGCTTTACTATAAGCGGAACAAAACTCCGTTGCCGAAAATTCGCTTTCAAACGCCTTTCCCGCGCCCGCAAGCCCTATTACGGATATTTTCCCGTTCGAGTTCTTCTTATCGGTCTTAGCCGCCGCCGTGACCTCCTCGGGCGAAATATTCGGCAGTGCGGGAAGCCCCGCGGCACCGAGCAGTTTGCCCGACTCGGCGGCAAACTCGGCGTTCGTATCCGCAATTGAAAGCATCTCGAATTCTATCTTCATGCCGAGAAGAACGTATTCGCCGTGACTGTATTTGTGCCCGTCGCACTTTTCGAGCGCGTGCCCCACGGTGTGCCCGAGGTTGAGAATTTTGCGCGTTCCCTTTTCGGTAAAATCCTCGTCGGTGATTTTCTTTTTGAACCGCGCCGCTTTCTCCACCGCCTTTTGCGCGGCGAGCGGAACGCGATTTACAAGCTCCGCGATATTTTCTTTTACAAAGCCGTAAAGCTCCTCGCACAAAAACGCGGTTTTTACAAGCTCGCCCAAGCCGCTCCGCCACTCGCGACTCGGCAGAGTGGAGAGAAGTTCGGGGCATATTATTATGCGGCTCGGCATTTTGAAACTGCCTATCATGTTTTTGTAGCCGTCGAGATTAACGGCGGTTTTGCCGCCTATCGCGCTGTCTACCTGCGCAAGCAGAGTGGTGGGCACGTTGCAAAATTCCACGCCGCGCATGTACACCGACGAAACGAAGCCTGCTATATCGCCCGTAACTCCGCCGCCGAAAGCCGCCACTACCGCGTTTCTCGTCATGCCGCTCTCCAGCATGGCTCGGCAAATTTTTTGAACCACGGCGAGCGTTTTGCTCTCCTCGCCCGCATCGATTACGTACACGTTGTTTTTAGGAAGCAATTCGGGATAAAGCCGCGCCACGTTCTCGTCGGTTACGGCAAAAAGTTGATTGCCGCCCGCCGCGCGAGTCACAGCCTTTTTTGCGTCTTTGGCACTGCGCACGAACACAAGTTCGTTGTCCGTTCTCTCGGTTACGCTCCCGTAGCAAAATTCGAGTTCTTTCACAACGCGCTCCTTTTTCTCATCTCGGCAACGCGCTCGGATATCGTGCGGAAATCGTCGCCGCCCGTAACTTTCATGAGTTCGTCGGCAAGCGCGAACGCAACCGCGTTTTCGGCAACCACGCCCGCCGCGGGCACGGCGCAGTAGTCGCTGCGCTCGGGCGCGGCAACGGTCTGTTCGCCGCTCTTTATATCCACCGTGCGCAAGCCCTGCATGAGCGTGGGTATGGGCTTTACGGCAACGCGCAAAACTATGTTTTCGCCGTTGCTCATTCCTCCCTCTATGCCGCCCGCATTGTTGGTGCGCCGCACTGCCTTGCCGCCCTCGCAAAACATTTCGTCGTGCACGCTCGAGCCGAACAGGTTGGCAACCTCCGCGCCAAGCCCCACCGAAACGCTCTTTACCGCCTGCACCGACATAAGGTGCATGCCAAGCACCGCGTCGAGCTTGCGGTAATACTGCGCGTAACTCCCCACTCCCGCGGGAAATCCGCTCACTATTATTTCCGCTTCGCCGCCCGCAGTGTCGCCGCGGCTCATGCACTCGTCTATCTTTTTTATCATTGCCTTTTCGGCTATGTTATCGAGGCATCGCACCTCGCTCTTGTCGGCAAGCTCGTTGAGCCCCTCCGCGCTCTCGGGGCAAACTCCGCTCTTAACGCCCGCAATGTTCGTTACGTGACTGCCTATCGTTATGCCCAAATCGAGCAACATACCGCGGCACAACGCGCCCACCGCCACGCGAGCGGCGGTTTCTCTCGCGCTCGCGCGTTCGAGCACAAATCGCGCGTCGTCAAACGCGTACTTAACGCAACCCGTGTAATCGGCGTGACCGGGGCGCACCGCGGTGAGAGCCTTTGCGGCGGGCTTTCCCGTTACGGGATGGGTGTACTCGCGCCACTTTTCGAAGTCGCGGTTTTCCACAAACAGCGCGATGGGGCTTCCGAGCGTGCGCGAACCGAACATGCCCGAAAGAATGTGTACTCGGTCGCTCTCTATCTTCATCCTGCCGCCCCTGCCGTAGCCGAGCTGACGGCGTTTCAGTTGGTCGTTTACAGCCTGCTCGCTAACCGTTACGTTAGACGGAAAGCCTTCGAGCACGGCGGTAAGCCCTATTCCGTGACTCTCTCCCGCGGTAATGTATTTCATACGCTTTTTTCTCCGAGTTCTATCCTCTTTTGCCGAGCGGCGGCGAGAATATCGCGCAGTGCGCCGTAGTCCTCGCCCTCGAGCAGTTTTTTCATTTTTTCGAGCGACTCGGTAAACTTTCCGAGCGACTCGAGGGTGTTTTCGCGATTTAGCCTGAAGACCTCCGTCCAAAAATCGGGATTACTGCACGCTATGCGGGTGCTGTCCAAAAATCCGCTCCCCGCTATGTTCACTCTTTCGCCTATTGCCGCAAGACTCATAGCGTATGCGCACATGTGCGGCATGTGGCTGTAGTCGGCGGCGAGTAAGTCGTGTTCTTTTGCCGACAGCACCACGGGTTTCGCGCCCGCCGCGCTCGCCATTTCTTTCACGAACTCCACGTCTGCGGGCAAGCTGTTTTTATACGGCACAACGCAGTAGTATGCGTTTTCGAACAGGTCGGCGCGAGCCGCATGCAGTCCGCTCTTTTCGTTGCCCGCCATGGGGTGACCGCCCACCACTCTGCCCGAGAGCCCCTCGAGCATGCTCTTTACGCTTCCCGCGTCGGTAATTATCGCGGTATTGCCCACAGCCTCGTATACTCGCTCGGCGGTTTGTTTTACCGAGTCGAGCGGCGAACATATCACCACGCAGTCCGCGCCGCGCAGGTTCTCTATTGCACGCACCTCGTCTATATATCCGCGCGATAGCGCAAGTTCTTCGGTTTCAGGGCTGCGCGAACAGCCCCAAACGCGGTATTTGCCCTTGAGCGCGAGCGCGAGCGAAGCTCCTATAAGCCCCAACCCCACAACGGCAACGGTGCGCTTTTGTTCTACCATCTGCCGCCGCCTCCGCCGCCGAAGCCGCCGCCCGAAAATCCGCCGCCGCCTCCGCCGCCGATACGCCCGCCGCTGCGGGAAGACGACGAAGGGCGCGAAACCGCCGCCGCGGAATAGGCGCGGTAACTGCTTCTGTAAAGCCTGTTGAATATTATTACGTCGAATACCGATACTCCGCGGTAATACGTAGGCGGCTCGAGGGTGAGATTTTTGAACTTATCTTCCCATATATCCGAAACCCCGAGCACGTTGGCGTAAGGGAGAATATCGTAATAATACTGCGGGTTTTCTTCGAGGAGAGTTTCCAACCTGTCTTTTTCGGCAGTTTGGAGAAAGTCCTTAAATCCGAGAACTTCGTTGAGTTCCGCCGAATAATACTTCGTTTTGCGCGCAATGAGCGGAGCTATTAAGCAACTTAAAGCAACCGACGCAATGAATATAATCGTTGCGGGAACGGATAGCACGTCGCGGTTCGTAACAAGCAAAAGGTCCAAAGAGAAAACGGAAACTACAATTCCAATGCCTATAAGCGCAAACCATCGCGCGGCAGGACTCATTTTATACCACCTGTACACCACCGACGATATACCTATCATGCCTATCGCAACGGGAAACACAGCCACAAAGCCGAACGGATTGACGTACGATTTGCTCACCATAAAGCCTGTAAGGAGCGTAACGAGTATGGCGTACGCAACCGTGAGCACTCCCATGCCTATAGACGCCACGCGAGCCTTGTTGTCGTAAAGTTTGCCCGAATACTTGCTCTTTACGGTGGTTTGCACGCACTGCACAGCGGTGTACATCTTGTTTTTGAGCACGGAAGTAGTCACCTCGTCGCCGCGCGAAAAAATCTTGTTGAAAAAGACATACTGATATTTTGGCAGTCCCTCGGGCGGGTCGCAAAGTTTTCTCAACTTGAACGCGTCCGATTTTTTGGTTTTGGGCTCTTCTATTTCGAGGTAGCCCATACTCGCAAAGTAGAATATAAGCGAGGTAACGTCGCTCCCCTCGCAGGAGCGGTCTATAAGGTATCCCATATCCACGGGGTCCATGGGCAAATCTTTCTCGCCCGCGTTTGTGTGTTTGGGCGGGTAATAATTTGTTACGGGCGCAAGCGGCTCGCTTTTGCCGAGCAAGAACTTAAACATTACGCAAAGCCCCACCAAGAGCAGACCGCCCAAAAGCACGAACCAAACGGTGCTCTCGGTATAAGTTTTCGAAAACGCGCCTTTGGGCATGTGGTAATAAAGCGTAAGTCCGTTATATGCGTTAAGTTTGCCCACGCCGAAACTATACTCGCTTTTTCCCTGTCCCGTAGCCTGCGGCGAAACTACGTTGTCATCAACCGCGTTAAGCTCCGAGCCCCACTCTCCGTAAAAATATTGCGGCTCGGCGTTGGTTTGGGCGGGCAGTTTTACGCTCACGTTCGCGCTCATTATTTCGCAAGTCCAGCCCTGACCTATGGCGTTAATTACGAGCGCGTCGGGATAAACCGCGTGCTCGGGAGTTATCATCGTGTATTCTATGGTGCAACCGAGCGTTTTTTCAAGCGGCACCAAATGCTTTTCGCTCCCCACGCGCACCCGCATTATATCCGAACCTTGATACGAAATTTCGTATACGTTCGAAAACGCGGCGGCGTTGTAAACTTTTAAGTCGCGGATTTTCTCGCCGCTTCCGAGCGGCAAATCGCGATAAAAGCCGTGGCTGTCGTTATAACGCTTCATTCCGTATTCGTCGGTATACGTTCTGTTGAACTTAAACTTATACTCCTCGATTACGCGCACGCTCCTGTCGCCCGCGCTCGCGTCTATACTCACGTTTAAGTGCTCTATATAGTAGCCGTCGTCCGGCTTTTTGTTTTCATACGGATTGCCGCCGCTCGAACAGCCCGAAAACGCTAAAAAAGAAAACGCTACGGCAAGCAGTAACAACGCTACAGAAAATTTCTTTTTCATAAAATATCCCATATCCTCGTTATACCGAAATCGGTCGACTATCCGCCAACCGATTTCTTATAATTTCGTTTAATTGAAACTCACTTTTACGTTCTTGCGCTCTTCGTCGCTGTCAAGCTCGAAATAGCGACGCGCTTGGAACTTGCCCGCAACCAAACTCGACGGGAAGGTGCGGCGGCGGGTGTTGAGCTCGCGGCACTTGCCGTTATAGAATTTGCGGGCTTGCGCCAAATCCGTTTCCACCGACTGAAGCTGCGTTTGAAGCGACAAAAACTGCGCGTTGGCTTTAAGGTCGGGATAGCTCTCGGTGAGCGCGAACAACTGGCGCAGAGTGCCCGTTACCTCGTTGTCCGCCGCAACTTTATCGTTGGGGCTCGGGGCGGCAACGGCGGCGTTGCGGGCGGCTATTACTCTTTCGAGCGTGTCGCCTTCGTACTTAGCGTACCCCTTTACCGTTTCCACGATGTTGGGGATAAGGTCGTAACGCTTCTTAAGATGTATATCTATCGTAGACCACGCTTCGTCGCAAGCGGCGTCGAGCCGAACGAGCGTATTGCGCATGGATATGAAAGCGCAAATAATGATAATCAGCAGCAGAGCCGCCGCGCCTACAATCAAGCCTATGGCGAGATTTGAAAGAGCACATAACAACATATCGGTAATCTCCTTGTTTTGTTTTAATAAATTATACAATAACGCCGAGCAAAATGCAAGCGTTTATGCGCGGCTCTTTTTCTTTAAGATAATATACGCGGCAAACGCGCAGATTATAACGACTCCCGCGCCCGCCGATACCGCCGTGCCCAAACCGAGACAGGGCGTTCGGTACTCGAAGCGCACCTCGTATTCGCCCGCGGGGATATCTATGCTCATAAGTCCCGCGTTGCTCGCATACACCGCGGTTTGCTCTCCGCCAACGTATGCCCGCCAGCCGCGCGAATAACACACGGGCAACAGCATAGCCCCGCCGTCCGAACTTATTTTGCCCGAAAATCCGCTCGGGTAAAACCGCGTTTCGGTAAGGTGCGCTTTCGCCGCCGCGCTCGCAACAAGCTCGCTCACCCGCCGCCGCTCGGCAACGGTAAAGCGCACGTTGCCGAACGTGAGCGGCTCCGCGCCGTCGTTACTAAACGTAACCGTTTCTCCGCGCTCGTCGAGCTTGAACAAAAAGCCGTCTTGCTCGTAATACATCTGGTCGCCCCTGCCGCATATAAACTTGCTTATCTCGGTTTTGCCGCACGATACCGAAAAACTTTCGCGCTCATACACCTCGCTCAAAGAAAACTCTACGTACAGCTCGCAGTCGCCGTCGGTTTTAACATTTATACTGCGGGTTTCGCCCGCCGCGAGCGTGAAATCCCGTTCCGCGCGCACCTCTTTAAGCACGGCGGCGTGCTCGTAATCGCTCTCCCGCGAGTCGGTTCTCACCGCAGAGTCCGCTCTCACCACCGCGCCGAGCATTGCGTACTGCCTTTCGGCGGCGGGCAACGCGTAAAAATCGCTTTCGCTCATCACTTTGTCGAACACCGTTCCGAAACGCACGTATTCGTCCGTTTCGTATAGGTCGCTTACGCCATCCACCGCGTAAAATCCCGCGGGCACGTACTCGCCTTTTTCCGCGTAATAGTAGCGAACGCCGAGCAAAGCCTGCAACGCCGTCCTGCCGTTGAGTCCGGTCATGCCGAGCGACGGCGTGTAAGAAAGCAGAGAGTTGGCGTACAAAAAGTCGCTTATCTCGCCGGGAGCCATGGTGTTGTATATCGCAGTGCCCCTGTAACCGTTGTTGAGCGAGCGGTTGTTGCACTCTTCCCAACCGCCGCTTACAGCCTTGTCCAAACGAAAAAATTCGTTGCTTTGCGCCGTTTGGGCGGCAACGTAACTTTCGGCGGGCGAAGTCATGGATTCGAAATAATCGCCGTTGTCGAACTGCGCGGAATACACCACGTTGAGCGCGAACGCAAAACACAGCACGCACGCAAAACAGGCGTATGAAAGTTTGCGGCAGTTGAGCCGCCGCACGCACTTTACAGAGAAAAAGTTGCGGGCGAAAATCTTGTGCGCGATATATCCGCTCGCGCACAGCATTGCGATTTCGCATACGAGCGCAACGCACTTTAACGCAACGTGCGCGTTGCCGAAAAACAATTCCGCCGCCGTCCACGCCGCAAAATTGAGTATAAGCAGTCCAAACGCCGCGCCGAACTTTATCATTGCGTTCGCCGACTTTGCGCAGGGCGAATACCTGCGTTCGTTTAGGTGCGCGGCGGCAAGCGCGTAAACGCAAAAAATAAGCAAATACACATGGCGGTTGTTTACGTAATTGAATAGGTTGAGCGCGTAGCCCGCAAACGGTATGAAAGTGGATAGCGCGAGCACGGCGGCAAGCGTTTTCATTGCCGACCTGCGAGTTACGGCAAACGCGGCAAAGCAGACTAAAAGCACCGCGGCGTTGAGCATTATAGGCGTGTAGTGAAATCCGGGCACGGGCAAAACGAAACTCGCGGCAACGGAGAGCAGGTCCAAGCCGTCGAAAAACAAAATCCCCTTACCCGCGCTCCGCGAACCGTTCACGTACCCGTACGCCACGGGCAACAGCAAAAAGGAAGCGAGCGCAAGTCCGAGCGCGTAAAAGCCCGCGGTGCGGCAAAACGCCGCCGTAAAGCCGCGCGGCGTAACCTTTTCCCCGCGGTTTTTCACGCCGTAAACGTAATACAAAACGGCGTACGCAACGGCAAAAAGCGTAACTGTGAACAGCATGTAAAACGAGCTTATCGCGGTTACGAAAACGGCGGCAACGAGCAAAAACGGCTCTTTCTTATCCACCGCGTGTTCTATGCCCAAAATCACGAGCGGCAGATACACCGCGCCCGCGCACAGGTCGGGATGGCGCACGTAGGTAAACAGCATGTAACCGCCCAGCATATACGCAACCGAAAAGGCAACCGCAAGCACGAAATTCACTTTGTGCGCACGGAGATAGATATACATGAAAACAGCGGTGAGCAAAAACTTGACCGCAACGAGCACCGAATAGGAAAACAAAAAGTTGTCGCGCGGCAGAATATACAGCAAAAGATTTACGGGGTCGAACATCATGTAATACGAAAACGACGTCATGTAGTCCGCGCCCAAACCTATGGCGTAATCGTAGCCGCCCGCGCCGCCGAATATTCCGTTACGGAACATGTACTGCAAAAACGTGGCGTGCTGGGTTACGGCGTCGTCGGCGAGCGCGAGATATTTGCCGCGTATAGCATACGGCAAAAGCGCAATCGCGAGCGAAAGAAGCGCAACGCAAAAGAACGCTCCGAAACGTATGAGCGCGGCGCGTTTGCCGCTCGAGCCGTTGTGCGCAGCTTGCATAACTTTACGGCTCGTTGCGCGTTGCCGCAACCTCGGCGAACGCGTCGGCGTTTTCGGATTTTTCGTTTTTTTCGGATTGAGCGGTTTGCGACAAAGCCGCGTCTTTTTCGGTTTCCCGCACGAGATAAACGGGACGAGCCTTAACCTCTTTGAATATTTTCTTTATATATTCGCCGAGGAGCACCATGCCGAAAAACAACAGCGACAGCAAAAACAGCGTAACGGGTATTATTATAAAGAGCGTAAGCATACCCCCCCCCGCGAATTTGCCGAGGCACGCCCAAACTATATCGAACGCCGCAAACCCCACTGCCGCCAAAAACAGCAACAGCGAAACTACGTTGTTAAACCTAAGGGGCGCTGTGGAAAAGTCCTCTATGCCTCCCACCGCGTATTTGGTGAGCTTGCGAAAGTTCCATTTCGTTTTGCCCGCCACGCGCTCCACGTTTTTGTATTCGAGCCACTTAATCTTAAAGCCCACCCAGCCGAAAATGCCTTTGGAGAACCTGTCGCGCTCCGAAAGCATGAGCACGGCGTCGGTCATCTTGCGGGTCATGAGCCTGTAGTCGCGCGCACCGTCCACAAGTTCGGCGTCGCTCACTTTATTCATTATTTTGTAAAAGAGCCGAGCAAACGCGCTCTTTATCTTGCCTTCGCCCTTGCGGTCGGTGCGGCGGCACCCCACGCAGTCGTAGCCCTCGTTCACTATGCCGTTATACATTTCGAGCAGCATTTCGGGCGGGTCTTGAAGGTCGGCGTCCATAAGCCCCACGAGGTCGCCCTCCGCCGCTTCGAGCCCCGCGAGTATCGCCGCTTCTTTGCCGAAATTGCGCGAAAACGACACGTACCGCACCTCGCAGTCGCGCCCCGCCAATTCACGTATAATCTCGAGCGAGCGGTCGCGGCTGCCGTCGTCTACGAATATGTATTCGAATTCGGTTTCGAGCCTTGCTCGCACCTCGCTCATAGCGTCGTAATACTTTTGCAAACACGCTTCTTCGTTGTAGCACGGCACAACTATGCTTATTTTCATTTTTCCTCCTCGGGCTTGTCTTTGCGCACAAACAGCAACAGCCGCTTAGACGCGTAGTTATAAACAAGCACAACTACGGTGAGAAATATTTTCACTATCCACTCGTTTATGCCGAGCACGGTATAGCCGAGATACATGCCGAGTATGTGTATCCCGAGTCCAATCGCGCTAAGTCCCGCAAACACGGCAAAGCCCTTAACGGTCTTACTGTTGCCCTTGTGCTCGAACACGAACGCTATGCTCAAAAAATAGTTCACTATAAGCCCCGATAAAAAGCCGCACGCCGTGCCCGTCACCGTTGCCGCGGTAGAGGGCTGTGCTCCGCCGAACCACGCGTTATAAAATTTAGGGTACAGCGCGGGATTAAACGCGTAAAGCACAACGCCCATTATAAACATATCCACGAGCGTGGCAAACCCGCCCACAATCAAAAACCGCATTATTTCGCACAGCGCGGGGTGCTTTTCTCCGAATTGTTTGAACTTGTCCGCAATGCGCAACATAATTTATATATTATCACATACCGCGCGGATTGTCAACAAATGCGAAAAGACGAGATTGCAACGTATAACATTTATAAGCCTCGGCAATAATCTGTGCAGGAGGTTTTATATAACTATGGATTTCAAAAAGTCGCAAACGGTGCGCAATCTCGCGAGAAGTTTCGCCGCGGAATCGCAGGCGGGGCTTAGGTATCAGCTCATTGTGGATATGTGCCAAGCGCAGGGCTATCAGGCAATGGCAAACGAAATTAAGGTGCTTGCCAAAAACGAAGTAGCCCACGCCAAAGCCTTTTACACCATGATAACCGACAGGCTGGGCAACGTAAACAACGTGCAGATAGACGCGGGCTTTCCGTTCGAGGGAACAAATCTCGAAAACGCGCTCAAGTTCAGCATGGAGCAGGAACTGAGCGAAGCAAACTCCGTTTATCCCGCCTTTGCCAAAACCGCGCGTGAAGAGGGCTTCCCCGAAATAGCCGAACGCTTCGAGCTTGCCGCACGCGTGGAAAAGGGACACGCCGCAATTTTCAAAAAACTGCACTGCGCCCTCAAAGAAGGCACGCTTTACCGTGCGCCCAAGCCCGCCAAATGGCAGTGCTCCGACTGCGGACATTCGGACACTCTCCCCGAAGCCTGGAAGACGTGTCCGCTCTGCGGCGCAAAGCAAGGCTTCGTGCAACTCAAAATATAATAACAAAAAACTCTGCCGCAAAGCAAAAAGGAGTCGCAAAAGCACGCGACTTCTTTTCATTTTCCGAAAGCGGTTTTGAGTTTTTCTATAATTTTGTTTTCGAGTCGGGAAACCTGCACCTGCGAAACTTTGAGCACGCGGGCAACCTCGCTTTGAGTTTTGTCGCGGTAGTAGCGCAGTATTATAATCTTCTTCTCCCGCTCGTCGAGGCTCTCTATGGCGTCTTTGAGCACAAGGCGGTCGAGGTTGTCCTCCACCGTTTCTTTGGAGGCGATTTTATCCATGAGCGAGCGGTTGCGGTCGTCGTCCGACTGCTCGTAGAGCGACACGGGAAATTTTGCGGAGTCGAGCGCGAACACGGCCTCTTGCGGCTCTATATCAAACTCCGCGGCAATCTCGTCTATGCTCGGGCTGTCGCTGTGGGTGTTTTTGTACGTTTCTATAAAATACGATATTTTAGCCGCGAGCGACTTAACGGAGCGCGACACCTTAATGTAGCCGTCGTCGCGCAGAAAGCGTTTCACCTCGCCCGCTATCATGGGCACGGCGTAGGTGGAAAACTTAACGCCGAAGCTCGCCGAAAAGTTGCGTATGGCTTTCAAAAATCCCATACACCCGAGTTGATACAAGTCGTCGTAATCCACGCCCTTGTTCTTAAATCGGCGTATCACGCTCTTTATGAGCGGCGAATTCTCCGCGATAAGTTCGGCTTTGGCTTCTTCGCTTCCGTTTTGCGCCTTGCTTATCAGTTCTTCGGTAACGCTTTGTTCCAACAATCCCGCATCACTCCGTCGCTTTTTTCGAGGCGGCGAAATCTTTGCTCATGCGCACCGTAAGCCCGCGCGGTTCGTTTGGCTCCACGCTTAATGAGTCCATGTAAGACTCCATAACGGTAAAGCCCATACCCGAACGCTCCTCGTCGGCTTTGGTGGTGAAAAACGGCGCACGCGCACGCTCTATATCGGCTATGCCCACGCCCGTGTCCGTCACCTCGATATGTATGGTGCTTCCCGATAAAATCGCCGTTATTTCCACCACTCCGTCGGGATTGTTTTCGTAGCCGTGCACTATGCTGTTTGTTACCGCTTCGCTTACCGCGGTTTTTACGTCGTCGAGTTTGTCCACGGTGGGATTTGCTCCCACGCAAAACGCCGCCACCGCGCTACGCGCAAACGCTTCGTTTTCGCTTACGGCTTTAATTTTCAAAGACATGAAGTTGTCCATACTCGTTTAACTCCTAACCGTTTATTTTGGGGACTATTTCGTATATGCCGCTAAGCAGCAGCAGCTTGTCCACCGCGTTTTTGGGCGAACTTATAAGCAGCGGTATCCCCTTCTTTTTGAGCGTTTTGTAT
Source organism: Pumilibacter intestinalis (assembly GCF_943193005.1). GTDB lineage: Bacteria > Bacillota > Clostridia > Christensenellales > Pumilibacteraceae > Pumilibacter > Pumilibacter intestinalis. The sequence goes on from NZ_CALPCH010000010.1 coordinate 57,526, forward strand.
CTGCCTATGAGCATGCCTATGCCCGTAGAGTCCATAAAAGTTACCGCGGCAAAATCCATTACCACTTTAATCAATCCGTCCTCTTCGAACAGCGCGTCGAGTTTGGCGCGCACCTCTGCGGCGCAGCTTTCGTCTATCTCTCCGCACAAAGCCACATACAAAGTGTTGTTTACGGTTTTATGGCTTACTTTCATTTCGGTTCTCCTCTTTGGGCGTAACCCCTAACGCCGCTTAACCATTGTAGCAAAAAGCGAAAACAGCATTTTGCATATTCGTGAATAAACAAAGCTGATTTTGTCGAAAATCTTTCGAAAATTTTTTTTGCGGTTTTTTCCGAAATGGGCGGTTTTTTTCTTGACATAATTCTCGGTTTGTAGTATAGTAAACAAGTCAGTTTTGGCAAATGAGCTTTTTTGGGCCTTTAGCTCAGTTGGTCAGAGCAGTCGGCTCATAACCGACCTGTCCGGGGTTCAAGTCCCTGAAGGCCCACCAAATTCGGCTCGGTAGTTCAGATGGTTAGAACGCTAGCCTGTCACGCTAGAGGTCGAGGGTTCAAGTCCCTTCCGAGTCGCCACTTTTTGCCTCGATAGCTCAGTCGGTAGAGCAGAGGACTGAAAATCCTCGTGTCGATGGTTCAATTCCGTCTCGAGGCACCATTAAAAGGATATCAAATTCCTTTTTTTGTATGCCGGAGTAGCTCAATCGGTAGAGCAACTGACTTGTAATCAGTAGGTTGAAGGTTCAAGTCCCTTCTCCGGCTCCACTTAACAATTCGGCAAAAAATCATATATCTGCGGACGGGTTCCCGAGTGGCCAAAGGGAGCAGACTGTAAATCTGCCAGCTCAGCTTTCGATGGTTCGAATCCATCCCCGTCCACCACCTAAAACCTAAAACGAACCGCTTACAAAGTGCTCGAGTTAGGTTTTTAACTTTTTATTCGCATTTTAACGGCAAGGAATATGGCAATGGAAGAAAACACGGATTTGCGCATTCTGGAAAAACGACTGAAAACTTTTAAGTCTCTTACCGTACTCTTCGGCGTCCTTACGCCGCTTCCCCTACTCGGCGTTGGGTTGAAATATCCGTATCAATACATTTTTGTCGCGTTATGCGTATTGTTTTTCATAACCGCGTTGGTTTTTTCTTTTCTTTGCAGGTCTTATACGAAAAAAGCGGAAACAACCGTAAATTTCCTAAAAGGCGTAAGAGACAAAACCGTAGCCGCAAACGATTTTATGAATACGTATCTTTCGATTTTATATACAAACGTAAATGCAGACGAATGCAAAGAACTTAATCAAGTTGCTTTTGCGAACGAAGAACTAGTATTTTCGGCTCAAGGCAAGTTTGCGATAAAAAAAGATTTCAACGGCGTAAAAGGCAATCATCTCGCTTTGCAAGTTTGCGGAACCGAATTGATTTCCGCTCCGGAGGGCTACGACGACGTGCTCGACTACGAAAGCAATCTTTTCAAATTGAACATAGGCTATTTCGAAGACAGTCCGTTCACGGAAGAAATCCGAAAGTGTTTGACTTTGCCCGAAGAGGATTTTATAAATAAAAAACTGACTTTCTCCTCCGCAAAAGGATATTCTTGCGATTTGGATACGGCTGAAAGCGACGAAATCGACTTTGGCGAACTTACCGTTTTGGAATATACTCAAGACAGCCTTACGATATTTTTCAAGTGCCTTGTGCTAGAATGGGTCTCGGACGTTGTTTTCGGAAAAGTAAAACTTTCACTCGACGCGCAAGTTTCGGAATGAGTAAAAACTACGACACGGAGAAATACAAAAAAACTTTTATAGCGGCGGGCGTTACGTGTTTGCCCGTAGCGGCTATATTTATTACGTACGCCGTTTTTCTCATATTTTACTTTACGGGATTGTTTTCGTCGAACATGAACGACGATACCGCGTTCGCGATTGTGGCGTTAATCTTTATTCTTCTCAAACCATTTTTAATGTTTGTATATATCTTTTTCGCAATTATATCCGGGCTTATCGCAACGGGATACATATGCAGCGGAATTGCGCTTATAAAACGCTCGCATAATAATAAAATCGAAAATTCGCTCGCCCTCTCGTTTGTAATAAGCGTGCTGATTTGCGCGTTTTCGATTTATCCGTTTATTATCAACATATTGAGAATTATCGCGCACGGTATTATGCAAGAATACCTTTTCGGCTTTTTCGTAGCGGGGTTCATACCCCTTTCCCTATCGGTAACCAACATAGTATTCAACCGAAAAGCCTCGAAAAAACAACTGCCTTAAACTTATATTAGTTTAATGCGGAAGGTGTTTTTGCCCTCTTTGGGCGCACGGTACTTTTGCGCGAGTTCGGGTCCGCAGGAGTTCGTGCCCACCCCGCTCATGGCTATATCGAGGCTTACGTATACGCTTGAGTCCTCTTTAAGCTCGAAATCGTGCGCCGCGTTTGCAAGCGCGTGCGCCGAATACGGAAGCACGGAGAACGAAAACGGCTTTTCCGCGGTTATCTCTATGCCGCCGTCGAAATTAACCCGAGTGCTCGCAAAGTGACTGCCGCTCTCCTGCGGCTTAACGTAACGGAAATATTCCTTTGCGGCGGAAGAGGCATACTCGCCGTACTCGCTCGCAAGGTGTTTGTCTATATAGCTTTCGTACGGACCAAAGCCCTTGTACGAAAACTTTTCCGCCTTTTTGGCGGGCAGAGCGAACGATACGCCTATTCTCGGAAGATAGGTAACGTAGTCCGCCGCTTTATATTGTAACTCCACGTCTACGGCGTTGTTGTAAAAAGTATACGTGAGCGTAAAATCCAAAACGGGAGCAAGGCAGGCGCGAGCCATTTTGCCCGTTATTTTAACGCGGTTGTCGATTTGCTCCGTTTCGTACGCTATCTGCTCGGCGTCGTCGTATCTTTTCCACTCGTTTTGCACGTTCCTGTCGTTGTCCGTATACGCGCGGAAAATGTTCACTTTGAGCGGCTCGGCGAATTTCAAATTACCCGCCGAAAGCAGTTCGCCGTTTTCGCCCACAGCGCACTTAATCGGGCTATCGTGCGAAAGTTTTTCAAACGGCTCGCACTCGGGCAAAACCAACTCTTTTTCGCGCTTGCCGCCGTATACCGCCCGCATTTCCGCAAATCCGCTCTTGGGCGTAAAATCGGGATTTAACAAGCCGTCTACGCAAAAGTTCCCGTCGTGCTCGTTCTCGCCGAAATCGCCGCCGTACAGGTAGCCTTTATCCGTCTTTATAGCGTGGTCGCGCCATTCCCACACGAACGCGCCCACAAAACGGTCCGACGAATCGATTATGTTCCAGTAGTCGTTTATATCGCCGTTGCTGTTGCCCATGGCGTGCGTGTACTCGCAAAGCACGAGCGGTCGGGTTTCCTTCCCGTCTTGCAAGTATTTTATCATCTCGTCGGGGTGCGGGTACATGCGCGAAAACATATCTATGCGGCTTGTGTAAAAATCCGCTTTGTCCGCCATACAGCATATGCCCTCGTAATGTATCGGGCGGGAATCGCGGGCATGTATGTAATCCGCGCCCTCGTGAAACATCTTGCCGTAGTTCGACTCGTTGCCGAGCGACCATATCATAACGCAGGCGCGGTTTTTGTCGCGCTCGTACATGGTTATTTCCCTGTCGCGCACTCCCCTGTCCGCTATGCCGCTGTCGGCGAAATCCTGCCAACTGCGCAACGCGTCTTTGTTGCAGTGCCGCTCCGCCATGCCGTGCGTTTCCACGTCCGCCTCGTCCATTACGTAAAATCCCATGCTGTCGCAAAGGTCGTAAAACTCGGGGCTGTCGGGATAATGGCATGTGCGTATCGCGTTCACGTTGGCGTATTTCATAAGCTCGAGGTCGCGTATCGTTTCCTCGAGAGTTACCGTTGCGCCCGCAAGAGGACTGAACTCGTGGCGGTTCACGCCCTTCAGTTTAACGTGCTTGCCATTTATTTTGTATATTCCGTTCTCTATTTTGCTCGTGCGAAAGCCGACGCGCATGAGTATCTTTTCGCCGCCCGAGGAGAGCACGAGGTTGTATAGCTCGGGCGTTTCCGCCGTCCATAACTTTACGTTCTCCACCTCGAACTTTGCAGCCATGCCCGCCGAAATCTCTTTCCGCTCGCCCTCGAAATGCGCCGAGAACGACACGTTTCCCAAGTTGGTTACGGTGAGCACGCCCGAGCCGCCTTTTATCGCGGTTTCGGTCTTAAAGTCGCGAATATGCTTTTGCGGGCGCACGAGCAGATACACGCTGCGGAATATGCCCGTAAAACGGAATTTGTCTTGACACTCGAGATAGGTTGCCGCGCTCCACTTGACAACGATTACGTCGAGCACGTTTTCGCCCTCGCGCACGAATTCGGTTATATCGAACTCGCTCGTTGCATGCGAAATTTGGCTGTATCCCGCTCTTTCGCCGTTTACGTACACATAAAAGAAACTGTCTACGCCCTCGAAATTAAGGTAATATTTTTGCGACAAATCTTCAAGCGTGAAAGTGCGTCGATAATGAAAAGTCGGATTTTTCACGCGAACGTACGGCGGGTCGACGGGCAACGGATAGCGCGTGTTTATGTACTGTATCTTATCGTACCCGTGCATCTGAACGCAACTCGGCACGGGAATTTTATCGGTGAGCTTTTCGCCGAGCTCCGCTTGCGATATATCGGCGTGCGCCTTTATCTGCCACTCGCCGTCGAGAGAAACGAACCTTTCGCTCGCGCCCCTGTCTAAAATCCCGTGCTTAAACGCAAAGTCCTGCGACTGCGAAAAAGGTATGTAATAGCTGCGCGGGCTTTCCACGCCTACGCGCTCGTATGTTTCGTATTCTCTTTTATGCTCCATAATAAAAAGCTCTCCCATAACTCACATTATACTCTTAGCATAAAGTAAAGTCAATACAATTGCGTACAAAAAAAGACCGTTTGCAAAAACGGTCTTTCTCTCGTTTTACGCGGAATTTCGAGCCGCGCGTTTTTTGTCCTCGTAAGGTATGAGCAACGAAAAACACTCCGCCGTGCCAATGTTGTCAAGCCCTTGGTGATAGTATTTGCCGCTCGTGTAGTCGCCGTTGTTCCACTCGGGATAATAGAAATTTTCGCCGGTGCGTCCCGAATAAGCCGCTCCGTGCAATATGTTGTCTATGATAGAAATATAATCGGTAACGTCTTCGTACTCGTTGAGCGCGAGCAGACCTTGCAACAAATACACGTTAAACCAAGGCGTGGGCGGCAGTATCTTTTTGCCGTGCATTTCGGTGCGCACAAACGCGTCCATTGCTCCGCGTGCCGAACGGCGGGCGTTTTCGAGATAGCTCTCCTTGCCCGTAATGCCGTGCATCAACGCGCCGCTCCATATCATCGTGCCGGTGTTGTAGGTGTATTTGCTCTTGTCTGTTTCGCCCGTTTCGAACATCTTATCGAAAAACGTGCCGTCGGAGTCCTCGAGCTTTTCGCGAGTCCATTCGTATATCTTTTCCGCCCACCGCAAATATTTTTCGTCGCCCGTAAACTTATACAACTTACAGCTCGCAACAATAGTAGGTCCGCAAGAGCAGGTGTTGGAGGTGTCGCAGTCGAACTCTTTCCACCTTATGCCGCCTATGCTTTCGCTCCAACCCGAGTATAGATATTCGGTCACCTCTTTAGCGCGGGTAAGATACTTCTCGGTCTTTTTCAGTTCGTACACGTCCAAAAGCGCGAGCACCACCCAGGCGTTGTCGTCGTAATACGGCTCGCCCGCCCCGAAGCAGTCGGGGTGCGAATTGTAATGAACGTAACCGCCGCTCTCCGATTTGTAAAGCTCCAACTTTTCGAGAGCCTTTTGCAAAAAGCGCAAACGCGATTTATCGCGCGTACATTTTTCGTATGTGGCGAGCATGGTGCAAAGTGCGCCGTATCCCCACAAAAACGAATACTTTTCCACTCCGGGCTTGGGCGGATACATTTCGAGCAGAAAGTCTTCGCCCTTATCCCAAAACTTGTCTTTTATGGAGTCTATGAGTTCGCCCGCAAGTTCGCGGTTTGTGTGTAACATTCGATTTTTCCTCCGTTTGTTACCCTTCCGACGGGTGAGCGTCGAACCAGGCGTCTACGAGAGCGGTAACCTCTATGGGCGCGGCGGCGTTTCTGAGCTGTTGCGAGTTGTAGTGCGCGTCGGGCGAGTTGTCTCTGCCGCTCCAGTCGTTTTGTATGAGTCCGTAGTAGTTGCGTGCGTTTTTGTAGGCAAAGTCCATAACGTCGCGCATTTTCCTGAGATACGCGTCGTTGCCGAACACGCGGGCGTAATCGAGATATCCCTGCACGAGATACACGTTAAACCACCCGTCGGAATCGGGATACAGGTCTATGCCGGGCGCGTAAAACCTATCGCGCGACACAAAAGTTTGATACGCGCCGCGTATGGTCTTGTCGGCGTCGGCTTTGTACTCGGGTTCGAGCGTGGCTTCGTAAATGCGTATCGCCGCCGAAAGCATAGTGCCAGTGGTGTAGGTGAGCTTGCCCATGTTCACGGTGTAAGAGCCGTCGCCCTTAAGCTCGATATTGTCGCCGTAAGTACCGTCGGACGTGTCCATAAGCACCGATTTCGTCCACTCGTAAATATACTTTGCAAACTGCAAGTAGAACTTTTGCTTGTCTTCGTAAAGGGCTTTTTGCTCGTCGTTTTCGGGCGTGAGCGACTTGTAGTAGTTATAGAACATCATGCAAGCCATAGCCGCCGGACCGTTGGAGCAGGTGTTTTTGGTTGCGTGGCTCTCTTTCCAGCGCAAGCCGCCGCCCGCCGCGTCGTCCCAGCCGCTGAGAACGTACATCATGCACTCCTCGGCTCTCTGTATATATTCGGGTCTGCCGAGCTGTTCGCCCGCCTCGAATAAAGACATTACCACCCACACGTTGTCGTCGTAGTACGGGTCGGTGCCCGAGGTGTTGGAGCCGTAGATGCGCACGGGCATGCGGTAACGCATTTTGCCGTCGGCCTCCACAGTTCCTTTTATCTGCATTATGCGCATGGCGAGGCCTATAAACTCTTCGCTGAACATGTTGTTTTCGAGGTCTTTGTTCCAAAACGACCTGTCGGCGATGCGCTCGGTGTCGAACCTGTTGTAATAAGTTTCGAGGTCGTCGCTTATTTCGCCCAGCCAATATTTTGCCGTTTCGTTATCGGGGTTGGCGCGGAGCACGGCGTTAGCCATGGAGTGAAGCGCGCCGAAATCCCACAAAAAGCTGTTGCTCAAGCGGTCGTCGTAATATCCCGCGCGCCACGGGAACGCCATGCCGTCGCGGTAGTAAACCTTTCTCAGTTCCTCGAACAGTATGAGCGAGCGTTCGCCGGCGTCGGTCACGTCGTAACGGAACTGCGACTTGTCGGTTATGAGAAAGCTTTTATCCAAATCGTCGGGGAAATTTTCCTTGTAGATAACGGCGGTGCTCTCGCCTCCGCTATTATCGCACGCGCCTACGCAAAAGCACATGAGCACAGCCAACAAAAGAGTCAAAAACTTAGTGAACTTTTTCATGTTACGCCTCCTTTTTTCCGCGCACGGCAATCGCCGCCGCAAAACACAGCGCTATAAGCGAGATTGCAAACAAGCCGCTCGCCTCGCCCGCTACCGACGAGCCGCAACCCGCGGTTTTTTCCGCCGACGGCGCGGGTATCTCGAACGTTTCGCCCATAACGAATTCCGCGCTCGTGCTCATGCCGTTGGGGCAACGCACGTACCCGTTGGTAAAGTTTTGGTACAAATCGCCGTTATATACGAACTGATTGCCTTCGGGATATCCCACCGAGTTGAGATTGCCGAGCTTCATCCACGCGGCGAGCATTTCGCTGTATACCGAAAACGCGCCTTTTTCGATATCGGTCATAAACATTTTCATAGCCGAGTTGTTGCCGAACGCCTCGGCGGTGCTGTCGCCGTTCTTAAAGGTCTGGTTAATCCAACTGTAGCTGGGTTGCGGCGCCCACTGGTGCACAAGCTCGTTGTCGGTTTCGCCGGGATAAAAACCCTCTTTCATGAGTCGCGCGTATTCGGCAACGAACGCCGCGCGTATCTGCTCTTCGCTGTTTCGCATATTTATGGGAATACGATTGATATCGCCGAATTTGCCCACGTCGTCGGGCACGGGACTAATTTCCGCGCCGGTGCCTACGTCGGTGTAAACTCCGTCTGCGGACACGTTTTGTCCGAACACCAAAGACACGGTGTTGGAGCTATCCACGGTGGCGTAGCCCGTTTTGAAATTCTGATAGATACGTCCGCCGAAGAAGAACCTATCGCCCGCGGGAGGCGGCATTACGCCCCTGAAACCGTTCATTTGCTCGTAGAGATTGTAGAACACGTCGGAGATAACGTACACGGGCGAGCTCCTGCTCGTTTTTACGAGCGCCATTCTGCCCTTAGACGCAGACGCCGTGTTTACGAATTCCTGAACGGCGCACCCCTCTTCTTCGCGCACCTTGCCGGCGGGCTCGTAGCAGTAAGTTCCGAGCTCGTTGAGTTCGAGCACTTTGGTTATGAATTCGTCTTTCACCGACGAGGAGTAGCTCGTTACGCCCTCTCCGAGCACGCCCGTATCGGCGTGAGGAACGAACGCTCCCGCCTTAACCTCGTTGCCGTCGGGCGAGATATTTTTACCCGCAACCCACGAGCCGTCGGGCTTTACGTACCCTTTCGCAAAGTTCTGATATACGCCCTCTCCCACCGTGAAAGCGTTGGATTTGGGCGTGCCCGTAACGCCTATGCCGAGCTCGCCGAAAGTTTTCGCGGCAGCACCCGTAACCTTAACGCAGGGCGCGTCGCCGCTCTTTTGCACGAGATAGTTGGTTGTGCCGTTCGGCGCGGTGAACGACTGCGTAAACGCGCCGCTCGCAAATTTCATGTAGTCGTCGGGTATGCCGAAGTTCGCGCCCGTATTGTTGTGGTTTTTGTAAACCTCCATAAAGTTTGACTGCGCGAGAGCCGCTCCCGCCTCTGCGGGCACCGAAGATTTATCGGCAAAATTCATTACTCCCGCATATAAGCGCACGTTCTCTATATAGCCGAGTTCGTCGGTAACAAAGTAGGCTTTGGAGAATATCTGATATTCCGAGTCGCCCAACTTAAACGGATAACTAAGCGGATAACCTACTCCCCTGAAACCGTTGAGAGCCGCCCAGCGCGTGAGATTTGCGCCGAGGAGCGGAAACGCCACTGCGTCGGCGTCGGAGAGCATGAGCCTGCCCTGAGTACGCCAGCCGTAGGGATTGCCGCTGTGGTCGCCGCCCGTAAAAGGCTGAGTAACGGCAAGATTTTCGGGCATCCAAAGCGTGGCGGTATCGAAAGCCGCGCCCATATCGAAGCCGCCTTCTTTCACCGCGTCGGTGTTTTCAATCTTTTCCACCGCATCTGCAAACGCCTTCTTTATCTGCTCGGATTTCCCTTCCGCCCAGGCAGGCATTTCGCCGCTCGTGCGCCCCACCTCAACCGCCGCTACGGGCGTGGCTTCTTCCTTGCCCGTTCCTTTGTTGAGAAACTTGCTTTCCTTGAAAGTGGCCGTGTTGCCGCTGAGCGTTGCGTAGCCGTTTATAAAGTTTTGGTATATCTTGCTTCCCGTGCCCAGCGTGAACTGATTGCCTATGGGATAACCCCACGTGCCCGTGTTCTCCGTCCAGCGAAGCATCATGTTGTTTACGATACAGCCCGCGCCTATGCCGTCGGCAACCGTGCCGCAAATGATATAGCCGTGCTCTCTGCCCCAAAGGTTGGCTTTTTGGTCGCCGCCCCTAAATTCCTGAACGGCGAAGTTCTGCCACTCGCGTATGCCGCCGCCCGCTTCGTCGGTGCATATCGTGCCCATATCGAAGCCCGCTTCGGTCATTTCTTTGTAGGCGAGTTTCATGCGCTCTTCCGCCTTTGCGGGCGCGGCGGTATCCGCCTTTAAGAACGCGGGAATTTTGTTCGAGTCTTTCACCACGCCTACGTTTTGGTATACCGCTTCGTCGAATTTGCTATCGGCGGCAAAAGCCGTGGCGGGCGACGACAGCGCAACCGCAACGCACGCAAACAGCGCAACCGCAACGAGCGCAATAAAAGTATACTTTCTTTTCATTACGTTTTGTTTCACTTTCTTTCACTCCTTTACGGCACCTGCGGAAAGACCGCTCATAAAGTACCGTTGAAACACTATAAAGAACACTATCATGGGAAGAGTTATAAGCAGGTTGAACGCCATGGCAACTCCGTGCTCGGGAGCAACGGCGGTGTAATACTGCCGCAAAGCAATGGTAAGGATTTTGAAACTGCCCTGTCCCAAAATGTACGGCCAAAAGTAGTTGTTCCAACCCGCCTGAAACGCGAATATGGCAAGAGTGGCCACGGCGGGCGTCATCATGGGAAGATATATTTGCCCGAAAATCCTGAGTTCGCCCGCGCCGTCTATGCGCGCGCTCTCGCCGAGCTCGTCGGAAAGAGTGAGGAAAAACTGACGAATGAAGAATATGTTGTATACGCTTATGCAAGACGGCAGAATTATGCCGAAGAACTGCGTGTTCACGCCCACAAAGCCGAATCCGCCCTGCCCGAACAGGTTGTTGCCGCCGATTAGCGGAAAGCGAGCAAGCACGATATACGTGGGTATGAACATTACCGCGAACGGCAACATCATAGAGGTTTGCATAATGCGGAACAGCACTCGGCTTCCCTTGAATTTGATTTTGGCAAACGCGTAGCCCGCGAGGAGCGACACCAAAATGTTTATAGCCATACCCACCACGGTTATGAACACGGTGTTAAAAAGCGACTCCGCCAAATCGGGATTGAGAAGGGCTTCTTTGTAGTTGAGTAACGACGGCTTTTTGGGCCACAGCGAAAATTCCATGATTTCGTTAAGCGGCTTAAGCGAGGTTACTATAGACCAATAGAACGGAAACAGAGCGATAAACAGCCACAGCACAATCAAAACTATTTGAACCACGCGAAGCGGCTTTATCTTTTTGTTCGGCTTATTTAAGGGTATTCCCAACGCGTTCGTTACCATGTCAGTAAGTCTCCTTGTTGAGTTTTTGCAATACGAACGTGAGCACGGACACTATTATAAGGAGTATAACGCTCATAGCCGAAGCTCTGCCGTACAAAAACGCGCTGTTTATGGCGTTGTTTATAGACATAATGGGAGTGAGCGCACTGTTCTGCGGTCCGCCGGTCGGGAACAGCATTATAACGGTGTCGTAAAGCTGAAACGCGCCTATAAACACGGTGGTGAGCACAAAGTAAGTTATGGGACGAAGAAGCGGTATAACTATTTTAAGCGTTATCTTAAACGAGTTTGCGCCCTCTATTTTGGCGGCCTCGAGTAGCGAAGAATTTATGCCCTGAATCGCCGCTATATAGAGCACCATGTTTGCGCCGCAACCGTTCCAAAGCCCCACAATCACCACCGTTATCATGGCGGTAGCCGGCGAGTTGAGCCAGTTCACGCCCGGCAAACCTATAGCCCTTAAAGCAATGTTTATAATGCCCGACTCGCCGTTTAACATCCACGCCCACACCGAAGCTACGGCAATGCCGCTCGTAAGCGACGGAATATAAAACGCCATGCGCACGTATTTGTTGCCCCTCGTCTTTTTTGCAACCAAAAGAGCAAGCCCCATGCTGAGCATTACGTTGAGCGGAACGTACAAAATAACGTATATGCCGAGGTTTAATAGCGATTTTTTGAACCTCGAAATATCGCGGGTGAAGATTTCCACGTAGTTGTGAATACCCCAGGGCGCGTATTTGTTTATGCCGTTAAAGTCCGAAAAACTCGTTACTATGGATATCACGATAGGCAGAAATATGAAGCAGAAAAAGAGCACTACCGCGGGAAACACGAAACACCACCCTATAAGCGTTTTTCGTTTCTCCGCCTTGGTCATCTTCTTTTTGCCGCGCAAGAGCAATCCGTAGGCGTTCATGAGTCCTCCTTTTGTATTTGTAATGGTTTTTTATTGCACTCCGAGGAAATGCGCGAGGTCACTGTCGCGCTCTATCTTTTTGAAGAACTCGTTCATGTGGAACGACGTTGCTTCTCCCGACGCGCCTTGCGTCTGTCTGCGCAGATATACGTCGAGCGAGGGCGACTGCACGTTGCTTTCGTATAAGCTGTAAGCAATGTGCGGCGGACGGGTTTTGTAGTTGCCTATGCAGTCTATTGCCGTTTTAAGGTAAGGCGCGGCGTTCATGTGCTCCTCGTCGGCGCGTACCGTTTCCATTACCGAGGTACGCGCGGGGATAAGGTTGGACATCTCCGACCACATTTTGTAGTTGTCGTCGTTGAGTATCCACCACTCCATAAGCTCCCAAGCCGCGTCTATGTGCGGGGCGCGCTGAGGAATAGCCATGCTGTAGCCGCCGAGCATGCCGCCGCGCTTATCGAGTCCGGGCGCGGACGGGAAAGGTATGAAATCGAAATTGAAAGTATCGGTCTTGTACTTGTTGTACGTGGTCATGCCGTTAAGTATGGAGTTGGTTTTGAACGCAACTTTTTCGGTAAGGAAATGGTCTACCGTGCCGGCATTGCTCATAAAGGTAAAGCTCGTTACGGCGTCTTTCTTTTCCTCGGGAGTGTCGGTGTCTTGATAAATGAGTCTGTCGAGATGCTGAAGAACGCTCTCCGTTGCCTGACGGTAAGTTCTGCCGAGAGGGTCGCCCGGTATGAGGGTGTTTGAGTGAAGCAACACTTTGCCCGCCTCTGCGTCGGCTACTTCTCCGCCCGCGGTGGAAACCCACGCCACAAACTCCGCGTCTACCGACATTCCCGCGCGATTGCGTATGCTGCCGTCGGGGTTCTTGTCGGTGCAACCGAGCGCGGCGGTGTGGAACTCGTTCCAATCTTCGGGATAGTTGAACTTGCTGTTCTCCTCTCCCACCGTGCTTTCGTCGGTCTTGCCCTCGTTTACGAGCCACTTAAGAGTGTTTTGGTCGGTAACCGATTTCGCCCAGTTGAGATATACGTTGCGATTAACGAACAGTCCCCAGGTGTCGAGGTCGAGCGGCAAGCCGTAGTGCTTTCCGTTATATTTGGTTTCGTTCATTGCCGCCGTATTGAACTCGTCGGCGGTGTGCCCCGCCGCGGTGAGTCTGTCGTCTAACGCAAGGAACACTTCCTGATTTGCAAGGCGCAAACTCTCCCAACGGTCCCAAATTATAACGTCGGCTATTCTGCCGCTTATCGCGCCCGTAGTCATGTTGGCTCGCATATCCTGCTGAATTTCGGGCTTTTTAGCCAACGGCTTGCCGTTTAAGCGAGCGTAATCGTTGTACTTTTCCACCATTGCGTCAAGTATGGGCTTGTTGTCGCCGCCCCAGTAGGTGCCCGCCCATATCGTGATTTCGCCTTCTCCGCCGCCCGCTCCGAAAAGCGTACAGCCCGCCATACCCGCAAAGCAGGTAAACGCCATTGCCGCAGATAAAGCCGCAAGCAATATTCTCTTTATGAGTCCTCTCTTTTTCATATGCCTCTCCTTTTAAGCTCTCTTTTTACGGATTACGAGCAGTGCGCCCGCAACCGCCGTTAAAACAACCGCTACTATAAGCATATCCGCGGCGGCAGTCGAACCGCAGCCGCAACCTTCTTCGCCCGCCGAGGTGGTCGCGCTCACGCTTACCATGCCCGAAGCATTGTGCTCGTCGGTTTCGGCAAAGCGCACGTATACCGTGTAATCGGTGGAGGCGGTAAGCCCCTCGAACACGTTGCTCTTTTGCCATGCGCCGGTTGCGCCGAGGCGGTATTCCGCACCCTCTATCGCCTTAACGGTTATGCTGTTTGCCGTTACTTTTTCTATTTCGGGAGAAGCGGGAGCGGCGGGAGTGAGTTTTTCCACCGTAACCGTAATTTCTATCGACTTGTCGAAATACGAATTTCCGCCCGCTTTGGTTATCTTGAGTTTTACAGAGCCCGCTTTAACGGCGGTAACCACGTTGCCGCTTACGGTCACGGCGTCGCCCGATATTATCTCAATAGTTATATCGCCGTTGCCGTTGCCGCCCGTTACCGTCACGGTGTAATTCTCGCCTATCTCTATGGTTTTGCCTTGAGCCGAAATATCGCTCATCTGCTCGCGAAGCACAAGCAGTTCCATAGCTTTGCCGTAGTCAATGCCCGCATTATACATAGCTTTGTAGTCGCCCGCGCCGGGAACGCTCACCGCGTTATACGCCGCAACAAACTCCGCAAAGCTCGTATCGGTGTATTTCTTGTCGCCGTTGTTGCCGTTCTTTATGAGGTCGAGTTCCGCCTTAATCTCGTTGTACGCGTCTTCGGTGCTCTCGAGCAACTCAAGAGCCGCCTCGAGCGCGGTAGTTTTGGCAATCATTTCGTTTTGAGTTTCGCTCGCCATTTTCAAAGCCGCCGCCTTAGCCTGCTCGAACTCTATAAAACTTGCCGCCGAGTATTTGTGGTTGTCGTTATCTACTATTGCGTTTACGCTTACAAGCGCTTCGTTGTACGCGGCTTTAACCTCCGCGGTGATAAGCCTTGCAAACGCGTTGTAGAGCGCGTTGTAAGCGTCCTTTACGGCTGCCAAACCCGAAGGCGCGGTTTCGGGCGAACTGCTATACGCCGCAGAAAATTCGGTAAACCCGAGCGCAAATTCGCTTGCTCCTTTATCGAGCGCGGTTTTGGCTTCGCCTGAACGGAAAGCAACGTATTCTTCGGAGAGAAGAGCCGTGAGTTCTTTGTAGCCGTCGGCGGATTTATTGAACACGCTTACGCCCTCGCAACCGTTCTTGCCGATAAGTCCGTTTACTTTAACGTAGCCGTTTGCAAAGGTTTGATAACGGTTACCGCCTACCGCAAACGCGTCGCTCGTGGGCGAACCCAAATCGAGTATGCCGTTGTAGTTGCCGTTGTCGTTGTCGCCTTTATCCATGGCGAACATTATTTCGTCTTTAATAATGAAGAACTCTTTAAGTTCTTTGTTATATGCGAGTATAGTCCAATAGTCGCGAGCTTCGTCCCAAAGCACAGCCGCGCTGTCGCCGTGATAAAAGTTATCCACATACAACAGCTTATCGCGTATCTTCGCGCTTTGGAATACGGTTGTGTCTTTAAGGTCGCCGAGAGTGTAGCCGAGGTTATATCCGCTCGCTATTACGCCGTCGTAGTATGCCGACGCCTCTTTTGAGAATGCAAGCGCCTCTGCGGCGGTTTCGAATTTGAGAGTGTTTTTGTAGTTGTCTACTTTCTTTTCTTGCTTGCCGTTTTCCCAAATTTGAAGCGTGGTGCCCATTGCTCCGTACCAACCCGATACGTTCATGTTCGCGGCTTCTTCCGTTCCGTCATCTTTCACGTTTTTGTATTTAACAAGCTCCACAGCCGCGCCGTCTTCGCCCGTGACTTTGAGATATCCCTTTTGGAAATTCTGATATTTCACGCCGTTTACGGTAAACGCGTTAGCGTTGGGCATGCCCAAAGTTTTTTGGTTCCAAGGAGCAACGAAATTGCCCGTTACGAATATTACGCCGTTAGTACCCGTAAAGTCGGTTGCTTTGGCGTTAAGCACCATATAAGCCGCAAACGAGTCGCGAGCATGAATTTGAGCGCCCGCAGTTCCCTCGCCGTCGTTGAGCCTGTAAACCATGAGCGCGTTTTGGCGAGCGTTTTCGCTCATCCATATTTCGCCGAACGAGTCTATGTTGGAGGTGTTGCCGCCTGCGCGGATATATCCGCCCGCGTTAGAATAGAAAGGTATGGTTCCGTTCTTTACCGCCGCTTCCAAATCGGCTTTGGCGTCGGCAAGCTCGCGGCCGTCCATAATATAGCCTATTTGTTTGTTTATTTCGTTAATAGCATTATTGAATGCGGCTATCATTTCGTCGAGAGTTTTGCCGTTTGGCGAGGCAACGAACTCCGAAGCGTGCTTGCTTATAGTAACCGACGGTACGATATCTTCGAATTTAACCAAGAGCGCAAGAGCCGCGTTTATGGCGTCTATTTTTGCGAATTTTTCTTCATGCGAGCTTTCGGATAATGCCAACGCTTGTGTTTTAGCGGCGGCAAACGCGGTATAGCTCGAAACCGTATAAATCTTATTATCGTTTGAAGGTATTGCGTTTATCTTTTCTATCGCGGCTGCGAGAACGGCGGTAGGGTCGCTCACCTCGAGTGCGTTGAATGCATCGTAAAGCGCATTGTATGCGGCGGCGATTTCTTCTGCTCCGCTATCCGCGCCAAGCGTTTTATCGTATTCGGTCTTAAACGCCGCATACGTTTCCGCCGTGTAAGTGCGCTCGTTATCGTATGCGGTTTTTGCTTCGCCGTTTTTGAAATTTCCGAAATCCTCGGTAAGCATTTCTTTAAGCGGCTTATAACCCTCGTCTTTGGAACGCGATACCGAATATTCGTCGCCGAGTTTATTTTCGGGAACAAGTCTGTTAACCTTGATATATCCATCTTCGAAATCTTGGTAACGCGCTTTGTGAGCGTTCACCGCAAAATCATTCGACGTAGGGTTGCCTACGCCCTTGCCGGTAGAATTGCCGCTGTTATCAAACGCTTCAATCGCGCTCTTTGCTTCAATCGCGCTCAAAAAGTCGTTTTTGAATAAAAACAGTTTTTTCGTATTTTCATTCAAAGCTATAGCCGTCCAATTGTCGCGGCTGTCACTCCAAGGCTTTGCAACGCTGTCGCCCGCATAAAAGTTGGTAAGCTTATAGGTATGACGAATTTGTTCGGCTCCGAAATACACTTCGTTTTTGCTCGGGTATCCGGGATTGTAACCGCTTTTGCGCAATTCGTCGTAATAAGCGGAGGCATAAGCCGCGAACTCTTTCACCTCGCCTTCGGTAGTTGCGCCGATTTTGTTCTTGTCGCCGCCTACCGCGCCGCTCGCGCCGAACCAGCCCAACGCGTTAAGGTCGGCGGCTTGCACGTTGCCCTCGGCGTCCACGTTTTTGTATTGCACGAGTTCAACTGCGTTTTCTCCCTCTTTCTTCAAATAACCGCGTTGGAAATTTTGATATACCGTAGTTCCTACCTTAAACGTATTGCCGTTCGCCAAGCCGAGTTTCCCTTTTTCGGAACTCCATTTCACGGCAAAATCACCGGTAACGAAAACCACTCCGTTGGTACCGGTTGTATCGGTTGCCTTTGCGTTGAATACTACAAGCGCGGCTTTTTCGGTTCTGAAACTCGGCACAAAGCCTTCGGTTAGGCGGTAAACGGGCAAAGCGTCTTGCACTATATTTTCATTTACCCATTTTTCGCCGTATTTGCATTCTCCCTCGAAATTCGAGGTTGTAAGATAGCCGTCGTTTTCTTTCGAATAAAACGGAATTCTGCCGCTCTTTACCGCTTCGGTCAAATCTCCGTTTTCGTCTTTTATCTTTTTGATTTCCAGATTTATCGAGTTTATCGCATTTTCATACGCCGTTTTAAGGTCGTTCCAACCTTTACCTTTCGGCAATGCGTAAAACTTATTCTCGTGTTCGTTAAAAGTAATTGCGGCGGGAGTCTCCGACTCCGTTTCATTTGCTAAGAGTCCCCCCCCCGTCGCATACGCCACTGCCGCGCCGGACAGCCCGAGAGCCATTACCAGCGCAATCAACACAGTAACAAGCATTTTTCTCTTCATTGTCCCTCTTTCCTCCGTTTCTATAATTTTTCGGGTATTTGTAATAAAACAATATAACATTATTTATTACATTTAGCCCTATGTCAACATAATATCATATAATTGTGCAGTTGTCAATAAGATTTTTGAAAATTTTGTGCAGTTTTTTTGGATTTTAGGGTAGACAAAGCCCGAAATCTATGATAAAATAATGACATAGCTTACAAAAAGCATTACATTTGTATTACATTTGAGGTGAAATGTTATGGAAATTATGAAAACATGGCTCGATGAATTCTGCGAAAAGCGGTTGCCGCACGGCGACGTGGAAAAGCTCTTTCGCTCCTGCTTTATGAACACTATAGAAACCACCGTTGAATTTCCCGAGGAAGGCGACACCTACGTTTTCACGGGCGACATACCCGCAATGTGGTTGCGCGACAGTTCCGCACAGCTTATTCCCTACTTAAATCTCGCCAAAGAATACAAAGAAATACGCGCCATGTTTTCGGGATTACTCAAAAGACAATTCCGTTACATACTGCTCGACCCCTACGCCAATGCGTTCAACAAAACCGCCAACGGGCACGGGCACAAAGACAAAACCAAGCAAAACGATTGGGTGTGGGAACGCAAATACGAGATAGACTCCCTTTGCTATCCGCTGTGGCTCGCCTGCCGCTACTACAACGAAACCAAAGACTCCGAGCCGCTCGGCGAACCGTTTATTAAGGCACTGAACACGGTGCTCGAGGTATTCGAAACGGAACAGCGCCACAACGAACGCTCCGATTATTCGTTTATACGCGAGGGCGAATACGCGCAAGACACTCTCCCCAACAACGGCAAGGGCGACGAAATTCCGTACACGGGCATGACCTGGTCGGCGTTCCGCCCCTCCGACGACAGGTGCGTATACAACTACCTCGTTCCCTCCAACATGTTTGCGGTGGTTACGCTACGCGGAGTTGCCGCTTTGGGCAAAAACATAGTGCCCGCCGCCGTAGCAAAACGGTGCGTTTCGCTCGCCGACGAAATAGACGGCGGAGTAACCCGCTTCGGCACGGTAAATCACCCCGATTTCGGCAAAATGTACGTGTACGAAACGGACGGCAAGGGCAACAATCTGCTCATGGACGACGCCAACGTGCCGAGCCTTTTAAGTTTGCCGTATATAGGATACTGCAAGCTCGACGACCCCGTATACTTAAACACCCGCAAGTTTATTTTGAGCGAACAAAACCCCTATTATTTCAAGGGCAAGTGCGCTTCGGGTTTGGGCAGTCCGCACACTCCCAAAGGCTACATATGGCACATAGGCTTGCTTTTGCAAGGGCTCACCGCCCGAACCAAAGAGGAAAAGCGCGAAATTCTTTCCGCGCTGAGAGCAACCCACGCGGGCACGTTCTTCATGCACGAGGGTTTTGACAAAGACGACCCGAGCCGCTTCACCCGCCCGTGGTTTTCGTGGGCAAACAGCCTTTTCGCGGCGTTTATAATAGAAAATCAAGCCGACTTAGCCGACTTGATTGCGTAAAAATCATAATATCGAATTCGGTTTAACGGCAGTCTGCAACGCTGCCGTTATCTATTATTTCGGCGTCGAACAGTTTGGAACGAGGAACGCTCTCGCCGCGCAACAGCTTGTATATGGCTTCCACCGAGCTTTCGCCTATAAGGTCTTGCCTTTGGCGCATATACGTTGTTTGGTTGCGCCTGAAAATATCGTTGTGATTGTCGAAAGTGATTATCGAGAAATCCTCGGGTATTCTCTTGCCGAGCTCGCGGCACGAGGAACGAATTATGCGCGATATCGCGTATTCGGAAGCAAACGCGCAAGTTATATCCGGTCGCTTTTGCAAAAAGTCTTTCACGCGCTCTATGTCCGCCCGCACGTCGGCTTGCGTTACGTTGCCCATTTGGGTGCTGTATATTTCGGTAAAAAAACTGCTTTCGTCGGCAACTACGCCGTACTGCGCGCACTGCCGCTTAAATCCGTCCATGCGCTCGCGGAGCGAACTCGTGTTGTGCATGTGCCCCACAAACATACATATGTTTCTATGCCCTTTATCGAGCAAGAACTTTGTGGCGATTTCCGCGCTTCGGTAATTGTCGCTACCTATAAAAGGTATGGAAAAGCCGTTTATTTCCCTATCGAGCGTAACTATGGGAAAGCCGCCGAGCGTAAGTTTTATGAGCTCGGGATTGTAAAGTTCGTCGGGCACGGGCTGAATTATTATGCCCGCCACGTTGAGCCGCAACAACAGCGAAATTATCTCTTTTTCTTTGTTTACGTCGAAATACGAGTTTTTGAGTATCACCGAAAATCCGAGCTTGTCCGCCGTTTTCTCCACCGCGCGGATTATATCCATGCCGAACGCCGCCGAAAACGAACACAGCACTAGCCCTATAAGCCGTTTTTCGCCGAGAACCGCCGCGGGAGCTTCGCCCACAAAAGTGCCCTTGCCCGATATACGGTATATTATCCGCTGTTCGGAAAGCTGTTTCATGGCTTTTTGAACCGTGATACGGCTTACTCCGTATTGCTCGCACAGCTCGAGCTCGGCGGGGAGCTTATCCCCTCTTTTGAGCATTCCCGAAGCTATTTTT
This sequence comes from Pumilibacter intestinalis, assembly GCF_943193005.1. Classification (GTDB taxonomy): domain Bacteria; phylum Bacillota; class Clostridia; order Christensenellales; family Pumilibacteraceae; genus Pumilibacter; species Pumilibacter intestinalis. The sequence continues at coordinate 77,705 of NZ_CALPCH010000010.1, forward strand.
TCCAACACGGCATCCGCTATTTTTTGATACCCGAATTGACTCATATTCGCGCCGCCTGTATTATTTTGATATATTATATCAAATAAAGTATTGTTTGTCAACTTTGTATCTTAAACGTGAGTATTTCGAAGCCGCGGAGCGTTATGTTGCCGCTCATCTTCTCGCCGCCGCGCTCGAGCATATCCGTTTTTACGAGTTTTCCGCTCGCCGTAATTTTTGCCGTAATCTCCTCGGGCGTATCGTTATAAAGCCGCACTACGGTGCCCGAGCCGTCCTCTGCGGGCTTCACCGTTTCTATCACGGCGTGCGGGTTGTTCGTGCTCACCAGCGACGGGCGCGGCAGTGCGTTTACAGCCGCGAGCGGGCGGTTAAAGGCGTAACCCATAGCCGCCACGGGCGAATTGTACACGCCGCCCTCGTGCGGGTAAATCGCGTAAGAAAATTCATGCTCGCCCTTGTCCTGATTGTCGCACGGTCCCATCTGACTGCGCAACAGGTGCGCGGAAACGCAACCGTCTTTGCACCTAAAGCCGTACTTGCAGTCGCTTAAAAGCGCAACGCCGTAATTGTGCGACGACGAGTCAACCCACTTGTGGGCGCACACCTCGTACTGCGCCGCCTCTACGGAATTGTTTTCGGTGGTTTTGCGCTTCACGCTTCCCCACTGAATATCGCAAGTAACCTCGTTCGTATTCACCGCGGGGTAAAAATCGGTGCGAAGCATTTTTTCGGTTTCCCGCCAATCGGCGAAAACGTCTACCCGCACAAACGGCGAATTTTCGGTAACGCTCACCGTTTGCACGAGCGTGCTCTTATTGTAGGCGTACTTTACGCGCACGCCCGCTTTCGCGCCCTCTATGAACGGCTCGAAGGCGGTAACGGCGAATTTCTCCTCGCCGCCGTCGCGGTAACCGTGATAAAAGTCCCAGGCGTCGCCCACGTCCGTATACACTTTGAACTCGCCAGACGGAGCCGCCAAAGCCTGTCTGCCCGTAGTCTTATTTATTACCGATACTATTTTGCCGCTTTCGTCAATTTGCGCTTCTATGAGAGAATTGCCGAACTTTCCGCCGCTCGAATACACCGAAAAGGTTTTTTCGGGCTTTGTAAGCGCGGCAACCGAGTACGGCGCGGCTTTCACTCTGTACCACTCGCCGCCGTATTCCACGTATTCGTCGCGTTCGAAAGAGGACGCGTTGCACACGCAAGGCACGCTTCCCTTCTCGGCAAAGGTATCGGATATAGCCGAGTCGAGCGTTTTGCGCATTACGGCGTAACGCTCGGTGCTTTCGTCGTAAACCCGCTTTATGGACGAGCCGGGCACGATATCGTGGAACTGATACAAAAGCGTTTCTTTCCACAGTTCGTCGGTGAGTTCTTTGTTGCGCCTGCCCGTAGCCGCTTGCGCGAACTCGTACACGCAAAGCGCGTTTTCGGTTTTGCGGTTGTTGCGCTTATTTGCAGACTGCGAGGTATATGTGCCCTGATGCCGCTCGAGGTACATTTCGCCGCAAAAAACGGGCAACTTGTCTTTTTCCTTTTTTAGCTTCGCGAAAAACTCGGAAGCGGGCGCACATTTCACGTTAGGCACGCCGCACACGTTCTTTTCGCGCGAAACGAACTCTATGTGCTCTCTGCCCGGTCCTCCGCCGCCGTCGCCTATTCCGTACAAAAGCATTGCGTTTTTGCTCAATCCGCGCTGGGCGTAGTTGCCCGCCGCATACAGTACGGATTTGGGCGTTGCCGACCCGTTGTAATTTCCCTCGGGCGGCATGTGCACGAGCACTTCGCTTCCGTCTATGCCCCGCCAGCGGAAAGAGTGGTGCGGGAACTTGTTCACCATGTTCCAACTCAATTTGATTGTGAGGAAATTTTCGCAACCGCAACCGCGCATTATCTGCGGCAGTGCGCCCGAAAATCCGAACACGTCGGGCAACCAAAGAATATCGGTATCTTTGCCGAACTCCTCGCGCCAAAATCTTTTGCCGTACAAAAACTGCCGCACGAGCGATTCGCCGCCCGTTACGTTGGTGTCGGCTTCAACCCACATGCCGCCTTGCAGTTCGAAACGCCCGCCCTTTACCGCCTCTTTCAACTTTGCGTAAAGCGCGGGGCAGTCGGCTTTTACCCACTCGAACTGCTGAGGTTGGCTCGCGCCGTACACGTATTCGGGGTAAATTTCGAGATTTGCGAGCGCGGTGGAAAAGGTACGGATTGCCTTTCTCCGCGTTTCGCGGAGCGGCCACAGCCACGCCAAATCGAGGTGAGAATGACCCACGGCATAAAATTCGAGCAACGGGTCGGCTATGTTCTTGCGCTTTAGGTGCGGCTCGAGTATTTTTTTGCACTCCGCTATGCGCTCCGCCGTCATATCCGACGAAACCCGCACCGAAACTTGCTCGAGGGCGTAAACTATAGCGTAATGCAGAGGGTTTGCGTCCGGGGTGCTCTCTGATAGGTTCATTAAAAACGCATAGTCGTAATAAAGTTCCCGCCTTTGGGCGTTGCACGAAACAACCGCGCACTCTTTAACCGTGCCGCCGTGCACTCCGCCGAACAGGTCGTTGTTTGCCGCGTCTACCCACAAGTCGATTTTTTTCGCGCCCGCGGCAACGCACTCCCCGAGCGGCACGTAGCGTTTGCCCGGAAATCCGTGCGAGTGGTCCGCCCCGCCCTTTACGTCGGTTATGCCGCGCACGGGCACGCCGAGCGGAGTATATACGCACCCCTCGCCCTCGAGGTCTATAGCCAAATGCGGGTTTTCGCAGTTTGGCACATCGCCCTCTATGTGAAACCATGCGCAGTCCCACACCTTGCGCCCCCACTTTTCGCCCTCGCTTATTTGCGCGTATTCGAGTTTGAGCCTGTCGGCAAACGCCACAGGCTCGTCGGTTAACGCAAACCGCATTTTTAAGTCGCCCGCGCGGGTATAAATTCCGCGCCGTATCACGTCTGCGCCGCGGCGCACTTTGTCTTTAATAAGTCTGTCAGTTGCCGGTTTCATTTTGCGTTCTCCTCATTTTCCGAATTTTTACTCGGGCGGAAAATTCCTTGCGCAAATTCAGCCCGTACAAATCCGATATTCGTATAAGTATGATAACACAAAAAAACCGAAATGTCAATAACAAATATTACATTTACAGCAAATTTGTTTTAATGTATTGAAAGTACGAAATCCCTAACGGTTCGGTAAATCTCTTGCTTGTCGGTTTCGTTCACAAGCTCGTGTCGCGCGCCCTCTATTAGGCGCAAATCGGGAGTCAAGCCGAACTTAACGTAGCGATTATACAGCTTTTTAACGAGTTTGCCGTAGCCGCCCACACCGTCGGCAGTGCCGGAGATTATCATTAGCGGCAGGTCTTTGCGGATATTTTCGCCCTTATCCGCCGCAATTGCTTTCATGCCGCCGAAAAACCAATGATAAAACCCGTTACTGCAAGTAAAATTGCACTGCGGGTCGGTGTTGAACTTGCCCACTTCGGCGCGGTCGCGGCAAAGCCAGCCGTTTATTCCGTCTTTTATCTTTTTATCGTATTTCACGAAGGTTTGCTTTGCGAAGAATTTTCCGCGGGCGTCCTTTTCGCCCTTTTTCATCTTTTTCGCGGCTATTCTCGCTCCCACGTTTACAACAAAGCCCTCCATTGCCGCCGAGCCCATGAGTATGCAACCCGCTATATCCGACGTGCCGAGCGATATGTATCTCTGCGTAAGAAACGAGCCGTAGCTGTGCCCCATTATAACCACGGGCAAGCCGTAACGCTCTTTAAGCAACGCCGTTATGCCCTTTTCGTCCTCCACGGTTTTGTGGAAAAGGTCGCCCTCGCCCGCAAGTCCGAGCGCGTCGGGGTCGGTGTCGCCGTGGGCGCGGTGGTCGTCGCCCGCAACTATTATGCCGCAGGAATTGAGATATTCCGCAAAGTCGTTGTATCTGCTAACGTGCTCCGCCATGCCGTGCACGAGCTGCAAAACCATGCGAGGCTCGCTCGCCTCGTCCCATATTTTAAGAGATATCGCCTTACCGTCGGCGGCTGTGAAAATTTCGGTTTTCATAATCGGTTCTCCGTGTTTTATTATTTTCAGCGTTTGGCTATCATATAATAGATATTATATCAAACCGACGGGTGAATGTCAATATGAACACAATATTTTTAACGGGCGGCGGCACGGCGGGTCACATCGCGCCCAACATTGCTCTGCTCCCCTATTTGCGCGGCTACGAGGTGCACTATTTCGGCGAGGCGGGAAGCATGGAAGAAAGAATGATTTCGGCGTATCCGCAGATAACTTTTCACGCGTTGCCGTGTATAAAGTTTCACCGCTCGCTGTCGCCCAAAAACATAAAGATACCCTTTGTGCTCGCGAGCGGGATAAGCAAGGCGAAAAAATTCATCAAGGAACTTAAGCCCAAAGCGGTTTTCAGCAAGGGCGGTTATGCCGCGCTCCCCATGGCAATGGCGGCATATAAGAAAAAAGTACCGCTCATAATCCACGAGTCTGACATCAGCATGGGACTTAGCAACCGCCTTGTTGCCAAAAAGAGCCGATACGTTTGCACCTCTTTTCCGTCGCTCGCAGAAAAGTTCGACAACGGATTTTTCACGGGCACGCCCATCAGGAGAGAGTTGTACGAGGGCAACGCCGAGGCGGTTAACCGCAAGCTGGGCTTTAAGAAAAACGGCAGACCCAATCTGCTCATATTCGGCGGAAGCCAGGGCGCGCTCGCCATAAACCAAGCCGCCGAGGGCGCGATAAAGGAGCTTTGCGCCTACTTTAACGTGCTTCACATTGCCGGAAAGCACAAGTTCGACGGCTCGCACGAAAATTACCGCAGGCTGGAATTTTGCGACTACATGGCGGACTGCTACGCCTGGGCGGACTACGCCGTAACCCGCGCGGGCGCGGGCACTCTTTCCGAAATCACCGCGCTTAAAATTCCCTCGCTCGTAATTCCCCTGCCCAAAAGCGACTCCAGCCGCGGCGACCAAGTACAAAACGCCGCCTACTACAAAGACCTCGGAGTAATAGAGGTTATGGAGCAAGACTCGCTTTCCTGCGGCTCGATAGTTTCCGAAACGGTTGCGCTCATAAGCAAACGCCAAAATCTCATTTCGGCAATGAACGCCAACCCCGGCTCCGACGGCACTCGCAAAATAGCCGAATTATTGAATTCTTTCAATGTGTAAGTAAGCCTTTTGCGCACCCATGTCATTGCGAGCGAGCCATGCGAGCGTGGCAATCTCCTGCATGAAACAAGTACAGTAACTACTACTTTCTCATGGCTGGGATTGCCACGGGCATAAATGCCCTCGCAATGACGGGTAACAGTAGCGGTTTACTTGTCATTGCGAGCGAACGCAGTGAGCGTGGCAATCCCCCGCTATAGAAACACTAATACTCGCATTTCATTTTATACATAAAAGCTCGTCAACAGTTACATTGAGAACTCTTGCTATTTTAATTAAATGGCGGGTCTTAAAAATCACTTTTCCGCCCTCCCATTTGCTATATGCCGATTGAGTCACTC
>NZ_CALPCH010000011.1 GCF_943193005.1 Pumilibacter intestinalis
AACCGGGTTTTACATGTCATTGCGAGAAGCGGAGCGACGAAGCAATCTCAGCCATGAGAAAGCGGCAGATACTGTACATGTTCCATGTATGAGATTGCCGCGCTCGTAAACTCGCTCGCAATGACATTGAAACCGAGGGGGGAGATTGCCGCGGGTGCAAGCACCCTCGCAATGACAGGGGAACGAATATGCACCCTCGCAATGACAGGGGAACCGGGTTTTACATGTCATTGCGAGAAGCGGAGCGACGAAGCAATCTCAGCCATGAGAAAGCGGCAGATACTGTACTTGTTCCATGTAGGGGATTGCCACGCTCGTAAACTCGCTCGCAATGACATTGAAACCGAGGGGGGGGATTGCCGCGGGCAATTACTTAATTTTGCGTATCACGACTTCTCCGAAACAGTCCGTGGCCTCGTTGCCGCGGATTATTTCTCCTACGGAGTCGGCGACTATTTTGCCCGACTTGGGATTTTCCACCGAGTCTATGCGCCCTTTTATATCGGCGTAAACGTCGGAATATTCGAACGCGCGGTCGCAACCCGTCATGGTGCAATTTTCGAGCTTAAGATTTTTGCAGTAGCACAGCGGTTGCGTGCCTATAATTTCGCAGTTTATAAGGGTTAAGCCGTTCGAGTACCAGCCGAGATATTCACCCTTTAGCGTGGAGTTTTTCACGGTTATGTTGTCGCAGTGCCAAAACGCGTCTTTGGTGTCGAGATAGCTGTGAGATATCTCCACGTTTTTCATGTACTGAAACGAATATTTTCCCTGCATGCGCAGTCGGTCTATTTTTACGTTTTCGGTTTCGAACAAAAAGTACTGCGAGTCCATAACGCAGTTTTTTATTTCTATATCGCGGCAACGCCAACCGAATTCGGGGGAGCGAACCGAGCAGTTCTCCAAACTTACGCCCGAGCACTCGCGTAGGGTTTTAATTCCGTCTATTGTGCAATTGCGCATTTGTCCGCTTGTGCAGTACCAAAGCGGGGCGCGGGTCTTTTCGTCTAAAAAGCAGTTTTCAACGGTAAAGTTTTGCGCGTGCCACAGCGGATAGCGGAGCGAAAACGAACAGTCGGTAACCGCTATGTTGCGGCACTCTTTGAGCGCGGACTCGCCGTCGGCAGGGCCTGCGAAAATACAGCTTTGCACGTCGGCGTCTACGAGGTGATAGAGTGCGCGTTCGCAGTCGTAGGTGTTGTGTGATATCTTTTCCCTCATTTTTAAGTCCTCTTCGGTTTTTTGCTATTATACAATATTTATGCGGTTTTGTCAATCTCCGAGCTTTCGTTCGGTTGAGTGCGAGCAAACTCCGTAAAATATCTTCGCGCCGCAAAGAATAGCGAAAAAGCTATAAACAGCGGAGCTACGATAAACGCGTTTTTCATGATAAAGAACTTTTCGGGCGTGAACGCTCGCATGTATACCAGCCACTGTCCCGTTTCGAGCAGGCAAAAGGCGGCGAGCATATCTTTGTCGCGCTTAACCGAGAGATACACGGCGAGAAAGGTTTCGGCGAGGTAGTAAAATCTGTCGAGCATTTTGGGCATGAAGAATACCGATACGAGCGGCAAAAGAGCGCACAGGAAAACGGCTTGTTGCGCCGAGAGCGTGCGCTTGGAAACGCGGAGCGCGTAAACTATTATGAGCGAATCCGCCGCGGCGGTAAGGCACAAGAACAGCGCGAGCAGTGCGTAATAGGCGGGTGTGCCTTTGGGCACGTGGTAAAAGGGCAGGGAAAGATTTGCGCACATGCCGTTTATGTTGTGTACGGCGTTTCCCGCCGTGGATTGGTTTAGGTAAACCTTGATTACTTTGAAGAAACTTCCGCCGAACAGCGCGGGCAGTCCGCTTGCGGCAAAGAAAACTACGGGCGCGAGCCATATCCACCGCCACAGCAAGTACGGCTTTCCGCTTTGGTCTTTCGACAGCAAAATTACCAGTCCCGCGGGCAAAACGAGCAGGAATTGCATTTTGAAAGCGAGTCCCAAGCCTATGAAAACGTAGCAGGGTACGGATTTGTGCTTGAGCGCGAAATACACCGCCGCAACCGCGCACATGGTATACTGCGCGTCGCACTGCGCCCACTGCGAGGAGTTTGCGAGAAAGACGGGCAAAACCAAAAACATGCCGAGAATTACAAACGAAAAGTTTTCTTTGCGAACGAGCGCAACGAGTTTTACCGCGAACACCGCCGTTGTTATCTCGAAATAGAACGAAAGAGTTTTGATTAAATAGAGGTCGGATAGCGGCAGTCGGGAAAACATTATCAAAAAGTAGTTATAAAGCGGCGGATAGTTGCCCACTTGCTTTACGAAACAGTCTTTTACGGACAGCGTTTTATATTCCGCCACCCAACTCGTGAGTATGGCGTAGTCGCCGCTTTCGAAATTCGCGAACAGCACGCGCAAAATATAAGACGCGCCGAGCAAAACCGCAACAGCCGCGAGTCGTTTGCTTTTTCCGAGCGACTTTGCGGCAACCGCGAATATAGCCGCGAGCGGCAACAGAGTAGCCGAGTAAATAAACAGGCAGTCGGCAATACCGCTATGCGGAACGCGGAAAACGCGAAAGTTAAACAGCCAATAAACGGCGAACACAGCCGCGCACGCTATAATTATTATATTGCGCGGGTCGAGCTTGTTTTTTGTTTGTGCGGACAAATTCATACGCACAATTATACGCCATATCTTCGCAATTTGCAACTAAAATAAACGCAACGAAAAAGACTCCGACGTATCGGAGTCTTTCCTTTTGCGAGCCGATTAGTTGCTTGCTTTTTTCTTGTAGGTTTCGAGTCTTGCTTTGGCTTCAACCTCGGCGCGTTCGAAGAGTTGTTGCGCGATTTCGGGGTGAGTCTTTTGCAAGCTCTTGTAACGGGTTTCGCCGGCTATGAATTCCTGATAGTTGCCCGTGGGGTCTTTGCTGTCGAGCGAGAACGGGTTTTTGCCCTGCTCGGCAAGCTCGGGATTGTAGCGGTAAAGCTGCCAATATCCGGACTCGACCGCTTTCTTCATTTCCGCCTGACCGTTAGACATATCTATGCCGTGGTTTATGCAGGTTGCGTAAGCGATTATAAGGCTGGGACCGTGGTACGCCTCCGCTTCGGCGATTGCCTTTATAACCTGACTTTGGTTCGCGCCCATAGCCACTTGCGCCACGTACACGTAGCCGTAAGACATAGCCATCATGCCGAGGTCCTTTTTCTTGGTGCGCTTTCCGGAAGCCGCGAATTTGGCAACCGAGCCGGTGGGGGTGGACTTACTCGACTGTCCGCCCGTGTTGGAGTACACCTCGGTGTCTACAACGAGCACGTTAACGTCTTCGCCAGAGGCGAGCACGTGGTCGAGTCCGCCGTAACCGATATCGTACGCCCAACCGTCGCCGCCGAAAATCCAAACGGATTTTTTAACGAGCACGTCCTCGGCGTCTTTAACCGCGGCGAGAGCGGTTTTGAGCTCGCCTTTTGCGGATTTGATTGCCGCGGGAAGAGCCGCTTTGACTGCCGCCGCCGATTTCTTGCTGCCCTCGGCGTCGTCGCTGTTTTTAAGCCAATCTTCGAGCGCGTCTTTCATTGCGCCGTCCGCGCCCGCCGCGATAGCAGCTTTCACGTCCGAAACGAGTTTTTCTTTGCGAGCCTTGTAGGCAAGGTTCATGCCGTAGCCGAACTCGGCGTTGTCTTCGAACAGACTGTTCGCCCATGCCGGACCGTTGCCTTCGGCGTTTGTGGTGTAAGGGCAGGTGGGGGCGGAGCCGCCGTATATAGACGAGCAACCCGTGGCGTTGGCAACAACCATTCTGTCGCCGAACAGCTGGGTTATGAGTTTAACGTAGGGCGTTTCGCCGCAACCCGCGCAAGCTCCCGAGAATTCGAACAAAGGCTGACGGAACTGACTGCCTTTTACCGACTCGGGCTTGAACTTGGTGGACACGTCGCGAACGGGGAGCTTAACGGAGTATTCCCAGTTGGCTTCCTCGGTTTTGAGGCTTTCTTCGAGCGGTACCATTTTGAGGGCCTTTTCTTTGGCGGGGCACACGTTCGCACAGCTCGAGCAACCCGTGCAGTCGAGCGGCGAAACCTGCATGCGGTAGTTGAGCCCTTCGAGTCCCGTTGCGGGCTTGGTAACAAAGTTCTTGCCGCCTTTTGCCGCTTGCTTGTCGTCGGCGAGTACGGGACGGATGCAAGCGTGCGGGCAAACGAGCGAGCACTGGTTGCACTGTATGCAGTTTTCGGGTATCCACTTGGGAACTATGGGCGCAATGCCGCGCTTTTCGAACTTGGTCGTGCCGGTGGGTACGGTGCCGTCGGCTTCGAACGCCGATACGGGGAGTTTGTCGCCCTCTTGCGCTATTATGGGTTTAACGAAATTGTTGAAATACTTGTCGTCGGTGGTGTTTACTGCCGCCGCGCCGTTGTTTGCGGTTGCCCACGACGCGGGATATTTAACCTCTACGAGTCCGGCTATGGCGTTGTCTACGCAGGCGTAGTTCATGTTTACTACCGCGTCGCCCTTCTTGCCGTACGCCTTTTTAATCATCTGCTTCATGTAGTCGGCGGCTTGCTCGTAGGGAATGATATCCGCGAGCTTGAAGAACGCCGCTTGGCACACGGTGTTAACGCCCTTCTTCGCGCCGATTTCGTTAACTATCTTGAGCGCGTCGAGGGTGTAGAGCTTAATGTGCTTTTTGGCAATCTGGTTTTTCATGGACGCGGGCAGTTCGCTGTCGAGCTGTTCGGTGGTCCAGTTGGTGTTCAAGAGGAACACGCCGCCGTCTTTAAGGTCGGAAACCATATCGTAGCGCGTAACGTAAGATTGGTTGTGGCACGCAACGAAGTCGGCTTGGTCTATAAGGTAGGTGCTCTTAATGGGGGACTTGCCGAAACGAAGGTGCGAAATGGTTATGCCGCCGCTCTTTTTGGAGTCGTAGCTGAAATAACCCTGCGCGTACATGTCGGTGTGGTCGCCTATAATCTTGATGCTGTTTTTGTTCGCGCCTACCGTGCCGTCGGAGCCGAGTCCGTAGAATTTGCAACGAACGGTGCCTTCGGGGGAAGCGTTTACGAATTCGGTTACTTTGAGCGAGGTGCCCGTTACGTCGTCTTCTATGCCAACGGTGAAATGGTTTTTGGGCTGAGCCTCTTCGAGATTTTTGTAAACGGCGTTAACCATGCTCGGATTGAACTCTTTGCTGCCGAGACCGTATCTGCCGCCCACAACCTTTATATCGTTTCTGCCGTTTTCGTAAAGAGCGGAGCAAACGTCGAGGTAGAGGGGTTCGCCGAGCGCGCCCGCTTCCTTGGTGCGGTCGAGCACGGCTATCTTTTTAACCGACGCGGGGATTGCGGCAAGGAAATCTTTTACCGAGAAAGGACGGTAAAGGCGTATCTTGAGCAAGCCCACCTTTTTGCCGCGTGCGTTCAAGTAGTCAACCGTTTCTTCGGCGGCTTCGCAACCCGAACCCATCATTATGATTATTTCGGTTGCGTCTTTCGCGCCGTAATACTGGTAAAGCTCGTACTTTCTGCCCGTGAGCGCGTAAACCTTTTCCATCATGTTCTTTACGATTTCGGGAGTGGCGTCGTAATACTTGTTGGCGGCTTCGCGGTTTTGGAAATAGATATCGGGGTTTTGCGCAGTGCCCTTTTGCACGGGGTGCTCGGGATTGAGAGCGCGGGACTTAAAGTCCTTTATGTCTTCCATTATGCCCGCTTCTTCGGCGAGCTTTTTGATTTCGTCGTACTCTATTCCGTCTATCTTGCTGATTTCGTGACTGGTACGGAAACCGTCGAAAAAGTGAAGGAAGGGAACTTTTGCTTTAAGAGTGGCAAGGTGAGCCACAAGCGCGAGGTCCATTGCTTCCTGAACCGAGTTGCTCGCAAGCATCGCAAATCCGGTCTGGCGGCAAGCCATAACGTCGGCGTGGTCGCCGAATATGGAAAGCGCGTGCGCGGCGAGAGCGCGAGCCGATACGTGGAACACGCAGGGCAGCATTTCGCCGGCTATCTTGTACATGTTGGGTATCATGAGCAAAAGCCCTTGGCTCGCCGTGTAAGTGGTGGTGAGCGCACCCGCGGTCAAACTGCCGTGCACCGCGCCCGCGGCACCCGCTTCCGACTGCATTTCGGCAAGGCGCAACGGCTGCCCGAACATGTTCACTCTGCCCGTAGCCGCCCACTCGTCGGCGTATTCCGCCATGGGGGACGAGGGGGTGATGGGGTAGATTGCGGCAACTTCGCTGAACGCATACGCTACGTGCGACGCGGCGGTGTTGCCGTCGATGGTCATCTTTTTCATACATACCTCCAAATAATGATATGGTTATTGGTCAAACGTATATATTATAAAACTAACCGAAGAAATAGTCAAGTGATAAAACAAGGTATTGATTTTTGGCTGTGGGTGTGATATAATTAAAAATAAGGAAAAATATTTTTCGGAAATTCGGGACAAAATCGCGTTTTTAGGGGTATAACTTATGTAGAGAGTTGCTTGCTTGTAAAAACGCAGACAAAATTCGGTAAGGAGGGCGTATGAAATTCTTTAAGAGCAAACTGTTTGTTTGGTTAATCGGCGCGGCAGTGTTTGTAACAACGTTGCTTTTGTTGCTTCTTATTCCGTTTTGCAGACACGGCGGTTTCGAAGCGCAAGAAGCGGTGTATCGCGCGGGCGAACACGGAAGATTAAGAATAGAGCAAACAAACGGCGAAGCGGTTTCGGTCGTTTCGTTCGATAAAGGAAAGTCGCGCGACTCGGTAATTGCAATTCCCGACGACGGATACGAATTCGTTATGTGGTCGGACGGGAAAACGGACAAAGTTCGGCGCGACGACTTTAACCTCAGAATAGACGTAACGGCGCATTTCAAAATAAAGGAATATACCGTGGAATACGTTTTCAAACGTGGCGGTTACATAATTTCGGAAGGCGGGCACACGCAGAAAGTGCCGCACGGCGAAAATGCCGTTGCCGTAACGGCTGTGGCGGAATACGGCTATGAATTCGTACAGTGGAGCGACGGTGTAAAAGCTCAGTCGCGGTGTGAAACGAACGTGCGCGAGAATAAAACGATAACAGCCGAGTTTGCGCCAAAGAGCGTAAATCAAAAATTTGTGCTGGGCGATGGCGCGTATTTTTTGGTTTGCGAGAATATAAACGGAGTAATGACAAGTAGGGAAACAAAAGAGCTCGAGGAAATTTTGTATTATGACGGCAGGGGTAAGGATTTGCGCGTTTATCTCGAGACCGGTTACGAATTCGACAAATGGTCGGACGGCAATGCCGTTATGAACAGAACCTATTACTATAACGAAAGCGGCGAACCGCTTTACGGAACCGCGAAAAAAATATTATACAAAGCGGAATATTCGGCAAGCACGGGCGGATATATAGAGGGTAAAACTTTTCAGGAAACGTATTACGGCGAGCAGGCTACTTCCGTTACCGCGATACCGCTCGAGGGGTACAAATTTGTAAGGTGGTCGGACGGTAAGCCGAATGCCGAGCGCACCGACCTTATCGAAAAGAATTTGAAAGTAATGGCGGAATTCGAAAAAATCGAATATACCGTAAGGTATTCGGCGGGCGAGGGCGGGTATATTAACGGACGGGAAAATCAAATCGTAACGCATGGAAACTCTACAACCGAGGTTACGGCGGTGCCGGAAAGCGGGTATGCTTTTGTGTGTTGGTCGGACGGAGTTACCGAAATAACGAGAAGCGACAGCGAGTTTAACGAAGAAATAACCGTATTTACCGCAACGTTTACTGATTTGTTTGCGGGCGGCAACGGCACGCCGCAATTGCCTTTTGTGATTTCTACGTCTTCCCAGTTTATGAATATGCGCCGATATCCGAACGCAAATTACGTGCTTACCGGTGATGTGAACGGCAGGAACATAAAACCCGTATTCGACAGCGACGTGCCGTTCGAGGGCAATTTCGACGGGCGCGGATATGCAATAAAAGATTGTGATATATATGATGACCCAAGCGGCTATGCGTCGCTTTTCGGATACGTTGGACAAAATGCGACGATATCTTGTTTGAAAATAGAAGGTTTGCGTATTTCATTTTCTAATCGTAATAGAGACGGGGAGATATATGCGGGCGCACTTGCGGGCGTTTGTTTGGGAACCGTTCATAGCGTAAACGTTTCGGCAACAATCAACATTTACGGTAATGCGACTGCAAAAGCGATTGTGGGAGGTATGGCGGGCAAGCTATTCGGAGACGCAAGAAACTGCACAACCGACGTGAATATAAGGTTAACGGAGCATTCTTCGGTATATGTCGGCGGCTTTGCGGGCAAAGCGAGCGGAAACATAACGAGCTGCGAGAGCAAAGGCGAAATAACGCTTAGAAGAGAGGATATGGCGGCGGACGAGTGCAACGCCGTAGCGGGTGGTTTTATAGGCGAAGCCGACGAAAACAGCGCGGGCGATTATTCTTCGCATTCGTCGGTGAATATAACGTCGGAAATGAACGCTTGCGTAGGCGGTTTTATAGGCATAACCCGTGCGGCGGTTCGCTCGAGCCATGCAACGGGAAACGTAATTACCGAAATAGGAAAAGCGGGCGGATTTATTGGAAAAGCCGAGAGCGCGGCGGGCGGAATAATCGGCTGCTACGCAAACGGTAACGTTAGCGGAACCGATGCGGGCGGGTTTGCCGAAACGATAAACATAGCAAGCAGTGATAAAACGGTAAATTTGTGTTACGCTACGGGGGTGGTGGTTGCCGAAAAAGACGGCAGCGGTTTTTGCAATAATATAACGGCGAAAACCGTCGGTTGCTATGCTATGGGTAACGTTACTTCAGAGAATGCAAGCGGGTTTGCGAATATTTTCAATGGAGAAATCAGACAGTGCGGTTATAGCGGTCAAAGCGTTTCGGGTAAAGTTGCGAGCGGTTTTATATCGAACGCGAGCGGCACTGTGGAACGCTGTTATTCGCATGGAACCGTTACTGCGCACGCTGAGGGAGTCGGGTTCGTAAATACAAGCAACGCCGAGATTAAAAACTGTTATTCTCAATGCGATATTTTGTTTGAAGAAAACGTTTCGGGCGATTTGCGCGCTGCGGGTATTGCGGTTGAAAACGGCGGCGGAATTGTAAATTGCTACTTTTCGGGCAAAATAAGCGTGTCCGCAAGTTCCGCAATTACGGCTTACGGCATAGCGTTTGCGGGCGATATATATAACTGCCATTGGCTGTATTATAATAACGGCGCGGCGCAAAACGGTTATGCTGCGGATAGCGACGGCGCAGTTGATAAAGCAATGAAATACGAAATCGCCGAAGATATGTATTTTCTTGCCGATACATTGAATGAAGGTCAGTTGCCTTATTGGAAAAACATAGAGAACAATTTTCCGATTGTGCGCTAAAAACAAATAACAGAAAAAAGGAAATAATTGTAAATTACAAAAAATATCAAAAATATCGGGACAAAGACACTGTTTTTTCGGTATACGTTTATGTAAGTATTTACACATAGAGGAGGTAAAATTATGTGTACTAAAAGAAAAAACAGCACTTTTGTTCTATTGTTGTTTGTTTTGCTGCTTTGTGCGTGTTGTGCAACTGTTTTCGGAGTGCAAACCGATGCGTGGGCGCAAGAGTCGTCGGGGCTTGCTTTTGTGAAAACAAGCGAAACAACTTGTAGCGTAAAACTATTGGATAAAACCGTTACAACGGTAAGAATTCCTCGAAAAGCCGAAATCGACGGAAATGTTTGTACGGTTACGTCGGTCGCTACAAACGGGTTTGCAAAAGCGACCAAACTTGAAAAAGTACAACTCCCGCCGACTATAAAAGCAATAGGAAATTCGGCATTTTCGGGGTGCACGAATTTGCGCGGTATAATGTTGTCGGAAACCGAAAGCATTGCCGCAAACGCATTTAACTCTTGTAAGAGTTTGGAATATATAATTTTGCCTAATACAGTTACGTCTATAGGCTCTACGATTTTTCGCGGTGCCCCGCAAGTAAAAGTTTATGCTCGCGTTAATGTGGCTCAACCGGGTTGGGCAGCTAATTGGAATTTGGTTGCAAGCAATACTTATGCTGAGATTGAGTACGGCAGTTCTTTCAATCCGGAAATAGAATATAAAAAAGTAAACGGTGTACAAACTTATAGTGAGGAAGCTCCCGATTATCCATCTATGGGATTGGAGGGCGAACACTATGTTGTAGCGGATTTTCAATTATTTGAAAATGGGGACTGTGACGTTTATATTCCCGCCGGTTATAAAGGCGAAGCTGATACGCAGGCTTATCCGGTAATGAGAATAGCCGCAAGTGCTTTTAATCTAAACAATGTGAAAACATTGACTGTGGGATATTCGGAAGAACCTATCTATATCGGTACTGAGGCATTTATGGAATTTGCCGCAAATAGAGTAGTTATAAATCGCCCGGTTATTTTATGTGATGAAATAGCGCACGAGAATGTTGACGAGCAAGTCGACGAAGAACCGAAAGAAACATCGAAAAACGTTTTCGGTATGGCGTCAGTTGATACGATTGTGCTACCCGATAATATTGAAACTATAGGCGAAAGCATGTTTAATGGTTGCGCGGTGAAAGATATCTTGTTTGTAGAACCGTCTTCTGACGTTGTGGAAGAAGATATAACAAGTGAATATGCGGGCACGGGCATAGTGGTATTGCCTTTAGCGGTTAAGAAAATAGAAGATAATGCTTTTGACGGTGTGAATAGTCTTTCCGAGGTGCGTTTAACAAACAATATTACCGATGTGGGTATTGGAGTTTTTGCAGGTTGGACGAATTCGGAAACCGTAAAAAAACAAATAATAGTTCCTTACGATGCAAAAAGCGATTTGCCTGCGGGGTGGAATTCTTTGTGGGATACCGGCTGTGATTTTACTATTATTGTTTATAAGGCAACTTATAGTATTACATACGTATTGAGCGGCGGCGTGAATGCCGACAACCCCGTTTCTTATAAATCAATAGACGATATTCTGCTTAAAGACGCTACTCGTGTGGGGTATGTATTTGCCGGTTGGTATGACAATGGAGAATACAAGGGCAAACCGATAGAAAGAATAAGAGGAATGTCGGGCGATAAAACTTTTTATGCAAATTGGCGCGCTATAGAATATAGTGTGGAATATAATGGAAATTCTCCGATTGACGTTCCTGCGGAGTCCGCAACAGGAACAACAACGCATACATATGACGTGGAAAGAACGTTGGCTATGAACGGCTTTTCTTTAGACGGGTGGTTATTTGACGGGTGGAACACCGAAGCCGACGGAAGCGGTGTTCGGTATGAAAACGGCGCGACTGTAAAAAATCTTTCGGCTACACAAGGAGCGATTGTGAGTTTGTACGCGCAATGGACTCCCATACCTTATAAACTCACTTTTGAAACCAAAGGCGGGGATACAATAGCCGAAAAAATCGTACATAAAGGTTTGCCTATAGGCGACTTGCCTGTTGCCGTTCGTAAAGACTGCGAATTTATAGGTTGGAGCACGAATGAATACTGCGATTGTAATGTGAATGCAACGGATAAACTGAATAAAGCCGAAAACATGACGGTATATGCGCAGTGGCGGTATTGCATTACTTTTTACTATAATAACGGAAGCGGCACCGAAAAAGTGAAAGGGAAACATAACGATAAAATTACGTTGCCCTCTCCGTTTTTTGGCGGCCATAAGGGTGTTTGGCAATCGGGCGGAGTAAACTATCAATTCGGTTCGCAGTACACTTTTGATAATGCGTCGTTTAATATGATAGCGGATTGGACCTAAAAGACTTTTGAGGAGTCGCGTAATTCGGCAGGAGAATATGAGATATGGACCAAAAGACAGTTTCTGTGGTTGCGCAATTACGCTATGAATGGAATGAAATTCAGCTTGAAGACAGATTTGGAATATAGATTTCTTGCTAATTGGCAACCTATAGAGGAGTTTAACGGCACTTTATACGGCAACGGACACAAAATCACTTACAGTCATGTTGCGATTGAAAGTGATTTCGGTTTCATAACAACCAATTACGGAACTATAGACGGAGTGCGTTTTTCGCCGTCGATAGGAATGAGCGCAAATGCCGATAAAATGAAATCATTCATTATAGGCGGTGCGGTTGCCGTAAACAAAGGCATGTTGAGAAACGTAGAGGTTCTCAAAAATATCAATGAACCGACAATCTCATCTTCTTATGTTGAAACGGATATTGCGTTTAAGGAATGCCTTTACAATGTAGGCGGAGTTGCGGGGCATAATTACGGCACGGTGGAAAATTGCAAGAACTATGCTTCTATAGGCGGAACGGCTCATATAGGCGGAATAGCGTCACTTAATATGGAGGGTGCAAAAATAATCAACTGCGAAAACCACGGCAAGATATTATATAATAAAGCCAGCGCGTTGGATGCTTGCATCGGCGGTATTGCCGGCACTGTGCGCAAAAACGGAACCGTAACGGGTTGCAAAAATTACGCTGTAATTTCGTGGGCTATGCGTATATCCGCTTCTCGTTCTACCGCGCCCCGTATAGCTCAATGCGTGGGGCAGTTGAGCAATAGCGCAACTTATAGCGGAAATTCGGCTTTTGGCAGTGTAATTATAGATAATAATGTTTTGCTCTATGCCACGAATTACGAATTGCAATATGTTAAAAATGCAGACGTTGGGTATAGGTTTTAATTGAAAATTTCATTAAAAAACAGCGGGCGGGGAACACCGTCCGTTGTTTTTTTGTAATACTTAAAAATTCGGTGTTCAATTAACTTGATTTATGCGTGCGGATATGTTATAATATGTCAAATAAAATACGTTTACGGAAGAAGGGTTTTATAATGTCGAAGTATCGCAAACAGGTGAATAAATGTTTGGAAAAGATGCGTTTCGGCGACGAGAGCGGGCTTAAAGAATTGTTTTCGTGTACTTTGCAAAATTTGCTCGGCGTTGCCAAGTGGTATTTGTACGACAAGTCGTTTGCGGAAGACGTGGTTGCGGAAACTTACGAGAAAGCGGCGCGCAGTATAAGTTCTTTCGATTGCAAACAGGACGGCTACAATTGGCTGTACACGATTGCCAAAAACACGGCTTTTACCTACAACGAAAAACACGGGAAAATAACGCAGTCCGAGCTTTCGGCCACGGACGGAGTTGCTTTGCCCGAAAGCGAGGTTGCCGCCTCCGACTCTCGGCTTGACGCGAGAGCGGCAATTGAGTCGCTCGGCGAACCCGACGGGCAAATAATGTTTCTCCGCTTTTACGAAAAAGCCACTATAAGAGAAATTGCCGACTCGGTGGGAATGAGCAAATCGGCGATACAGTCGAGAATAAAAGACAATGTGAAAAAGTTGCGCGAATATTTCGAAAGGCTCGAACAAAAATAAATAAAAAATATATAGGTTAAAACGTTGTTTTAATTTATTTTTAATGGTATAATATAATCGGAGCATTTTGGTAAAGGAGTGTCTGGAATTAAAATGAAACGTATAGCAATTCTCACGTCGGGCGGCGACGCACCCGGAATGAACGCGGCAATTCGCGCCGTGGTACGGTACGGGATTTTCGCGGGCATGGAAGTTATGGGCATAGAGCGCGGTTACGCGGGGCTTTTGGAAGGAAAGTTTCTCGAGATGAACATGCGCAGCGTGTCGGATATAATACAGCGCGGCGGCACTATTTTGCGTACTGCGCGTTGCCTCGAAATGAAGACCAAAGAGGGGCAAAAGCGAGCGGTTGAACAGCTCAAAGAGCACGGGATAGAGGGCGTAATAGTTATAGGCGGCGACGGGTCGTTTATGGGCGCGAAAGCCATAAGCGAGCTGGGCTTTCCGTCTATAGGAATACCCGGCACTATAGACAACGACCTTGCGTACACCGATTACACGCTCGGGTTCGACACGGCTTGCAACACCATACTCGACGCAATCAATAAGATACGCGACACAATGAGCAGTCATGACCGCGTATCCATAATAGAGGTTATGGGGCGCAACTGCGGCGACCTCGCTTTGTACGCGGGATTGGGCGGCGGCGCGGAGGTAATAATCGTGCCCGAACACAAGATAGATATAGTGCGCGTTTGCGAACGGTTGGAGGCGAGCAAACAGCGCGGCAAACACAGCGGCATAGTGGTGCTCGCCGAGGGCGCGGGCAAAGCCGATGACCTTGCCGAAAAGATAACCGCACGCACGGGCTTGAGCATAAGGAGCACGGTGCTCGGTCACTTGCAACGCGGCGGAAGTCCGAGCATGAAAGACCGCTTTTTGGGTACGAGCATGGGCGTGTACGCCGTGCAACTGCTCGAAAAGGGCATAGGCAACAGAGTTGTGGGCATACGCAACAACAAACTGTACGATGAAGATATCGTCACCGCTTGTTCCATGAAGAAGAAATTCGATTTGGACCTTTACAACATGGCAAGCGTTGTTGCGAGATAGGCGCGGTGCGTTCGCAAAATTCGAATAATGAAATAAAAGAAGATGAAAGGTTTCGATTCATAAGAGTCGAAGCCTTTTAGTTCGCAAAAATCAAGCGGGAGATAAAAGGTAATGGAAGAAGAAAAGAAAAAGCTCAAAAAGGAAAAGAAGGAGAAAAGAGCCGAAATCGACGCGTCGCAACTCGATACGAGGGCGGTTCGCATCACGTACTGGGTGTTTCAGTCCATAATAATACTCAATATGCTCATATCTTTGCTCGGCATAATTTTCGGCAAGAGCGGGCGAGAAAAGAGCATAGCCGACTTTATGCTCGCCGCGATTGGGCTTATACTGTTGAACGTGCCCACATTCATGCAGAAAAAGTTCGGCTTGTATATACCGCCCGCCATATACATATTTATAATAGTGTTCATCTGGGCGCATTTCATTTTGGGCGAAGTGGGCGGCGCGTACAAAAAGAGCATGGTGTTCGATAAAATTCTTCACACCACGAGCGGACTCGCCATAGCCATAGGCGGCTTTTCGCTCGTCAACTTTTTGAACAAATCCTCTTCGGCGTACATGAAACTGAGTCCGCTTTTCGTTGCGCTGTTCTCCTTTTTCTTCGCGCTCGCTATAGCCGTGCTGTGGGAGATTTTGGAGTTTGCCTGCGACTGCATAATAGGCACGAACATGCAACAGTATCTGCCGCCCGCCAATCTCGAGAACATAGTGGGCAACCCGCCCGCGCAGGGATACGGGCTAATCGACACAATGGGCGACGTGATTGTTTCCACTGTTGCCGCCGCCGTGGTGTGCGTGATAGGATACATAACGCTCAAAAAGAAAAAGCCGGCTTTCAGCAGGTTTTTGTTCCGCAAGATAACCGACTACGACACCGCCATTAAAGAGGCAACCGAGGCGGGTGACGAAAAACTCGTAGTCGCGCTCGAGAAAGCCAAAGCCAAGTTCGAAAAGAAACACGCGGATTACGAAACCGAGGAAGAAGACAGCGGCATGGAGCAAACGGAGAACGCGGAAGAAGAAAAAGACCCCGAACAAAATTCGGGGGGGGGTACTGATTGACAATAACGGTACGGGTTCTATGTATGGGATTGGACTGCTCGTAAACTCGCTCGCAATGACGCGTCGTTTAACTTGTCATTGCGAGGAGGGCGTAGCCCGACGCGGCAATCCCTTACATGGAACTCGAGCAGTGTGAAATATTTCAGCAGCCTTCGTCGTATTCCACGGTGTAGCCGAGGTCTATGGAGTAATCGCCGAGGTTTTTGCCGAACAGCGCAAATCCCGAGTTGCTCGCGAGCGTAAAGGTTTTGAGTTCCTTTAGGGCGGCGAGCGTGATTTCGGAGATTTTTATGCCGTCCCAAAAACAGCCGCGGCTGTTCACCGAAAGGGTTTTCAAACTGCCGTATTGCGGATAAACCGTATCGAACCAATCGGGATTGAGCGCACCGCGCCTGTCGCGATTTTCGTCAGGCAGAGTTGCCGAGCCGAGCATGGTATCGCCTATATAAAAAGATATTCTGCCCGAAAGAGTGTCGCCGAGTGTGGCAACCGCGCTTATTTCGAAATGAAAACGAATTTCGGATATAACCGTTTGGGCGTGCGGCGGAGTGGGCAACGTATACGTGAGCGAGCCGCCCGAGAGCCACAGCCCCAGGCAATCGGCGTGTTCGGGATAGGTGAAATACCGAGGGTCGTCGGTTTCGCCTATAAAGCCGTGCGCACCAACGAGAGCGCAACGCCTGCCCGACGAAGCGTTTCGGTATTGCCCGACGGGAATGGTGAACGAGTGCGATTTTTCGGGAAGGAAAGAAGCTACGTCTATGAGTATTTTATCGAGCGCGATTGCGCAAACTTTTGCAGTGCCGCGCTTTCCCGGCTCTTCGGATATTCGTATGAGTCCCACGCTTTCCAACTTTTTCACGTGTGGAGTGAGCGCACCGTTCGTTAGGTGTAGATTGCGAGCGAGGTCGCTCAAAGTAATCGAGCGGTGCTCGAGTATTTCCGAGAGTATATCCATGCGCACCTGGCTGCCTATGGCTTCGCACAGCGAGTACGCGTCTTTGAGCGCGGAAAAGTGTTTCATGAATTAAGTATACCACACTTAAAGCGATTGCGCAACACGAATGAGAGAAATAGGCGCAAACAAATTATCCGCCTTGCTTGACACCGCAATTAAGGTGTGATATCATTATTAAGCTATGATAGAATTGGTGGGTAAGATAGGGTCTATGGCACTCGTCGACAGCGTGCATCACGATATAGACTACAACAAATTCGCAAGGCTTTCGGCACAGCTCCGCCCCGGCATGATATGGGTGTCGAGCGGCGCAACCGAGATAGGCAGGTTGGATTATATACGCCGTTCGGGCGCGGAACTGGACGGCTCGCCCGACGAGGTGAAAATGGATTACGCTTCGCAGGGTCAAACTATACTCATGCAGACTTACCGCAATTTTATCGACGCCAAATATTCGGTGCGGCAGGTGCTTGTGGAGCACGCGCATTTCAACGACTCCGACAAGCGCGAGAGCATAAGGCGCATGCTCATGCGCGCGCCCTCGCAAAACGCTATACCGATTATAAATTACAACGACGCCGTGTCGTTCGAAGAGAACCGCAAAATGGAGATACGCAAGTTGCGCGGCGAAAAGAGCGCGGTTGTGGAACTTGTGGACAACGACGAAACGGCGGCGCAGATAGCCTGTTTGGTGGGCGCGAAAACTTTGCTCATTTTCTCCACGCTCAGCGGCATATACGAGGACGTGCGCCGTCCCGAAACGCTCATAAGCGAAATATCCGCGCCTACGGCGGCGGAGGTGCTCGACAAAATAGAGAACGCGAAAAAGCTGTGCGAAGGGGCGTCGCGAGCGGGCGCGAACGGGGCGAAAGCCAAACTCGAATACGTAAAGCCCTGCCTAAGCCGCGGCGTGCGCGTAATAATAGCGAGCGCGGAGTACGATATAGCCGACGTGCTTTCGGGCAAAGCTCCCGCCACGCGCATATACGTGAAAGAATAGGAAACGCTTTATGGTTACGAAACAACAATTGAATAACGCCGAGGCGGAGCGCAGTTTGACAAACAAAAAAAAGCTCACGCCGCGCGATTTTGCTTTTACCGCCGCGGGCATATTGCTGTCGGGAATTTTGCAGGCACTCAGCGTGCAGTGTTTTATAGTGCCCAACGCGTTCGCGCCCGGCGGCATTACGGGCGTTGCCTCTATTTTGGAATACATTTTCAAATTCAACGTGGGCTACTTTTTGCTCGCGATGAACGTGCCGTTCATAATTTTGGGCGCGATATTCGTTAGCCCGAGGTTCGGCATAGTTTCGGGATTGTCTATAGTGTTATCGTCGCTTCTTACCGTGCTTATAGAAAAGACGGGATTTCCGCCTTTGTTTTTCGGCGCGGACGCGGGCGAGCGCACCATAGCCGCAATTGCGGGCGGCGTGCTCGGCGGAGTGGGTTCGGCAATAATGCTCAAGCTCGGCGGAAGCCGCGGCGGAACGGATATACTCGCCGCCATAATTCAGCGCAGGTATTCCGCCACCAACATAGCTTGGTTTATATTCGTGCTCGACGGAATTGTGGTGCTCGCCTCCGTATTCGTGTATCCCAACCCCATAGTGCCCATAATGCTCGCTCTTATAGAGATATACGTTGAAAGCAAAGTTACCGAAGTTATTTTGCAGGGCTTCCAATCCGCTCTCAAGTTCGAAATAGTCACCAAAGACCCCGAGGGGCTTTCGCGCGATATTATGGAAAATTTGGCTCGCGGCGTTACCATGCTTCCCGCAAAGGGCATGTATACGGGGAGCGACAGCGCGTTGCTTATATGCGTGGTGCGCAAGCGGCAGATGACTCAGTTTAGAGAAATACTCAAGCGGCACGAGGGCACGTTTGCATACGTGAGCGGCGCAAACGAGGTAATGGGCGAGGGCTTCGGCTCTGCTCACAAGCTGTGATAAAATCAAATGATAAACAGGGAAAAGAGGTAAAAAGATGGATAAACGCTTGGTGCGTACCGAGGTAGCCAACTACGTTATAATTTCGGTGTTGGCTGTGGTGATGGCTTTTAATTACAAACTGTTTATAGTGCCCAACGATTTCGCGCCTGCGGGACTGAGCGGTATAGGCACAATGATACAGTACAAACTGCATTTCAGTATAGGCTGGTTTTCGCTTATCATAAACGTGCCCCTTTGCTTGCTTGCGTTTTTCTTTGTAAACCGCGAGTTTTCGGTTAAGTCGCTCGTGTTCGTGGTGGTGTATTCGGTTGCGTACCTTGTGCTTCAGCAGTTCGACACCTCGCGTTTCGAGTACGACGCGGGCGGCGTGGACACCATTTTTCCCTGCCTTATAGCCGGCATAATAAACGGATTTTTGTTCGGCGTGTGCGTGCGCAGAAACGGAAGCACGGGCGGCACCGACGTTGTGGCAAAGTTCGTTAACGTAAAAGTGCCGCGGCTCAACTTTTTTTGGGTGACGTTCGCGATTAACGCGGCGGTTGCGGCGGCGTCGTTTTTCGTGTACGCCGAGTCGGGCGAAAACGGGCAACTGATTTACGATTACCGACCCGTAGTGCTTTGCATGCTCTACAGTTTCACCACGAGCTTTGTGGGCAACTTTATGCTCAAAGGCTCCAAAACGGCGTATAAATTCGTGGTTATAACACAGCATGCCGAGGATATAGAGCAGGAGATACTGCAAAAGCTCAACCGCGCGGCGACGAGGTTGCACGGCACGGGCGCGTACACCAAAGCCGAAAAAGAGGTGCTTATTTGCGTTGTGGGCAAGCATCAGGTTATAGACTTTCAGAATATAATAAAGAACTATCCCGACACGTTTTCGTTTGTGGAAACGGTAAACGAAACGATAGGCAATTTCAGAAGGAGCAAGTAAACCGCGCGCAAAAATTTGCAATCGGGCGAGCCTTGTGATATAATTAGGATATATGATAGTCAAGCGCGTCGAACTGAACGACTACAGAAACTACGGGCGGTTGCTCGTGGATTTTTCGCGCGGCATAAACGTGCTGTGCGGCGACAACGCGCAGGGCAAAACAAATCTCCTTGAGTCGGTGTATTTCGGGAGCGTGGGGCGCAGTCCGCGCACTCCTCGCGATAAAGAGCTTATAAAGAAGGGGTGCGACCGCGGAAAAATCAAGCTCACTCAAGAGGACAGGGGCGGCGAGAACACGGTGGAAATATACCTCGACCGCACCGAAAACAAGCGCGTGGCGATAAACGGCATGCCCATATCGCGCATGGGCGAGCTTATGGGCGTGATAGCGGCGGTGTATTTTTCGCCCGACGAAATGCGCATTATAAAAGACGCTCCGGGCGACAGGCGGCGGTTTATGGATATTGCTTTGTGCCGCATGAGCAAGGCGTATTTTTATCTTTTGGGCAGATACAACAAAATACTCGCTCAGCGCAACCGTTTGCTCAAAAGCGGCAGGGCAACCGACGACGTGCTCGACGTATGGGACGCGCAACTTGCCGCCGAGGGCGCGAAGATAGTAAAAACTCGGCGCGGATACGTGGAGCGGTTGGGCGCATACGCCAACGAGGCGCACGGATATCTCACCGACGGCAAAGAGGGCTTGATTTTGGAATACGAGGGCTTTGCGGGCGAGGACGCGGACGAGATAGAAAAGAACTTTTCGGCGGAACTTATGCGCAACCGCGAGCGCGACAAAGCGTTGTGCTTTACCTCCTGCGGCGTTCAGAAAGACGATATCGCCGTAAAGATAGGCGACGTGGACGTGCGGGCTTACGGTTCGCAAGGGCAACAGCGAACCGCCGCGCTCAGTTTTAAGCTCGCCGAAACCGAACTGCACTATGCGCAAAGCGGCGAGTATCCCGCGCTACTGCTCGACGACGTGTTGAGCGAACTCGACCCCTTTCGCCAGCGCAAGCTCATAGAGCGGAGCAAGAGATATCAAACTATAATAACGTGCACGCATCTGCCCGCCGAAATATCTTCGGCTCTGGGCGAATTCGCGCTTTATTCGGTGCGCGGCGGCACGGTGGAGAAAACGGGCAAATTATGAGAATAGATTTTTCCAAACGCTCCCGTTCGTTCAAAACGGACGAGCGACCCGACGACCTCGGCAAACTGATTTACGAATTCGACGACAGCCACACCGCGTACGATATGTCTAAAGACAGGCGAAAGCGCATACCAAAATCGCCGGGCGGGATATTTATGCTGTGCATTCTCGCGTTTTTGGCAGGGTGGTTTTTATACAGCTTTATAAACGTAACTTTAAGCTCGGGATTTTTAATGGCACTGTTGACTCATTTGTCGGGGTTTTTCGTGCTTTTCGTTGCGGGCGCGATAATAGTGCTGTCGGCGTTCGGGCTGTGGGGCAAATTTGCGAGATTTGCCTTTAAGCACAAACTCGCTCGCGGCAAAAACGCCGCCGACCGCAGGCAACTCGAACAGCTCAAAGAGCAACTCGAGGAAGCGGACGAACGCAAGCCTTTGCGCAACGCGATAAGCATATACGAAGACTACATAGTTATAGTAAACAACGGCAACGAAAAAATTTACGACCGCAGCAGACTCAGGGGCGTGCGCCTTACAAAGTACGGGTACGGCAAAAAGGTCACCTTTACGTCCGAGCTCGGGGATAGCGCGTATGCCTCGGCGGTGCTCAATCGCGAAGCGGTAACGGAAATAAACCGAATATTTCGCGATTATATTATTAAGCCGATTAAGTACAAGTACAAAGAGCCCAAAGACAGATACAAGCACGAGCGGGTGCGCAAAGTGCGCGACTGGCAGTGCAACACGAGCGCGGGCACACTCGTGGGTCTTACCTTTTTTATGCTCGTTATTATGGGCGTAGGCATAACGCTCATTTTGCTCCACTGCTACGTTACGGCTCAAATACCCGTGTTTTTGGGCATATTCTTTTTGGCGGGCGGCGTTTTGGGAATGTTTACGGTATACGAGTTCGTGCCCATAATAAAAGCGTTCTTCATTCCGTTCGGGTTCGGAGTTTTGCTGTCGGTATGCCCCATGGGACTCTTGTCGGCTATATTCGGAGCGCAGGGCATAGCGTTTACGCTTAAGAGCGTATTCGGAATTTTTTCGCCGCTCAGCGCGGGGATTGTGTTTTTGAGTTTGATGGGGCTTCTCATATTGCTGTATTCGTTCGTTGCGCTTTATAAGTACATAAGGTACGGCGATTACTGAGCGCGGCGGATTTTGGATTGACAACTTGCGGGTATGTGTGGTATACTGTAGCTTCGTTCGAGGAGGGTTGATTTGTGCAGTACAAAAAGGACGAAGTGCGCGACAGAATACTTAACGCGGCGCGCAAAGAATTTCTTGCGCGCGGATTTCGCGGCGGCAACATAAGCGCGATAGCCGAGGCCGCGGGCGTGCCCGTGGGCAATTTGTACCGATATTTTAACGGCAAGTCGGGCGTGCTCGACGCCATAGTCAAGCCCGTATACGAAGCTCTCCCCAAACTGATAGGCGAGCTTCAGCAGGTTGAAACGCTCGACTCGGTTACTCTCGGGCAGATAATGCCCGTACTCAGTCACGGACTGCTCGGCTTTTTCAAAGAGTTCGGCAAAGATATGCTCATACTTACCGACTGTTGCGAGGGAACGCGTTACGAGGATTTCGGCAAGGAGCTTTCGAGCAAGGTTGCTCGCATTATAAAGAGCAAACTGTATTCGGAGAAATGCGACGCGCAAGAGGAGGCGTTTACCGAAATTTTGGGCAACGCGTTTTGTTGCTCGCTGTTCGACGCGCTCCGCATGGATTTGAACGACGCGCAAAAGCAGTCGGTGGTGGAAAAACTTTTGAAATTCTATTTCTACGAAGTGGATAAGAGGAAATAATGAAGGTAAAAGAACTTTGGGACAAGATGCTCACCAATCTCGAAATAGAGGTGAGTGCGGTGAATTTCGACGTTTGGATTAAAACGCTCGAGCCTATAGGCGTTATAGACAACCGAATGGTGCTCATGGTGCCTGCCGAGGGAAACAGACAGTTTGTTGCGGACAAGTTTTCCGAACAGCTCACTTTTGCCATGCAGGAAGCCGACCCCGCGATGACGGGCATACTCATAGTCCGCCCCGAAGACGCCGACATATACCGCGAAAAAGACGACAAAGAATATACGGTGGAAGAAGAGTCGGAGCCCGTTCCCAAGGTGGAAGCCAACGTAATCAATCCCAAGTACAATTTCGAAAATTTCGTTGTGGGCAAATCCAATCAGTTTATGTACGCCGCCGCTCGCGCGGTTGCCGACGAGCCGGGCTCGAGATACAATCCGCTGTTTATATACGGCGGGGCGGGACTCGGAAAGACGCACATTATGCACGCCATAGGCAACAGCGTGAGAATGAGTCATCCGCACTTAAAGGTGCTTTACGCCTCGAGCGAAAAGTTCGTTAACGAATTTATAGCCTCTATCCGCACCACAAAGGGCAAAAGCACCAATTTCCGCGACAAGTACCGCAGCGTGGACGTGCTCATGATAGACGACATACAGTTTATCGCCGACAAGTCGGGAACGCAGGAAGAAATGTTCCACACCTTCAACGACTTATACAACAACAACAAGCAAATTATTCTCACCTCAGACCGCCCGCCCAAAGAGATATCGCCGCTCGAGGAAAGGCTTAGGTCGCGGTTCGAGTGGGGGCTTATTGCCGACGTTCAGCCGCCCGACCTCGAAACCCGCATAGCGATACTGCAAAAAAAAGCGCAGGCGGAAAAGTGCAATATTCCGTTCGAGGTGCTTTCGCTCATGGCGGAAAAGGTGTTCAGCAACATTCGCGATATGGAGAGCATACTCAACAAGGTTATCTTTTTGAGCCGCCTGTATAACGCGCCGCCCTCTTGCGACCTTGTGCGCGAAGCGCTCAAAGACTACAGCGAGGTTGCCGAAGACAGCGTTACCGCCGACCGCATAACCGAGTGCGTGTGCCGCTACTACAACGTAAAAAAAGAAGATTTGGTGGGCAAGAAGAAAACCAAAGAGATAGTGGAGCCGCGGCAAGTATGTTTTTACCTCATAACCGACATGCTCGCGTTGCCGCTCAAAACCATAGGCGAAATGTTCGGCGGCAGAGACCACACCACCATAATGCACGCCCGCGACAAGGTTGCCGAAAAAATGCAGACCAACCAAAAAACCAAAGTGGAAGTGTCGGATATAAAAGACATGATACTTAAAAAGTAACGCAAATCCCGTTTGCCTTAAGCAAGCGGGATTGTTTTATTCCGTAATTTCAATTAAATCGTTTGGCGAGTATAAAACATTTCAAATTTAATATGGTATTTATTTAGTATTTTTCATCAAGTCAATAAAAGAATTTTTTCTATCGGCAGATAAATTGCTTAGTAAATTTATAATTTCTTTGTCTTGTTTATAGTTGGTGTAATTTTCCGCGAAAAATTCAGCGCAAGAAATATCGAGCGCGTCTATAATTTTCAAAAGCATAGGGAGCGACAGCATAAAATTGCCGCTCTCTATTTGGTTTATATAAGTACCGCTTTTTTCTATCCGTAAACTCAATTCTCTTGCGGAAAGTTTTTTTCGTTTCTGAAATAACCTATCCGCTGTATCAATTCATGTAACGTCATGATTTTTCATTCCGTAATTTCAATTAAATCGTTTGGCGAACACTGTAAAAGTTGGCAAAGGGCTTCAAGCGTTTCGAATTTAATTCCTTTGGTTTGCCCGTCTATCATGCGCTTAAGATTGTAATAGCTCATGCCGAGTTCTTTACTTAGCCAATAGCGTGATTTTAATTGCTTTTTTAACAGTTTATCAATATTTAATTTAATCATATGATTTCCCTATATAGTATCTACAAGTATTATACTTATAAAAACGCTTGCTATATTATATGTATATGTGGTACTATCTATAGGTGATATATTGATATAATTTTGCGTATGCGTATTTGAAGGAGAAGTTCATGCTTAAAAGGTTGTATGTTGGTCTTGTAATAATTAGTTCGTTAGCATTATGTTCTTGTAGCGTTGGTCCGCAACCTCCGTATCTTATTGAACCGGGAGTTTATGGTTTACAAAAGGCTATAATTTCAGATTTGACTTTACTGGAACGATATGAAATTGTTTCCGATGATATTTTTGGCGATAAGGAAATATGGGATAAATGGTATTGGATATTCAATTTATCTATGCCGGTTAAAGAAAATGCCGAATATGCAATCAGTAATTCGAAATGGTATTATATTTATAAAGGAATTGCGTATGAAATAGTGGGAAACAATTTATTCAAGGTGAGTTTTATTGATTGGCGCGGTAATATTCATGATTACAATATTGAAGTAATATTGGAAAAGCAAATTGTTTACGCGTAAATATTTTGTATGAGGGTATGTGCTTTTATAGGTCATAGAACCGTTAAAGATATAGAAAAAGTTTCTTTTGCTATAGAAAACACGGTTGAGAATTTAATTGCGAGCGGAGTGACGGAGTATCCGCACATAATGCGGGAAGATTGTCGTATGTTAAAAGAAATCAAGAAATGATAGATAAAAGCGATATATGCGTGTTTTATTATAATGAAAAATTAACATATAAATATCGTTCGAGCGGGACAAAGTGGGCGTACGAGTATGCAAAAAGAAAAAATAAAAAGCTAATAAATGTCTTTGAACCTTGAAAATTCGAAATTTAAGAATATTTATCCATAATTAAGGCAAGGCGCAGTTTTGTATTGAAAAAACACTTGACATATGGTTTGCGTAGTGATAAAATAGATAGGCTAAGATAATTCAAGGAGAAATACGCGGAATGAAAGAGAATATACATCCCGATTATCACGAAGTTACAATGGAGTGCGCTTGCGGCGCAACCTTTGTGACCGGCTCTACCAAAAAGGGCGACGTGGTAAAGGTTGACGTTTGCAGTAAGTGCCATCCTTTCTACACGGGCAAGCAAAAGCACGTGGATACGGGCGGACGCATAGATAAATTCAACAAACGTTATAACAAGAAATAGATAACGAATACAAAAAGCGGAAGAGAGCATTGTTTTGGCGTGCTCTCTTTTTATATAGTTTTCGAGTTATGCGTCATTGCGAGGCACGTAGTGCCGAAGCAATCCCAGTCATGAGGAAGGCAAAGCCGCTGTACATGTTCCATGCGGGGGATTGCCGCGTCGGGCAAAGCCCTCCTCGCAATGACGGGTAGTATGTCAATGTCATTGCGAGGCACGTAGTGCCGAAGCAATCCCAGTCATGAGGAAGGCAAAGCTGCTGTATCTGTTCCATGCGGGGGATTGCCGCGTCGGGCAAAGCCCTCCTCGCAATGACAGGGAATACCGAAACGCTTTCGCAATATCAAATAGAAATCAAAAAAAGGACAAAAGGAATTGTCGGATAAAAAGCAAAAACAAAAAAACGTGAAGCGCACCATGATAGGCGGTCAGGCTCTTATGGAAGGCGTAATGATGCGCGGCAGTACGAGCATGGCAATGGCGGTGCGTTCGCCCGACGGGAGCATTATGCTCGAAACTTCGCGGCTCAAGGGGCGCAGGTGGTACTCCAAAGTGCCCATTGTGCGCGGCGTGGTGAGTTTCGTTTCGAGTTTGGTTACGGGCATGGGCACGCTCATGCGCAGTGCGGAGGTGAGCACGCCCGACGAAGAAACGCCCGGCAAGGGTTGGATGGCGTTTGCCGTGATAGTGGGCGTTTTGCTCGCGGTGGGGCTGTTTATACTGTTGCCCGGATTTTTGGGCGACCTCTTGTTCAAAGAGCTCATAAACCTCAAGAGTTTGGTGGGATACAAAACCGCCATACTGCTCGAAAGTTTGTTTGAGGGCATACTGCGAATACTCATATTCGTGCTCTATCTTTTGATAGTTTCGCGCATGAAAGACATACGCCGCACCTTTATGTATCACGGCGCGGAGCACCGCACAATCAACTGCTTTGAAAAGGGCTACGATATGACGGTTGAGAACGTGCAAAAATGTTCCACCCGCCACAACCGTTGCGGCACTACGTTTTTGTTTTTCGTAATGGTAATATCCATACTCGTGTTTGCGCTCGCGCGTTGGGCGCTAAGCTATATTAAATTATCCGACGGCACGAGTTGGAGCGACAATCGCTGGATACTCACGGGAACGCGGCTTGCGCTGTTGCCGCTTGTGGCGGGACTGAGTTACGAGCTTTTACGCGGTTTGGCAATGCTGCCCGACAATTGGTTTACGAACGCGTTGCGTGCGCCCGGGCTTGCGCTTCAGCGTTTAACCACCTATCCGCCCGAAGACGATATGGCGGAGGTTGCGCTCAAGAGTTTTCTCGCGGTGCTCGAGATGGACGCCGACCAAAGCATAAAGGCGGTTAAGTTCGGCGAGCACGAGCCCGACGCGGTGCGCAGAGAAACGGTTACCGCGCTAAAAGTTTACGGACTCGACGAGCGGGAGGCGCAAGCCGAAACCGACTGGATACTTTGCGCCGCGCTCGGCATGAAACGCAACGAGTTGCGGGCGGTTAAAAAAATCGGGCACGCGGACTACAAGAAAGCGACGGATATTCTCGAAAAACGGCTTGCGGGCGAACCGCTCGACTACATTTTGGGCGAAAGCGAATTTTACGGCAACAAAGTAAAGGTTACGCGCGACGTGCTCATACCTCGCATGGAAACGGAGATACTCGCCGACGAACTGATAAAGCGGATAGGGGAGCGCGAAGTTCGCGTGCTCGACCTTTGCACGGGCAGCGGCTGTATCGCGCAGGCTATCGCCAAAGCCACGAGGGCGCACGTGGTTGCCGCCGATATATCGGAGTCCGCGCTCAAAACGGCGGCGCAAAATCTTGCGGGACTTAACGCCGAAACGGTGCTTTCGGATATGTTTTCGGGCATAAGCGGAAAGTTCGATTACATTGCGAGCAATCCGCCGTACATTCGCGCCGCCGATATGGAAACGCTTGCGCCCGAGGTGAAGGCGCAGCCGCACATCGCGCTTTGCGGAGGAGAGGACGGGCTTGATTTTTACCGCAAAATCAAGGAGAGTTACGCCGAGTTTCTCGAGCCGAACGGCGAACTCATAATGGAAATAGGGTATGACCAAGCCGAAGACATAAAGAAGATATTCGGCTCGGAGCATGTGCAAATAATAAAAGACCTTGACGGCAACGACAGAGTGGCGATATGCAAGTGCCCTCGCAATGACATGTAAACCGAATACCGACATCCGAGAGTTAAAAAAGAGTAGAAAGAAATGAATATAGAAAAGTTAAAAAGCATTAAAGAAAAATACGTTGCGCTCAGCGAGCAGATAGTAAAGCCCGAAATTATAGCCGATAACAAAGAGTGGACTCGGCTCGTTAAAGAGCACTCGCAAATTGAGCCCGTGGTTACGGCTTACGATAAGTATGTAAAAACCGAATCGGATATAGAGGGGGCGAAAGCCATGCTTGCGAGCGAGCGCGACCCCGAAATGCTCGAGCTTGCCAAAGAGGAGTTCGAGGAGAAAAAAGCCGAGCTTGAAAAGATAGCCGAAGAACTTAAAATACTGCTGTTGCCCACCGACCCCAACGACGAGAAAAACGTAATCGTGGAAATTCGCGGCGGTGCGGGCGGCGAGGAAGCCAACCTGTTTGCGGCGGAACTCGTGCGCATGTATAAGATGTGGGCGGATAAGCACCGCTTAAAGGTGGAGGACGTGGACGTGAACGAAACCGAGCTGGGCGGCATAAAAGAAGCCGTGTTTCAGATTTCGGGCGAAAGCGTGTACCGTAAGCTCAAGTTCGAGAGCGGAGCGCACCGCGTTCAGCGCGTGCCCGAAACCGAAACGCAGGGCAGAATTCACACCTCTACCGCCACCGTTGCCGTCCTTCCCGAAGCCGAAGACGTAACGGTGGAAATAAACGAAAAAGACCTCAAAATAGACACCTACCGCTCGGGCGGCGCGGGCGGTCAGCACGTAAACAAAACCGACTCCGCCGTGCGCATGACCCATTTGCCCACGGGCATAGTGGTGCAGTGCCAAGACGAGCGCAGCCAAATAAAGAACCGCGAAAAGGCAATGCGGGTGCTCAAGAGCAAACTGTACGATTATTATCAATCGCAGGCGGACGCGCAATACAGCGAAAACCGCCGTTTGCAAGTGGGCACGGGCGACCGCAGCGAACGTATTCGCACTTATAATTTTCCGCAGGGCAGAGTTACCGACCACCGCATAAATCTCACCACCTACAACATAAACGCGTTTATGGACGGCAACATAGACGAGATGTTGGAGGCGTTGAGAGTTGCCGACCAAACCGCAAAACTCAACGCCGGCGAATAAGGGTGCATCTTGCCGCTGCGTGTTTTTCAGCCGCACAGGGCAGTACCCGAAGTACAGCCCGTGCGCGGCTTCAAAACCAGCTGCGGCAATCTGCAACCCTTCTTCGCCGGCTCGGCATTATTGTCATTGCGAGGGCACTTGTGCCCGCGGCAATCTCTTGCACGGAGCATGTAAAGCAACTGTGAACGCGAACTACAACAAACTATTCAGCGAATATCCGCGCGGCGGCAAACTGTTGCTGCACGTTTGTTGTGCGCCGTGTTCGGCGGGCGTGGTGCATAGACTTCGCGGATTTGACGCAATACCCTACTATTACAATCCCAACATGGATACGGCGGAGGAGTACGAACTGCGATACGCGCAGTTTTGTAAGCTCGGCTTAAAGCCCGTAAAAGAAATTTACAGTCACGCGGAATTTTTGCGCGTTGCGGACAAGCTCGAGAACGAACCCGAGGGCGGGGCGAGGTGCAGGGCGTGCATTGCTTTGCGGCTCGAGCGCACGGCGCAAAAGGCGAAAGAGCTGGGTGCGGACTTGTTTTGTTCCACGCTTTCGGTAAGTCCGCACAAAGACGCCGAGTTTATAAATCAAACGGGTTTCGCGCTCGAAAAAAAGTACGGCGTAAAATATTTGCCCAACGACTTTAAGAAAGAAAACGGATTTGCGGTTAGCACGCGGCTCAGTAAAGAGCTCGGGCTGTACCGTCAAAATTATTGCGGTTGCGAGTTTGCAAAAGCAATTAAGCATGAGATTGCTTCGTCACGTTGTTCCTCGCAATGACAATGCCAACCGCCCATCGTTGCGAGCGGCGTAGCCTAATCCCAAACATTTGAAACAAAACTTTCCAAACGGTGTAAAAATGCGGAGCGAACTTCTTAACGAAAAAATAAAAGGCTTGCCCGAAAACCCCGGCGTGTATATAATGCGAAACGCCGTGGGCGAAATAATATATATCGGCAAAGCGGTGGTGCTTAAAAACCGCGTGCGCCAATATTTCAACAATTCGCCCAAACTGCCCAAAGTTCAGGCTATGGTGGATAACATAGCCGATTTCGAGTACGTGATTACGCTTACCGAAAAGGACGCGCTCACGCTCGAGGCAAACCTCGTTAAAAAGCACAAGCCCAAATACAACATACTCTTAAAAGACGACAAGCACAGCCCTTATATAAAGATAAACACCGCGCTCGAGTTCCCCGCGCTCGAGGTAACGCGCAAGCTCAAAAAAGACGGCTCGAAATATTTCGGACCGTACTTTAACGGCATAAACGTGCGCGACGTGGTAAACATAATAAAAACCGCTTACGGAATGCGCACTTGCAATCCGCGCATGAAGGTGAACAAAAACAGCCGCGAGTGTTTGGACTGGTTCATAGGGCTGTGCAAAGCTCCTTGCACCGCGCGGGTAACTGCGGAGCAGTACCGCGAAACTGTGGAAAAGGTGATAGCCTTTCTTTCGGGCAAAGACGATACTGCGGAGTCGTTGATAGAGGAGCGCATGAACCGCGCCGCCGAAAACGAAGATTTCGAACGCGCCATAACGTATCGCAATCAGCTCGGAGTGCTCAAAAAACTCAACGAGCGCACCGTTGCCAACCTCGGCAATATCACCGATATTGACCTGTTCGGATACGTTTCGGACGGCTCGGGCGCGGCGGTGAGCGTGTGCATAGTTCGCGGCGGCAAAATGATGGGAGTGCGCAACTATTTCGTTACCGACGCGGGACTGGGCTACTCGGACACGGTGACCGGCTTTATGGGTCAGTATTACCGCAAAGACTCGTTCATTCCGCCGCTCGTTTGCCTGCCCGAAGAGATTGAGTCGGCGGAGGCAATCGGCGAGTCGCTATCGCAGTTATCGGGAAAAAAGGTGGAAATCGCGTTCCCCAAAATAGGGGCTAAGCGTTCTCTCATTGTGTGCGCCGAGCAAAACGCCGCCGACTTTTTGGAGAAATCTTCGGCGGACTACAAGCGCAAAGAAGATATGACTTCGGGGGCGTGCGAGCGGCTTGCGGGCATACTCGGAATAGCGAGCGCGCGAAGAATGGAGTGCTACGATATAAGCAACATAAGCGGGGTAGACAAAGTATCGAGTCAGGTTGTTTTCATAAACGGTGAGCCGAGCAAAGCCGATTATCGCAAATACAAGATTAAAACGGTGGAGGGAGCGAACGATTTCGCGAGCATGGAAGAAACGCTCAAGCGCAGATTTTCGCGAGCCAAAGAGGGCGACGAAAAGTTTGCCGAGCTTCCCGACCTTATAGTGATAGACGGCGGCAAAGGACAGCTTTCTTTTGCGCACGAAGCGATGCTCTCGCTCGGTTACGACGTGCCCATGGTGGGACTCGCCAAGCGCGAGGAAGAAATTTTCACGGTGGGTTCGAGCACGCCCATATTGCTCTCAAAGCAGGATAACGCGCTCAAACTTTTGCAGAGAATACGCGACGAAGCGCACCGCTTCGCAATCACGTATCACCGCACTTTGCGCAAAACCCGCTACGTTTCCATGCTTGAAAAGATACCCGGAGTGGGACCCAAAAAGGCGAAAATACTGCTTGCGGCGTTTGCCGATTTCAACGATATCAAAGAGGCGGACGAGGAAACGCTTTGCGCGGTGGACGGAATAGACAAGCGATGCGCCCGCAGTGTGTGCGAATATTTCAAGAACAAGGCGGAGGAGTAAAAATTCGCCTTTTTCCGAGCAAAAATTTCCTTTGAAAAACAGTCGTTTATAAGTTTGCAAAAATATAATAATATGGTATAATTGTTTCGTATGAATTCGAAAATTTTTTCATAGGAGATTTTTTTTCGTGCAAGAAAATAAAAACGCGTCCGAGAAAAATATTACGCCGGCGAGAAGAGTTCAGCCGGCGACTAAACCGAGTCCCGTAGCTCCGAGAGCGGCGGGCGCTCGCGTTGCGCCCGCGCCCAAAGCGGCTACGGCAAAACCCGCGGCAATGAGACCCGCCGCGCAACCCGTGACTAAACCCGCGGCGAACGTAAAACCCGCGCCCAAAGCGGCGGCAAAACCCGCCGCGCCTATGCCGCGTCCCGCGACAACCGCCGCTCGCGTTGCGGCTTCTTCGCGCCCTACGCCAGCGCAATCCAAACCCGCACCCGCGCAAACCGCGCCCAAAGCGGCTACGGCAAAACCCGCGGCAATGAAACCCGCCGCGCAGGCAAAACCCGTGCAGTCCGCAAAGCCGTCGGGTTCGGACGGGCACATAAACGATTTGAAGCAAAAACTTGCGGCAAGAAAAGAAGCCGTTGCCAAAAGACCGGTGAAAGCGGCGGACGAAAATCCGTCTGCGGAGGGCGGTTTTGCGGCTTCGGTAAAGAACAACGCCAAAAAGTACGCCGTTGCGGCGTTTGCGCTTATATTCGCGGTAATAGTCGTTTGGATTATGGTGGCTCGCGGATGCGCCGACAGTGCGCTTGCGGGCACTCCGTTCGAGGCGCAGTATAAAGTTATAACCAAAGTCGGGTACGAAGCCGACTACAAAGGCACGGTGAAAAGGAACATACCCGCCGAAACCCGCGACGAAGGGCTTGAAAGCGGTTATCCCACTTTCGGCTATACGTTGCGCGACGTTTTGGGAATCGGCGACGACAAAGTGGCAATGCGCAACGCCCTTATCGCCGAGGCGAATTATTTGTGCTCGGTAAACACCGCCAATGCGGGCGGAGGCGGCGGCTACAACCGCATGGACGCCGAGGGCTACTTATACATGAACGACGAGCCTGCGAGATACGCGAGCGGCGAGCACCGCAAACTGTACAAACACACCTCGGCAACGGGCATGTATTTGGGCGACGTTTCGGACGACGAACCTGCCGTGATAAAAGAAATAACCATGAAAAAGCGCGGTTACAACGGCTATGCCGTAACCGGCTTGTACGCGCCCGCAGGCGAGGTTATAAAGGTACAGATTAGCGAAAAAGACATGGAAGCCACGGGCGGCATAGTCGTGCACATAGGGCAGGCGTTGTATAACGGGCAGGCGAACAATATTTGGGCGGCTAAAAACGCCATGAACCGTTTTCCCGTGATACTCAACACCATGGTTATAAACAAGAGCCTCGCCACACTTTCGGACGGAGTTTACACCGCATATGTGGGTTCGTTCGTGGGCGGACCGATTTACGTGCGCAACACCAACGCTCCGCAGTTTTCCGTTACCATATCGGGCGGGGTAAAATATCCGCATTTCATTTTGGGATACACCACCCCCGAAGATTACGCCGACAGCAAAAAGAGTTCCGCGCCTTATTTCGACCTCGAAGTGTGGGATTACGGCGTGTTGCATTCGGGACCGAGAAAGTACGCCGACGCGTTCACGTACGACCAACTTTACGACGCGGCGATTTTGTGGGACAAAATTTCGCTCGTTTCCACGCAGGTGTCGTCGCAGGGTATCGTGTTTTTGTACGACTCTTTCGTGGCGGCGGGAGGCGCGGTTGCTTTCCCGGGCAGGCGTTCGGTTAACTGCCCCATGGACTGGATGCGAGGCTCGCTCCACTATCAGTCGTTCGTAAACTCGGGCTCGTGGGGAAACGTGCACGAATACAACCATAACTTTCAGGGTTGGGGACTGGGCAACGGCGGCGAGGTGACCAACAACGCGCTCAGCCTTGTGGAATACAGCCTGTTTACCCGCATTTCGGCTTCCCGCAAGCTCGGCATGGCGGGCGACGGCATGGGCGGATGGAACCGCTACACGAGCGCGCCATGGGCGCTCGACCAAATCACGGCTAAGCATTTTTCCAACGGCAGGCGGGGGCTTGCCAACTATGCCGTTATGTTGCACAGCTTCGGGCAGGAAGCGTTTATTCGCGCGGTTAAGTCGTCGGGCGGTCAGTCTATAGACAAGTGGTACAACGCGTGCGTGAAAGCCACGCAGTACGATATGACCCATTTCTTCACGGAGGTTTGCGGGCACGCAGTATCCGACGCCGCCGTGGAAGCGGTGCGCGAGAAAAACTATCCCGCGTTCGTGCCCGTTTCGTCAATTTATCAAACGGGCGGCAGTTATATCTACAACGGCGAAAGAGAATATTTCACAACCATGCAGCCGTACGTGATAGCGTTCGGCAAAGATTTCGAGCTCGATTTGGGCAGATACAAGACCACGGGCGGAGTGAACGCCGCGGGCATGTACGAGAGCGGCAGCATAGTGCTTCCCAACGGGTTTAGCTACAATATTAAAAACATATCCGCGCCAGAGCACGGCTCTATAAGAAAGAGCGGCGAAAACAAGTATATTTACACTCCCGACGAAAACAATTTGCGTTCGGGCAAGATATACGTAACAATAGAGATAACCAAAGACGACGGAGCGTTCGAGGTGGACGACGTCGAACTCGTGTTCGAATTCGTGCAGTCGCACGAGCTCAACAAGACCGTTTTGGAACACACGATTTACGATTACACGCAGGACGAATACCAAACCGCGACCGAGGCGTACGAGGCGGGTTACGCGGGCTATACCCAAAAGCAGTCGGGCGACCACGCAAACCCCATAAATCCCAACAACAATAAAGTGGTGCAAAACTCCAACTCCGAGGTTTGGTATATAGATAAGATAAGCGCGGACGGCACGCACGAGCAAGACGGCGTTGTGGACGAGGGCGTTGTGGCTCAGGCGATAGAATTGCGCGGAAAGCTGTACGCCGAAGAGGCGGCAAAATACCGCATATCGGTGCGCGGCAGAAGCACGGTTGCGCTTTACGTATCTTTGGACGGCGGCAAAAACTACGAGAAAGCGGCGTGGTACGAAAGTACCAATTCCGCGTTTGTGGGTTTCCCCGTAAACGTGGACGGCGGATACAAAGACTACGAGTTGCCCGCGCAAAGCTGGGTGTATTTCAAAGCCGTGCTCTTGCGGCGACCTCAAGAGCCGCGAGGCGCGTTCGTGGGCGTAGGCTGGGGAAAATTCGTGCCGAGCACGGGCATATTCGATGAAAACGGCGAACTTATAGGCGAAACGCCCGAAACGGTGTCGGTAGACTACGCCAACGCATACCGCAGTTCTTACGAGTTCGACTCCTCGGAGTTCGAAACGGAGTATTTCTATACGAGAAAATACGCATACAATTATTCCGACGTCAGGCAGTACGGCGACAAGCAAAAAGTGGTGTCTTCCAACTACGTGCCGTGGGACAACAACAACGAACTGTTCAACATAAACAATTTGTTCGACGGCAATCCGCAGACAAATATCCATTTCGGGCAAAAGTTCGGCGTGTCGGCGTCCAATCCCGGCATACTCAACGTGGATATGGGCGAAACGGTCAAAGTCAATTCCATGACTTTGTACGGATATACCGCTTCCAACTCCAACAACATAGGCATGCCGCGCGACTTTGTGTTGCAGGGCAGTTTGAACGGCGAAGAATTCTTCGAGGTGGGCAAATTTACCGACTGCTGGAGAAGCGGCAAAAATCTCACCGTTACTTTCGACGAAGCCGAATTCAGATATTACAGGCTTTACATTACCGCGTCGGACAACGGCAGAATTGCGCTCAATCGCATAGATTTCGCCCACACGTTCTCGCTAAACGGAGCGAGTCAGTACGCGCCCGGAAACAAAATGTTTTCTTATAAAGGCGATTGGCGCACCGAAGTTACGTTGTCTTCGTTCGGGCACGTTTACGCGGGCAGAAAGAACGCTTCGGCGGAATTCGAATTCGAGGGCACGAGAGTGGCGGTGTTGTCGTCTAAGCGTTTCGGGTCGGCGTTCGAGGTTTATATAGACGGAAAACGCGTAAATTCCATATCGCTTAAAGAGGACGACAAAGACACGGCGGTTACCTTTATTTCGCCCGAACTGAATGAGGGCAAGCACAAAGTGCGCATTAAGTGCACGGGTAACGCAAACATAGATTCGATTTTGGTGTGGTGACATGCGATACAAACTTGCGGTAAGCGATTTCGACGGAACTCTGCTTAGGGGCGACGACACGGTTTCGGAGCGCACCGTGGCCGCCATAGAGAGCTTCAGGGCGGCGGGCGGCATATTCGGCGTTTCTACGGGAAGGGCGTTTGCGTCTATAAGGCAAAGACTGGGCGAGCTGGGGCTTAGCGGAAACTTTCCCGTTATGTGCTGTCAGGGCGCGCTTTCGGCGGACTACGAAACGGGCGAAATCATAACGCAAACGGGCATGGACCGCGAGTCGGCGGCGGAATTTTTGCGCAGGGCGGAAAGGCGCGGACTTACGGGACAGTTTTACACGGCAAAGAACGTGTACGTGCCCGAGCTAAACGAAACCAACAAAGTATATTTCGAAACAAACCGCATAGAGCCTGTGGAGGCGGGCGTGCTCAGCGAGTGCGCCGCAAAGTGTAACGAGCCCATACTCAAAGTGCTGTGCTACATAACGCCTCAAATCAGGGAGGAAATGTTTCCGCTCTATGCGGGCATAAAAAAGGTGAAAATGTTCACGTCGGGCGCGTACCTTTTCGAAGCGGTATCCGAAAACGCGGGCAAGGGCAACGGGCTCATAGACGTTTGCCGCAGGCTGGGCGTGCCCGTTTCTCAAAGCGTTGCTTTCGGCGACGAACTCAACGACGTGGATATGATACAAGTCGCGGGCTTGGGTGTGGCGATGGGCAACGCTCGCGCGGAAGCAAAAGCCGCGGCGGATACGGTAACCTCGTCTTGCGAGCGGGACGGAGTTGCCGAAATACTCGAAAAAATAGTTGCGGGAGAGTTATAAAACAATGGCTAAGATAACCAAAATGGCAAAGATTTCGCACCGCGAGGTTGACGAAAACGAAACCGACTTAAACATAGACGAATTTTGCCGTCAGCTCGGTTTGGAGGTTTTGCGGAGGGGAAAGAACGAAAACATTCATTTTTCCACCTTTAACATCAATCGCCCCGGGCTTCAGCTTGCCGACTATTACGACCACTTTGTATACAAACGCGTGCAGGTGTTCGGCGAGCAGGAATCGGCGTACTTAAACGGCATGGAGCCGGATAAGCGCATGCGCGCGTGCGACAGGCTGTTCGGCTACGATATTCCCTGCGTGGTGATAACCTCCGCGCTCGAGCCTTGCGCCGAACTTATGGCGTGCGCCGAAAAGTACGACCGCATAGTGCTCAGGAGCAGACAGCGCACCACCATGTTTATGAACGAGTTGAGCATATTTTTGAACCGCTTGCTCGCTCCCACCCAAACCATACACGGAGTTTTGGTGGATTTGTACGGCGTGGGCGTGCTCATAATAGGCAAGTCGAGCGTGGGCAAATCCGAAACCGCGCTCGAGCTTATTCAGCGCGGACACCGCCTTGTAGCCGACGACGCCGTGTGCATTAAGCGCGTTAACGACAAGCTCATAGGCATGGCTCCCGGCGTGATACGCTACTTTATGGAACTGCGCGGCATAGGCATTATAGACGTGCGCCAAATGTACGGCGCGGGCGCGGTAAAGCTCACAAAGGCGATAGACCTCGTGATACGGCTCGAAACCTGGGACGAAGAAAAGGAATACGACCGACTCGGCAACAAAAAAGAGCTCCACAACATTTTGGAGGTGGAGCTTCCCATGCACACCGTTCCCGTAAAGCCGGGCAGAAACCTCGCCATAATTTTAGAGGCGGCGGCGAGAAACTACAGGCTCAAAAGCATGGGCTTCGACACGGTTGCCGAACTCGACAGCCGCATGCGCAACCATGACGAGCGCGAAGACATGGATATGTTTTTGGATTTGTAATACGGAGATAAGCAAAAATGTGGAATGGAAAGAATAAAGCTATTACGTTCAGTTTCGACGACGGCGTAACGCAGGACAAACG
Source organism: Pumilibacter intestinalis (assembly GCF_943193005.1). Classification (GTDB taxonomy): domain Bacteria; phylum Bacillota; class Clostridia; order Christensenellales; family Pumilibacteraceae; genus Pumilibacter; species Pumilibacter intestinalis. The sequence goes on from NZ_CALPCH010000011.1 coordinate 37,538, forward strand.
ACTTGTTGAAATGCTCGATAAATACGGGCTCAAAGCTACGTTTAATATAAATTCGTCTATACTCGGTTTTCCGGGCGAATTACAGCTCGACGGCAAAGCCGTAAGGCACGATAAAGTGCACGCGAGCGAAGTTAAAAGCATTTACGCGGGGCACGAGGTGGCGGAGTAAACAACGACGAGCGCGTGGCGAAACTCGTGAAAGAGCATACGGGAATAAAACTTGCCCGTACCATAGTTTCCACATATAATTTCGATATGCAAACCGACTTGATAAGATTTAATCCCTCGGTGCATTGGTGCGAGGCGGACAAAATGTTCGAGCTCGGCGAGAAATTCCTCGCGCTTAAAGCCGACAAGCCGCAACTTTATTACGTTTGGGGTCACTCCTACGAGCTTGACGGCGGCACGATAGTTTGGGATAAGTTCGAGGAGTTTTGCAAAATCGTTGCGCATAAAGAAGATATATTTTACGGCACTAACTCCGAGTGCCTGTTCGAGTAGCCCGAAATCTTTTTGAAAAAATTTTTCAGCAAATTTCGAACATGTACAATTACGCCAACGTGCAAAGCGCGGCGGGCGTGGGCATGACAATCCCCTGCGTTATCCTGTTCTTTATATTCCAACGCACTCTTATAAACGGCATAACCGTAGGCGCGGTTAAGGGCTGATAAAATAGCATAGGGGTAAAATTCGAAAAAAAGTTCAAAAAAACGCTTTCATTCGGTTGACAAAGTCGGGGGGGGGTATATAATGTCCTTACCAAAAAAGGGAGGACGTATAGTCAAATGAAGAAAGTGGCAAAAGTGTTGTGTTTGTTGGCGGTTGCGCTGTGCGTGGGATTTTCGCTCGCGGCGTGCGGCGAGAACGCGGAAGGCGTGTACGAGTATTCCGCCAATGGCATGACGATGACGTTGGAACTTAAAGAAGATAAGTTCACGATGAAGATGACGGCGAATGAGGAAACCAAAGATTTGGGAACGGGCACGTACAAGGTTGACGGCGACAAAATCACTCTCACCATGGGCTCGACTTCCATAACGGGCACTCTTAAAGACGGCAAGATAACCATTGCCATGGAAGGCGAGGGCAGCACGGAAATAACGTACACCAAGAAATAAACCGAGCTAAATAAAAAGAACGGAAGGCGATTGCTTTCCGTTCTTTTTCTTTTGGAGTTATAAAGTTTCTCTTATGCGCTGTTCGAGCATGGCGCGTTCGTCGGTTTTGATTTTGGCAACGTAAGCGAGCAGTAATTGCGAGAGTTTGCGCGGCATCTCCAACTTTTTGGAAGGGTTCTTTTTGAGTATTTCTATAAACAGTCTTTCGAGCGCGGTTTTGAGCGTGGGGCCGTATTTTATGCGTTCGTTTTTTACGAGGCACTTTAATATATCGTCGGCGGCGTCGGTCTTGTTTGACGAAAGCAGGTCTACCAAAATATTAAACGCAGTGCCCGTGCCTGCCGACGGCGAGTATTGATAAACCGCGCGGCGAACGGCGGGAAGGTCGGATATTGCCTTTACCGTTTTTTGAGCGGCTTTTTTGTAAAACAGGTCGAGCGCGGCGGCGCCGATTGTTTGGGCGGCTTCTTTGTCCGATGCGAGCGTTTGTTCGCGAGTGGACGCGAGATAGTCCCACACGTCGAGCGCGAGCGCGTAATCGTGGTTTATGAACGAGGTGAGGTGTTTTTTCACGTTCGCTTCGGTGAGGCTGTCCGCCTTGCTCATGGCTTCAAACAGCGAGAGGAATTTGAGTTGTTTGGGCGTCATGTTCTTTGTTCTCCTTTGCGTGATATCATCTTTATTCTTACGTATATATTATACGGTTTTTTATGATTTTTTGCAAACTTTTAATAAGGGTTTTTGCATAAATACGTTGTAAAATCACCGTTTGAGGGCGTTTTTTACCTCGATTTGACATATGCGCATGCGTTGCCGCCGAATTTCGGGCGATTTTTGTGCGTTTGTCGGCGGCAAGTTTGTTGACAAAACGCGCTTCAAATGGTATAGTAAACTTATAAAAAGGAGATAAGAATGCCCGTAAAAGTGCCTCGCGGATTGCCGAGCGCGGCTGCGCTCGCGAGCGAAAATATTTTCATAATGGACAGCGACCGCGCCGAGTTTCAGGAGATACGCCCGCTTAAGATTGCGGTGCTTAATCTCATGCCCAACAAGATAGACACAGAAACTCAACTTTTGCGACTGCTTTCCAACAATCCGCTTCAGGTGGAACTCACCCTTCTCAAAACGGCGTCTTATTCCTCGAAGAACACGGCTCGCGAACATTTGGAAGCGTTTTACCGCACTTTCGACGAAGTCGTGCGCGAGGGCATGAAGTTCGACGGACTGATAGTTACGGGCGCACCCGTGGAAAAACTGCGATATGAAGACGTGACATACTGGGACGAACTCAAGCGCATTATGGACTGGGCGGAACACAACGTGTACTCGTCGATGTACATTTGCTGGGCGGCGCAGGCGGCGATATATTATTTGTACGGCATAAACAAGCACGTGGTATCGAAAAAAATATTCGGGATATTCCGCGCTCGCGTGCTCGACAAATTAAATCCGCTCGTGCGCGGTTTCGACGACGCGTTCGACGCTCCGCACTCGCGGCACTCGCAGATAGCCGCATGCGATTTGCACGCCTGCCCCGATATAGACGTGCTTGCCGAGAGTGACGAGGCGGGCGTATATCTCGCCGCCGACAAATCTTTGCGCAAGGTGTTCGTTTTCGGGCACGGCGAATACGACGCGGACACTCTGCACAACGAATTCGTGCGCGATTCGGCGGGAGGGCGGATAGATACCGACTTGCCGCGGCATTATTACAAAAACGGCGAACTCGGCAATCTGCCCGATATGACCTGGCGGGCGCACGAGTCGCTGCTTATAGGCAACTGGCTGAACTACTGCGTATACCAAGCCACGCCTTTCGATTTGGAAAGCATAAAGTAATAGTACGGGTATCATGCGGGGGATTGCCGCGGGGCAAGCCCCTCGCAATGACAAAGCAAAAACACGTCATTGCGAGAAGCGAAGCGACGAAGCAATCTCAGCCGAAAGAAAGGAATAGCCGCTGTACGGGTTTTGGCGAAAGAGATTGCCGCGGGGCAAGCCCCTCGCAATGACAAAGCAAACCCGCAATGACAAAGCAAACCCGCAATGACGATAAAGCGAAAAAACAAACAAGGAGAACAAAATGCGTAAAACCAAAATAGTGTGCACGCTCGGACCTGCTACCGACAACTATCAAACTCTCAAACGGCTCGTGAAAGCGGGCATGAACGTGGCTCGCATAAATATGTCGCACGGCTCGTACGAAGAGCACGCCGCGCGTATCGAAATGGTGCGAAAGGCTCGCGAAGAGCTGGGGCAGGCGGTTGCCGTAATGCTCGACACCAAAGGACCGGAGATACGGGTGCGCACGTTCGAGGGCGGCAAGGCGTATCTTACCGACGGCAACTATTTTACGCTCACCGCCGAGGAGTGCGAGGGCAACAACGCCCGCGTATCCATAACCTACAAAGACCTGCCCAAGTTCGTCAAGAGCGGCGACGTAATACTTTTGAACGACGGGCTCATAGAGCTTAAAGTGGATATGGTTGCCGAAAAGGAGATAGTATGCGTGGTAACGCACGGCGGGGAGCTTAGCAATCGCAAGAGCATTAACCTGCCCGGCGTGTTTATAGATATGCCGTACGTTTCCGAGGTGGACCGCGCCGACCTGTTGTTCGGCATAAAACAGGACGTGGACTATATAGCCATGAGCTTCGTTCGCAACGCGCAAGACGTTAAACTCGTAAAAGAGCTTATGAACGCAAACGGCGGCGAGAAAATACAGCTCATAGCAAAGATAGAGAACCGCGAGGGCGTAAACAACATTAAGGAAATTACCGACGAGTGCGACGGCGCAATGGTTGCGCGCGGCGATATGGGCGTGGAGATACCCTTCGAGGAGTTGCCCGCGCTTCAAAAAAAGATAATAAAGTTGTGCTACAAGCAGGGCAAAAAAGTTATAACCGCGACTCAAATGCTCGAAAGCATGATAAACAATCCCCGACCCACCCGCGCGGAAATAAGCGACGTGGCAAACGCCATTTACGACGGCACTTCGGCTATAATGCTCTCGGGCGAAACCGCGGTGGGAAAATACTGCGTTGAAACGGTAAAGACCATGGCGAAAATCGCCGAAAAAACCGAGAACTCGATACACTTTAAGAACCGTTTCAAAACGCTCGACCCCGAAATCAAGACCATAACCGACGCTATCAGTCACGCTACCGTTGCGGCGTCGTTCGACTTAAACGCAAAGGCTATAATCGCTCTGAGTCAGTCGGGATTTACCGCTCGCAAAGTTTCGCGCTTTCGCCCCGACTGCGTTATAATAGCCGCCACGCTCAGCGAGAAGGCGTATAATCAGCTCGCCATGAACTGGGGAGTCGTGCCCGTGCTTACCGAACTGCAATCCGATTACATGAAGATGATTTCCCACTCGGTACAACGCGCCAAAACCACCGGCTGCGTGAAAAACGGCGACTTAGTGGTAATTACGGGCGGTATTCCCGTAGGCTTAACGAGCAATACCAACACCATGCGTATAGAGATAGTTGGAGAATAAGATGAAGATACTTATAGTCGAAGACGAGGCGAGCATAGCGCGGTTCGTGCAACTCGAGCTCGAGCACGAGGGATACGCCACCAAATGCGTTGCCGACGGCAGAGAGGCTCTCGACGAGGCGGTAAACAACGAATACGACCTAATTGTGCTCGACGTAATGTTGCCGTCGCTCAACGGCATAGAGGTGCTGAGAAGGCTAAGGCAGGTAAAGCAAACGCCCGTGATAATACTTACCGCCCGCGACCAAATAATGGACAAAGTGGCGGGGCTCGACCTCGGCGCAAACGACTACATGACCAAGCCGTTCGCCATAGAGGAGCTTTTGGCGAGGATACGCGCAAACGTGAAAAAGCGCATGACTCCGAGCGGCAACGCGCTCGAATACGGCAAACTCAAGATGGATACGGAGGCGCACACCGTAAGCTACGGAAGCGACGCCATAGACCTCACCAAAAAGGAATTCGATTTGCTTGTTTACTTGCTCGAAAACCGCAACGTGGTTATATCGCGCGAGCAGGCGTTGGACGCGGTGTGGGGTTTCGATTTTTACGGCAACACCAACGTGGTGGACGTATACATAAGATATTTGAGGAGCAAGATAGACGACGTTTACGGCGTGAAAATAATTCAGACGGTGCGCGGCTCGGGCTACGTGATACGCGACGTATAATGCGGCGGCAAGCGGTATGAACAAATCCGAACGCAATAATAAAGGCAGAAAACAGGCGCACGACGGAGCCGTAAACGCAACGTCGGTTTTTCCGAGCGAGGAAAACGCGGGCGACGGCGCGGACGTAGAGCGCACCATAAGCTCCATAAAGAAAGAGAAAGAAGAGGCGGCGAACGTTTCGAAAAAGAAGAACGGATTTATTACCGCCGTTAAGATTATCTTCTTTCCCGTAACGGGCATAGTTTGGTGCGTGCGCAAAATGTTCCGCACCATAAACATGCCGCTCACCGCGAAGATGACTCTTATATACTCGCTCATATTCGCCATAGTGCTTGCGGGCTTTACGGTGTTTTTCATAGCGAGCATGGATAAAACCGCGGGCGAAGAAATGAAGGGCTATATAAGCACTTTGATTATAACGGCTTCTGTGCTTGTGGTTGTGGTGAGCGTTTTGTACGCCGCCATGGTTTGGATTACGAGTCAATTTATGCTCAAGCCCATACGCACCATTACCGAGAGCATAGACGAGGTGACGGGCGACAATCTTTCGGCTCGGCTCGAGCAGGTTGACAGCCAAGACGAACTGATGGAGCTTACCAACCGCATAAACGATATGCTTAATAATCTCGAGCAGTCGTTTTTGCGGCAACAGAATTTCGTTGCCGACGCGAGCCACGAATTGAAAACGCCCATATCGGTTATACAGGGCTACGCCAACATGTTGCGCAGGTGGGGCAAAGACGACCCCAAAATTTTGGACGAGGGCATAGAAGCCATAGCTCGCGACAGCGAGAACATGAAGCGCATAGTGGAACAGCTTTTGCTCCTTGCCAGGCTGGGCAATTTTAATTTGAACTCGTCGCGTTTCAATCTCTCCGAGGTGGTGGAAGAAACTGTGGAGAGCTACAAAATGGTGGACTCCGCGCACGAAATTCTTTGCGTATGCGACGAAAACGCCATAACTGTGGAAACGGACAAAAATCTGTTCACCGAATGTTTGCGAGCCATAATAGACAACGCCATTAAGTACACGCCCGAGGGCGGCGGCATTACGGTGGGTTGCCGCATGCGCGAAAAGTTTGCCGAGATAACCGTAGCCGATACGGGAATAGGGATATCGGCGGAGGATTTGCCGCACATATTCGAACGGTTTTACCGTTGCGACAAAGCCCGCGGCAGAGCGAAAGGCTCTACGGGCTTGGGGCTTTCGATAGCCAAGAGCATAGCCGAAACCATGGGCGGAGAAATAGAGGTTTCGAGCAACGTGGGCGTAGGCACTACGTTTACTATAAAGTTATACTAACGGGTTCAAAGTAAGAGATTGCCGCGCTCGCAAAGCTCGCTCGCAATGACAGGAAAACGCGCAACCCGTCTGATTTAAGTAAGGGATTGCCGCGCTCGCACGGCTCGCTCGCAATGACAGGAAAACGCATAACCCGTCATTGCGAGGAGCGTAAGCGACGAAGCAATCCCATACGGTAGAAAGGAGTGAAAAATGAAACTTGTTGTATTTGCCGATTACGGGCTTGACGACGCGTGCGCAACCGTGTACGTGCTCGAAAACCGCGAGCGTTACGAGGGCGTATATATTGTGCCCGTGGGCGGAAACGTGGAGGCGGCTCGCGCTCTTACCAACGCGAAAAAACTTCTTGCGGCGGCAAAAGCCGACGGGATATCGCTCGATGGCGTTTGCATTGCCGACACAACGGCGTGCGCCCAACCTTTTTGCAGGCTTCCGTCGGTGCACGGAAACGACGGCATGGGCGATTTGTTCGCCGACTGCGAGTCGCCCGTTTCGGTTGTGCCGTATGAAAAACTCGCCGATATGCTCGACTGCGAATACGAGGTTTTGTCGCTCGGACCGTGCACCATGGTTGAACGCGTGCTTGCAACGGCTGAGAAACAGCCCGCGGGCGATATTGTAATAATGGGCGGGTGCAGAGCCGAAGAACCCAACTACAACGGCTACGAATTCAACGAAGCTCTCGACCTCGAGGCTTTCGTAAAGTCGCTTGCCCGCCCGCACATATGCGCAACTTTGGATACCTGTCGCGTGCCCGAGTTCAATTATATTTCGGCGCGGCGCACGGGCGAAAAACTGCTTGACAAACTCATAAACCGCTCTATAGAGCTGGCGGCGGCTCGGCACAACGACCGCTGTTATATTTACGACTACATTGCCGCGCTCGCGCTTTTGCACAGGGAGCGTTTCGGCGTGCGCACGGCGGACTACCGAGGAGTTTGCGAAATACGCGAACTGTATTTGCTCGGAGAGTGAAAATCGCTTTACTTAGCGGGCGGGAAAGTTGTATAATTTTACACGGGCGGACTTGTGCCGCGCAAAATAATTTTACGTAGCGGAGAAAAAATGAATTACAGAGAACAGTCGCTTATCAAGCACGGAGAATGGAAGGGCAAGATTGAAATAGTTTCGCGCGTGCCGGTGGGCAGCAGGGACGAACTTTCGGTGGCGTACACGCCGGGCGTGGCGGAGCCCTGCCTTGCAATAAGCAAAGACGTAAACAAGAGTTTCGAGCTCACTCGCAGGTGGAACACCGTGCCCGTAATAACCGACGGCACTGCGGTGCTCGGTTTGGGAGATATAGGACCGGAGGCGGGCATGCCCGTTATGGAAGGCAAATGCGCGCTTTTCAAGGCGTTCGGCGGGGTGGACGCATATCCGCTCTGTATTAAGAGCAAAGACGCCGAAGAGATAATTCGCACGATAAAACTCATGGCGGGGTCGTGGGGCGGAATTAACCTCGAGGACATTTCCGCGCCGCGCTGTTTCGAGATTGAAACGCGGCTCAAAGCCGAACTCGATATTCCCGTATTTCACGACGACCAGCACGGCACGGCTATAGTAACCGCGGCGGCTCTCATAAACGCGCTTAAGCTTGTGAACAAAAAGCTCGGCGATATCAAAGCGGTAATAAACGGCGCGGGCGCGGCGGGAATTGCGATAGCCAAATTCCTCTTGAACATGGGCGTGAAAGATATTACCATGTGCGCGAGCAAAGGCATTATATGCGAGGGCGATACCTCGGTAAATCCCGCTCAGCAGGAGATAGCCAAAGTAACCAATCGCCGCAAACTTACGGGCAAACTCGCCGACGCCATGCGCGGCGCGGACGTGTTCATAGGAGTTTCGGTTGCCAACTGCGTAACGCCCGAAATGGTAAAATCCATGGCGGACAAAGCGATACTTTTCACTTGCGCAAATCCCGTGCCCGAAATAAACCCGCGCGACGCTCTCGCGGCGGGCGCGGCGGTGGTGGGAACGGGTTCGAGCGAGTACCCCAACCAAATCAACAACGTGCTCGTATTCCCCGGGCTTTTCCGCGGTGCGCTCGACGTTAGGGCAAACACCGTAAACGCGCAAATGATGATTGCGGCGGCGCAGGGCATTGCTTCCTGCGTGTCGGACGCCGAACTTAAGCCCGACTACATTTTGCCGCTTGCGTACGACAAGCGGGCGCACGACGCCGTTGCCGCGGCGGTGGCTAAAGCGGCAATCGAGTCCGGCGCGGTGAGAAAGTAAAATAGTCATTGCGAGGGCGCACGCGCCCGCGGCAATCTCATGCGTTACGTGTAACGGCAGTATTGTTTCTCATGGCCGGGATTGCTTCGCTTCGCTCGCAATGACGGAAGGAGAACTTGCAATATAACGTCATTGCGAGGGCGCATGCGCCCGCGGCAATCTCATACATTAGACAAATATGTAAAATGTATTCAAATAAATTGACAAATTTGCATTGCGGGCGTATAATAGTCAAAATATACGCTCGCAATTACATTTTCGGAGGTTTAACATATATGGCAAAGATTTATTACGGCAAAGACTGCAAACTCGAATTACTCGCTAAAAAAACGGTTGCTATAATCGGCTACGGTTCGCAAGGACACGCCCACGCGCTCAATCTCAAGGAGAGCGGCGTAAACGTGGTTGTGGGGCTTTACAAGGGGTCTAAGAGTTGGGAGAAAGCCGAGAAGGCGGGGCTTACCGTGCTTACGGCGGCGGACGCGGCGAAAAAGGCGGACGTAATCATGATACTCACGCCCGACGAACGGCAGGCGAAACTTTACCGCGAGGACATAGAACCCAATCTTACGGCGGGCAAAGCTCTCGCGTTTGCGCACGGCTTCAACATTCATTACAAGCAGATAGTTCCGCCCGAAAACATAGACGTGTTTATGATTGCGCCCAAAGGGCCGGGTCACACCGTTCGCAGCGAATATCTCGAGGGCAAGGGAGTGCCCTGCCTTGTGGCTATTGAGCAAAACGCGACCGGCAAGGCTCTCGATATCGCGCTTGCGTATGCGGCGGGAATAGGCGGCGCACGCGCGGGCGTGCTCGAAACCACCTTTAAGTGCGAAACCGAAACCGACCTTTTCGGCGAGCAGGCGGTGCTTTGCGGCGGCGTTACCGCGCTTATGAAGGCTGGCTTCGAAACTTTGGTTGAAGCGGGTTACGACCCTCAAAACGCCTATTTCGAGTGCATACACGAAATGAAGCTCATAGTAGACCTAATCTACCGCGGCGGCTTTAAGTTCATGCGCTACTCCGTTTCCGACACCGCGGAATACGGCGATTACCAAATAGGCAAGCGCATTATTACCGAAGAGACCAAAAAGGAAATGAAAAAGGTGCTTTCCGAAATTCAAGACGGCACGTTTGCATCCGCTTGGATAGCCGAGAACAACAACGGCAGGGCGCACTTTAACGCAACCCGCAGACTGGAAGCCGAGCACCCGCTCGAGAAGGTGGGCGAGGAACTGCGCAAAATGTATTCGTGGAGCGACGACGACAAATACAACAAATAACAAACCTTTAGTTTATAATAAAAGACTGTGAACGCAAATCCGTTCGCAGTCTTTTTCGTTGCGCCGATATTCTAAATAAGGAGATATAAACAAATGAAGTACAAACAGTGGCTGTATGATTGGCTGGAGAGCGGTGCGCTCGCGGCGGTAAAGCCGCGCACTGCGGAAGCGTACGCCGACGCGGTGCGTCTGAGAATTGTGCCCGAGCTGGGGGAGTGCGAGCTAAGCGAACTCACCGCCGACGTATTGCAGTCGTTCGTGCGGCGAATAAGCGAAAGATATTCGCCAAACACCGTGCTCGGCGCGGTAACCGTGGTGAGAGCTTCGCTCAAGCGTGCGCAAAAAACGGGCGTTTTGGAGCGGCAGTATTCCGATTGCATAATCTGCCCGCGAGTTACCGAGCGCGAAATATTCTGCCTTACCGTTTCCGAACAAAAGAGGATAGAAAAATACGTGCTTTCTTCGAGCAAGAAAAAGTATTTCGGATTTGTGCTGTGCCTTTACACGGGATTGAGAATAGGGGAGCTTTTGGCTCTCGAGTGGCGCGATATAGACCTGTGCGACGGCTACTTATCCGTGAACAAGACCTGCCGCGACTCGTGGCGGGGCGGGTATTCCAAAATAGTGAGCACGCCCAAAACCAAAACTTCGCGCAGGGTGATACCCCTACCCGTCAAACTTTTGCCCTATTTGAGAAAAATGAAAAAGTCGGCGTGCGGCGCGTGCGTATTCACCACCGAAAGCGGCGGCGCGGTTACGGTGCGTTCCTTTCAGCGTTCGTTTCAGTGCATGCTCCGCAAACTGGGGATAGAGCATCGCGGAGTGCACGCGCTACGGCACACTTTCGCCACTCGCGCACTCGAGTGCGGCATGGACGTGCGCACTCTTTCCGAAATACTCGGGCACAAAAATCCGAGCGTAACGCTCAACCGCTACGCTCATTCTTTGCTTCCGCACAAAGCCGCCATGATGAACCGACTCGGCAAGTTGTTTGCGGAATAAATTAAACGCGAATAAATTAAACGCTGCGGCGCAGTGCGCGTATCTTGTTTCTGCGCGGATAAATAAACGCCACCGAGAGTATCGCAAGCGCGATAAAGCACGCGCCGCTAATCCAAGTCATAGTGGAGAGTGCGCCGCATACTGCCGTTATGCCTTGCACGGAGTCGGCGAACAAGGATGCGAAAAGGGGTATTACGCCGAACAGCAGGCAGGGGAAGAAGCCCGTCAGTTTTACGTACCAAGTAAGGAAAGTTTTGTTTTTAAGCAGTATGTGTAATCCCGAGAGCAGGGCGAGCAACAGCCACATAATCGCGGGTACTATCACAATGCCGAACACAATCCAACAAATCAGCTTAAACGTAGCAACGTCGCTTTCTTCCAAAGGCATATATTCGTTTGCGAAATATTCGGCGAGTTCTTCGTAACTGTTTGCCGTTATCGGTTTTTCGGTCTCGCTCGTGCCTTTGCTTATAGTGGAGCAAACAAAGTATTCCATCGAAAACTGCGAGTCGGGCGTGGCTTTGCCTTCTTGAACTATTTCGTCGAACGCTTTGTCGGCTTGGGCGTCAAAATCGTCGGCAAGCTGCAAATCGAAAGTTTGGGCTAATTTAATCGCAGACTGCTTGAATTCTTTTCGCGCGGCTTCTTCGTCCGTTTCCGCAGTTTTTATAAAGCTCGAAAGTTCTTCCAAATCGAGGTTTGCGAGTTCTTCTTTGGCTATATCGGTGCCGTCGCCGAGACCTAATACTACAACCATGCCCGCGCCCACGCCTACCGTGAACGCGTCTTCGAAAAGTCCGTTATCCACAAACGAGGTTTTAACCAAAGTATTTACGGGATTTTCGTCGGACGCGAAAGTTGCGAAATCGAAGGGGGTAAACGACAGTTTCAAATCGCCCGAATTTGCCACGAGATACATAGCAACGTCTTCTTCGTTCATGGAGGCGTAATCGTCGTCGTAGTCGCCTTCTTCGCGTTGCGCGGCAAGCATAAACTCGCCCATGTCAAACGAGAGAAAGGGGGTAAACAGCAGAGTGAGTCCCGCTACGAGCGCGAGCACGCAAGTGATAATGTTTATGGGAATAAACGCGCGTTGCCGCTTTTTGAGTTCTTCCGCGGGGGTGGGTACGTTTGTTACTTCATCTTCCATAATTAAATCTCCTTTCGGCTATTCATATAGTTTTTAATGCAGTTTAGAGTTTCGTCGCAAAGGTCGTGCTCTATTTTGCAACAGTCGATTTCGGCGTTTTGCGGACTTACTCCGAGGGATTGCAAAAAGCCGCGCAACAGTTTGTGTTTTTCGTATACGCGTTCCGCCTCGGCTTTTCCCGCCTCGGTAAGAAATATATCGCCGTAGTGCCGCTTTATCAGCAGTTGTTTGTCCGCCAAACTTTCGAGCGCGTTGGTCACCGCGGGCTTTGATACGCCGAGCATTTCGGCAATGCTCGTAACTTTTATGCGCTCGCCGCGCAGAGTGAGCACAAGCGCGGCTTCGAGATAGTCTTCCGCGGAAACGGTGAGTTGAGACGATTTACTTTCCATATACAAAATTATATCACGTTTTTCCGAACTTGGCTACAAAATAATCGTACAAAAAATTTATTAATTGCGGTTAACTTTTTGTTGACAAAATCGAAAACCCGATGTATAATGTTAACTGTAATTAAAAATGTTAACGGAGATTAAAATTATGCCTATAGCGTTTGCGCCGCGCGGCGAGATAATGAAGGTACGCAAAGTGGGAGCTGCCGAGAGGGTAAAAAAACACTTGAGCGAACTCGGGATAACCGAGGGCGGAAACATAACGCTCGTGAGTTCGAGCGGCGGCAACGTGATAGTCACGGTGAAAGATGGCAGGCTTTGCCTCGACAAAACGCTCGCGGCAAGTATACTGGTTGGGTGACAGTACGTGTTCCATGCAGGGGATTGCCACGCTCGTAAACTCGCTCGCAATGACGTGCGAGGGCAACGTGTTCCATGCAGGGGATTGCCACGCTCGTAAACTCGCTCGCAATGACGTGCGAGTTTGAGGTCATTGCGAGGAGGGCGTAGCCCGACAGCCCAATCTCAGCCGAGAGAAAAATACGCAATATAAAAAAGGAGAAAAATATATGCAAAAATTTTTAAGCGCGTTAAAGCCGGGCGAAAGCGGCAGGGTTGTTGCGGTGAACGGCGAGGGGCGGATAAGGCGCAGGCTGTTCGATATGGGAGTTACTCCCGGGGCGGAAATAAGCGTAAAAAAAGTCGCGCCGCTCGGCGACCCCATAGAGGTAACTTTGCGCGGATACGAGCTTACTTTGCGAAAGAGCGAAGCGGCTTGCGTGGCAACGGAATAAGAAGGAGGAGATTGCGATATGAAAACGTTTGCACTGTGCGGAAATCCCAATTGCGGCAAAACCACGCTGTTTAACGCCCTTACCGGCTCTACGGCGCACGTGGGCAACTGGCCGGGCGTTACCGTGGATAAGCGGGAGGGCACGTATAAGAAAGGCAAAGAGCCGCTCGGCATAATGGATTTGCCGGGGATATACTCGCTTAGTCCGTATACTCCCGAGGAAAAAATCGCTCGCGATTACATACTCGGCGGCGGCGCGGACTGCATAATAAACATAGTGGACGCAACCAACCTCGAGCGCAATTTGTACCTTACTTTGCAGCTTTTGGAAACGGACGTGCCCGTGGTCGTTGCGCTCAACATGATGGACGAGGTGGAAAAGTCGGGCGATAAGGTGGACGTTGCCGCGCTCGAAAGAGAGCTCGGCGTGCCCGTGGTTGCGGTGTCGGCGACGAAAGGCAGGGGCATAAAAGAACTTATGGAACGCGCCGCCGCGGTTAAAGCCGAGAGAAAGGGCGTTTGCCTGCTCGCGGGCGAACTTACGCAAAAGCGCGGCACGGAGGACGGCTCGGCTCATAACGAAATCGCGGCTTGCGACGAAAACGCCGATACGGAGGCGAAACTTGCCGCCGATAGGTACGATTTTATTTCGAGTCGTCTTGCTCCTCTTAAGACCAAAGCAAAGAGAGAAAAGCTCACAAAGTCGGACAAGATAGACAAAGTGCTTACTCACAGGGTATGGGCGATACCGCTGTTCGCGCTCGCGCTGTTCCTTATATTTCACCTCACTTTTTCCGAAAACCTTTTCTATCTGAACGGGTTTACCGAGGGGCAAGCCTGGATGCCGTCGCTCGTTGAACTCGGGCTTGCGGCGGAAGAAAACGGCGAAATAATATACAACAATTTCGGCGTTGAAATACTGGCGATATTTTACGACGGCGCGGTGTTTTCGCCGGGCGTGATACTCACTAACTTTTTGAATTTGTTCTTAAATCATATTTCGTCGGGCGTTGTAACCCTTATGGAGAACGGCGGCGCGGCGGCGTGGGCAACCGGTTTCGTGGGCGACGGCGTACTCGGCGGCATATTCGCGGTGCTCGGATTTTTGCCGCAGATACTCGTGCTGTTCATGTTCTTTTCTTTGCTCGAAGATACGGGATACATGGCGCGTATAGCCTTTGTGCTCGACAGGCTGTTTAGAAAATTCGGGCTTTCGGGCAGAGCGTTTATGCCCATGATTATGGGGTTCGGGTGCTCGGTGCCCGCCGCGATAAACACTCGCACGCTCGCCGACGAGCGGGAGCGAACGGCAACTTTGCGGGTGATACCGTTTTTCTCGTGCGGGGCTAAACTGCCCATACTGCTCGCCTGCGGCGGTGCGTTGTGCGCTAAAATAGGGTTCGGAAACGCCGACCTCATTACGTATTCTATGTATCTTTTGGGCATAGCGGTTGCGATAGTAAGCGTGCTCGTTATGCGCGGCACCACGCTCAAAGGCGAAACGCCGCCGTTTATCATGGAGCTTCCCGCGTACAGGTTGCCCAAGTTCAAAAACCTAATGCTTCACCTGTGGGATAAAACCAAACATTTCGTGAAAAAGGCGTTTACCGTAATTTTCGCCTCCACAGTGATTATATGGCTTGCCTCGCACCTGAGCTTTAGTTGGAAATATCTCGAGGACGAAGCCATGAACAATTCCATACTTGCGCAAATAGGCAGCTTTATTCAGCCGTTGTTCACGCCGCTCGGGTTCGGCTCGCAACTCGGCGAATTCGGTTGGGTGTTTGCCGTTGCCGCCATAACGGGGCTAATAGCCAAAGAAAACGTGATTGCCACTTTCGGCACTCTCGCGGGCTGTATCGCCGCGCTCGGCGCGAACGTGGGCGGGATATTCGTGCCCGATACTCTTGCGGGCGTAGAGGGCGTGACCGACGCCGCGGCTATGATTTCGGCAACGGGCATAACCGGCGCGGGCATAATTGCGTTTATAGCCTTTAACATGACCACAATCCCGTGCTTTGCCGCATGCGCCGCAACCAAAGGCGAACTGCCCAAAGGCAAGTTCAAATTCACTTTGCTGTTTTGGATAGTTACGAGCTACACGGTCGGCGCGGCGGTATACACAATGGGCAATTGGTGGTGGAGCGCGTTTATATGGGCGGCGGCGGTAGGCGTTGCTATTACGCTTATTGTTCTCGCTAACAAAGGTATACTGCGCTTTAAGAGAGCGGGCGCGCGCCGCAATAAGAGCAAAAAGACGGGCTGCGGCGGTTGTTGCGGCGGTTGCTCGGGTTGCGGCAAGTAATAGCGGTAAGTTTGGATAAAACGGGCGCGAGCTACGCAAAATAGAGGCATGAAAAAGTTTATTTGCTTACTCATGTGTTTGCTGTGCCTCTTGCCTGCGGCGGGGTGCTCTGAAAAGGATACGCCCGCGCCGCGGGTGTGGTGCATTAAGCCCTCGTCCGCGGCGGCGGAAAGCGAGCTTAAAATGATGCTCCGCACCTTCGACGCCGACGCGTATCTTTCGTTTGTGCCCGCAAACGAGCTCGATTCGCGGTTGCAAAACGCAATGGAGCGCGACGAAGCCCCCGACGTGTTCATGGTGTTTGCGGACTCGCTTCCCGACCTTGCCGAGGAAAAGAAACTCGCCGAGATAGGCGACAGGTTGCGGCTAAGCAAGATTAAGGCGGACGAGCTTCTCGACTCCGCCCGCCGCGCTTGCGTGTATCAGGGCAAGAGCTGGGCGGCTCCGCTGTTTACCGACGTGTACATGCTCGCAACCAACCGCTCGCTCGTATCGGTTGCGCCCCAAACCGTAGCGCAACTGAAAGATTCGGCAAAATCGCTCGAAGAAAAGGGGGTGTCTTCGTTTGAAAAGATATCGCCGCAAAAGCAGTCGCTTTTGTTCGAGGCGGCCCTGAACGAGCACGGCGGAAAAATGCTCAACTCGCGCATGACTCGCTTGGAATTCGTTTCGCCCGAGGGCGAAGCCGCGCTTTCCGACTTAACGGAAATTTTCAAATCGGTTGACGAGAGCGCGGAAGCCATGGGCGAGGACAAGGCGGCGTATTCGGTGATGACTATGCTCGAGCGCAGGGCGTACGCCGCGAAATATCCCGACGCGGAAATAGAGCTTTCGCCGCTTTTGGGAGTGGACAGGTTGCAGACCGTTGCGCTCGCAATGAGCGAGAGTTGCAAGAACCAAACCCGAGCTTTCAAGATACTCGAATTCTTGCAAACCGAGTCGGATAAAATTTCCGCGCTGTATAAATGCAACTCGGCGCAAAAGGAAATAAAGGCGGTGGACTCCGACGACGAAGCCGCGATAACCAGTCTTTCCAAAGCGTCGCCCGCGCCCGACCTTTGCGGCTACGAGGCTCTCACGCTTACCTATATACCCGCCGCAATAGAAAAGGCGGGCAAAGGCGTGCCCGCCGCGGATTGCCTTGACGAAGCCGCCAAAGCCGCGTCGTCTTGTATTTGGAAGGGAAAGAGAGAATAATGTATTGTTTATTCTTCGGGAGGAGCTTGCTCCTCTCTTTTTTTGTCTTTCGCTTTGGCGAAGGGTATTATGTTAAACACATATACGAGTATTAAAAGCGTTACGGAAATTATGCAGAGCACGAGCACTTGAAACTGCGAGGGCGTAAGACCGGGTACAAGTTTGCCGCGTTCGTCGTTTCTTATAAACTCTATCAAAAAGCGGAATATTGCGTAAGATATGCCGTATACGGGAAGGAGGGGTTTGTATATATCGAACTTAAGCAAAATCACGAGCATAGCAACGAGAAGCAAAGCCAAAAACGCCGCTTCGAACAACTGCGTGGGATAAGCTCTGCCGCCCGTGGCAATATACTGCGAGCGGTGCACGAGGTTGGGG
Source organism: Pumilibacter intestinalis (assembly GCF_943193005.1). GTDB lineage: Bacteria > Bacillota > Clostridia > Christensenellales > Pumilibacteraceae > Pumilibacter > Pumilibacter intestinalis. Next base: position 54,869 of record NZ_CALPCH010000011.1, read on the forward strand.
AACTGCACGCCGAACGCGCCGAGAGTGGGTTTGCCGTAGCAACAGCCGGCGCAAAAACAGCCGAGCCGCCCGAACATATGACCGAGCACGATGCACGGCGCAACGAAAGAGCCGCATTTGAAAAAGTTTCGTTTCACCGCGGGCTTTGCGAATATGAGCGTGCCCGAAATAAAACTTACCACGCCCGTAATGAGTCCGCCCATAAAGGTTAAGCCCGAGAACTCGAAAATTCCCGTTTCTATAAAGTCGTAAAACGCCTGAAAGAGAGCCGCGCCGCCTATGCCGAGCGCAATGCTCACTATGCCCAAAAGGGAATAGAAAGTATACGAGTCGTCGTCCACATGCTTTTTTGCGCATATGAACTTAAACAGCAAAACCGCGCCGAGCAGTCCGAGCGCGAGCAAAATGCCGTACATGGGGAGGGCTTCCACTCCGAAAAGATAAGGATACATAACTATATAATAACACCGCGGAAGCAAAATGTCAATGTGAGAGCTTAAAAATTTGACAAGCCGAGGCTAAAACCTATATAATATATAGAAAATTACGGGCGGGAGGCAGACGCTTGAACAACGCGAAAGGAAAAACGGCGGTAATAGATTACGGTGCGGGCAATCTTCACTCGGTTATGTGCGCGCTCAGGCGTGCGGGCGCGGACGCGTTTGTGGCCGAAAGTCCGAGCGAACTGTGCGATTGCGGCGGAATAATACTGCCCGGCGTGGGCGCGTTCGGATACGCAATGCGTTCGCTCCGCGATTCGGGGTTCGATATAGCTATAAAAGGCGCGGCGAAGCGCGGCGTGCCTTTGCTCGGGATATGCCTCGGCATGCAAATTCTGTTTTCGGAGAGCGAGGAGAGTCCGGGCGAAGAAGGGCTTAACATACTGCCCGGCAAAGTGACTTTATTGAAAGCCGAGGGACTCAAAACTCCGCACATGGGTTGGACGGATATATTCGACTGCGGCGGCAGACTTTTGCAAGGAGTGAATAGCGGCGAATTCATGTATTTCGTGCACTCGTTCGGCGTGCACTCCGAGGGGTGCAGAGCGGCGGCGGCACAGTACGGCGAAATATTCGACGCGGCGGCGGAGCGCGGCAACGTGTTCGCAACGCAGTTTCACCCCGAAAAGAGCGGCGAGTCGGGCGCAAAGATACTGCGCAATTTCATGCGAATATGCGAGGAGGAAAACGCATGACGGCAAAGAGAATAATTCCGTGCTTGGACGTGAAAGACGGCAGAGTGGTAAAAGGCGTGAATTTTGTTAACCTTACGGACGCGGGCAATCCCGCCTGCGTTGCCGAGGCGTATCAAAAGGCGGGCGCGGACGAAATAGTTTTTTTGGATATAACGGCTTCGGTGCGCGGCGCGGAAACGGTTGCGCACACCGTGTCGGCGGTTGCCGAGCGGCTCAGCATACCGCTTAGCGTGGGCGGCGGCATACGCACCGAATCGGACGCGACGGCGATACTTCGCGCGGGCGCGGACAAAGTATCGGTAAACACGGCGGCGATACGCGACCCCTCGCTTATAAACAGGCTTGCGGACAAGTTCGGCAGGCAGTGCGTTGTGGTTGCGATAGACGCCAAAAAGCAGGGCGAAAGGTATCGCGTATACTCGCAGGGCGGCAGGCGGGAAGAAGAGCTTGACGCGCTCGAATGGGCGAAAGAGGCGGAAATGCGGGGCGCAGGCGAAATACTGCTCACGAGCATAGACCGCGACGGCACCAACAAAGGCTACGAATGCGAGCTTACCCGCGCGGTGAGTGCGAGCGCGAAAATCCCCGTTATCGTCTCGGGCGGCGCGGGAAACATGAGCCACTTTGCCCAAGCGTTCACTTTTGCGCAAGCCGACGCCGCGCTCGCCGCCTCGGTGTTTCATTATCATAAGATAGATATAGGAGAGTTGAAAAAATACCTGCGCGACAACGGCGTTTGCGTAAGAATATAAAAATAACATAAATCGATTTCAAACGCTTGACGGGGGGGGGTAGTATTCGAGTATACTTTATTTGTAATCTTATAAATAAAGGGAGGATGAAATGCTCGAAGCAAGGCACTTACGAAAGACGTATAAAACAAAGCGCGGAACGGAAACCAAAGCTCTCGACGACGTTTCGGTTACGTTTGCCGAGAAAGGAATGGTTTTTATTCTCGGTAAGTCGGGAAGCGGCAAGAGCACGTTGTTGAACGTGTGCGGCGGACTCGACACCATGGACGGCGGCGAAATTCTCATAAAAGGGAAATCGAGCGCGGATAAGGGCGATTTCGACTTTGACAGCTACCGCAACACCTTTGTGGGCTTTGTTTTTCAGGAATACAACATACTCGAAGAATTCACGGTAGAGGAAAACGTGGCTCTCGCGCTCGAGCTTCAGCACCGCAAGCGCGACCCCGAGGTAATCGAGAAGATACTCGACGACGTGGAGATGAAAGAGTATGCCCGCCGCAAGCCCAACACGCTCTCTGGCGGTCAAAAACAGCGCGTTGCCATAGCCCGCGCGCTCGTGAAAAATCCCGAGATAATAATGGCGGACGAGCCGACGGGCGCGCTCGACTCGAACACGGGCAGGCAGGTTTTCGACACGCTCAAAAAGCTGTCGGAAAACAAGCTCGTGCTCGTAGTGTCGCACGACCGCGAGTTTGCCGAGCAGTACGGCGACCGCATAATAGAGCTTAAAGACGGCAAGATAATTTCGGATATGACCCGCTGTGCCGACGAGCAGGCGGACGGGAAAAACGTGCGTTTCGTGGGCACGGACACCGTTTGCGTGCAGTCGGGCGCAACGCTCACGGACGAAGAATTTGCGAGCATAAAAGAATTTTTAAGCAAAAACAAGGGCGGCGCGGTAATCACCTCGTCGCGCGAAAAGGTGGACAACATTACGCGCGACCTTCGCGGCGGCGAGTTCGGCGAAACCCAATGTCAGCCCGAGGTGCGCGAGTATTCGGCGAACGAAAAGAAGATGATACGTTCGCGGCTTCCCGTTCGCCACGCGGTCAAAATGGGCGCGAGCAGTCTCAAAAGCAAGCCCGTGCGTTTGGCGTTTACCATACTGCTTTCGGTTATGGCGTTTATGCTGTTCGGCGTGTTTTCCACAATGATACTTTACGATAACACCGAGGTTTCCATTAGTTCGTTGCGCGACTCCGATTACGATTACATCGCGCTTTCTAAGGGGTATCATTTCCGCAACGATATAGTGGAAAACGGAGAGGTGCAATATTCTTCCGAGGGAGTTAAGACCACCGAGTACACTCTCGACGAGGTGAAAAAACTGCGCGAGAAATATCCCGACTCGGTTGCTTCCGTTGCGTGCAACGGCTACAGAATAAATCTCGAACTTTCCTCGTTTGCCTCGCAATATTACAGCTCGGAGATAAGCGGAGCGGTTTGGTTGCCGTCCTCCGCCGAGCCGCTTGCGGGCAGGCTCGAGCTTGGCGACAACGAGTGCGCGATATCCGACTTTGTGTTCGAAAGTCTGCGCGCGGGCAATTTCGAATCCATGGACGGCGAAGGCTATTACGAGCTTAGCGAGTCTTACGAGAGCGCGATTGGCAAAAAGCTGTATTTCAACGAAAAAACGTATACCATAGCGGGCGTGTTCAAAGGCTCGTCAACCTTAAAAGACTACGAGGCTCTCGCAAAAGCCGCCAAAGACAACAGGCAACACGACGACCTCGAGCAAGCGTATAATTGGATGAACGAGCGAAGAGCCTTGCTGTATGCTTGCATTGCCTTAAACGGCGAACAATTTGCGGAGTTCGGCGAAAACGCCGGCAGAGAAAACTCGGATATTTACGAATATTTCGATTACAACGAAAACAGCGTGGAACTCGTTTACGATTTCGATGGGCGAAACAACACCGTAGGTCGGTATTCGAGCTTAAACCGCATAGCGAAATATTCGAGCTCCGCGCCAATTGCGTTATACGGAACGGACGGCGAAAAACTTGCGGCGTTGCCCGAAAACGGCATAGGCATAAGTTCGGGCGATTATTTCGAGACGATGTACAATTATTTTAACGAGTACGTGAATTTGCATCAAGGCGAAGAGTGTTTCGACGAATATTATTATGCCGAAGACGGCGTAATGCCGCTGTGCGAAAAAATATACAAAGCCGCCCAAAAAGCGGACAAACAAATGATATTCCAAACGCTTGCGGAGTTGAACGCGTTCGTTAAAAAACATTCGCTGTCTATGCCCGAAATAAGGGCGATAAGCCAAAGCGATTACTCGGAAAGAGATGTTACGATTGCGGGCATATTCATGTTCTCGGACGGGTTCGAGGGCTTTTATGCCTCCGACTCGCTTTACGAGGATTTGTTCGTGCGCCCGCTCAACATTTGGCAGGATAAAATCGTAACCGAATACGTTAAGCCCGAAGGAGCGTTCGTTTCGGCGATAATGGTGCCGTACGCCGACAAGTCGGACGCGTACACCCGCGAACTCGTGGAGCTTACCGAGAAGCGCGAGGCGGACGACTCCACAACGGTGATAACAAACGCGCTGATGCAGGAAATCACCATGATTAACTATATGGTGGAGAGCATGAGCACTGTGTTTATGTGGATTGGTATCGTGCTTGCGGCGTTTGCGCTATTGCTCATGTTTAACTTTATATCGGCTTCTATCACGGCTAAGAAAAAGGAGATAGGAATACTGCGGGCAATAGGTTCGCGCACGCTCGACGTGTTCAAGATATTCCTTGCCGAAGCTCTCATAATCGCGGCTGTGGCTTTCGTGCTTGCCTCGGCGGCGAGTTTCGGAGTCTGCGCTCTGTTAAACTGGGTGCTCACCGACAACGTGGCTATGATATCCACCAACCTGTTGCTGTTCGGTCCGCTCTCGGTGCTGTGCATACTCGGCATTACGCTCGTTACCGCGTTTGTGGCAACGGTAATACCCGTTGCGCTCTATTCGCGCAAACCGCCCGTTGCGAGCATACGCGCGTTATAAAACCATTATGATAATAAAAGAGCGTCGGTTGGGTTCGACGCTCTTTTGTATTATTTGTGTTTGCGGTTTAATAGACGGTCTATGAGATAGAAACCGTATTCGATTGAATTGCCCGTTTGGGCGGCGGTTTTTTCGGTGAACGTGTTCACGCCTTTGTGCTCGCGGTTTGACTCGTAGAGCAGATAGGGGACGGGTTCGCCCGTGTGCGTTTTGAGAGTGTAGGGCGTGGCGTGGTCGGGAAGGATTAGAATTTTGAAATCGTCGCCGCAGTTGCGCAAGTGTTCGTATACGGGTTTTACTATGAATTTGTCGATAAGTTCTATCGCGAGAATTTTGCCCGCTTTGTCGCCTTGGTGTCCGCATTCGTCGGGAGCTTCGAGGTGCACGTATACGTAGTCGTGCGTTTTGAGGGCGTTTACGGCGGCTTGAGCCTTTCCCGCAAAATCGGTGTGAATTGTGCCCGTGGCGTTTTCAACGTCTATGCTGTGCATGCCCGCGCCTATCGCTATGCCCTTTATGAGGTCTACCGCCGATATTACCGCGCCTAATAAGCCCGTGAACGACTTGAAATTCGCGAGCTTGGGTTTTGTGCCCTCGCCCCAAAGCCATATGGAGTTTGCGGGATTTTTGCCGCTTGCGATGCGCTTGAGATTTACGGGGTGATTTTTGAGCAGTTCATGGCTCTTTTTCATTATGCCGAGCAGTTGCGCGGCATACATTCCGTGCGGCAGGTGGTCGGCTATTTTGCGGTCGGAAATATCGTGCGGGGGAGTGAGTATCGCGCCCGTAACGCCCGATTTGCGCTTTAAGCAATGGCGGTACGACACGCCCGAAAACAGTTCGAGCTCGTCGCTTGAGAGGTTTTCGCTCAAATAGTTTATTAGCTCGCGAGCTTCTTCGGTGCTGATTTCGCCCGCCGAATAGTCGAGCATGGTTTTGTCTTCGTAGGCTTCTTCGTCCGAGAGCGTTACGAGATTACAGCGGTAGGTAACCGAGTCGTCGTCTAAATCTATGCCTATGCTGAGAGCCTCGAGCGGCGACCTGCCCGTGTAACATTCGCGCGGGTCGTAGCCCATTACGGAGAGATTTGCCACGTCGGAGCCCGGCTTTAAGCCTTCGGGCACGGTGCACACAAGACCTACTTCGGCGTGCGCCGCAAGCGAGTCTACGGTGGGTTTGCAGGCAAGACTCATGGGCGTTTCGCCGTTGCGGTCGGGGTAGTCCGCCATGCCGTCGAACAATATTACTGCGTATTTCATGATTTTTTTCCTTTCTGATGTATGGGATTGCCACGGGCATAAATGCCCTCGCAATGACGGGGAGAGAAACGGTATCGCTATTCCACGGGCATAAATGCCCTCGCAATGACGGGGAGAGAAACGGTATCGCTATTCCACGGTGACGGATTTTGCGAGGTTGCGGGGCTTGTCGATATCGCCGCCGCGAGCCGCCGCCACGTAGTAAGCAAATAATTGCAACGCCGCCGCGGTGAACAACGGCGTGAGCGCGGGGTGGGTTTGGGGCAGAGTTATCATATCGTCGCATTCGGCTTTTATGGAGTCGGGCGAGTCGGTCACGCCTATCACCGCCGCGCCGCGCGAGCGCACCTCTTTAATATTGGAAAGCGTTTTTTCGCGCAGGGCGGGTTCGGCGGCTATGCCGAGCACGAGCGAGTTTTTTTCTATCAAAGATATTGTGCCGTGTTTGAGTTCGCCCGCGGCGTATGCTTCCGCGTGAATATACGATATTTCTTTGAGTTTGAGCGCGCCCTCGAGAGCCGCCGACCAGTCCGCTCCGCGCCCTATAAAGTAGGCGTCTTGCGCGGGATAGTATTTGCCCGCAAGGTACTGCGCCTGCGGATTGATTTCGTCTATAAACGCGCCGAGTTTTTCGGGCACGCGCTTGAGTTCTGATAGCAGTGACGAGTATTCGTCGGCGGATACCGTGCCGCGGTCGTGCGCGAGTTTAAGCCCCAAAAGATACAGTACGGCAACTTGCGTGGTGTAGCCCTTTGTGGTTGCCACGGCTATCTCGGGACCTGCGCGGGTGTAGAGCACGTCGTCGGCTTCGCGGGCAATGGAGGAATCCACCACGTTTACCACCGCAAGCACTCGGCTCCCGCGGCGTTTGGCTTCGCGCAGGGCGGCGAGCGAGTCGGCGGTTTCGCCCGACTGACTTATTATTACGGTTAGACAGTCGCTCCCGAGCAGTGGATTGCGGTAGCGAAATTCGCTCGCGAGGTCGGTTTCCACCTCCAATCGCGCGAGCTTTTCTATAAAGTATTTGCCCACCGCGCCCGCGTGATACGCGCTTCCGCACGCAACCATGTAAATTTTGCGGATATCGTTGCCGTTCAGTTTCACGCCGTCGAGCTTTATGCCGTCGGGCGTTATGCGGTCGTGCACCGTCTTTTTTATCGCGCCCGGCTGTTCGAAAATTTCTTTGAGCATAAAGTGCGCAAAGCCGTCTTTTTCGGCGGCGTCCGCGCTTAGGTCGGACACGGTGATTTTCTTTTCGACTGTTTCTTTGTTGCGGTTGTATACCGTAACTTTTTCGGGCGTGATTACCGCAACTTCCTTTTCGTCGGGAATAATGAACTTGCGAGTGTAGGGTAGAATGGCGGGTATATCCGAGGCTATGAAATTCTCGCCCTCGCCCAAGCCTATCACGAGCGGCGAGTCCTTTCTCAGAGCGTAAAACGCGCCGCCCTCGCCATCGTGCAAAATGCCGAGCGCGTAAGACCCCTTTATTTTGTTGCGCAGTTTTATTATCGCGTCGAGCATATCGCCGCCGTAATAATATTCGAGCAACATCGATACTATTTCCGTGTCGGTTTCCGAGCGGAATGTGAAGCCGCGCTCGGACAGAAATTCGCGCAGTTCGAGATAGTTCTCTATTATGCCGTTATGCACCACGGCAAACTTTTTGTCGCGGCTGTAGTGGGGGTGCGAGTTTTCGTCGCTCGGTCCGCCGTGCGTTGCCCAACGCGTGTGACCTATGCCCGTTACGCCCTCGGGCTTTGTGCCGTTCGTCAGTTTTTTGAGCTCGAACAGCCGCCCTTTGGATTTGATGATTTCTATGCCGCTATCGTTAGATACCGCTATGCCGCTCGAGTCGTAGCCGCGGTATTCGAGCCGCTCGAGCCCGTCTATGAGTATGGGTGTTGCCTGATTTTTGCCGGTGTATCCTACTATGCCGCACATGTTTCTATTTTTGCTCCTCGGTTTGGTCCGTTTCCGCCGATTGTTCGGGCGATTTGTGAAGAATGATTTTTATTATGAGCGCCGTAACAACTATTACGGCTATTATGCCTATTGCGAGTATTATCCAATCTATGTAATCGGAGAAGAACCAGCACAAAAGGGTGATTATCGCGGTGGCTACGAGGTTGCCCGCCACCACGGCCGCGAGCGCTTTGGGGTATTTTAAGCCCGTTACCGCGGCAACCGCGCTGCCCGTCCACACGCCCGTAAGCGGCAGGGGAATTGCCACGAACGCGAACACGCCGAGCATTTTTTTGAGGTCGGAGGGTTTCGGGCTCTTAGAATGAGATTGCTTCGGCGCTTCGCTTCTCGCAATGACAGGGGAGTCGGTTGTGCCTTCGGTGGATATACTCTGCGCTTTCTTCTCGAATTTTTCGTATATCACTTGCCCGACTTTGCGGAAAATTTTGGTGCGCGAAAGCCACTTTACGAACGGCAACAGCACGGCAATCAGTATGGGAGCCATGAGCGACGAACCTATAAAGGCGTATAAAAGGGCAAACGGCGGCTTTATTCCGTAGCCGAATGCAATGGGTATTGCGCCGCGGGCTTCCACAATGGGGAGCACGGATATAAAAATCGTGACAAGCTCGGGCAGTCGGAACACTTTCAAAAGCGCCTGTGTTATTACGTCGGTAAATCCGCAAATCATAAGTGCTACCATTGTATAATATATGAGGGGATTTGTCAATTTATTTCGGGTATTCCGTCATTGCGAGCGGCGTAGCCGCGTGGCAATCCCCTGCATGGGCGGATAAAGTAACTGTGCTTTTCTATTGCATGGGATTGCTTCGTCGGGCTTTGCCCTCCTCGCAATGACGGGAATGTGCGTAAACGTCATTGCGAGCGGCGTAGCCGCGCGGCAATCCCCTGCATGGGGCGGATAAAGTAACTGTGCTTTTCTGTTGCATGGGATTGCTTCGTCGGGCTTTACCCTCCTCGCAATGACGGGAATGTGCGTAAACGTCATTGCGAGCGGCGTAGCCGCGCGGCAATCCCCTGCATGAGAAAGGGGCGGCGAGATATAAAACACTCAAAAAACGCGAATACTATAAAAAAGATTGACACTGCGGGCAACAAAATAGTATAATTGTTTTAAGTATGAGAAAAGAGTTTACATTCAGGAATTATTTGGTGTATGCGCTGAGATATTGGCTTGTAACGGTGATTTTCGCCGTGGCGGGCTTGGGCGGCGGCATATTGTACGGCATACTCTCGGACGACGTGGAAACCGTAACTTACCGCGGCAATATAGTTATAGGCGGCATCGGCGTATTCGTAGACGATATAAAGGATTTGACCGACAATCCGTCGGCACTCTACGGCACTATCAAAGACGGCGCGTTCGACGTAATGGTAAAGGTTCGCGAAGACATTTACGACGATTTCGAAAAGGAATGGCGCGAGCTTAAGAACAACAAAAAGCTCACTCAGTCCAAGGCACGAGAAAAGTTTTACGAGGCTCTCGGCGTTTGGTCGTCGGGCGACTATTTGTACGTGCAGTTCACTCTCGAGAAAACCGACGATTTAACCAACGAAAGCGCGTTCTCCGAAAAGGTGGTAAGAAATTATATCGACGCTGCTTATGACAAGGCGGTGAAACACGAGCCTATACTCGCTCGCGGCACTAACACGGAGAACAAGATAGCCAAAACCACCGTTAAAGAACTTACGGCTACCGAAGATATGGATACGGGCTTAATCGCAAACGGACTCGTGGGCGCGGCGGTAGGGCTTGTGGCGGGCTTATTGATAATTTTTGCGGTTTATCTTGCCGACAAGCGCATAACCTCTTACGGAGATATAGCGGCTCTCACCGGCGAAAAGCTGTATGAGGTTTCGCGCGGCGCGGTAACCAACAAGGTATGCCCGCGCATAGATTGCGATATGACGGGCGCGAAAAAATTGCTCTTTGCGGGAAGCGAAGACACGAGCAGGCGGCTTGCGGCTTTGTATGCCGAATACGCCAACGCGGCGGGTCTTAACACTCTTAAAATAGATTTTACGCACACGGGAATAAGCGGAAGCAAAGATACGTTTAACGAGTATCTCGAAGGTGCGCCGCTCGAGAATTGCGTGCAAAGTTCTTTCGGGGTAGACGAGCTTGCGGGCGGTCAGTCCTGGGCCAAGGCGTTGAGTTTTACCGAAAAGATGAACGCGCTCTCCGATAAGTACGACCGCATAATAATCTGCGCGGCTTACCGCGGCGACGGCTCTCTCGGCGTGCTTGCGAGAGTGAGCGACAAGACGGCGTTTGCCGTAGACCAAAGCGCGATGCGCGCGCCCGACGTGCTCGGCGCGGCTCTCGAAATGGCTTCGCCCGAAAAGGTTGTGGGCACGGTGATAGAAAACGCCGGCAAGAGTTTTGTGGGAACCAATTCTTATATACGTTACAATATAGAAGAAGAATAACCGCGCGTCGGTATCGGGATAGGATTGAATGGGGCAGAAAAAAGACAAAAGAAAAGACCGGCACTCGTCGCCTAAGCTCAAATCGGTTATAATAGTAGCCGCTTTAGACGTTCTTTTTGCGTTCGGCGCATACTGGGCGGCTCGCGCCATAATGTTTTACAGGCTCGACCCGCCGAGCGGATACGCGAGTTTCGAGTGGATAGCAATGCTCGTTATGGTTATGATAACCGTGGCGATGCTTGTGTTTTTCGACTGCTACAATTCGGTTTGGAAATACGCGGGGCGGGTGGAATTTTTCAAATTCGCGTTTGCCTACTTTGCCTCGTTCGGCATAATAATCATATTCAAAGTTATAATGGGCGTGGCGTTCGATTTCGAGTTGTGGGTGCCGCTCGCTCTGATGTATTTGCTGTTTTCCGCCATATTTTCGGGCGTGACGCGTTTTATCAACGGCATAGTGAATTATGTGACGTACGTTCGCAGGCTCGTGGGGGGCAAGGACAAGCCCGACTCGAACATGAAGCGCACTGTTGTGATAGGCGCGGGATACGTGGGTTCGCTCGTTGTGAACAGGTTTATCAACAATCCGCAAGACGGCTACTTTCCAGTGGCGTTTATAGACGACGACCCCGACAAACAGGGCAAGAAGATATACGGCATAAAAGTGGAGGGCGGCATGGACAATCTCGGCGAGGTTGTGGCGAGATACCGCGCTCAAACCATAGTTATAGCCATAATGACGCTTTCCAAAACCGAACTTAGGAGCATGTTCTCCAAGTGCAAAAAATTCGATATTCCCATTAAGGTTATGCCCGATATCACCAACGCGAGTGACGTGAGCGGCGGCGCGATTTCGCTTCGCGACCTTAAAATAGAGGAACTGCTCGGGCGCGACGAATTCAAGGTGCGCGACGAGCTGATGAACCCCGCCGTTAAAGACAAAGTGGTTATGGTAACGGGCGGCGCGGGAAGCATAGGCAGCGAACTTTGCCGCCAGGCACTCAAATACGGGTGCCGTCATCTCGTTGTGTTCGACATGCACGAAAACGGCATGTTCTTTCTCAACGAAGAATTCAAGAACAAGTACGCCGACAGGTACTCGCTTGTGATAGGAACGGTGCGCGAGCGCGACAAACTGCGCGAAACTTTGGCTGTGTATAAGCCGCAGATTGTGTTTCATGCGGCGGCGTACAAGCACGTGCCCATGATGGAAATAGCTCCCACCGAAGCAATAAAGAACAACGTGTTCGGCACGCTCAACACCATAGAGGAGTGCGAGGCGGCGGGCGTGGAACGCTTTGTGCTCGTTTCCACCGATAAGGCGGTTAATCCCGCCAACGTGATGGGCGCGAGCAAGCGGCTTGCCGAAATGGTTGTGCAGTCGCGCGGCAAGGTGTTTAACATGCAGATGGCGGCGGTGCGTTTCGGCAACGTGCTCGGCTCCAACGGCAGCGTTATACCCATTTTCTTAAAGCAGATAAAAGAGGGCGGACCGATAACCCTTACCGACCGCTATATAAAGAGATATTTCATGACCATACCCGAGGCGGTGCGGCTCGTTATGCAGACGGGCGCGCTCGCCTCGAGCGGAGAGGTGTTCGTGCTCGATATGGGCGAACCCATTTACATCTACGACCTTGCGTGCGACTTAATACGCATAAACGGTCTTATACCCGAGCAGGATATAGCGATAGAGGTTACGGGCTTGCGCCCCGGCGAAAAGCTGTTCGAGGAACTTAGGTACGACAAAGAAACGGTTGACCGCACGCAACACGAGGGCATATTCGTAACCCGTCTTGAAAAGATAGACCTTAATATTTTCAACGGACAGCTTGACGAGCTTAAAGCCGCCGCGTTTGCCGAAGACGAGCGGGGCACGGAGCGCAAGATATTCGAAATAGTTCCGAGCGCGTTCCGCGACAAAGCCGCGGCGGAAATGCTTGCCACTCACAATGCCGAGATAGCCGCGCACGGATGCGGGCGTTCGGTATCGGTAAAGTAAAATGCCCGAATTGTTACTTAAAGGAAAAACAAACGAAGGACTTATTTCGCGGATTAGAAAGAGCGCGTTCGGCAAAGCCGTCGCGCAATTCCTTTATTCGCCCTACTACATATCCGCGATTGCGTTATGCGTGTTTTTGTGCTACGCGCTGAGTTTGGACGCGCTTTCTTACGGCATACTCGCGCTTGCGTGCATAGCTACGTTTTTGCTGTGCGACGAAGCGACGCCTATAATAGTGCCCGTGCTGTTTTCGCCCTTTGTGCCTTCTATGAGCTGGTACAGGAACGGTCAAACATATGACCCGTTGAGCATATGTATGTTTTGCATATACGGGGCGGGGCTGTTTGCCGCCATAATATATCATATGTGCATACGCGGCGGTTTTAAGCGGCTGAGGTACGGCGGCAGATTGGGCGCGGCTACGGTTGCGCTCGGTTTGGGGCTTTTGGTGAGCGGCTTTTTCTCGAGCGGCTACAAAGCGGACTCGCTGTTGCACGCCTTTGTGCAAATCGCGCCGCTGTGCATACTGTTCTTCTTCCTGCGCTCGGTGATAAAGCGCAATAAAAACACGATTACCTATCTTGCCGTTGCCGTAGCCGCGGCGGGAGCGGTGATATGCGCCGACCTCGCGCTTACTTATTTGTTCAACAAGCCGCTCATAGACGGCGGGTTTACCGATAAAGGCGAGATAATAACGGGCTGGGGAATAAGCAACAACGTGGGTGCGGCAATACTGCAAACCGTACCGCTTGTGTTTTATTTGGCTTGCAATGAAGAAAAGCACCCGTGGTTTTACCTGCTTTTTGCCGTGTGTATGGAAATTTGCATTGTGTTTACGTTCAGTCGCGCGGCTCTTTTGTTCAGTGCGCCCGTGGGCGCGGCGTGCGTGATTGCCGCGTGCATAAAGGCGAAAAACCGCAGGCAGATTTGGATAACCGCGGGCGCGGTTTGCGCGGCGGCGTTGCTCGCGTTTGTCTTATTGCACGAGAAGATATTCGGCATGCTCGAATTTTATCTTCAAAACGGGTTTAACGACCGCGGCAGGTTTGAAATTTGGGAACTCGGTTTCGACTTGTTTGCCGATAATCCCATATTCGGAGTGGGGCAACACTTTATAGACCACACTGGCGGAAATACTCACAGCTACTTTTTTCATAACACGCCCATACAGTTTCTTGCCGCGGGCGGACTCGTGGGTATTCTCACTTACGCGTTTTACCGCGTGGAAACGGTGCGGCTTATGCTAAGAAAGCTTACGCTTGCCCGCTTTTTCTTGGGACTTACCGCGGCGGCTATTGTGCTCACCGCGCTTTTGGATACCGGATTTATGCGCTTTTTCTCGCAGGTGTTCACCGTTACCGCTCTTTTGTTTGCCGAGCACGATTTGGATTACGCCGATTGGTTTTACTCCTGCCCGCCGCTCGGCGTTAAACCTTTATATGAAAGGTAGGAAAATAAGCCTTTTGGCGTCAAAAGGCTTGCGAAAACCGCAAAGGGGACGGAGCGATTTCGACGCGCTCCGCCCCTTTTGAAACCCCACCTTCCACGACTTCCCTGCGGGAAGCGATAAAGCTAAATCCGAAAAACCGAAACTGTGTCGTTCGATTCGTCATTGCGAGGAGGGCGTAGCCCGACGCGGCAATCCCTTGCATGGAACAAGTACAAGTATCTGCCGCTTTCTCTCGCATGAGATTGCCGCGCTCGTAAACTTGCTCGCAATGACGGCGTAACGGGCAACAATGTCATTGCGAGGAGGGCGTAGCCCGACGCGGCAATCCCTCACATGGAACAAGTACAAGTATCTGCCGCTTTCTCTCGCATGAGATTGCCGCGCTCGTAAACTCGCTCGCAATGACGGCGTAACGGGCAACGCCGGTAAACTCGCTCGCAATGACGGCGTAACGGGCAACAATGTCATTGCGAGGAGGGCGTAGCCCGACGCGGCAATCCCTTGCATGGAACAAGTACAAGTATCTGCCGCTTTCTCTCG
>NZ_CALPCH010000012.1 GCF_943193005.1 Pumilibacter intestinalis
TTTACCCAAACTTATGAGTGGCGAAATTGATGTTTCCGACGTAGACATTTAAGCCGCTAAATTATCATTTATCGCATAGAAAACCTAAACGATTGAGTTTTATGCGAGAATATGCTATAATCATAGACGGAGGAACAACAATATGCCGTTCACCGAAGAAAATTATGAAAACTCCGTGATCGAGTTATTCAAAGACATGGGCTATACGCATTTGTATGGTCCCGATGTCGAGCGCGATTATTACAAGCCGCTGTACGAGAGCGAACTCGAACGATCTTTGCGGCGAATCAATCCGAAACTGCCCGACGCGGCGATAGCGGACGCGCTGTATAAGCTCCATAATTTCGAAAATGCCGACCTTCCGCAAAAGAACTCGGTATTTATGAAGTACCTGCAAAACGGCGTGGAAGTAAGCTACTTACATAACGGCGAACAAACCTCGGACATAGTGTACCTGATCGATTACCAAACCCGCGATAACAATTCGTTTATCGTAGCCAACCAATGGACATACATAGAAAACAGCAATAAACGTCCAGATGTTATTCTTTTTATCAACGGCTTGCCGCTCGTGCTCATCGAGCTGAAATCGCCGTCACGCGAAAACACCGACGTGTCGGAAGCGTACCGTCAACTGCGCAATTATATGATAGAGATACCCACGATGTTCGTGTACAACGCGATATGCGTGATGAGTGACCATCTTACGAGCAAAGCGGGAACAATCACGTCGGGCGAAGACCGCTTTATGGAGTGGAAAACCAAGGACGGCAGTTACGAAAATACGCAGTTCGCACAGTTCGATACCTTCTTCGAGGGAATGTTCGAGAAAGACCGATTGCTCGATATACTCAAAAACTTTATATGCTTTTCAAACGAAGGCGTAAAGACATACAAAATACTCGCGGGATACCACCAATACTTTGCCGTGCGCAAGGCGATAGAATCGGCAAAGAAGGCAACGCAGACCGACGGCAAAGGCGGCGTGTTTTGGCATACGCAGGGGAGCGGCAAATCGCTCTCGATGGTATTCTTCGCGCATTTATTGCAAGAGGCGCTGGACAGCCCGACCATTGTCGTATTGACCGACCGCAATGATTTGGATAATCAATTATATGGACAATTCAGCAAGTGCGAAGAGTTCTTGCGGCAAAAGCCTGTGCAAGCGGAGAGCCGCGTACACCTAAAAGAATTGCTTGATAAACGTAAGGCGAACGGCATCATTTTTACGACGATGCAAAAGTTCGAGGAGTCGTTCGATTGCCTTTCCGACCGCCGCAATATCATCGTTATGGCGGACGAGGCGCATCGCGGTCAATACGGACTCGACGAAAAGGTGGACGCCGAAACGGGCAAGATAAAAGTCGGTACGGCGCGAATTATCCGCAACAGCTTGCCGAACGCGACATACGTCGGATTCACGGGTACGCCCATATCGGCGAAAGACCGCAGCACACGCGAGGTGTTCGGCAACTACATAGACGTGTATGATATGACGCAGGCGGTAGAGGATGGAGCCACGCGCCCGGTCTACTACGAGAGCCGCGTCATTAAACTCAAACTCGACGAAACCACACTCAAACTTATAGACACCGAATACGACATAATGGCGAATAACGCCGATCCCGCCGTCGTGCAAAAGAGCAAGCACGAACTCGGACAAATGGAAGCGGTGCTCGGAAATCCGCAAACGATAGACTCGCTTGTTACCGATATACTCGACCACTACGAAAACAACCGCGAACATCTGCTTACGGGCAAGGCAATGATTGTTGCATACTCGCGCTCGATAGCAATGCAAATCTATAAGCGCATACTCGAATTGCGCCCGACGTGGAAAGACAAAGTGGCGGTGGTTATGACGTCGGGCAACGACGATCCCGAAGAGTGGCGCGAGATCATAGGCAATAAGAGCCGCAAAGACGAACTCGCCACTCTATTCAAAGACAACGACAGTCCGCTCAAAATCGCCATCGTCGTGGATATGTGGCTGACGGGATTCGACGTGCCGTCGCTCGCCACGATGTATGTGTACAAGCCGATGAGCGGCTATAACCTTATGCAGGCGATAGCGCGAGTCAATCGCGTGTTCGGGGATAAGGAAGGCGGACTTGTCGTGGACTATGTGGGCATTGCATCCGCGCTCAAACAGGCGATGAACGACTACACCGTGCGCGACAAAAAGAACTACGGCGATACCGACGTCGGCAAGGTGGCGTTCCCGAAATTCATCGAGAAACTGTCGGTGTGCCGCGATCTGTTCTACGGTTACGACTATTCCGCATTTTCGACCGGGCGCGACCTCGACCGCGCAAAGACGATAAGCGGCGCGGTCAACTTTATCATTGCTCGGGGCAAAGAAGACGATAAGGAAACCTTTATAAAAGAGGCTCTTATGCTGCACCAAGCCTTGTCGCTGTGCTCCTCGATGGTGGAAGAAGTCTTGCGCTTGGAGGCGGCGTTCTTTGAATCGGTGCGTGTGCTTGTGCTTCGGTTGATGAACGCGGGCGGCGGCAAAGTCATATCGCTGCGCGAGATGAATGCGCGAATAAACGAACTGTTAAAGCAAAGCATAAAGAGCGACGGCGTTATAAACTTATTCTCGGACATCAACGAAGAGTTCTCGCTGTTCGATCCGAAGTTCCTCGCCGAAGTTGCCAAGATGAAAGAAAAGAACTTGGCGGTCGAATTACTTAAACGACTCATCGCCGACCAAGTGGCAGTGTATAGGCGCACCAACGTGGTCAAATCCGATAAGTTCAGCGAGATAATGCAAGAGGCGATGAATCGGTACTTAAACGGAATGCTGACCAACGAACAGGTCATCGAGGAACTCTTGAACATCGCCCGGCAAATCGCCGATGCAAAGAAAGAGGGCGAGGCAATGGGACTTACTGCCGACGAGTTGGCGTTCTACGATGCGCTCGTTAAGCCGCAAGCCATAAAGGACTTTTACGAAAACGAAGAACTCATCGCCATAACCAAGGAACTCGCCGACACGCTCCGCCGAAATAAAACGGTCGATTGGCAAAAGCGCGACAGCGCGAGAGCCAAGATGCGTATGCTCATAAAGAAACTGCTCAAAAAGCATAAGTACCCGCCTGAAGGGATGGACGACGCGGTGCAAACCGTTATGACCCAGTGCGAACTGTGGACGGATAATCAAACCGATTTATAAAACGGAGGAATAAAAATGAAGAAAGTTATATCTCTTTTTGCTACGCTTATAATCACTATTATGGGACTAAGTTTCGTTGGGTGTTCAAATGATAATACGCCGACAGATACTAAAATCGAATATGATTTGGTTAAACTCACAGTAGACAATTACTCCGATTATATCGCAATTAATACTGACTACAGCGATTATAATCTTATTGCGCTAAGCGAATCGCTTTTATCAGGGCAATATTTTTATACGGCTTCTCTCATAGTGCATATTTCAACGGCAAGTGCTAAACCCGACTTGAAATTCTCCAATGTAAAAATATCGTATTCTGTGGGGACCGTATCCAGTACATGGGAATTAGGTAATGGAATATTAATGCCGACAGCGAGATTGGATTATCAGGGGAATTCTAAGTGCTCTTTTACGGCAATAGCAGAAAATAAAATGATAGGCGTTTTATCTCCTACAATTTTTTCATCGACAAAAAACATCGTGAATACCATCGATGGATTTGTCTATGTTCCCAAAGAGTCCTGAATATTTTATAGGGAGAAGTCTGTTGTATATGAAAAAAGAAAAAGTTTTAGCCGCGCTTATAGCAATATTTTCGATAATGAGCGTGGCAGTATTGATAATGAGTATAGTCGGCTTAAATACAGACAACGATGTGATTATGCTCGTTGGTTTAGTCGCTTTTTTCGTGTTCCTTATTCCAGATGCAGTAGTCATCGTAAAGTACGCAAATATTAAAGGACAGCAAAAAGAGCAAGCGCGAAACGAATATTTCAAAGAGAAGGGAATCGAGCCCGAAATTATCATAGGCACAAAAGAGTATTTCTTTTTTATCGATAAGGAAAAGGGTGTTTTCGGAACGGATACCAACGGCGAACTTTATAATGTGGCGGACATAGTATCCTATCGCAGGCTTTTTTCGACAATAGAAGGCACGACAAAGTATGATAAAATGTCCGTTCGGATTTTTATGAATGGGCAAGAAAAAGCATTGGTTATAGGGCCGAGCTATGTTCGTGCGGATTATGGCTCGTATGAGTATAATCTAAAATTGGCGAACGTGGACAAGATAATAAATGTTCTTGATGAGGTAACGAATACACAATTAAACGATTACCTAAAAGCCAACGACCTATCTCCGACAGAACAATTCATATACGACGGATATGTTTTTGGCTACGATGTCTCAAAGAGAATATTTTATACCCGAAGTGAATATGGATCGTTGGAAAAGCATTCGTTTGACGAGTTAGTGAATTATGACATTGTGCGTGACCATACGACAGTGACTAAACTCGATATTGGCGATGCGATAATAGGGGCATTGATATCGGGATCAATCGGTGCTGCAATATGGGGAAAGTCGAGTGCCGAGTATTGCAGTGAACTGTCTATCCACATAGTATTAGACGGCGACGATATCGATTTTATTTTGGCGCAGCGAGAGAGATTGCCGTTAAATTCTAACGAAGTGCAGGCAAAAGAACGGTTTATTGGAAATGTTGTAAAAGCACTTAAAACCGTTGAAACTCGGCAAACCAAATAGTTGGAGATACACTATGGAACAAAACGAAGAAATAAAACAGGATACTCAATATTTGTTTTATCGAGTAGCCGAGGACAGCACTCGGTGGGATAGAATGACCGGGGTCGAACTAAAGAAAAGGATAAAAACCCTTTTAGCGGACGACAAATCGTTTGAGAAAATGGTGGATGTCATTAGTTGCTTGCGATTAGCGCAAGTATTCTACCTGCGCACCAAAAACAAAAAAGAATGCGCCATTCCGTTCATTGTTACACCGCAAGGGGAAATGCTATTGCTTTTCACGGCTAAATCGCAAATCAAAAATGAACAATACAAACAATATACGGTCGAATCGACTACATATCCCGCGCTTATCAAGAGCCTTACCGCCGCCATTAACAACGTTATAATAAATCCCGATACCCAATTCTTACCGTTGTCGGTCGAGGCTGTTAATAGCATGATAGAGATGATGGATACGGTCGAGGATGATTTGGATAGTTCTATGAAAGAAGGATTCGACAAAGAAAGTCTTTCGCCACTTATGTTCGAAAGATTTTTTGGAAGGCGTGTTGAGTGTAAGACCTCAAACGAAACCTATATCGGCGACGCTTTTCGATATGATGTCGTGGACGGCAAGGCGTATTTGGAAGTAGACCGAGAAAATGTATCGAACGTCAAAATATTCTACGATGACGTTTTATCGATAAAGGACATAACCGAATAGAGAAGCTATTCTCTAAAATAAACAGTAATTTAACATGGAGAACGAGAAATATGGAATATGTTAAACTTACACTTGAAAATTTGCAAGTACAGCATACTTGTTACACTATCTCAAATAGACAGGTAGTATTATGAGCGAACACAAATACCCTCGTATCGAAGCGGCAACGGCGAACGAAGATCTCAAAAAAAAGGACGATAAAAAGACGTCGATTATTTTTCTCTCGATAGCGCTTGCTCTCTTTCTTGCGTGCGTCGGCTTTTTGGTGTGGAATATAGTCAGAATGCGCAAAGTCGATACCGACTATGTAAAAGTTCTGGGCAAAGTGGTCGACGTGGAAACAATGGGCACCTCGTCGTCGGCATCCAGCGGGCGCTCGTATTTTTTGGTGATTTCTTATACGTTCGACGGGCAGGAATACAAGTTTATCGACCGAGAGGGCTATAAGTGGCATGATGAAGCGTATGACTGTGTCGGGAAATACGCGGATATACTCGTCGATCCGCAAAACCCCGCCCATGCGGAAAGGCCGACATCTTCGGGCTTTATTTCAACCTTTTGCGCTTGCTGCTTCGCCTTTTTCTGCATTATATATGCGGCGGGAATGAACATCTTCTTGGCGCGCAAGGGAAGTTCTTTTACAAAGAGATTTCTTTTTATATGGGGAGCGGAAATTTTGCTCGGCGTAACGATTGTGCTATTGTTTTGGACGGGAATGCCCCATGCCAGATTCGGAGAAGTTTTTGCTCGCAACAGCGGGGCGATAGGCGTAACGGTCGTATGCGGATTGCCTCTTTTGGCGACTTTGGTAGACGGCATCATCACGCTTAAACTGCGCCCTTACAAATCGAATCACCGCGTATATCGTATCTCGAAGCGCACCTTAAAGCGCGAAATCGCAGATAGAGTACGGGACCATGAAAACCGCCGAAGTTGATCGGCAACACTTGAATAATTGTCAAAAGAGCTATAAAATTCAATTTATCACTCTAAATAATAATAGCCCACTATTTCGCACTTGCGGATATAGTGGGCTATTTTTTTGAACGGTATAAACTGTAAGGCTTATTATTTCTTTTTTAGCTCTCTCGGCAATATATCATCGCACGGTACTCCGTTGCGTTCTTCTAAAATGTCTTGATGTCCCTTTTTGCATGATTTCTTTTTGCTGTCGTAATGTTGGTAAAGACCGCTTCCGATATGTTCCCGCACCAGCCGTTGCCAAGTTCGGGCTTTGCCTTCCGGGTCAAAATCTTCGGTAAGTTTGTTGATTTTTCTTTTAAAACTGCTCATTGGCATTCCTCCGCTAAAGATTGTTTCTTTTATTCAAATTGAAATCTTCCATAAGACCAGACTCAAAAACGTCGGGGCATATAAAATCCTTTGAGTCGTGATCGAACTGCACCGTAAAATATTTGCCGTCTATTTTTTTAATCACTCCCAAACCGAATGCTTTGTGACTTACCGCATCGCCGACGCGGATAGAAATTTTTGGCGGCGGCGGTGTTATAGGCTCGGCGGCTGTCTTATTGCTCGGAGGAGGGGAGCGATACGATAAATTTTGAGTAACGGATTTATATCCTTTATTCTCAATATGGTCGGCAACTAAAACATAGATAAATAGATACGCCAACGGTGTACATAGAACTGAAAGACCGATTGCTCCCCAAATATTCTTGGCGGTGCTGTCAACCTCGATTTTTTTCGTATAGGTAACCGAGATTGTGCCGCTCGATCTGCCGCCGCAACGACTGCAAGCGGTATAGCCTTTGCTTGTGGCTTCGTGCTTTCCCATAGCGTGTTGAGATTTTGCCAAGTAAGAGCAGCCCGCGCTGTGATAGCGGTCTCCGTAGGTAGTCACATAAACGCGCGGCTCGGTCGCCGTGACGGTTTCGGTTTTATAGGACGGGGTGCTATTGGCGTTTATTATGAAATACCATAAGAACGCCATCGGTATGCAAATAAGGATGACGATTATGGTGTGTTTTATAAACTTTTGCTTGTCGGCTTTATCCATTAAACACCTCATAATTATTATACCGTAAAAGAGCGAAATGTCCAACTAATCAGCGGTGGCTGATTATAGAAATTTGAAAAAGATTTATAATATTAATAAGCCGTGACTGATTAAGGAGGGCGATAAAAATGACATTCAACGAAGCCCTCGCTACGAGGATAAACGAATTGCTGAAAGAAAAGGATATGACGCAATATCGTTTGGCGATGAATAGCGGAGTCGTTGCGCAAAGCATAGACAACATACGACGTCAGCGAAATAAGACGAACGCCGTAAATATCGTGTTTCAAATTGCGCAGGGATTCGGAATGACGCTGAAGGAGTTTTTCGACAGTCCGCTGTTTGACATCGAGAATATAACCGATTGATTGACCGCAAATTAAGCGGTCTTTTTTAATTTCGGATAAAAAATATTTATGACTGTAACGAAACTAACACATCCGAGCATTGACAAATAGAAAATAAAGTAGTATACTATGCCTATCCGTTCCAAAGTGGTGCGGATAGAATACGGCGGAGGTTTTTCGATGCGCACGAAGAACGAAGCATTAATGCAGGAAATAGTGGAGGAAGTTGACGAGTTCTATTCTTTGAGGGGTAGAACGCCGACGACACGCGAACTCGCGGATATGTTGGGGATAAGTCATACAACGGTCATACGGTATTTGCAAGATATGGACGCTCGTAAAATGCTCGATTATGACAACGGCAAGATTGTGACCGAGAAGATAAGCAAGTCGCAGGACGGAACGGTAAGCGTTCCGCTTGTGGGCAGCATATCTTGCGGACAGCCGCTATTGTCGGAAGAGAGCGTGGAGAGTTACATACGCATTCCGACGGAGTGGCTCGGATCGGGCGAATATTTTTTATTGCGAGCAAACGGCAATTCGATGGTGGACGCAGGGATTGACGATGAAGACATCGTTATAATCCGCAAGACCAGCGAAGCCGAGGACGGAGATATCGTGGTCGCGCTCGTGGATAACGAAAACACACTCAAACGGCTATACCGCGACGAGAAAAAACGTAAGATCGTATTGCATCCCGAAAATCCCGACTACGATGATATTGTCGTTGACTACTGCGAGATACAAGGAGTAGCGGTTAAAGTATTAAAAGACCTGTGAGGAGATATGTCAATCAAACAGCAGACATACTATTGCATCGATATGAAGACTTTTTACGCTTCGGTCGAATGCGCGGAGCGAGGGTTGAATCCTTTTGAAACCAACCTTGTCGTTGCCGATGTATCGCGTGGATCGAACGCACTGTGTCTTGCTGTGTCTCCGAAACTGAAAGCGCAAGGCGTTCGCAATCGATGTAGACTTTCCGAAATTCCGCGAGGAATCAAGTACATCATTGCGCCGCCGCAAATGCAATTATACATTGACTATGCCGCCGACATTTACGACATATATCTCGATTACATTTCGCCAGACGATATTCACGTTTACTCAATCGACGAGTCATTCATCGACGCGACTCCGTATTTGAACGTGTATAACACGGACGCTGTGAGTTTTGCGAAATTTCTCGTGCAAGAGATCGCGCGGCGAAAGCATATCCCGGCAACGGCAGGCATCGGTACAAATCTCTATCTTGCCAAAATTGCGTTAGACATTACCGCCAAGAAAAACAAATCGCATATCGGCTATCTCGATGAAAAGACATACTGCGATACGTTATGGCGGCATAAGCCTATAAACGATTTTTGGCAAGTGGCAGACGGCACGGCAAACCGACTCGCAAGGTACGCCATCTACGATATGTACGGAGTGGCGCACGGTCCGATTGACTTATTGTACAAAGAATTCGGCGTCAATGCCGAATTACTCATCGACCATGCTTGGGGACGAGAGTCGTGTACCATAGCCGACATCAAAGCGTATAAAAGCAAATCGCATTCCGTGTCATTCTCGCAAATACTCCCCAGAGATTACTCGTTCGACGAAGCGCGAATCGTGATGACCGAGATGGTGCAGCACGGCGCATACGAACTAATGAAAAGGCACGTCGTATCGAGCAGAGTAGGAATCTATGTAGGATATTCCAAAAGCGAAATACCGTCGATACACGCGGCTGCGCGATTGGGATTGGTCACGGCATTGAATTCCAAGTTCGCTCCGCTCGTCAAAGATTTGTACGACAAAAATGCAAGTCGGACCGTTCCTATACGGCGGCTCGGAATCGACTTTGA
This sequence comes from Pumilibacter intestinalis, assembly GCF_943193005.1. GTDB lineage: Bacteria > Bacillota > Clostridia > Christensenellales > Pumilibacteraceae > Pumilibacter > Pumilibacter intestinalis. The sequence continues at coordinate 9,648 of NZ_CALPCH010000012.1, forward strand.
AGACGTGGTGGACGAGTCATACGAGAGTTACGACTTATTCACGGATATCAACGAAGTGGAGCGAGAAAAAAGTAGAGAGCGAACGGTGCTTGCGCTGAAAGAAAAGTTCGGGAAGAACTCCATACTCGTCGGAACGAACTACTTGGATTGTGCAACGCAGCGCGAGCGGAATACGTTTATAGGAGGGCATAGAGCAGGCAATGACACAAAGTGAACGAGCAAAACAATTTATGCCTTTCGATGCGATGAAAGGACTCAAAGAAGCGTTACGCGAGAGAGAGGAAAGGCACTTGCGCGAAGAAAAGCGCGAGCTCTCGGAGGATGCGGCGGAAAGGCTGTCAGCACAAATCAATCGAGTAACGAAAGGTGCGGAGATAAAAGTACGATACTACAAGGCATACCACGAAATTGAATTGCAAGGCAAAGTGACGAATATCGATGTGGTGTACAGATACTTGGTTATTGGCGAAGAACGGATATATTTCGACGACCTATACAAATTGACGATACTAAATTAGGAGAGGGAAAAATGCGATACTATGATGTAAAATGTCCGCATTGCGGCACGATGAACAAACATTTATATCTCGAAGAAACGAACGGATGGATGATATGCCAGAATTGCGGCAAAGACTATAAGGCCGCGGACTTTGCGAAAGTCACGAAAATCCCGGTTTATACGGGAGAACAACTCGCCAGAATGGGCGCAAAATATTAGCGAATGCGACTTGCCCCGGTCGCTGACGATTTAATATTCGGATACGAAAGAGTCCATCTTCGGCGTCGGAATTCCCGACCGCGCCAATGAAGTAGCGATAAATCAAAACTTTTGTATCTTGGGAAAACGGAGGTTATGTTGCATGAATCCAATTACACAACAGCCCGAATTCCGATACTGTCGGAATTGCGGGCAAAAGATTGTCGGCTTTCGAAATGCGGAAGGCTTACTTAAGTTACAGTGTCCGCGATGTAAAGCGTGTTCGGTCAGTAAGGTAATAACACGCCGACACGAAGAAGTACAAGAATATGCACCGAAAGGGCAAGGGATAATTTAATAGCAGTATATCGACGGATGGTGTCGGTTGAGATAGTACCGTGTAAACCCATTCAGACCAATACTTAAATCGGATTGGTGATCCAAGAAAATTGAGAAGCCGCCGATAAACGGAAACCCATAGTGGGAGTACGCTTATCGGCGGCTTTTTCTTTTGCCAAAAATAAACCGCCGCAGTAAAGCGACGGTTTGGCTTCGGATGGACGCAGACCCTGTTCTATGACAGCACTCCATCATTCAAAGATACAGCAGATGCGATTTTCTGTATGTCGAAACCGAAAAGACACAGCGAAGATGAAACGGTAATGGGCGCGAAATCTTCGATTACCAGAATCAAACACTGTACTAATATTATACGTCAAAGGGAGCGGCTTGTCAAGCGTAAATCAAAAAAGCGCAACGCGGCTAAGCAATCTTAAATTTTTTGAAAAACTTTTTATAAGCGGACATTAGGTGTCCGCAATACCCGTTAGAATACGCTCATCAAGGGCAAAGGAGGTGGATAGAACAGTGCAAAGCGCTCTCGAACGCAGACAAGAAATACTCGAAGTTTTATGCGAACGCAGACACGAATCGGTCGAAAATCTTGCGACCGAGTTCGGCGTCAACGAACGCACGATTCGTCGAGATATCGAGTACATGACACTGTCCTATCCCATCTACACCGTGCCGGGGAAAGGAGGCGGAGTCTATGTAAGCGACGGGTATAGGTTAGGCAAAAAGTACCTAACGGACAAGCAGGCGGAATTGTTGGAAGACATAGCAAAAGGGCTCGAAGGAGAGCGGCTCGCAATTATGCAGTCAATCTTAAATACATTCAAAGAGCCGAGGAGAAGGTAATGAAAGTACATAGAAAATTATTCATTTCACTAATGAAAAAATCGAACGTCGGCTTTCGGTTTATAGCCAAGGAATTGGGTCTTACGGCTTATGAATTGGCGAGGATGTTGGCTGTGGGCGAGGAGTTCGACTACGCGCAAAGCGCAACGCTGATGGCAATGTTCGGAGCGGAAGAAATGCTCCCGGTCATCGATTGGGAGGGCATCAATGTACGCTGTCCAATCTAACGAAACCATCCGAATCTACGACTCATACCTATACCGCGAGAGCATAAAAGAGATAGACGGTAGACAGTATGATGCGGAAGATAAGTGTTGGGTCGTGCCGCTGTGTTGCGAAAATGTCGCCACGCTGTCGCTCATAGGTTGCGAACTCGATAAAACACTCGCTGCGATGCTTAAAAGCCGACGTGACGCATTTGTGGCGGTTTGTGCGCACGCCGCACCGAGAGTCAAAGCAAAGCTCTACGTTCATCAGCAAAATGCTTACGACTTTGCGCTCCAATCGTTCGAGAAAAGTAAAGGCGTTGCTTTGCTCGCGGATATGGGAACGGGCAAAACGATGATGACGATAGCGATAGCGGGTACGCTCGAAAAAGAGAAAGGCGTCAAGCGTATGCTCATCGTATGTCCGAAGTCGATTGTCGGCGTGTGGGAAGAGGAGTTTCGTAAGTTCGCCGACTACAAATACGCGCTCACTATACTCGACGGAGAGATGAAAAAGAAGCGGTCGGCGTTCGATTTTATGAACGGACAGGCACTCCAAATCATCGTCGTGAACTACGAAAGTTGTTGGCGGTTGGAGGCGGAAATAACCAAGTGGAAACCCGACCTCATTGTATGCGACGAGAGCAGTAAGATAAAGAATCCGAGCGCGTCGCAATCGAAAGCCTTGCACCGATTGGGGCGGCTCACCAAGTACAATATGATACTTACGGGAACACCGATAACAGGCAGTCCGCTCGACATTTTCTCGCAGTACAAGTTTTTGGATGACAGCATACTCGGCACGAGTTTCTATCTATTCCGTAACCGCTACGCCATACTCGGCGGATACCAAAACCGTATGATTATAGGCTATCGGCATATGGCGGAACTTGTGACAAAGGTGCATAGCGTGGCGTTCCGAATCAAGATAGAGGATGCGGTGGACTTGCCACCGTTCATCGACGAAACGCGCATCGTGCCGTTGGAGCCGCAAGCGCAATCTATTTATAAGCGCATCGAAAAAGACTGCTATGCCGAGCTCGACAACGGCGAAGTAACGGCAAGGAATGTGCTGACGCAGCTCTTGCGCCTGTCCCAATGTTCGGGCGGATTTATCCGCGACGATATAAAAGGCGAAGCCGAGCAGGTCAGCAGTGCAAAACTCGAAGCGCTCGAAGACATCATCGATGCCTGCTTGGACGAAGGGCGAAAGGTCGTGGTATTCGCAAGGTTCGTACCCGAAATCGAGGGCATAGAGGAAATGCTCCACGAAAAGAAAATTCCGTACTCGCTCATATACGGCGCAACGAAAGATCGCGCGGAGCAGGTCAGTCGATTCCAAGAAGACCAATCGGTCAAAGTCTTCGTCGGGCAACTGCAAACCACGGGAATGGGGCTCACGCTGACCGCCGCCAATGTCGCTGTTTTTTATTCGCTCGATTTTTCGTATGCGAACTACGAGCAGAGCCGAGCACGGATACACCGCATCGGGCAGACGGAAAAGTGTCTGTACATCCACCTTGTCGGCAAGGGAACGGTGGATGAAAAAATACTCCACGCATTAAAGCACAAAGGCGATATAGCCAATCTTATGGTGGATAATTGGAGGCAAATGCTAAATGGGCAAGATTAACGATTTGACGGGAATGCAGTTCGGGCGGCTGACAGCGGTGGAGAAGTTGCCGCCGCACGGAAAGAACACGGCTGTGATGTGGTTATGCAACTGCGAATGCGGCGGTACGGCAATCGTGCGCGGTACGGACTTAACGCGCGGACATACGCTGTCGTGCGGATGCTATAAACAAATGCGAAAGACTTTGCCGAACAGCGAACTGCGCTTGCACCGCATCTGGCAGAATATGAAACAGCGGTGTGCCAATCCGAAGAACAAGGACTATCGCTACTACGGCGGACGCGGAATAACCGTGTGCGACGAGTGGGCGGAGTTCGAGCCATTCTTTTATTGGGCGATGTCGAACGGATATAAGGACGGACTGACCATCGAGCGCAAGGATAACGACGGCAACTATTGTCCGTCCAACTGTGAGTGGATAACCGCCGCCCGGCAACATCGCAATACGGGCAAAACGAAGAAGTACACATTGTACGGCAAAGAATTCACGCTTGCCGAACTGTGCCGCATTTACGGACAGCCGCGCAGCACGGTAGCCGAACGACTGAAAAAAGGAATTCCCATTGACGACGCTATAAAAAAAGGAGGTAGGAATAAATTGAATAACAAACTGTTGGAACTCTCGGACACGCTGAAATTGCTGAAAGAGAGAAAGAGCGAACTCGATGCCGAGGCGAAAAAGATCGAGGAAGAAATCGACGGAGTTACGACCGAAATGATCGGTATAATGACGACCGAAGAATTGACCTCGTTCAAGCGCGACGGTACGACGTTCTCGCTCGTGGTGCAAGAGTATCCGTCCGCCGAGCCCGACCGCAAACCCGAACTGTGGGATGCGATGCGCTCGAACGGATACGACGACCTTTTCAGCATAAACAGCAAGACGTTGTCGGCAACGGTCAAAGAACTTATGACCGAAAACGGCGGAGCCTTGCCCGAATGGTTGGAAGGACTCATCAAGATAGCGGAAAAGAACAGTATCCGCATGACCAAGTCTAAAAAATATTAATTTGGAGGATAGAAAGACAATGGCAAACGAAATCGTGAAAAGCGAAGGCAACAGCGCGGTAGCGCAGTACACGGGCGGCGTGGATCTCGGCAGCATTCTCGCCGAAGAACTCGACGGACTCAATCTGTCGTTCGACCGCATCAAAATTCCGTCGGGCGGCGGCTTGGCGTTCGAAGTGCCGGGCGACGATCCCGACTCGCCCGACACCGTCAAGGAGTTCAAGGCGGTTATACTGCATCACCATCCCATCAACTGCTACTACAAAGAGGAGTACACGGGAGGCAACAATCCGCCCGACTGCGGCAGTATGGACGGTCATATCGGTATCGACGGAGAAACGGGCGAGGTCAAGTCGTGCGCCGACTGTCCGTTCAATAAGTTCGGCAGCGGCAAGAACGGCGCGAAGGCTTGCAAGCAGAAACGCCGCATCTATCTCTTGCGCGAGGGCGAGCAACTTCCCATCATTCTGTCGTTGCCCACGGGCAGCCTCAGCGAATTCAGCAAGTATGTGATGCGCCTTCTTTCCAAGGGCAAAAAGACCAACAGCGTGGTCACGAAGTTCACGCTCAAGAAAGTGCAGAACAGCGGCGGCATCAACTACTCGCAGGCGGTGTTCGGGGTGGACAGGGAGTTGACGAGCGAAGAACTTGCGGCAATCACGCCGATGAGCGAACAAGTCAAGGCGATGGCGAATAAGGTCACGGCGCTCGATGAAGAGTAAAGATGAAAAGGTACGGGCGGTGGGAAGACCGCCGCCCAAGTCTTTGATTTATATCTGCTCGCCGCTCAAAGGTGACGTAAAGCGTAACATAGAAAAAGCGAATTATTATGCGCGGTACGCTTACAGTCAAGGGTGCATACCGCTTGCACCGCATACCATCTTTACGCAATTTCTCGACGATAATAACCCGAAAGAGCGAAATGATGGAATGGCAATGGGGCTCGCACTTTTGGAGCATTGCGCCGAACTGTGGGTATTCGGTACGAACATAACAAAAGGTATGCGCAAGGAAATCGACTATGCGCGTAAACAAAAAATCGAGATACGGTGGATAGTCTTGCAGGAAACGGAGAAATAGGATGACGGACATATTCGAAAAAGTAAAAACGCAAGTGCATATCGCGGACGCGGTAGCACAGTTCGGAGTACAGCTCAACAGCAAAGACAAAGGGCTGTGTCCGTTTCATAACGAAAAAACGCCGTCCTTCTCCGTGGATCGCAAAACCAACATCTTCACTTGCTTTGGGTGCGGCGCGACGGGCGATGTCATAGCGTTCGTGTCGAAACTGAAAAACATCGAGCCGCTCGAAGCGGCGAAACTGCTCGCGGAGATGTTTCATATCGACATAGGCGAAACGACGAAACCGAGCAAACCCGACATCAAGGCGTACCTCAAAAAGTGCATCGCCGATGTGTCGCAAACGGATTATTTCGCACGACGCGGTTTGACCGTCGAAACCGTCAAGAAATATTGCTTGGGGTATGACGCATACCGCAAGGCGGCGGTCATTCCGTACTCGTCGAAACTTACATACTATCAAACGCGGAGCGTGATTGACAAGAAATTCTTCAAGCCGAAGACCGAGGATGCGGGAGTAGAGCCGCTGTTCAACGGGGATATGCTCTACAAGGGAAAAACGCCAATCGCAGTGGTCGAGTCTCCGATTTGCGCACTCTCCATAATGCAGTGCGGCTTCCCGGCAATCGCGCTGTGCGGCGTGGGAAACATCAATAAACTCGCCCACGCAGTAAAGAGCAAAAAGCCGACGGCAACGCTCATCCTTGCGCTCGACAACGACGACGCAGGGAAAAAGGCAAGCGGCGATCTCGCCGCAATGTTACTCGAACTCAACGTGCAGTATGATGTTTACAATATTGCCGGGGAGTGCAAAGACCCGAACGAACTACTGCTCAAAAACAAATCGCAACTCGAACGCAATCTCAAAGCGGCAAAGACCGCCGCCAAGAAAAAGTACGCCACGGCGAAAGACAGCTTCACCGCATCGGAATTACAAGATGAAGAAGTCGCGCCGCCGACGTGGATCGTGGACGGTATGCTCCCGACAGGACTCGCACTGTTGTGTGCGCCGTCGAAACTCGGCAAGTCGTGGATGATGTTGCAACTGTGTATGGCAGTAGCCGAGGGCAACGAATTCTTGGGATACGCCACAAAGAAATGCGAGTGTCTGTATTATGCGCTCGAAGACAGCAAGGCGCGGCTTAAAGACCGTATGCAAAAAATGCTCAAAGGCAAACGCGCACCGAGCGGCGTACATTTCGCACTCGACGCCGACCCGATCGACAATGGCTTTATGGAGCGCGTGGTCGATGAGATAAAGACATACCCGAACATCAAACTCGTTATAATCGACACGTTGCAAAAGGTGCGTGGCAAGCCGTCGAGCAAAGAGTCGATGTATTCCATAGACTACCGCGAAATGGGCGAGCTCAAACGGTTTGCCGACAAAAACCATATCACAATGCTTTTCGTCCATCACTTGCGGAAGATGGCTGACGAGTCCGACGTCTACAATATGATAAGCGGCAGTACCGCGCTGATGGGTGCGGCGGACACCGTGTTCGTCATATCCAAGAAAAAGCGTACCGATGACGATGCGACAATGAGTATGACCGGGCGAGATATAGAGCAATCGTCCATTGTCGTGCAGTTCAATAAATACGATTATCTATGGGAAGTACGCGGCACGGCGGAAGAAGTCGAAGCAAAGAAAGAACGCCAAGAGTACGAGAACAGTCCCATTGTCATCACGATAAAAGAACTCATCAAACGGAATCCTATGGGCGGATGGAAAGGATCGGCGGCGGAATTGATGAAAGCGGTGTACGATGTTACAGGCAAACAACTTGCCGAGTCCGCGACGGGAGTAGGTAAACTCATCAGTAAATACGAATACCGCTTGCATTGCGACGACATTGAGCATACCGTGACACGGAGCGCAACGCGAACGCACACGTTCAAGCGAATCGTAAGGAATATGCCGTATGGCTATCAACGGACGATATACGACGGAGAGAACGACTGAAAAAGCGTCGCTTATAAAGAAGTATGTGTCGTAAGCGTCGCAAGTGTCGAAGAAAAAAACAGATAAATCCACAAGAGTGAGTTAGTGTCGGTGTGTTTAAGTGTCATATCTCGACACATACGACACTTGTGACACTTGGTTTTGTAAATGAGGTAAAAATGAAAGAAAGCGATTTGATACGCAAAATATCCGAATACTTAAAGACCGTGCCGAGCCTCTTTTTTTGGAAAGAGCACGGCGGCATGTACGGCACGGCGGGAATACCCGACATAGTGGTGTGCTATCGCGGGCGGTTTATAGCGTTCGAGTGTAAAGTCGGGAAGAACAAACCGACCGTACTGCAAGCGCAAACGATACGGCAAATAATAGCCGCAGGCGGATACGCGATTGTGGTGCGGTCTGTGGATGAAGTACGGCAAACGATAAAGGCATTCGAAAAGGAGTAAGTAATGGCGGCGGAAATAATAATCAATAAAGTAGTCGTAACGGACGAGGCGAAGTTCGATTACGAGTGTTTATTCAATCGCCCGATACCGAAAGCGGATATAAAGCGGGAAACCGAGGAATACATAGACGGTCGGCAGGGTCGGATAAACGGTTTTTATTTCCGCACGAAATACTTGGACGAAACCGCCGACGAAATGCTGATGCTGTTCTTTTACAAGGGCAAACGCTTCGGAAAAATGCAACTGTGGGAACTGTCGGGTGTGTGCCGAGCGGACGAATGGACGCGAGAGGCGGAAGACGACGGACAAATACGGAATTGGCTGAATACATCACTCGACAGTAAAGAAAGTACCGATTGGGTGTGGGATTTGCGTATAAGGGAAGCCGAGCAAAAGCGGCTGCTCGAAGAAGAATACGGCAAAGAAGGAGATGACATTATGGCGGCGATAAAAGAGCTGTTGAAAAACTATAAACTCAATAAAGCAAAGGCGGCGGTCGGCGGCACGGTGGAATCCAAGCGGCTTAAAGAGGATATGGACTTTTTGGACGTATGTATTGCCGCACTCGACGACGAAGCGAGAGAGATCATCAGCGGCTTATACATAAACGGTCAGTCGATGAGTAAACTCGGAAATCGCCTCGGCTATTGCAAAGCAGCCATTTACAAAAAGAGAAATCGAGCCGTGGAAATGCTCGAAATCCTATTTGCCGCTCGTGTTTGAAAAGAGTAGACGAAAGTAAACGAAAGTAAACGGAAAAGGCGGTAAACGCCCGTATAATGGAATTGACGGAGGGAAAAACCGAATGCCGAGAAAACCGAAACGACCGTGCAGCTATCCCGGTTGTCCGCGACTCGTGGAAGGGCAATACTGTGAAGAACACAAACGCCTGACGGATAAGCAGTACAACAGATACGGGCGAGATGACTTTACGAAGAATTTTTACAAAACGCCCGAATGGAGAGCGGCACGAAAACGGCAACTGAACAGCCAACCGTTTTGCGAGGAATGTCTGAAAGCGGGCAAGCGCACGAAAGCGACTATGGTCGACCACATTGTGCCGATAAAGCAAGGCGGAGATAAATTCGCGCCGAGCAACTTGCAAAGCCTGTGTTTTAGTTGCCACAGTCGAAAGTCGGTGGAAGAAGGCAGTCGCTTCGGGAAAAAATAAAGTTTGAAAAAGTTTGCGGTTTGGCAAGCGTTTCGCTGGGCTCTTTTGGAAAAAGACGGTATGATGTGTCTACAACTATAAAGGCATAAGCCGAAAGGAGTAGACATGAGCGAAGAAAAAAATAAAGCCGCCGAAAAATATACGTTCGAGTCGGTAACAAAAGAAACGACCGCCGCCGATGTAACCATATACGCGAACGGAATGGTGCGCTTCGGTAAGCGGGCGATTGAAAAGTATGACATACGCAACACCGACCTATTATGGGGAACGGATAACGAAAGCGGAATGCTTGCGCTCCGAAAGGTGCGGAGCGGTAGGTGTTTGCGCAGCAAGAATAAGGATACGACGAGTTGTCCGTTACGGCTTGCGCAAGAGCGCGCGGGCAAGTACGCGCTTGCGGTCGATGGCGAGGTGCTCGTGCTGATACCCATAGGCTGACACGCGCGAGGGGCAGGGGGAGTCAAATCTCTACGGAAACAACACCAAAGAGCGGGGCCGCAACTTCGCGCGAATTTTCGCAAAATCAAAAATCAAACGGGAAAATCAAAAAATCAAATGTTTAACTACGTTAAAGGACGGCAACAGCCGCCCTTTTGATTTTGCCCGAAAAATCAAAATAATCAAAAATCAAAACGGAGGGATTATGGCAAGCGGTGGACGAAGACCGGGCGCAGGCAGACCTAAAAAAGCCGCCGCCCAAAAGATACTCGAAGGCAATCCCGGCAGGCGCGAAATCGAAGTCGTGACATTCAACGCCGAGGGTGTGGAACTGCCGAGCGAGCCGCCTTCTTATTTATCGGCAAAGGCGAAAGAGATATACCGCACGGTGTATGCGTGGCTCAAAGGCATAGGGTGTACGACAGGCATACTGCCATACAACCTCGAAGAGTATGCCTTTTGCAAAGCGCGGTGGTTAGAGTGCGAGGAGATGAACACCAAGCACGGCTTACTCGTCAAAGACCCGACAAACGGAAAGGCAATGCCGTCTCCGTTCGTGGCAATGGCACAGCAATACTTAAAACAGACAAACGACGTGTGGAGCAAAATCTATCTCGTTGTGCGCGAAAGCAAACTGTCGAAGTGGGACGATAAAAATCCGAACGACGACATAATGGAGAAATTGTTGGGAGGCGGAAACTGATGGAATATACGGAGCAAAATCCGTTGCGGCTTGTCGAACTGTTCGCAGGCATCGGCAGTCAAACGCAGGCTCTCAAAAACATAGGCGTACCGCATAAAGTGGTCGGTATATCCGAGATAGACAAGTACGCCATAAAGAGTTACGAGGCGATGCACGGCTCGGCAAACAATCTCGGCGATATACGCGAAATAAAATCGTTGCCGCCCGCCGACCTTTGGACATATTCGTTCCCTTGCCAAGACATTTCGGTGGCGGGACGCGGCGCAGGAATAAGAGAGGGGACGCGCAGCGGTTTACTGTTCGAGGTGGAGCGGTTACTTAATACCGCCGCCCAAGAGGGAACATTGCCCAAATACTTGCTCCTCGAAAACGTGAAAAACCTTGTAGGCAAACGCTTCAAAGCCGACTTTGATAAGTGGCTGTCGTTTCTCGCCGAACTCGGTTACAGCAACTATTGGAAAGTGCTGAATGCCAAGGACTACGGAATTCCGCAAAACCGTGAGCGTGTGTTTTGCGTGTCCATTCGCGGCGAGCACGAGCCTTTTTTCTTTCCGCAAAAGCGCGAACTCAAACTCCGATTGCGCGATATGTTGGACGCAGTTGTGGACGAGAGATACTACTTAAAAGAGAGTACGATTCGGAGCATACTGACATCGCACTTCAACTCGCGCCGAAACAGTGTAAAGCAAGAAGGCGACGTGGCGAATACGATACTCGCCCGTGATTGGAAAGGACCGCAGTGCGTAAAAGTCGGCGACGGTGTCGGCGAAAGATGGGAACGGATGCACGAAACAAGCCGTCGCGTGTTCGATCCGAACGGACTGTCTCCGACCGTGCATTGCGCAGGCGGCGGCAATACCGAACTGAAAATCGTGGTCGACAATGATGATGCAAGCGATGTGGAACGATTATACAAGCAGGCAGTTGAAACGGTTTTGGAAAATGATTGCGAGGTGGGCGATACCGTTGATGCATTCAACCGCAAGATAAACAAAAGCGGTCTATGTCCGACAATAACCACGCGGCCCGAAGGTTTCAAAACCGCAATACTGCCTATAGTAAAAGGCGATCCCGAAACGGTCGTTGTAGCGGGGCAATTTCAACCAGTGGATCGTGATTATAATGGCAAGGGGAAACAGCGCGAGGAGCATTTCGAGTGCCGTCATGACGAGATAAGCAACGCCGTACTCACGGGCGATAGAAAGAACTGCGTGTGTATCGCGGCTATGCGCGGACGCAATCCAGACAATCCGTCCGACCGAAAGGCGGGGCAACAATTAAAACAGCGGCTCGAACTCGGCGAAACCGATGTGAGCAATACGCTGACCTCGGTACAAAAAGACAACCTTGTAGTCGAGGGAGATTTTGTGGCGCGGAAATACGAAGAGTTCATCGAAGAAAAGGGCTACATACCCGAAATGTTCCAACCGTTCAATAAGCAAGAGTTGGATGACGTTGCACCGACGCTGACCGGGCGGTGTTCGGTATCTGGCGGAATGTCGGCGGTGCTGAAACTCGAAGAGCCGCTGAAAGTAAAGGTGGCGACCAAGCAAGGCTACGAGGAAGCCGAGCGCGGCGATTACGTCAACATTACCTATCCCGGCAGCAAGACCAAGCGCGGTCGGGTCGGCAAAGGCATAGCGCATACACTGACGTGCGGCGACGGAAACGCCGTTGTAACCGAAAACGTGCGCATCCGCAAGCTCACGCCGCGAGAGTGCTTGCGGCTTATGGGGTGGATAGACAAGCAGATAGACAAGATAGCCGCCGCCCGTGTCAGCTCGACACAGCAGTATAAGCAAGCGGGCAACGGAATAGTAGTGCAAGTCTTGGAGGCGATATTCAAGGCTTTATTTTTCGGCGAAGTATGAAGCTGTACAACGCCGACTGTTTCGATGTGCTGAACGAAGTGCCTGACGGCTCGGTAGATATGATACTTACCGACTTGCCATACGGTACGACGCGAAACAAATGGGATAATCCGTTACCGCTCGATAGGCTGTGGAAATGTTTTCTACGGATCATAAAAGCTAACGGCGCAATCGTGCTGTTCGCTCAAACGCCATTTGACAAGCTACTCGGCGCAAGCAATGAAAAACTCTTGCGTTACGAATGGATATGGGTAAAGCGGCAAGGGAGCGGACACCTTAACGCAAAGAAGATGCCGCTCAAACGCCACGAAAACATATTGGTGTTTTACAAGAAGCCGCCGAAGTACAATCCGCAAATGACAAAGGGCAAACCTTACTCGGCAAAGAGCGGCAGACCGAGCGCGAACTACGATAAGCAAAAAACGGTGTTCACGGTCAACGCAGGGGAGCGGTATCCGACAAGCGTGTTGGAGTTCAATTCGGAGAAAGGCTATCATCCGACGCAAAAACCCGTTGCGCTTTGCGAATACCTTATACGAACATACACGGACGAGGGCGAAACCGTCCTCGACTGCTGTATGGGTAGCGGTACGACAGGCGTGGCTTGCCGCCACACAAACCGAGAATTCATCGGTATAGAAAAAGACGCCGAAATATTCGAGATAGCCAAGAAACGAATCGAGGGGGAACAATGCAATACATAGCAAGTATCAGTTACGGCAAAGACAGCCTCGCAATGCTCGAAGTCATCCGCCGCCACGGTCTTCCGCTCGACCGAATAGTACACGTCGAGATATTGGCAACAAAGGGAATTCCTGCGGATCTTCCGCCGATGATGGAATTCAAGCGTAAAGCGGACGAGAGCATCAAAGAGAAGTACGGAATAACGGTCGAACATATTTCAGCACCGCGCACATACGAAGATTACTTTTACAGTGTGTGCAAAGGCGAAAAGAGCCGCAATCGCGGCAAGATATACGGATTCCCACTGCAAAAAGGGAATTGGTGTAACGCTCGGCTGAAGGTCGGCGTTCTCGACAAGCTCCAACGCAATGCTATAACGTATATCGGAATTGCGGCCGACGAGCCGAAACGCTTTCATAACTTAACCGACACAAAGCGCAGTCCGCTCGTGGAGTACGGATGGACAGAGGCGATGTGCCGAAAGTGGTGTGAAGACAACGACTTGCTGAGTCCGATTTATACGACCGCCGCCCGTGGAGGCTGTTGGTTTTGTCACAATCAAAGCGTGGCGCAGCTCCGACTGTTGCGCAAGAACTATCCCGAATATTGGGCGATATTGCTCAAATGGGACGCGGATAGTCCCGTTACTTTCAAGGCGAACGGACACACAGTCCGCGATTTCGATAAACGCTTTTCTATGGAAGAACAAGGGATTATACCCGAAAACACAAAATTCAAATGGAGAATGATACAATGACGAAACGCATCTATACCGCCGAGTCCGTTACGAGCGGACATCCCGACAAACTTGCCGACCTTATAGCCGACAGCATTCTCGACGAGTGCTTGGAGCAGGACGAAAACAGCCGCGTCGCTTGTGAAGTTATGCTTGCGCACAACAAGTGTTTTATAAGCGGCGAGATAACGACCGCCGCCCAAGTGGACTACGAGTACATAGCGCGTTCGGTAATAGCGCAAATCGGCTATAACCCGAAAGACATCGAAGTGGAAGTGCGCATCCACGAACAAAGCGCAGACATAGCCGCCGCCGTGGACGGAACGGAATTGGGCGCAGGCGATCAGGGCATCGTGTACGGTTATGCAACAAACGAAACCAAAAACTATATGCCGCTGCCCATAGAACTCGCGCACCGACTGACCGAACGGTTGGAGCAGTGCAGGCGCGAAGGCATTATCAAAGGATTGCAGCCCGACGGCAAAAGCCAAGTGTCCGTGCAGTATGCCGGGGATAAGTTCGACAAGACAACGTCGGTCATCGTATCGGCACAGCACACCGAAGGGAAAGACCTCGGAGTGCTGACCGCCGAGATACGGCACAATGTCATCGGCTATGTGTTCGCGGATTATGACTTGTCAGATGCGGAGATACTCATCAATCCGTCGGGACGGTTTGTGGTCGGGGGATTCGAAGCCGACACGGGATTGACCGGGCGCAAACTTATGGTAGACACATACGGCGGTATGGCGCACCACGGCGGCGGCGCGATGTGCGGCAAGGACGCAAGTAAGGTGGACCGCAGCGGCGCATACCTTGCACGGTACATTGCGAAGAACATTGTCGCGGCACGGCTTGCCGAGAAATGCGAAGTCACGCTGTCCTACGCGATAGGTGTGCCGCATCCGACCGCAATAGACATCAACACTTTCTATACGGGCGCAGTGAACGAAAAGTTCATAGCCGAGGCGGTGGCGAAGGTGTTTGACCTGTCGGTCGCAGGCACGATAAACAAACTCGACCTCCGTCGCCCGGTCTTCGGACAAACTGCTGTCGGAGGGCATTTCGGCAAAGACTATTTTGCTTGGGAGATAACGGATAAAACGGAGGCGCTCAATGACGCAGTTCGACCGTGACAAGCTCGTGACCGACAACCTGCGGCTTGTATATTATCTCTACGAAAAACTGACCAAGAATCCGCTGACCGAAAACTATAAGGACGACATCATTTCCGAGGGAATGGTCGGACTTGTCAAAGCGGCGAATACATTCGATGATGAGCGCGGCATTAAATTCGGCACATACGCCTCGCGGTGCATAACCAACGAAATGCTTATGTTTATTCGGCGGATGAATAAGCAACTCCCGCACGAAGTGTCTTTGTACGAGCCGATAGACAAAGATGCCAACGGACACGTCTTGTGCTATGCGGACATTCTATCGAATGAAGACAGCATTCCCGAAAGTTGCATTTATGCCGCCGCCGTGGATTCGTTTATGGCAAAGCAAAGCGAAACGGACCGTGAAATCATGGATGCGCTTCGGCAAGGTTATAAGCAAAAGGAAATAGCCGAGATCGTGGGTATAAGACAGCCGACTGTCTCGCGTAGGATACGAAAACTGCGGCTGAAATTCCGCAAAGAATTCTCCGAAAAATAGTTTCGGTTTTGTTGCGCTTTTTCGCTGGACTATTCGCGCCGAGCACGGTATTGTTTGTGGTACAACAAAAAGGAGGTGCGGTACAATGCCGACAGTTAGATTTCGCAGTAGAGGTGAAAGCGGAAATATCTTCTTCGTTATGTCGTTGGTCGCCGAAGCGTTAAACGACGAAGAGCGGACGGGACAACTTTGGAAAGAGATAAAGCAAGGCTCATATGACGAGGCGATAGAGAAAATTCGCCGACACGTAAACCTGATCGATTTGGACGGATTATATTGATGGATACCTTTTTCTCGCAGACAAAATGCGACCGTTGCGGCAAGGAATTGACGGACGGTCGCACGATGTCTATGTTTAATACCGAGTGCATTTGCTTGGAATGCAAGCGCAAAGAAAAGCAAATGGACGAATATACCGCCGCCTGCGACGCCGAAACCGCCGCAGTAAAACGGGGCGAAAGGAACTTTCTCGGTGTTGGTCTGCCTTACAAAAAATAAACCGAAAATAATCAAAAAATCTTTGAAAAAGTTTCGGTTTTGGACGCGTTTTCGCTGGGCTCTTTCGATTCTTTACGGTATGCTTTGGTTACAAAATTAAACCAAGGGCAACCGCCCGAAAGGAGAACACGCACATGAAAACACAAACCTTCGGAATCGAAATCGAACTCACAGGCATCACGCGCGAAACCGCCGCCAAGGTTATCGCCGAATACTTCGGCACGACCTCGCGGTACGTCGGCAGCGGCTACGATACCTACGAAGCCACCGATCGCCAAGGCCGCAAATGGAAAGCGATGAGCGACAGCAGCATACGCGCCGAGCGGAAAAACGGACAATCGGCAAACAGCGACTACAAATGCGAAATCGTAACGCCAGTATGCAAATACGAAGACATCGCGGACATACAGGAAGTCGTAAGGCAACTGCGGCACAAAGGCGCGATAGCAAACGAAAGCTGCGGAATACACGTCCACGTCGGCGCGGAGCAACATACGGCAAAAAGCCTACGCAATCTCGTAAACATAATGACGAGCAAAGAAGACCTACTCTTCAAGGCACTCGGCGTAACCGAATCGAGAGCGACGAGATGGTGTAAGAAGAACGAAGAGAGATTCGTACAAAGGATAAACGCAAGCAAGCCGCAAACGACCGCCGCCATCGAAAGATTATGGTACGACGGACCGAGCCGCAGCTACTCGCACTACGATGGGAGCCGCTACCGCGCACTCAACCTGCACAGCTTATGGCAAGGCAAGGGCATCGAGTTCCGATGCTTCAACGGCACGACGCACGCAGGGCAAATTAAAACCTACATACAATTATGCCTCGCAATATGCCATCAAGCACTCACGCAAAACGGTGCAAGCGCAAGGCGGACGGCAAGCACAAACGAAAAGTACACCTTCCGCACATGGCTACTGCGACTCGGAATGATAGGCGACGAGTTCGAAACGGCGAGAATGTTCCTGCTCAAAAACTTCGAGGGCGATACGGGATACAGGAACGGCAGACCGATGACGGTGGCGGCATAAGCCGCCGCCACCATACCAAAATAAAAATCGACATAGGAGAAACGATTATGGCAAACAAATTATATGTAGCATATGGTAGTAACTTAAACCTCGCGCAAATGGCGCACAGGTGTCCGAACGCCAAGGTGGTCGGCAAGGGAATACTGAAAGACTATCAACTGACGTTCCGACACGTCGCAACAATAGAGCCCGAAAAGGGTGCGGAAACACCTGTCGGCGTGTGGGAAATAACGCCCGCTTGCGAGAGAGCCTTGGACATCTACGAGGGATATCCGCGAATGTACCGCAAGGAAACCGTCGATGTCGAAATGATGGACGGTACGACAAAGCAAGCAATGGTGTACATTATGAACGGCGGGGAGCCGTCGCTGCCGAACGAATACTACTACGGCACAATCCGAAGAGGGTATGCGGATGTCGGGCTCGACGAAAAGTACCTTTATACCGCACTCGCCGATACCGTTCGGCGAATGCAAAAATAAATCAAATCAATATGCGTGTTCGGGAAAGAGCGTTTCGGCGCTCTTTTTCATTTCTTAACGGAGGTGGCAATGGCATACAACAAACAACTCGCCGACCGTGCCGTTGCGTTTATAAACTCCTTAAAGCACACGAAAGGCACTTGGCACGGCGTACCGTTCAAACTGTTGCCGTGGCAGAATAAAATCATTTGCGACGTGTTCGGCACGGTAAAGGATAACGGCTATCGGCAATATAATACGGCGTACATCGAGATACCCAAAAAGCAAGGAAAAAGCGAGATCGCGGCGGCGGTCGCGCTTTATCTTTTGGCGGGCGACGGAGAGTGGGGTGCGGAAGTGTATGGATGCGCCGCCGACCGACAGCAGGCAAGCATCGTGTTCGATGTGGCTTGCAATATGGTGGAGCAATGCCCGGCACTCAAAAAGCGCATTAAACCCGTGATGAGCCAAAAACGGCTCGTGTACCAACCGCTGAACGCATTCTACCAAGTGCTGTCGGCTGAGTCGTACACCAAGCACGGACTCAACGTCCACGGTGTGGTGTTCGACGAACTACACGCGCAGCCGAGTCGTGCGCTTTACGACGTTATGACGCACGGATCGGGCGATGCGCGGAAACAGCCGCTGTTCTTCCTTATAACGACGGCGGGAACGGATCGCAACTCGATATGTTGGGAAATACACCAAAAAGCGAAAGACATACTCGAAGGGCGAAAGCACGACCGCTCGTTCTATCCCGTTATATTCGGGGCGGCGGATGATGACGATTGGGGCGATGAGAAGGTATGGTACAAAGCCAATCCGTCGCTCGGCATAACGGTGGATATAGACAAGCTCCGCACCGCTTATGAGTCAGCAAAAGACAATCCCGCCGAGGAAAACCTATTTCGACAACTGCGACTCAACCAATGGGTAAAGCAATCGGTGCGGTGGATGCCGATGGACGCTTGGGATAAGTGTGCCGCCGCCGTGGATGCCGACGCACTTGCCGGGCGAGATTGTTACGGCGGACTCGACCTATCGAGTAGCACCGACGTGACAGCATTCGTGCTTGTGTTTCCGCCGCTCAATGCCGAAGACAAGTACGCCGTACTGCCGTTTTTTTGGATACCCGAAGACACGATAGAACTTCGTGTTCGGCGCGATCACGTTCCGTATGATGTATGGCAAGCCAAGGGGCAAGTGATAACCACCGAGGGCAACGTGATCCACTACGGCTACATCGAGAACTTTATAGAAGAACTCGGAAACAAATATCACATTAAAGAGATAGCGTTCGATAGATGGGGAGCGGTGCAAATGACGCAAAACCTCGAAGGTATGGGATTCACGGTAGTGCCGTTCGGACAGGGATTCAAAGATATGAGCCCGCCGACAAAAGAATTGATGAAACTCGTACTCGAACAAAAGATAGCGCACGGCGGCAACGTGCCGCTTCGGTGGATGATGGACAACGTGTTCGTGCGCACCGATCCTGCCGGGAATATAAAGATGGATAAGGAAAAGTCAACCGAAAGGATAGACGGAGCGGTCGCGCTTGTTATGGCATTGGACCGTGCGATTCGCAATCAAGGGACGGCGGACAGCGTGTACAACGACCGTGGAATCATCGTGATTTAACGAAAAAAATCTTTGAAAAAGTTTCGTGTTTTGGGCGTTTTTCGCTGGGCTCTTTCGTTGTTTTACGGTATTGTTCGGTTACAAAATCAAGCAAGGGCAAGCCTGCCCGAAGGAGTAAAAATGGCTACGGAAAAGAAAGTACAAGCAACACTTAAGAGCGCAATCGGATTCTATATCGGCGATGTATGCTATGCGATGTCCGACGAAGACTACGACGGCGAATGGCACAAAGATGATTATAGCGACTTCGAAGGCGCACACGAACTGCGCGGACACAAATTCGCCATAGGCGGTACGGCATACGGAGACGGCGAATACGAAGACCAGTTCGGACATCGCTACGGCGTCGATTCGGGAACGATAGGCATTCTGCCGTATGAACTCTGCGAAAAGAAAAACCCTTATGAACTCGACAAGCTCGGACGATTCGTAAGAGCGACGACCGCGACATTCACAGCCGAGGACGGCGAGTTCGACATAGAGCTAAGCACAAAACAAAGCTACCACATCAGCACGAATGACTGTGAAGACGACGAGGATGAAGAAGACTACTACGAAAAAGAATACGAGGGCGACTATGACGAGGAGTCCGATGAAGACGATGAAGACTACGATTAAACGGTAAAATCCGCGACCGCTCCGAAAGGGGCGGTTATCATTTTGAAAAGGAGAGCGTAATGCAAATCGAAAAGAAAAAAGTTGACGACCTAAGAGCCGCCGCCTATAATCCGCGCAAAGACCTGCAACCGGGCGACGCGGAATACGAAAAACTCAAACGGAGCATTTTGGAGTTCGGGTACGTCGAGCCTGTTATTTGGAACAAGCGCACGGGCATCGTTGTGGGTGGACACCAACGGCTCAAAGTGATGAAAGACCTCGGCTACACCGAAGTCGACTGCGTTATTGTTGACCTCGACGAGAGCAAAGAAAAGGCGCTCAATATCGCGCTCAATAAAATCAGCGGCGAATGGAACAATGACCTCCTTGCCGACCTTTTGCGCGACTTGGACGGGAGCGGCTATGACATAACGCTGACAGGTTTCGACCTCGCCGAAGCGCAAGAGTTGTTCGGCAGCGGCTCAATGGAAACGTCCACGAAGACGATTTTGACGCGGAGTCGGCGTTAAGCGAAACCGCCGATTGTAAGACCGTTTCGGGCGATTTGTGGCACTTGGGAGAGCATAGGCTACTGTGCGGCGATTGTACGCAAATCGAGGACGTGCGGCGCGTTTTGGACGGCAAGGCGGCGGACGTGATGGTTACCGATCCGCCGTATAATGTTGATTACGGCTCGGCGATTGTTGGAAAGAATAAGTCCAAAACACGCGATAACAGCAACATAGCAAACGATAACCTCTCCGATGACGAGTTCTATCAGTTCCTGTTGGCGTTTTACAAGGCGGCGGAAAGCGGACTGAAAAAGGGTGCGCCCGTTTATGTGTTCCACAGCACAAAGGAAACGGTCAACTTTACTAAAGCGATGGTAGACGCAGGATTTAAGTATGCGCAAACGCTCGTGTGGTACAAAAACCACTTTACGCTCGGAAGGCAAGACTATCAGTGGATACATGAGCCTATACTCTACGGATGGAAGGAAGGCGCAGGGCATTACTTTGTGGACGACCGAACGCAACCGACCGTATACGAGGATTTGCGGCTTGCTGTGAAAAAGATGGGCAAAGCCGAGCTCGTTGAACTGTTGGAGAAAATGCTCGAAAAGCCGACGACCGTTGTTAAAGACAATAAGCCGAGCAAGTCCCCCGATCATCCGACGATGAAGCCGATAACGCTATGTGCGAAACTCATCTTCAACAGCAGCCACGAAGGGGATACGGTGTTCGAGCCGTTTTGCGGCAGCGGAAGTACACTCATTGCCGCCGCCCAGCTCGACCGCAAATGTTGCGCCATAGAATTGGAGCCGCGCTATTGCGACGTGGTCGTTCGGCGATACAAAGAACAGTATCCCGACGCCGAAATAAGGCACATCCGCGAGGGTGTGGAAATCTTCGATTAAACCCCTCGAATTCGAGTACATTAGGCGTAAAACTCTTTGAAAAAGTTTGAGTTTTGGGCGGTGTTTCGCTGGGCTCTTTCGAGTGAGCACGGTATACTTTGGTTACAAAATCAAGCAAGGGCAATCGCCCGAAGGAGTCAAAATGGAAACCAAAATCAGCAGAGCAACCGAAAGAAAGCTCGTCAAGATCGCACAAAGGGAAATCCCCGAACTCGCAAATCGCGCCGACCTCGAACAGCAAATGAGTGACAGCCTCGACTTTATCGACGGCATCGCGGTATGGTCTATCAAAGCAGCGCTCATAGCCGCATACGAACTCGGACGGGCGGCGGCCAAGGAGGGGAAATAAAATGGAAAAGCAAGAACGCACGGCAATCGAGAAAAGGCTGTTCCGCACTCTTAAGAATTATTCGTACGGCTATCACAGCAATGCGACCGAGAAAGAAAAAGAAGCCTACGATGCGAAGGTTGAGCAACTCAAAGCAAGGATACTCGATGACGTGGAACACGCTCCCGAAATCATCGCCGAAGAGTTCGCGGCGCATCAAGCCAAGATGTATCGAGCGCAAATGAGCGGAGAGTACGCAACGCTCAAATGCAACGCCGAATGGAAAGCAATAGACAACGTATGTATGGCACTCATCGACAGCAAGCCATTCAAAGAATAAAAAGCATAGCAAAATATCGAAAATCGAAACCGTCCGACCGGGCGGTTTTATCATTTCAAAAAACGGAGGGAGTATGGGATTATTCGGTCGAAGTCGGGATGCGCCAAAAAAGGAAAAGCGCAACGCACCGAGCAAAGAAATGCAGGAATTTATTCGCGGCGTGGACGTGGATATGGGCGGCGGCTCGGCGAGCGGTGTGCGCGTGGACGAACTCCGCGCTATGCAAACAAGTGCGGTGTACGCTTGCGTAAAGATACTTGCAGAAACGGTGGCGAGTCTGCCGTTGCACTTATATAAAAAAGGAAAAAACGGCAAAAACGAAACGGCGGAGCAACATCCGCTTTTTTCGTGTTTGTACGAATCGCCGAATGAAGAGATGACGAGCTTCGAGTTCCGCGAAACGATGATGACATCGCTGTTATTGTGGGGCAACGCTTATGCGCGAAAGATACGCAAGAACGGACACGTCACCGAACTGTGGTACTTAAAGCCGAATCTAATGACGGTCGAGCGTGACAGCCAAACGGGAAGGATAAAGTACACATACTCCGACGACATAAAGAATCAAACATTCGTATATTCGCCCGATCAGGTGTTCCACGTCAAAGGTTTGTCTATCGACGGGGTACTCGGACTGAGCCCTATTGCTCAAGCGCGTGAGGCAGTCGGACTGTCACTCGCCACCGAGCAGTACGGCGCAAAGTTCTTTGGCAACGGAGCGCGACCGGGCGGTGTTCTCGAACATCCCGGCATTCTGAAAGACCCAGAGAAACTGCGAGAGTCGTGGAACAAGGTATATCAGGGGACGCGGAACAGCCATAAGGTGGCGGTACTCGAAGAAGGGATGAAATACCACACGATAGGCATTGCGCCCGAAGACGCACAGTTTCTCGAAACGCGCAAGTACCAAGTCAACGAAATATGCCGCATCTTCCGTGTTCCGCCGCACCTTGTCGGCGATTTGGATAGAGCCACGTTCAGCAACATAGAACATCAATCCATAGAGTTCGTTCAGCACACGGTACGTCCGTGGCTTGTACGGTGGGAACAAAGTATAAGCCGCCAACTCCTCGACGAGAAAGAGCGGCTTTTGTATTTTGCAAAGTTCAATGTGGACGGACTGTTGCGCGGCGATTACAAGTCGAGAATGGAAGGTTATGCGGTAGGGCGGCAAAACGGATGGCTGTCCATAAACGACATACGACGCTTGGAAGATATGCCGCTCGTGCCTGCCGAAAAAGGCGGCGATGAGTACCTTGTCAACGGCAACATGATAACCGCCAATCAACCGAAACAAAAAGAAGGAGGTAACGATGAATAGCAAAAAGGAATTGCGAATGCTCCCGATGAAGGAATTGCGCATCGCGGATGTCGACGGCGGCGGTCTGGTCATAGAAGGACACGCCGCTGTGTTCGACTCGTGGTCGGAAACGCTCGGAGGGATATTCCCGTTTAAGGAAGTGGTGCGAAAAGGCGCGTTCAACGAAAGCATCGGCAAAGACGATATCCGCGCTCTTTTCAATCACGATCCGAACTATGTGCTTGGGCGTAACCGCGCGGGTACGCTCGAACTCGTGGAAGACGAAATCGGCTTGCGCGTTCGCATAACGCCGCCCGATACGAGCTGGGCAAAGGATGTTGTTACGAGCATTCGGCGCGGCGATATAACGCAAATGTCCATCGGCTTTGTCGTGTTAAACGATAAGTGGTCCACCGATGACGGAATGGATGTGCGCGAAATTCGCAAGGTGCAACTGTTCGATGTGAGTCCCGTCACGTTCCCGGCATACACGGAAACCGACGTCGGTGTTCGCGCTATGCAGGAATACGACGGGTACAAAGCCGAACAGCGCAGCAAAGCGGAAGAAACGGAAAAGGCGGCGGAACTCGCCGCCAAAAGAGCCAAAGAACAAGCAAAGCTCGAAAATCTGAAAACCAAATTCAAAAATATTTAATCGGAGGTTAATCAATAAATGAACATCAAGAAAATTCTTGAAATGAAGGCAAAGCGCGAGGATGCGCGGCTCAAAGCAATGGCGGTACTCAACAAAGCGGACGCCGAAGACCGCTTTTTGACCGACGACGAACAAAAGGAAATCGACAAATACGAATCGGAAATCCGCGCGTGGGACGAGAGCATCGCAAGAGCGGAAAAAATGCTTGCCATCGAGCCCGAAGACAGGGCGGCGGAAAAACCCGAAGTCAAGCCGACGCCGAATAAGAGCGGAGAAGAGAAACGGTTTGCCACGTTCGGCGAACAACTTCTTGCGGCGTACCGCGCGGCGATGCCGGGCGGTGTGACCGATGAGCGTCTTTCCACCAGAGCGGCAAGCGGACTCAACGAAACCACGCCCTCGGACGGCGGATTCCTCGTTCAGCAGGACTTTGTGACCGAACTGCTCAAGCGCACCTACGAGACGGGCATTCTCGCAAGCAAGGCGAAGAAAATCCCCATTTCGACCAATGCGAACGGTCTCAAGATCAATGCCGTTGACGAAGACAGTCGCGGGAACGGCAGTCGTTGGGGCGGCGTTCAAGCGTTTTGGGAGTCGGAGGCGGACGAACATACGGGCAGCAAGCCGAAGTTCCGTCAACTCGATTTGTCGCTGAAAAAGCTCACGGGGCTGTGTTACGCGACCGATGAACTGTTGCAGGATGCGGCGGCACTCGAATCGGTCATTCGCCAAGCATTTGCCGAAGAGTTCGGATTCAAGATCGACGACGCCATTCTGGACGGCAGCGGCGAAGGACAGCCGCTCGGCATTCTCAAAAGCGGTGCGCTTGTCAAAGTCGAAAAAGAGAAAGACCAGTCCGCCGTCGTGACGGTAGAGAATATCGTCAAGATGTGGAATCGGCTGTGGTCGAAATCGCGGTCGAGCGCGGTGTGGTATATCAACCAAGAGATCGAGCCGTACCTGTACACGCTCAAACTCGGAGATAAACCCGTGTATATCCCGGCAGGCGGCATTTCCGAAAAGCCTTACGCAACGATATTCGGCAGACCCGTCGTGCCGCTCGAACAGTGCAATGCGCCGGGCGAAGTCGGAGATATCGTGCTCGCGGACATCGGGCAGTACCTTCTCATCGACAAGGGCGGCGTGAAAGCGGCAAGTTCCATACACGTCCGCTTCCTGTACGACGAGAACGTGTTCCGCTTTATTTATCGCGTGGACGGCAAGCCTATTTGGAACAAACCGCTTGCGCCGTACAAAGGCAAAGCCACGGTTTCGCCGTTTGTTACGCTCGACAAACGCGGTGCATAGCGTAAAGGCGGTGGGCGCGTGATAAGTTTACAGGAAACAAAGGAATTTCTCCGTGTGGACGACGATACCGAAGACGCGCTCATTTCCTCGCTTATTGTAACGGCAAAGGTATTGGTCGAAGACGTATTGCGAAGACCGCTTGCGGACTTCGACCGAATACCAGAGCCGATACACCAAGCAATGCTCATCGTAACCGCGACGCTTTACGAAGAGCGGCAAGTATCGAAGGATAAATCGGGTGTGTCCGTTACGGACACGCTCGATATGATCCGACGAATGCTGTTTGCGTACCGCAAGGGAGCGTTCTAATGCGAATAGGAAAACTCAACCGCCGAGTGGAAATTCTCGAATTCATAACAAGCCGCGACGAATATGGCGGCGAAGTCGGCGAGTGGAAAGCCGTTAAAACGGTTTGGGCGAGCATTGTGACCGTAAGCGGCACGGAGCAACTTGTTTCGCAACAAGTGACTGCGGAGGCGGTAGCGAAAATAACAATGCGGTTTTTGCCGTGGTTGACAGTATTGCACCGCATTCGTTACGGCAAAAAACTGTACGAGATAGTGGGCGCGGTTGACGCGGATACGGCGCACACGGAAACTATAATCAACTGCAAGGAGAAGGTAAACGATGGGCTACAGTGCAAAACAGCGAAAAGTCAAGACTACGGTGGAGGGTGCGGATGCGCTTGTAAAAGACCTGAAAGCAATGGAGGGAGCGGCGGCGGATGCGCTGATGGTGGCGGCGAAAGCGGGCGGTAAAATCGCACTCGAAGATGCCAAGCGCAACTGTCCCGTGGATACGGGCGCACTCAAACAAAGCCTGCATTTGACCGAAGGCAAAGCGACGGCGGTAAAAGCGACCGTGCAAGTCGACTACGATAAATCGCTCAAATACGGTACGCACGTCGAACTTGGCAGCCGAAACCGTCCCGCCAATCCGTTTATGCGTAACGCCGTTGACGACAACCAAAATAAAATCAACGACGCTATCACGGCGGAACTGTCGAGAGCGGTAGGGCGCAAGATATGAAAGACATTTGCCAAGCGGTTTATGAGTATCTGTGTTCGAGAAAGGAGATTACGGCTCGCGTCAAGGACAGGATATATCCCATAATCTTGCCGCAGTCCGCGCCGCTCCCGGCAATCGTGTACGCGCCAGTGCTTGCCAACTACGACAGCGCATTGCAAGGCGATACAGGCTATGTGCGGCAAACGGTGCAGTTTGTAAGCCACGATACGACATACAAGAAAACGCGCGAACTCTCGCGGCTCATAAAGAAAGCATTGCAAGATTACAAAGGGGATATGTGCGGACTGAACATTCAAGCCGTGTTCATCAAATCCGACTACGAGTATAACGGAAACACGGCGCTCAAATTCGATACCGAGGAATACATGTCAAGCATCGAATTCGAGATACATTTCAACGAAAAATAAGGAGGTAAATATGGCGGTAGCAGGCAAAAACGGCAAAGTCGTCATAGGCACGGAAAGCGACCAAAAGGTGGTCGGCATCAAGAATTGGTCGCTCGAACTTTCGCTCGACACGCTCGAAACGACCTCGCTCGGCGACGATTGGAAGAACTATATCACGGGTCTCAAAGAGTGGTCGGCGTCGAGCGAAGGCGATTACGAAGTGCCCGTGGACGAAAAAGGGCAAGCAGCATTGCAAGAGGCGTTTTTGAGCGGCGCGACCGTAACGGTCAAACTGTTCGTGGATGAAAAGAACTACTACACGGGCGAGGCGTACATCAACAGTCTTTCCATAGAAGACCCGGTCGATGACGTTGTGTCCATCAGCATCGAATGCACGGGGACGGGCGCACTGTCGTTCGAACTCGGCGAATAGGAGGCGATATGAAAAAGGGAATCACCATAACACTGGATAAACCGCGCACATTGCGCTACGGAATGAATGCGCTCGCCAAGATCGAAGACATCACGGGCAAAACGCTGATGTCGCTCGACCTCGGCAACGTCGGCATAAAAGACCTGCTCGCCATCGTGTACGCAGGACTTTGCCACGAAGACAAAACGCTGACTATCGAAAAGGTCGGCGATTTAATCGACGAGTACACCGACCTCAACACGATAGCCGAAAAGATAGGCGATGCATTGACCGAGGCATTCGGTACGACAAAGGCGGAGGACGGCGGTACGGGGGAAACCTAACCGCCGCTTTTGACCTTTCGGCAATATTGGACCGTGCAGTCGTGCAATTCGGACTCGATCCGCTTTTTGTGGGCGAGTATACGCCGTATGAACTGACGCTACTTGCCAAGCAAAAACAAAAGCGCGACCAAGACGAATATGAGAATATGCTGTGTCTGTCTTGGCACGTCGAGGCGTTCGCGCGACAAAAGCGATTGCCGACGCTTGCCAAGGTTTTGCGCGATGCACGGAAAAAGCCGAAAAAGAAAGTCAGCAAAAGCGACGCCATACTCAAGGCAATGGCGGCGGAAAAAGGTATTACAATTTAAATAATGCGCCTAAACACTTGACTATTCGCCTAAAATGCGCTATAATTAGGCGAATAAATAAGGAGATAGGCAAATGCGTACATTCGATTATACTAAACTTGCCGAAATGCAATGGGATAGCGAAACACTCGGACTTATTGCCCAAGTACATGAGTATAAGGGGCGGCAGGAGTTATACTTAAAACGTAAGCCTGTTGAACTCGACCGACTCGTGGAGATTGCAAAGATTCAAAGCACGGAGTCATCAAATAAAATCGAGGGCATTGTGACAACCAATGCTCGGATAAAACAGCTGTGCTTGGAAAAAACTACGCCGCGAACACGCGACGAAAAAGAGATACTCGGATACCGTGATGTGCTGAATACCATTCACGAAAATTTTGAGTATATTCCGATTCGCGCTTCGTACATTTTACAACTGCATAGAGATTTATACAGTTATTCCGAAAAGGCGATAGGCGGGCGGTTTAAGAATACGCAGAACTATATATCCGAACAAAGAGAGGATGGTAGTTCGTTTGTACGGTTTACGCCGCTCGCTCCATTCGAAACTCCCGAAGCTGTGGATAGCATTTGCGAGAGCTATAATCGCGCAATCGACAGCTCTGCAATAGATCCGCTATTGCTTATTCCCGTGTTCATAACCGATTTCTTATGCATCCATCCGTTTAACGACGGAAACGGACGCATGAGTCGGTTGCTCACCACATTGTTGCTGTATAAAAGCGGTTATGTTGTGGGCAAATATATAAGCATCGAGAGCAAGATAGAAAAGAACAAATCTTTGTATTATGATGCATTGCAAGACAGCAGTATAGGTTGGCACGAAAACAATAACGATCCAATACCGTTCATAAAGTATCTGCTTGGGATTGTGTTGTCGGCTTACAGAGAATTCGAGAAGCGCATAGATATTGTAAGCGAAAAGAAGAGCAATACCGAAATCGTGAAAATAGCCATAGGACAAATTATCGGCAAATTTACCAAGAGAGATTTAATGGAATTGTGTCCGACCTTAAGCAAAGCGACGATAGAAAACATACTGAAACAACTGACTGAAAGCGGTGAAATAGAACGCCATGAGAAAGGCAGAAATACCTTTTATACCATTAAAAATTAAATAGTAACGAAAATCATTCGTAAAAAGCAAGTATCGAAAGGTGCTTGCTTTTTTCGTGCGCCAAAACTAATAAGGAGGTGGGGAATTGGCAGTTATAAGAAACCTTGTGGTCAAGATAGCGGCGGACATTTCCTCGCTTTCCAAAGGTTTGCAGTCGGCGCAAAAATCAATTCAAAAAGTGTCGGTGGGATTCACGAAAGCAGGCACGAAACTGACCGCGAGCATAACCGCTCCGCTCGTGGCACTCGGCACGGCGGCGGTTAACGTCTCGCAAAAGTTCGAGCAATCTATGGCGAATGCCGCATCGGTAGCAGGCGCGACGGGCGAAGAACTTGCGCGTATGACCGCACTTGCGAGAGAGATGGGCAGTAAAACCGTATTCTCGGCAAGCGATGCGGCGGACGCACTCTATTATATGGCATCCGCAGGATACAAAGTCGACCAAATGGCGGACTCCATACAAGCGACGCTAAACCTTGCCTCGGCAACGCAGAGCGATCTCGCATTTACGACCGATACGGTTATAGCCACACTCAATCAGTTCGGACTTGAAGCCAATCAAGCCGAGCGCGTGACCAACGTGTTCGCGTCGGCAATCGGCAACTCGATGGCGAATATGGAAAAACTCTCGAACTCAATGGGGTACGTCGGGCCTGTGGCAAACAGCCTCGGTTATTCCATAGAGGAAACGACGGGCGCATTATCGGTATTGTACAACGCAGGCTATGACGGCTCGACGGCAGGCACGGCACTGCGGCAATCGCTTGTCTCGCTTATGAATCCGTCAACTGCCGCACTCGGCGTGTTCGAGGAATTGGGGTTGTCGTTTGAAGATGTCAATCCCGCGACAAACGATCTTGCGACGATTATTGACCGCTTGGGTAAAGCGGGGATGAATACATCGCAGGCAATGAAGGTGTTCGGGGCGAGAGCAGGTCCCGGTATGCTTGCGCTCTTGTCGGCGGGCGGCGATGCCGTTCGAGATATGACTGCGTCCATCACGGGAACGAACAAAGCGACCGAAATGGCGGATGTTCAGCTCAATACGTTGCAAGGGCAAATGAAAATCCTAAAATCGGAAGTAGAGGAAATAGCCATTTCGTTCGGCGATGTGCTTATACCCATTATTCGAAACTTCATACAAAAGTATATCTCGCCGCTGACCGCAAAAATGATGGGATTGTCGATGGGAACGAAAAAGAACATCGTGACTATCGCATTATTGGCGGCGGCAATCGGTCCGCTCCTTCTCGTGGTCGGCAAACTCATCGGCAGCGTGGGGACGATTATAAAAGTCGGATCGATGCTGTTCAGCAAGGTCGGGCTCGTCATAGGCATAATCGCGGCGGTTGTCGGCGTTATAACATACTTATGGAAAACCAACGAAGGATTCCGTAACGCCGTGACAAAGATTTGGGAGCGGATAAAGTCGGTTATTCTTTCGGCGGTCGAGAGCATAAAGGCGTGGTGGGAAAAGAACGGCGAAAAGGTTATATCCGCCGTTGTGAAAGCCTTACAAGCGATTTGGACGGTCGTGAGTACGGTGTTCAAGAAAGTATGGAGTATCGCCAAAAAGGTATGGGGCGTCGTTAAAGACATAGTCATAGATGCGGTCAAATCCATACAAAGATTTTGGGAGAAAAACGGCGAAAAGATTTGGGCGACGGTCAAGAAAATATTCACGGCGATTTGGACGTGCATAAAGGCGGCGTATACGAACATAGGGAACGCGCTTGCGAAATTCTTCGGGTACGTTAAACCTATATGGGAAAAACTCAAAACGCTTTTTGCCTCGCTTTGGGATACCATCGTCCAATTATACGAAACCTTAAAGCCCGTGTTTGAACTCATCGGCGGAATCGTGATGACGTTGTATGGCGTGGTGTCGAGCGTTCTCGCAGGCATTATCGACGCACTCGGACCGTTTCTCGAAGCGGTTATCGACGTTGTCAACGCCATTCTCGACATTATAAAGATCGTATGCGCGGTACTGCGCGGCGATTGGTCATCGGCGTGGGAATATATGCAAAGTTTTGCAAGCAATATTTGGTCGGGAATAAAGAACATCTTCCTCGGTATTTGGGAGTTTATCAAGGGATTCGGGGAAGGATTGGTCAGTTTCTTCGGCAGTTGCGGCGATACAATCGGCAGCATTTTCAAGAAAGTATGGGAAGGCATAAGCGGCTTTTTCACGAACATTTGGGACGGCATTTGCTCGGTTTGCGGATGGATATGGGATAAGATTACGGGGCTGTTTTCAAGCATCGGCGATTTTTTCAAAAACCTATTCAAGGACGCATTCAATTGGGGGAAGAACTTAATAAGCAATATTGCCGACGGCATAGAGAGTGCGTGGAATTGGGTGGTGGACGGCGTCAAAGATGTAGGTCACGCAATCGCGGACTTCCTCGGATTCGGCTCGCCGACAAAGAAAGGACCGGGCCATACCGCCGACGAGTGGATACCCAACCTAATGGATATGATGGCGCAAGGCATGTATGCGGATCTTCCGATGATACAACGTGCGGCAATGCAGGTAGCGCAGACGCTCAATCTCGCAACATCGCCCAATCAAGCGGCAGTCGGAACGGGGAGCAGTCCTAACGGCGATCTGTTGAACGGCTTACTGCAAGGAATGGCGGCAATGAACGGAATGACGGGCGGCGGCGAAAGCGGCGATGTCGTGTTGCAAATCGACGGTCAAACTTTTGCTCGGCTCATAATGCCGAAGCTCACAAAGGAATATAAGCGCAACGGTGTAACATTACAGGAGGGATAACTTGGATTTTCTTTTAATCAACGGCAAGGCGATAAAGCCACCGAAAGAAATAACCGTATCGCCCGAAGTGTTGGATAAATCGGAGCGCACGGCGGACGGAACACTCGTCGTGGACATAATCGGCACAAAAAGAAAAGTGGACGCGAATTGGGAGTATCTGTCCGCCGAGGATATGATGACATTGCAAAAGGAAACAGGCGGCGGCGCATTCACCGAATTAACCTTTCACGATAACGCCACAGGCGAACTTGTCACAATAGCGGCTCGCTCGGACGGCATAACGTATATGCCGCATTACGATTGGGCGCGCGGCAGGATAATGTGGAAAAGCGTGTCGGTGTCTTTCCAAGAGAGGTAGCCTATGGGGTACTCGGATAATCCGCGCAAGGTGTTCGGTAAGGTGGAAATTATCTATGCCGACGAAGAACTGAGCCGCGATATAACGACCGAGGAGAGCGGCAATTCGGAAATAAGCCATCCGAAAGAAGTGTACCACTTACCGAGTGAGCCGACCGTCAAGGCTTGCACTATGGATGGAAACGCGACAATGGACGGTACGTTCCAAATGATGGACGACTCGGTGCTGTGCGGTTGGTGGAGCGGAAAACTCTCTGATGCGGACGGTGTGTTCGCCGACAAGCCGTTCATCGAACTAAAATTTACTAACCGACCTATCATCTATTGGAAAGTCATAGGGGATAGCAAACTAAACCAATATCCCGTGGACTTTGCTGTGGAGTACAAGCGAAACGGCAAAGTCGTAAGAACGGAAACGATAGAAGGCAATACGGAAATGGAGCGCGTATTAGAGCCGAGAATCGACGACATAACGTCGGTGCGGCTCACAATAGCCAAGTGGAGCGTTCCGAACGCCTGTGCCAAAATCTTGCGCTTTTACGAGCGATTGTACGAGATATACGAGGGCAATGCTTTGCAGTCGTTTGAGGTCGGCGAAGAACTGTGCTCGACCGAAGGAAACTACAATATCAACTCGGACACAATGACGGTCAGCGTGTACAACGAAGGCCGTAAGTTCGATAAAGGCTATCTTCGGACGCTGATGTTGCTCGACCGAAAACTGTTGCCGAGCATAGGGGTGGAGAATAACGGCAAAGTGGAATACACGCCGCTCGGCACTTTCTATTCCGATGAGTGGCAAATAGACCAAGACAGCCAGTGGGTAAAGTGTAGCGCGACGGATAGACTGATGCGCTTGCAAACCAAGATGTACGTCGGCTTTCCTTTGACCGACAACGCCTCGCTTTACGAGATCGCGGAAGACATACTGCAAAAGACGGGGCATACCGCTGACGAGTATTACATCTCGCTGACGCTCAAAGATATAGTGGTAGACCTTGCGTTCTTGCCGAAAATAGAGGCGTGGGATGCGCTGCAAGACATAGCCAACGCAGGGCTGTGCAAGGTGTTCGTGGATCGACAAAACCGTATTTGCATTACAGCCGAAATCGATGCGGCGGCGGTTAGCGCAATACCGATATATCCCGGCAATATGTTCTCGCTTGTGTCTAATGCAACGCTGACCGACTTTGCCAACTGCATTCACGTCGAGTACAGCACGGTGTCCGTAACCGAAGACATCATAGACGTGACCGACACGGAAATATGCTTGGACGCAGGACAGTCGGTTGACTTGGCGATAGACTACACGTCGGAGATTGCTTATCCGACGGTATCGACCGAAAACGCCGCCGTGCGCATAACGAACTTTGACAGCGGCACAAACTCTTGTACTTGCACGGTAACGAATACGAGTGCTACAACGCAAACGGCAGTCATTACCGTGTCGGGAAACGCAATAGAGATAAAGACAAACAAGATAACGAAACGCGACGAGAAAAGCATCGAGCTGTACGGAGCCGTCGAGTATTCGCACACGGGCAACGAACTTGTGCAATCGCTCGAACAAGCGGAGTACATTGCGACGGTGCTACTGAACAAAATGCGAGCGGGTCAAGGCAGTATAACGACCGTGTGGCGCGGAAATCCCGAACTCGAAATAGGACTCGAATACGACTGCACCGACCGTTTCGGCGAAACGTCGCGGCTTGTTTGCGAGTACAATAAATTCAGCTATGACGGCGGGCTCAAACAGGAAACTCGCGGTCGCAAAAAATAAGGAGGCACTATGGCGGAATGGCAAGAGCCGAAAACCGACTACACGGCAGAGGCGCAAGTAACGCCGAGCATCTTCAATACGCTCGGCGAAAACGAACGGTATTTGCAGGAAAAGAAAATAACGACCGAGCAAGTACAAGACGCATCTATTACGAGTACCCAATACGGTACGCGGACGAACATAAGCGGCACGGAGGTGTTAAAGGTGTGCATAGGTAAGATACGGAAATGGTTTGCGGACTTAAAGGCTTTGGCTTTCAAGTCTACGGTGGGAACGTCGGATATCGACAACTACGCAGTAACATCTTCGAAACTTGGCACGAACTCCGTGACCACGGCAAAGATAAACGCAAACGCTGTGACCGATGCCAAGATAAACTCGGTATCGGCAAGTAAGGTAACGGGGTTACACAAAGTGGCTACGAGCGGAGATTATAACGACCTCAAAAACAAGCCGAATATCGGCGGCGGATCGGGAACGGTCGTGTTTAACGGGAATGCCAATCACTTTGATTATGACCTCGGTTTCGTTATTAAAGGTGGGTATAGATACGCAGTGGAATTAAATTATGCCGTCGGCGAGGGTATTGCGATAGGTGAGGGGAGTGACGCCACGCTGCGCGTTCTCATACCGGGCGATTGCTACGCCGCCGACCGAATGACAAACATCAGCATTATTTGCCTTACCACGGGTTACGATGGAACAGCGGTCTATCACGGCGGCGGTAGTATTTATACCGAGGGCGATGCGACCATTGAGGGCGGAGGTTTGGATAGGGATGCGGGGTACATTGAAATAAGCGGACATAGTTGCCCTGCAATAAAGCGCGTCATAGAACTCGGAAAAGCGTACTGAGAGGAGGCAACATGGCTGAATGGAAAACACCGCGAAATGATTATACCGCAGGAAGTCAAGTTACGCCAGATATTTTTAATACGCTCGGCGAAAACGAACGATATTTGCAAGAAGTCAAAATCGTTATTGACCAAGTGCAAGATGCGTTTATAAAAAGCACCGAGGCGCAAGTGAGAGATAACATTACGGCTATCGAAAGCATAAAGGACGGATTCGGAAAGGTGCGAAAGTGGTTTTCGGATTTGCGTACTCTTGCATTTAAGAGTACCGTTGCCACGGCGGATATTAACGCATTAGCCGTGACATCGGCAAAAATAGCATCGAATGCGGTAACGGTATCAAAGATAGCAGCAAATGCAGTGGAAACAACGAAAATAAAAGACCTTGCCGTAACTACTATAAAAATAGCGAACGGAGCGGTTACCGATGTAAAAATAGACTCGGTGTCAGCAAGCAAAATAACGGGGCTCCATAAGGTGGCAACGAGCGGGAGTTACAACGACCTTGCAGATAAGCCGAGCGTTCCCGATTCGGTGTCCGTTGTGGATAACCTTTCTTCTACAAGTCGAACTGCGGCATTGTCCGCATATCAAGGGAAAGTGCTGAATGATAAAATT
The DNA here is from genome assembly GCF_943193005.1 of Pumilibacter intestinalis. Classification (GTDB taxonomy): domain Bacteria; phylum Bacillota; class Clostridia; order Christensenellales; family Pumilibacteraceae; genus Pumilibacter; species Pumilibacter intestinalis. The sequence continues at coordinate 44,709 of NZ_CALPCH010000012.1, forward strand.
GCCGACTTGGGTTTTAGAACGGGTAGTATTAGCGGTGTCTCTAATGCTACCCTCATACGGCAAGGCAAACTCGTAATAGGTTATGTGACTGCAAGCAATAAGACATCGAAACTTTTTACTTTGCCCGAAGGCTTTCGACCCAAAACCGAAGTGAGTGGCGTATATGGAACACAGTCATACAACTCTGGTACGAGATTATATGTGGACGTGCGTACCACTGTTACCTTTAAGACCAATGGCGATGTCACATCATCGACCAATGGTAACCTAAGCCAAAATCTAAATATCCTTTTCGGTTTCGAGGCATCATAGGAGGTTTTATGGCAAGACAAATACTCACGCAGGGCGAGGCATTCAGCATCGCCTTTTTTCATATCAAAATACCCATCGAGGGAGAGAGCGATTGGCGAATCCGCGATTCGGATAAACTGACATTTTCGATAGCGCGGAGAAACCGTTCGCCTGACATAGAAAAGACATTTCCCGATGGCATCGAGCGGTCGGGCGATTCGTTCTTTGTGTTTTTAACCGCCGAAGAAACCGCACGACTTCCGTGTCTGTTATATCGGATGCAACTCACGATAGACTTCGGCGGCAAGGGCAAAGACGTGTACACGCTTGCGGATAAAGAATTGGAGGTGGTGGCAAGATGAGCGAACAAAATTGCAACTGCGAGAATTGCGTACACATCGAGCAGTTCAAAGCAATAACGCGATCCTACGAAGGGACGGAAAACGATGTTGCGGAAACGGTGGTAGACAACGACCTGCGAACGGTCGAGGTTAAACTCAAACCGCAACAATACGCAAGCAAGTACGCATTTCCCAATCGCGGGGATAAAGCCGTTGTGTACATGGACACGGCGGAAAACAGGGCATACCGATGGGATGAGATTACGGGAACGTACATTTGCATCGGTGCGGATTACAGTCAAATCAAAATCATAAACGGAGGTAATGCAAATGGCTAACGAAGCAACGGAAAGGGTATTGGAGAGCAGAATACAACTGCGCAACGATACGGCGGAGAATTGGGCGGCGGCGAATCCCGTTCTCTTAAAAGGCGAGCTCGGCATCGAACTCGATACGCGCAAGATAAAGGTAGGCGACGGCACGACGAATTGGCAATCGCTCAAATACCTTACGGACGATATCGTGCTGTCCGAAACCGATCCGACCGACACCGACTCGCAATACGACTTGGGCGAACTGTGGCTCAACCAAGCGGAAGGCAAGGTGTATATTCTTCTCGCCAAAACCGAAAAGGCGGCGGTGTGGACGCGTATAGCCACGGCGGACGAACTCGCGGTGGTGGCGGAGGCGCAAGTCGCGCAAAAACTCAAAACGCCGCACAAAATCGAGATAACCGGGGATGCCGACGGCTCGGCGAATTTTGACGGTAGCGAGGATGCGCTCATAGAACTCGTGCTGAAGAACAGCGGCGCGACCGAAGGCACGTTTACCAAGTTCACGGTCAACGAAAAAGGCTTGGTGGTAAAGAGCGAACTGCTCACGGCGGACGATATTCCGCAGCTCACGCTTGCCAAGATAGCCGACGCGGGGACGGCGGCGGCAAGGGATGTCGGCACGAAGGCGGGCAACCTCATCGAGTTGAACGCAAAGGGCAAGATAGATAAGAAATATCTGCCCGCGATTGCCATAACGGAGCCGTTCGCGGTGTCGAGCGAAGAAGAAATGCTCGCGCTCACCGCGCAAAAAGGCGACGTTGCGATTCGCTCGGACGAGAGCAGAACGTATATCCTTAAAGAAGCGCCGCCCTCGGTCAAAGAGAATTGGCTCGAACTGCAAACGCCCGATTGTAAGATACATTCGGTCAACGGTCAAATCGGCGCAGTCGTGTTGACAACGGCGGACATTGAAGAGTCGGGCAATCTTTATTATACCGAGGACCGCGCAAAGAGTTCGTTTGCGGAAAACTTCGGACAAACGAGTTCGGCGGATCTTACCGACGGCGAAACCATACTCCACGCGACCGACACCATCATACTCAACGGCGGCAACGCATAGGGCGGCGGCTATGGCGGAAAAAGAAGTACAAGTCAAACTCCGCCTCCGCTCGGACAGCGCGGCGAATTGGCTTAAAGCCAATCCCGTGCTGCTTGCCGGGGAGATTGGAATCGAAACGGATACAGGCAAGATGAAGGTCGGGAACGGTCAAGCAAAATGGCGTGTTTTGCCGTACCTCATAACGGGTATGACGCAGGCGGAAATCCTCGACTGCTTTTGTCCCGTCGGCTCGGTAAAAGTCACGGCAACGAATGCCAATCCCGAAGGCTATGTGGGCGGTGTGTGGGAAAGAATACAAACGGACGGCTCTGCGCTCTATTATTGGGAACGCAAGGCATAGGAGGCAAAATGGCGGCGATAATCATCAGCATCGCGTCGAGCATCATCAGCGGAATGGTGCTCTTTTTCTTGCAAAGGTTTTTCAAAAAGAAAGCCAAAAAGGACGAAGAACGTGACGCGGCAAAGGCAAAAGAAAATATCCTTATACTTAAAAGCATCGACGCTGTCGGCAAATTGACGTATGCGAACGCAATCGCCATACGCGACGGAAAGACCAACGGCGAGATGCACGAAGCAATGGAAAGTTACAACGAATCCAAAGAGGAAATGTACGAATACCTCTTGGAACAAAATTCTCATAAATAAAGGAGGACATAATGGAACAGTATCTCGAACTCATCAGCGTACCCGTGATAGCGGCAATCGTCTATTGGGTAATAAACCTTATTAAATACGCGACCAAGCAAAACGAAAAATTCATGCGCTTTATTCCGCTCGTGGCGGCGGCACTCGGCGCAGCGCTCGGCGTCGTGGCGTACTTTGCCGTGCCGAGTATCGTCCCGGCAGAGAACGTGTTTGTGGCAATTCTCATCGGCATTGCAAGCGGTTTGACTGCGACGGGAACAAACCAGATCATCAAGCAACTCGGTAAGAAGGATGACGGCAATGGCGATAAACAATGATTTTGCAAAGGCGTATGCCGACGCGATAATCGAGCGGTTATGGATAAAAGGGCTCATAACCGAGGAAGAGCGCGACAGGCTATACGAAAAGAATCCGTATAAAAATCTTTGAGTTTTGGCAATTTTTCGCTGGACTTGTCAAAGTGAGCACGGTATGATTTGTCCTGCCCACGACGGGTAGGACAAATTTTTTTACCCTACATTCAAATCCATAACGGCAACATAGTGTAGCGGAAAGGAGGCAATATGGCAAAACAAAGGGCGGTGGCATACATCCGAGTATCCACGAAAAGCGATGCGCAGTCGCACAGTTTTGAGTATCAATTAGAATATTGGCGAAATACGATTACTCAAAACACCGAGTGCGAGTACATGGGCGTTTATGCCGACAAGGGCATAAGCGGTCGGGCATTGGCAAAAAGACCGCAACTGCTGAAACTCCTCACCGACGCAAGGCAACATAAATTCGATGTTGTTTATACGAAGTCGGTATCGAGATTCGGGAGAAACACCGAGGAACTTCTCGAAACGGTAAGAGAGCTACGAGAACTCGGCGTAAAGGTGGTATTCGAGAAAGAGCAAATCGATTCGTTCAATCCTGCGGCGGAAACCTATTTGACGATAGCGGCGTCAATAGCCGAAAACGATTTGCAAATCTATTCGGACAATATGCGATGGTCAATCCGCAACCGATTCAAAAATGGTTGGTTTAGCGTCGGACACGGAATATTTGGATACCGAACGAATAAGGACACCGACGAATTGGAAATCGAGCCAAGCGAAGCGGAAACAGTACGGCGAATGTTCGACTTATACTTGGAGGGGTACGGCACGATAGCAATCGGATTGATACTCGAAAAGGAAAACCGTCCGAACTCATTCGGCAAAGTGAAATGGAATCGGGGCGCGATTCTTTATATGCTTACGAACGAAAAGTATAAAGGCTGCGCACTATCGCAAAAGTATGTGCAGTCTCAAGGCGTGTGTCGCCTCAACAAAAACGAAGCGCCCAAATACTATATCGAAAACACGCATCCGCCGATTATATCGCCCGAACAATTTGACAAAGTTCAAGCGGAATTGGAAAAGCGCGGCAAAAGTCATAAAGGTAAAGGCAAACCGATTTATGCCTTTACTACGAAAATAGTATGCGGACAATGCGGACACGGTTATGTCCATAAAATAAACAGTAGCGGAAAGCCGTGGGCAAATCCAATATGGATATGCAGTCATCAAAATTTCTTCGGCACGAAAAACTGTAACAATCGCCGAATAAAGGATAGCGTACTGAAAGAAAAATTCGTAGAGTGTTTCAATGAGTTTATAGCCAATAAGACGGAAAGCGATGAAGCCATCGAACTGCGACAGCGGTTGGCTTCGCTAATAGAGTCCGAAAATGAATTAAACCTATTGAGAATCAATCGAATGATCGATGGGGCGGCATTCGCTGTCGAGAGCGCATCGCTTCGCAAGGAAATTACGGCGGTAACGATGCAAATCGCGGCAAAGGAAATGCGCGGTATAGACAAGGCGGACTTTACGCAAATAACCGAATACGATGACGATAAGGTAGAGAAGTTCGTCGAAAGGGTTACGATTAACAACAACGTCGTAACCTTTACTTTTATCAACGGAGCGGAAATCAGTAGGGAGTACACAAACGGACCGTCGGGCAATCAAAAGGGTTGGCGAGATAAACAGCGCGAACGCTTGGAAAAAGAAAACAAAACGGAGGTGCAATAATGCCGATTGGAACAACAAAGATCGTAAAGGAAATACCTGCCTTATACCACCAAAAAAATACGATAGTTCCCGATAGACCGAACGTGACGTATTATGCGCGTGTCAGTACGGAGAGCGAAGAACAGGAAGACTCCTACGAACGGCAAAAGGCATATTTCGAAGAAAAAATAAAAGCACATCCCGAATGGAATTATATCGAAGGGTATGCCGATTGGGGTGTGACGGGAACGAAAGCCGAAGCGCGTAAAAACTTTATGCGTATGATAGAAGACTGTCGGGCGGGCAAAATAAACAAAATTCTATGTAAGTCTATATCTCGATTCGGAAGAAACACGGTCGATACGCTGAAATACATACGAGAGTTGCGAGAGCTCGGCATCAGCGTGTTTTTCGACTCGCAGGGGATAGACACACTTACGCCGGGCGGCGATGTGCTGATAACAATCCTTGCGGCTATGGCGGAACAGGAAAGCCGAACGATGTCTACGAATATCAAGTGGGCATTCGAGAAGCGATTCAAAGAGGGCAACGTGTTAATAAACTTTCGGGGTACGCTTGGCTATACGAAAGAAGGCGATGAGTACGTTGTGGTCGAAGACGAAGCGAAAATAGTCCGCCGAATTTATGCCGAATACCTATCGGGTAAATCGTTGCGACAGATTGCCGATGAACTGAATGCGGAAGGTCTACAAACGAAGAAGGGGAAACAATGGATGCCGAGTTCGATACAAGGCATCTTGCAAAACGAACGCTACACTGGGAACGCCATACTCGGCAAATCGTACAAGACCGATGTCCTGAGTAAAACACGAAAGAAAAACGAGGGGCAAGCACCGATGTATTATGTGGAAAACAGCCATCCGCCTATCATCAGTCAAGCAACATTCGAAATGGCGAAGGCGGAACAAATTCGCCGCCGAGATATTCGGAGTTCGGTCAATACGGGAAGCGGAAGATACAGTAGCCGATATCCGTATAGCGGACTGTTGATATGCGGCGACTGTGGAGCGAAGTTAAGACGATTCGGACGTAAAGTAGTCAGCGGCGAATATGTGCCGACTTGGGTGTGTATCACGCATCAAAAGACGCCGAAAGAATGCGATATGCGACCTATAAAAGAAGAAGACATTAATGCGGCATACGAGCGCGTCGTGGGGCGGTTGTTGGGCGATGTCGCGGAAATAAAAGCCGCAGTAAGGAAAACAATCGAGTGCGAGATAAAAATCGAACGTGACGCGGATTTGACACCGATACAACGCGCACTCGACGATGCGCGAGAAAAAATCCACGAACTGTTTCAAAAAAGGCGGAAAAACGAAATCACCGTCGAGGAGTATAACCGATTATACAAAGAGTATAGTGCAGCGGTCATTGACCTGCAAGCGAAAGAGAAAGAACTCCAAACGGTCAACATAGAAACGCAAATGAATCAGCAAAAACTCCTATCGATAATCGATGCGCTCGAAAGCAACGAAACCGATTATAATGATAGTGCGATTATGCGACTGCTATTGGACAATATCAAGGTGGTGGGAAAGCACGAATTGGAGTTTCAATTCAAATGCGGAATCAACATAACCGAAACAATATAAAGATAGCCGACTGTGGGCAAGAGAACGCTCGCAGTCGGCTTTTTTTATTTTCGTTCGGTTGACAACGGCGAAGTTATTTGCTACAATAAAAGAGCAGTCGGCATTTGGATACGAATAGTCGGACATAAAACAAAATGGATTTGCCTCATTGTTATGCAAGTGACATAGGGCAAAGCGAGATGATTTATGTAACACTCATTTGTAAAACGGATGCCTAACGACCACTCACGGTAGTGTATTTTTCGTTAGGCTCTCCTTATGCCCTCTGTGAAAATAACACGGAGGATTTTTTATATGACGGAAGAAGACTACGACAAAATCGAGTCGCTGATTGGCTATGAATTCAAGCGGCGCGATTTATTGCAACAGGCGTTTACGCGCAAGAGTTACACGAATGAAACCAATGACGGCGATAACAACGAAGTGTTGGAATTCATCGGCGATAAGGCATTGGACTTCGTTGTGGTCAAGGCGTTAAGCGAATACTACGGCGAAATCAATAGGCGTGATGAATTCGCTTGCGACCTTGCCGAAGGGAAGCTCACCGAACTGAAGAAACGGTTTGTCGAGAGTACGATGCTTGCACATTGTATTGACGAACTCGAACTGAGCCAATACCTTATTATGGGGAAGGGCGATGAAAAGAACAACGTCCAAAACGATACCCACGTCAAAGAGGATTTGTTCGAGGCGATAATGGGTGCAGTGGCAATCGACAGCGATTGGGATATCGACGCCTTGCAAGACGTTGCCGAGTTGATGCTCAATATCGACCATTACTTGGAGCACGGCTTTGACGACGAAGAAAACTATGTCGCGCTTATTCAGCAATGGTGTCAAAAGGTAAGCGGCGATTTGCCCGAATACGAGTTCGAAGATTCGGGGCTTCATAGATGGAACAGTTTGATAATAGGCGGTCACATTGTAGGGCAACGCGACACCATAACGAATGAGAATAGCGACGGACCGATTGCTTGCAAACTGTACATCGATGAAGGTAATCCGTTTATCGGCTATGGCTATTCAAAGAGTAAGGCGCGAATGGCGGCGGCGGAGATAGCATACGAATATCTCGAAGAAAACGATATGCTCTACACTATGCAGGACGCAATAGGCGAGCCGACGTGGGAGAAAGCCGTTAGTCAGTTGCAAGAACTTGCACAAAAGGGCTATATCAAATATCCCGAATATACTTTTGACGAAAGACACGATGATGACGGCAATCCGTTATGGTATTGCGAATGTCACGTTGAAGGATACGACGATTATTATTGGTCGGAGCAAAGTTCGAAAAAGATTGCCAAACGAAATGCCGCTCACGGTATGTTGCTGAATATCCTCGGTATTTCCGATGACAGCGACGATGATGACGACGATTGGGATGACTGAGGAGGCGAGTGATGAAAATACTGTCTACAAAATTACCGCTTAAATCCGAAGTCACAAAAGAGCAGGTGTATAAAACGATTATACGGTGGCTCAAAGACGGCAAACCGTGTGCGGCAGCCGGGGAGCAGTTCGAGCGAGCCGAGAATAAAGACAATGTGCGCATCGTTGATGGCTATGCAACAATAGAAACGCTGACGGGAAAGAAAAACGATACGCAATACGTTGCAATTCGTCTGACGCATATTTATAGGGAACAAACGTGGGAAACCGAAATACTCTACGGCGAATGCGCGACAGAGAAAAGCGTAACGATACACGTCAACTGTTCGGGCGATAAGACAACATTCAAAAAACCGCCGATAGTACGCACGGAAATCATTCGCGCGTTTATTGTCGACGGTCGAGTGGAGAGTGGGAAACTGCCCATACAAGCCGCACCGATTTATGCCGATTACGATATGATCGATTATCTCGCGTCGGTTATGAACACACACTACGACCAAGCAATCCCTATGGTCTATGTCAGCAAGATATTCAATAGTTCGGGTTACAATTCCGACATTGATAAACTGTCGCGCAATTTGGCGGGCATTGCATACATAGTGGCGGAGAAAAGCGGGGATTTCGGATTCAACCTCAAAGAACGCACGAACGGAAATAATCCGTATAACGGGCATATCGCAATCTATTATCCCAACGGAAAAATAGATAGATTGCGGCCGAGCGAAATATCCGTGTACGGGGCGGCGGATAGCCGAATAATGGATGATGTGATTTCGGTGGTCACAGCGCAAGTGGATAAAGATGCACCGACGTGGCAACAACTGTACACGGATAAGATGGCAGCCGACACTGCACTGCTCGACGTCTTTATGGGCGAATTCGACAGTATGGAGGCAAGACTCGATGCCGCCAAAAAGCGCATTGCCGAGCTCACCGAAGAGAATACGATGCTGCGAAACAAAAACGAAAGTCTTCAATCGGCATTCGACGCAAGCGGGATAGAGGAGAGTATCGTAACGAAATCCCCCGTCAAAGAATTCTACGACGGCGAGCAACACGATTTGCTTGTCACGGTGCTGAAGGAAGCCGCTATGCGAAATGGGAGTTTCGATACTCGGCAGTACGAACTCATCAATAGCCTTTTGGAAAACAATGAGTACATAGGGAACGGACGTGAAGTCGAAGAGGTGGTAAAGCGTGTGCTGTCGAGCGGAGAACAGATCAATAAGCGCGACATCGCCGAATTAAAACGTGTGGGGTTTGACCTCGTAAGCGACAATCCGCATTACAAGTTTGTCTACCGTGGAAATGAGCGCTATTGGTTTACGGTATCGAAATCGCCGAGCGATAGGCGGAGCGGACAAAACAACGCATCGGACATCATAAAGAGAATCACGGTCTATCAATAAATGATGGAAACAGCAGTTTGAAAAGTTGACAATTTTGGAATTTTAAGATACAATAACTTAGACCGCCGATGTGGGATGGGGTTATAGAAACGCGAGATTTTGTCAAACACACTATCAAAAACGCGAGATTTCGTAAAACACACACAAAAAAACCGAGTGTGGGTATTGCCGCTCTCGGTTTTTTATTGTAAAAACTGTAAAAAATTCGCGATAGCAAAAAACATAAAAAATTTGTAAAAAAACTGTTGACAATGTGAGTGAAACGTGATATATAGTAATTATAAACGATACTGCATAATGTAAGAGGTAAAATTTAGGCAATTATTGGTTTTGGACAATTTGAATGATATGGGGGTACTATTATGAATATGAATGTATTTGATAAACGCAAAAGTAAATGTATAGGTTACTTATGCGTTTTTTTAATGAAAATGGATTTTATGGAGAGTGATTGTGCATGAAGAAGAAATTGTTTATTTCGGTAATACTGTTGGCGTTTATTGCAGTTTGTATAATTGGGATGATTAAGTGGTGCGGGAACTCCAAGCCCGACCCAACGAAAAAGTACGTTGTATTTGAAAATGACTACGGAGACGAAAGGTATACATTGACGTATCCCGGCAGTTATAAGGTAGAATTCGATTACGACGAAGAAAAGATTTATTCGTTTAGATATATGGCATATTATACGGATAATGACAAATTTACGGGAGAGACCGGAACGGGTTATTTTGTGATTAAAGCTAACAAACCCGGTAGATATTCCGTTAGTGCTAATATACTACTGGGAGAAGAAGGGTATAGAGAGTTTGAATTGGCTATAACAATCAAAGAAAAGCCTGATTTGCGCGTAATGCCCGAAGTGCGATTTGACCCGAACGGAGCGACGGTAGAGGAACGGGACGGCAAAACCGTGTACGTGTATCAGTATGATAAAAATGTCCATTATCCTCTGATACAGTTGTTTTATGAAGGGAAAGAGATAGAACTAAATTTGAGAAACGAGGGCATTTCGTCTGTTATATACAACGGCGAGGCACATAGAGGTAAACCTCGAGAAATAGGGCTATATGAAGTGGAGTATTGGGTTACAAGTTATGATTATAAACAGGAGGAAGATAAAGAAAAGTATAAGTTTGTTTCCGTAAAAATTTTTGTAGAAATACAATAAAAAATATTTATTTATAGGAGGAAAAGTTATGAAAACCAAAAGAGCAGTGAAAACGCCGATTTTATTGGCTGCAGTAGCGATAGTATTTTTCGCTATTGCCATTGGCGGCACGACTATATTCAGTCGTGCCGAAGCAAATGCCGAAACGGCTTTTTCAATCGAATGCGTGAGCGACGAGTGTGAAAGACTGACGGACTGTAAAATGGGAACAATCAATTGACATTTTTCGGTTTTTATGATAAAATAATAATGTAAACGGAAGGATACGTTTTCATAAAACACACGCCACCAAAAAAACCGAGTGTGGGTATTGCCGCTCTCGGTTTTTTTATAGCGCGCTATAGTCGAAAAAATTCGGAGAAAGTAATGATTGAAGAAAAGACGGTTGTAAAGTCCGCGAAAGAGGATATGCTCGGCAAGGAAAAAATATGGCGGCTGTGCCTTAAAATGGGCATACCTTGCGTGCTTGCGCAGGTGGTAAATCTGCTGTATAATATCGTTGACCGCATTTACATAGGCAATATGCCGCAAAACGGCAGTGCCGCGCTTGCGGGGTTGGGGCTTTGCGCACCCATTCTCACGCTTATCGCCGCGTTTTCGTCTTTCGTTTCGGGCGGAGGTGCGCCGCTTGCCGCCAAAGCTCTCGGCGAGGAGGATAGCGTTCGGGCGCGTAAGATACTCAACAACGGAACGGTGCTGTTGCTGATATTTTCGGTGGTTCTCGGTCTTGCCGCGTTTTTTACCAAAAAGCCGGTACTGCTCTTTATAGGCGCGGATATAGATACCACTTACGTGTACGCCGAGCAGTATTTGTCCGTTTATCTAATCGGCACGCTGTTCGTGCAGTTGAGCGTTGGACTCAATACTTTTTTGACTGCGCAGGGCAAAAGCGCGGTTGCCATGATTAGCGTTATGATAGGCGCGGGGCTCAATATCGCGCTCGACCCGCTGTTTATATTCGTATTCGATATGGGCATAACGGGAGCCGCGCTCGCAACGGTTTTGAGTCAGTTTATAAGTTGCGTGTTTGTGGTTGCGGCGTTGTGCCGTCCCAAACTGACTTTGCGGCTTTCGTTTCGCGATATGAAACCGAACAGTAGCGTAATTAAAGCGATTTTCGGGCTGGGGCTCGCGCCGTTCGTGATGGCGGCAACGGAGTCGGTAATAGGGTTTGTGCTCAACGGCAGACTCAAATATTACGGCGATTTGCAAGGGAAGGGAATGGGCGACTTGCACGTTTCCGCGCTTGCTGTTTTGCAAAGCTCCATGATGCTTATTACAGTGCCGATACAGGGCTTTACGCAAGGCGTTACTCCCATTATTTCGTACAATTTCGGGGCGAAGAACAAATCGCGGCTCAAACGCGCGTATTTCATAACTCTCGCTGTCAGTTGGGCATACTGCTGTATTTGCGCACTCGTAATGATGATATTCCCGCGCATGTTCGGCAGAATGTTTACGCCCGACGCGGACTTGCTTGCGCTCACCGAAAAGTATTTGCCGATATTCGTATCGGGCATGCTCATATTCGGCGTGCAACGCGCTTGCCAAACAACGTTCGTTGCGCTCACCGAGGCTAAAATAAGTTTGTTTATAGCGATACTCAGAAAGATTATTTTGCTCGTGCCGTTTGCTTTTCTCTTCTCGATGGCAATCGGTGTGTCGGGCGTTTACCTCGCCGAGTGCGTAGCCGACGCAACCGCGGCAACTCTATGCTCGATAATATTTTTCTTTCGTTTCCGCGCCGTTTTGCGCCGTATGGATAATGCCGAATAAATGTTTATAAGTATAAATAGATAATTAAAAATTTTCATTTAATAACTCATCAATACTAACATTATAAATTTTTCCAAGTTTGCGAAGCATTTCAATATTTGGTTCTGTTCTACCTTGTTCCCAGTTGGCATAACAACTTTCCACAACATTAAGTTTTTGTGCAACTTGTTTTTGTGTCAATTCACAACTTTTACGTATTTCCTTAATGTTTTTGCAAAAAGTTTTATCCATATATTAATATTTTACTAGCTACTAGACAAAATGTCTTGACTGTAGATAAAATATCTAGTATAATGGAAGCATATTAAATATAAAGGGGTTATAGTATGCATATTGAAAAGGATTTAGTTTGGACACACTATATAGCGGAAACAGACACCATTGATAAGGAAAAATGCGGTAAATGGATGAGTTTTTTTGGCGGTGACCTGGATAAAATATTTTTTGTCGAAGATGTGTGCAAAGAAGCTGTTGAACGTGGAATTGTTGAGCAAGCAAAGCACACGAGTTCCACACATTATATTGTTAAAGGCGAAGGCGTTATGTGCTTTTATGTAAATGGAGATGATAATGATGGGCATCGGCGTATAATTTCGTATTTTCTTGAAAAAGGGCTAATTCCAAAGACGAAAGCAGGGAAATTTTATAATATTTCTTTTAAGTATGATAAACAAACACTAGACAATGAGTATGGCAGTGATTTTAGTTCGGATATAAAGCTAAATCAGTTTATTGACTTATATACAGGCAAGTGGCTAAAACATTAATTAAAATTTTTAGACATAAACAAAAATCCCCGTGTGGCGTACACGGGGATAATTTTTTATAATGGGGTAGGGGTTATTCCGCTTTTTCTTCGGCGGGCTTTTCTTCGGCGGGCTTTTCGGCTGCGGGTTTTGCGGCGGTTTTCTTAGCCGCGGGCTTTTTGGCTGCCTTGGGCTTTTCTTCAGCCGGTTTTTCTTCGGTTGCCGAAGCTTCTTCCGCCTTTTCCGCTTTGGTCGCTTTCTTTGCGGCGGGTTTCTTTTCCTTTACTTCTTCTTTGTCGGTTTTCTTTTTGCCGCCTTTCTTGGTTTTTTGCTCGGCTTCGAGTTTAGCCTTTTGCGCTTCGAGACGAGCCGCCTTGCGTTCGACGGCTTTTGCGAGATATTCGGCTTTTTGCTTTTCGCGTATCTCTTGAGCGGCTTTTGCCTTTTCTGCGGCGATGGTCTTGTTGTCTTTCTTGATAACTATGGTTATCTTGCCGCTCTTAACGTCGCTCAAGCGTTTGGCGAGTGCCGACTTTTTGTTTGCGGCTTGATTTTTATGGATAACGCCCTTGGATACGGTCTGGTCGATAACCGACATAACTTCGGGCAACATTTTCTCTGCGCCTTCGATATTGTTGGTGTCGATGGCGTTGTTGAAATTCTTGATAACGTGGTTCATGCGGGTTTTGTATGCGCGGTTCTGCTCGTTTTTCTTTGCGGTGATAAGTACGCGCTTCTTCGCGGATTTGATGTTAGGCACTGTAATTCTCCTTAATAATAAAACAATAAATATTTTATAACTGTTTGGGTGCTCGGGTAGTTAACGCCCTCAGGAATGTCTTCGGCACCGCTAACTTAACTATTGTATCACAAAATTTTACCAAAAGCAAGTGATTAAAAGCAACATTTTTCGGACAAAATTTCATTGCATATGAAAAGAACGGATATGGCGTGCGATTTCATGCCGCGCGACAACTCAAACAACGAATACGTGCGCAGTTTCACCGTAACGGTAGACGGCGAACTTTCGCGCAAGCTCCGCCGTCCGCAGGGCAAATATTGCACGGTGGAGTGCCGAGCCGTGCGCGAGCGCAACGCCGTTCGCTTCGGCGAGATATCGTTGCTTCTCAAAGACGCCATAGTGCGCTTTGTGCCCGATAAAGCGCGCAGCGTGCTCGTTGTGGGGCTGGGCAATCCCGACATGACGGCAGACTCACTCGGGGCGCAAACCTGCTCGCGGCTTACAGCAACCCGCGCCTTGCCGCAGAGCAAGGGAACTCGGATATCGGTTATAACTCCCAACGTGCTCGGGGTTACGGGCATAGAGAGTTTCGACGTTGTGGCGGGAGTGGCGCAGAGGACCAAGCCCGACGCCGTGATAGCCATAGACAGTTTGGCGTCCGCCGCCGTTTCCCGCATTGCTTCGGCGTTTCAGGTGACCGACACCGGCATTACGCCGGGGAGCGGAGTGAGCAACCACCGCGAAAGGCTTTGCCGCGACACGCTCGGCGTGCCCGTGATTTCGCTCGGCGTGCCGCTTGTGGTATACGCCTCTACCATAATAGAGGACGCAACGGGCAAAGAGTGCCCCGAGGAAACCGCAGACAGCGTAGGCAGTATGATTGTTACGCCCAAAGATATAGACTTGTACGTTTCCGATTGCGCGGATATAATATCGTCGGCGATACAAAATGCGTTTTTGCGGTAATATTTCGCGATTTCGCGGCATATATTTATACGTATGAAAAACGCTCCCATAGGAATATTCGACAGCGGCTCGGGCGGGCTTACCACTCTCGACTCTTGCCGCAGTTTGTTGCCTAACGAAAATTACATATATGTTTCCGACGCAAGACCCGACGGTTGGGGCGGGCTTACCGAAGTAAATATCGCGCGCAGAGCTTCGGAGTGCGTAGACAAGTTGCTTTCTTGCGGCTGTAAAGCCGTTGTTGCGGCTTGCAACACCGCTACGGAGGTGGGAATAGGTTTGTTGCGCGACAACTACTCAGTGCCTTTTGTGGGGCTCGAGCCCGCGCTTAAACCCGCCGTTCGAGCATTTCCGGACGGCAAGATACTTGTGCTGTGCACGCCCGCGACCGCAAGGCAAACAAAGTTCAAAGAGCTGCTTTCGTGTTGCGACAACGCGCATATAAAAGTTCGTCCTCAGCCGGAGCTTGCAAAAAAGATAGAGAAAAATCTTTACGACCTCGACGTTTTATTGCCCGAGGTGGAGCATATAATAGAAGCCGACAAGCCCGACGCGATAGTGCTCGGATGCACTCATTACGTGTTTTTGCGCCACATGTTCGAGCGCATAGCGGGGGCGGACAAAGTGTTTGACGGCAACGGCGGCGCGGCTCGCAGACTCAAAAGCATACTTGCCGAGCGCGGGCTGTTGTGCGACCGCAAAAACGCGGGAGCGGTGGAATTTCACAAAATTTGACGCGCAAGTTACGTTTGCGCTATGCCTTTACAAACTCCGCGCGGTATGCTATAATATATTCGTGGATGTGTTCGAAAAACTCAAAATACTGACCGACGCGGCGAAATACGACGTGGCGTGCACGTCGAGCGGCGTTGACAGAGTAAGCGACGGGAACGGAATAGGTTCCGCCGCTTCTTGCGGTATTTGCCATACTTTTTCGGCGGACGGAAGATGCGTTTCGTTACTCAAAATACTTATGACCAACGTATGCGCGTACGATTGCGCGTATTGCGTTAACCGCGTTAGCAACGACGTTCCGCGGGCTACGTTCACGCCGCGCGAAATAGCCGACCTGACTATAAATTTTTACAGGCGCAACTACATAGAAGGGCTTTTTCTTTCGAGCGCGGTTATATCCAATCCCACGCGCACTACCGAGCTTATGACCGAGGCGTTGCGCATTCTCCGCGACGAGTACCGTTTTTACGGATATATTCACGCCAAAGCAATTCCGGGGGCGGACCCCGAAGCGTTGTACTCGCTCGGTTTGTATGCCGACCGCATGAGCGTTAACATAGAACTTCCGAGCGAAAAGAGTTTGAATTTACTCGCTCCCAACAAAA
Source organism: Pumilibacter intestinalis (assembly GCF_943193005.1). Taxonomy (GTDB): domain Bacteria; phylum Bacillota; class Clostridia; order Christensenellales; family Pumilibacteraceae; genus Pumilibacter; species Pumilibacter intestinalis. Next base: position 60,575 of record NZ_CALPCH010000012.1, read on the forward strand.
CGAGAAACGCCATAATCGCGCCCATGGCTCAAATACGCGACGGCATAAAGGAGTCGAGCCGCGCCGTGGCAAAATACAGGCATGCACCGCGTTTTGTGCCCGCGGGACAAAGCACGCAAATGATTGTGGGCGCGAGCGGCGAAAGCGACTATCAGATACTAAATCTCACCGAGTCGCTGTACGGAAAATATAACCTAAAGCGAGTCTTTTTCTCCGCTTACGTGCCCACCGTGAGTTCGTCGCTGTTGCCGAGCGTGGAAACCAAGCCGCCGCTTTTGCGCGAGCACAGGCTTTATCAGGCGGACTGGCTGCTCAGGTATTACGGATTTGCGGCAAGCGAATTGCTCGACGAGGGAGAGAATTTCAATTTGTACCTCGACCCCAAGTGCAACTGGGCGCTTGCGCATCTCGAGTTTTTTCCTGTGAACGTAAACCGCGCTCCGTATGAAATGCTTTTGCGCGTGCCCGGCGTAGGCGTTACCGGCGCGAAACGAATTGTTGCGGCTCGCAGAACCCGTTCGCTCGATATGTCCGCGCTCAAGCGTATGGGTGTGGTGCTCAAACGCGCCAAATATTTCATAGAATGCGGGGAGCGCAACGGCGAAATCAAAATGACCGAAAACGCCATAATTCGCAGTCTGCTGTCCGACGTGAGTTATTCGCGACTTACGGCAAAGCAAATATCCTTTTTCGACGAGCCGGAGCCCGAGGCGGGCAAAGAAGAGGAAATAAAGGCGTTGCTCGGTCAGTTTTGACAGTTGATGCACCGCAATATCCTTGCGAAAGACTGTTTTTTATTGCATTGCGAGGAGTTTGTGTTCCTGTCATTGCGAGGAGTTTGTGTTCCTGTCATTGCGAGGAGTTTGTGTTCCTGTCATTGCGAGGAGCGTAAGCGACGAAGCAATCCCATACATGAGAAAGTTATGTTAAACGAATTCGACAAATTACAGCCCGTATACGTGTACGACGGTAGCTTCGACGGATTGTTGTGCTGTCTGTTTTCGGTATACGAGCTTAAGGAAACGCCGTCGGAAATAGCGAGGGAATACGGCGGATTTTTGCCGAATCGAATAATAGAGTCGTCGGGCGAAAAGGCGGCTCGCGTAAAAAAGGGGATAATCGCAAAGGCGGGGCGCGACGCGCTCAAATTCGCCGAACGAGCGTACTTGAGCGAGCGCGAGGGAATAGAAAAGAACATTATAGAATATTGGAAACTCGCGCTTTCGGTCGGGTCGTCGCTCTATTACAGACAGGCGGACGAATGCGTTGCGGCGGTAAATTCGGCTTCCAAATTCACAATGAACGAGCGACACAAGATTTTGGAATTTTTGCGCTTTTCGGACTCCGAGGGCGTGCTTACGTCGGTGATTTCGCCCAAAGCGAACGTGTTGCCGCTTATAGCCGGTCATTTTTCGCAACGGTTTCCGCGCGAAAGTTTTTTGATTTACGACAGCTTGCGCCGCACCGCGCTTGTGCACAGCGACGGAAAGTGCGCGTTCGTTCCGCTCGAAGAATACAGTCAGCCCGCGGCGGATGAGGAAGAGAAAAAGTATCGCGCGTTGTTCAAAATGTTTTACGACACCATAGAAATAAAAGAACGGCATAACGAGCGTTGCAGAATGTCGCACATGCCCAAACGCTTTTGGAAGAACATGACCGAATTTAACGATATATCCATAGATTGTTTTTTGCCCACTTCGCGCGAAAAATAAGCGGCGATGCCCGCAAATCGCTTGCCAAATTTCTCACAATATGTTATTATACATAAGATGCGCCGCCGTGGTGGAATTGGCAGACGCGCCGGACTCAAAATCCGGTGGTAGCGATACCGTGTCGGTTCGACTCCGACCGGCGGCACCATGAAAAAAGCACTCTCATGTGAGGGTGCTTTTCTCGTGTCTATGCGTTCGCAGTCTCTCGACTGTAGCGGTGGCGGTTTGGAGCTGGCGCGCTATCGCTTGCCGCGCGGTGGCTTCTCGCGCGTAACTCGCTGTCGCTCGTAAATTGCCTGCGGCAATAGCTAAGAGAAAATCAGTCTTTCGGCGTAAGACGGAATTTTGCAAACTCCGTCTTACTGAATTCGGTTGTAATGTGGGTGTAGATTTTCAACGTAGTACTAATGTCGGAATGTCCCGCAAGCTGTTGCGCGACATTTACGTTTATGCCGCTTTCGGCGCACCTCGTGACGAATGTGTGCCGCAAGTCGTGTAAGCAGTGGTCGGGGCAAAGGCGGTGAAAAGTATGCGACACGTTCGTTTTGTTGTACGGAAACACCAACACGCCCGTGCCAGTAAGTTTGTATTGTTCTTCGAGTGCCGCGGCGAGTTCGGGAAGTATGTATACAATGCGGTCGCTGCATTCCGTTTTCGTGCCCGAAATATGAATTTGCTTGAGCGAGTAGTCTATATCCGACCACTTCAAGCTAAGAGCCTCCGCCCGTCGCGCACCCGTAAGCAAGTAGAACTTAAAAAGGTTAATGTACTTGCAATCTTTCGCGCGTTCGAGAAACTGCGCTTGCTCGGTAACGGTAAGAGCTCGCCCCGTCTTCGCTCTATAACGTACGCTTTCAATCTTTTGCGTAATGTCGTGGGGTATGAGGTCTACGCAATACGCTTTGCGCAGTGCATTGCGTAGCGTGAAATACAGGTATTTGCGCGTTCTTGCCGCTTTGCAAGCGGCAATAGCGCGGTCAACATCGAGCGCTCGAATGTCTTCGAGCTGTAGCTCTTTGAGCCATGCGGGAACGTGTAAGCGTATTACACCCTCGAGCCGCTCCACACTGCCGCGCGTGAGATACGGCACTTTGTAAATGTCGAGCCATTCGCAAAGCCACTCATTAAGCGTCATTGTGCAGTAGCTCTCGCCGTATGGCGTTTTTGGATATGTAAGTTATATCGTCGTGTTCAAGCTCCGCGCATATCTCTTGTAGCGTGAGCAACTGCTTTTCGGGGTCTTCTATCTTGCGCAGTTCGGCGAGTATCTCGGCGTACACTTTTTCAACTTCCGCCTCGGCTACCGTTTCAAAATCGTACTTGTTCAACACGCCGTACCCTTGCAAGACCTTTCGACGGTGTAGGGCATAATACAGCGTTTCGAATACGTCGTAATTAAAAATTGCGCCGTCTTTGAAACTGCCTTTAACTGCGTACTTGAACACTTCCTTGTAGTTGCCGTTCGCGCGGTCTACAGTTACGCTGTAGCCTTGCTGTAGCGAGTTTACAACGTCGGCGGTTAACCTTTGGTCGTTGTAAAATAAGTACCATGTTTTTTGTAGCAGTATCTCGAAGTCGGTAAACTTGCGGCGTAGTTTGCCGTTGTGGTATGAAAAATCGTTTATATGCTTGCGCTTTCCGTTTACACCTTTCTTGTGTAATACGAAAAGGCAATGAAAGTGCGGGTGATATTCTACTTGCTTGCCTTTGGTGGCTTTGGTCGTAATCTCTAAGCCTCTCACCGCTCCGATATAGCCGTAGCTCCGAAAGTCTATGCCGTTGCATTTCCTTTCGCCGCCGAAGTACCGTACTATGTACGGGAATTTAGTATACATGCGGTCAAGTGTGCCGAGCAGTTCCTTGCCGTCGCAGTTCGGCACGGTAAACACTATGTGGTAGATATCTCGCTCGGTCATTAAATCGTCAAGCACGGGTTTGTACTTGGTGTATCTCCGCTTACTTTGTACGTTTTGGCAGTTAAGGCAAAATTTGTCTTTGCACAGGTTTATGCGCTTGATGTCTTTAATGCCTTGCTTGCGGTAGTGGTCTATGTCCCATAATTGAAAACAGCCGCACACGGACTCCGCGCGGTTCAAATGCTTTTCTCTTGCGGTTTCCGTGTACAGCTGTCTATAAAAGTCGGCAATGATTTCATTGCCTGCAATACGCTTAGCGGATTTCTTAACGGCTTTTTTGTCTACTTTGTAGTCGGTAAGTTTCATGCTTTGAGTAACCTCTTAGCCGAGAATTTGTGGCGAGTTATTTCTATATATATCAAGACGCCCCCTGCGGGGGCGCGGCAAGGAGGAAGAAAATCCGCGCTCCCTCGGGGACGATTGATAAGGAAGGATAGCCAAAGGGGGAGTGAGTATTTCGCCCTCACTCACGGCTAAAAGGCTTGTACACCTTTCATGGTATTACAGCGCATTTGTCGCCGCCTATGCGGTGGCAAATACGGTTGTAGTCGTTGTAATAGTTTGTTCGACTGTTTGCGCAGTCGGCGTATATATGCGGTCTTGAGCGATTGTGCGCCGTTTAGCGTTAAGCCCATTTCTTTGCCAACCTCTCGCGCCGTCATGTCGGTATAGTAGAAGTATGCAAACGCCTCGCGCTGTCTCGGCGTGAGCAGTTCGAGCACTGCGTTGTACACGTTGTCCGTGTAGCTCGGCTTAGGCTCTACGACTTCGAGTATGTCGAAATCGCTTTCGAGCGTTTCGCCGACCGTTTCTACAACACCGCCGTGCCTATGCTCACGTATGGCGGGCGCGTCGAGTATCGTGAGTACCTCGGTGTTGCCTTGGCGGTACGCATGAAACTCGCGCTCCGTTCCGAAACGGACGTAAACGCACACGTCTTTTATGCTCCGAACAAGTGCGCGGGCGGTGTCAAAATTGAACTTAGAAAAATAGAGGTAACACTCGTTCGTAGCATCTTCGTATAGCTTGCGGTCGGGTAGTGGGTAAAAGTAGCTTTTGCAAACCGTAACGATTAGCTTGTAGTTTGCCATGTAGTAGCGGTCTATAAGCTGCTTATCTCCCTTGCGTATGTTTTCTATTTCCGTCGCCGTCGGCAATGTCGCTCTCTCCATTGTCTGCGTCTCCTCGTCATTATTCGTGTTCGTCGTAGTCGTCTTCGTCGTCTACGGCAAACCCGATAGCGTGTACCGCGGTTTTCGGTTCGGTGTCGCGCCGCACGGAAATTGCGCCGTATTCGTTTTGAATTGTCATGCCCGACAATTCAGGCTTGCTCAAGAACAGGCGCACCCCCGACAGCAAAAACCGCTCGGATTTGTTGGGGTTGGTTCGTTTTTGTTTCATGGCGCGTCACTCCTTTTCGAAGAACCCTTCTTGCTCGAGTATGTAGTTAATGAGCTTTTTATCTTCGGAGCGCGGATGCAAACTGAACGTTTGCCCGCCGAGTTCTACTTCGTAGGCGGTGTACTCTCTTTCTTTGCCGTCGTCGCCCTTAAAGGTCTTGCGACTGATTGTGAGTTCTAATGTCATGCTTGTATGCTCCTTTCTTCGTAGTAGTTGATATTCTCAACACAGTTGCGTAGCTTCTTGCCGTAATCTGCCGCTATCTCGCAGTAAACTACTTTTACAGCTTCGTTCGGGCAGGTTGCGGCGTCGCGGCTGATATTGCGCACTACGGTCGCAAGAGTCTCCGCTCTTGCTCGCAACGCTCCGAGCGTTGCCTCGTTCGCTTCGCGCTCGTAATTGCGCAGTAATTCTCTCTTCTCTTCTTCGGTCATGAGTTTTATCATGCTTGTATGCTCCTTTGCCCCTCGTGGGGGCGAGTGTTATTTAGTGTAGCATTTTGCTACTTTTGACATTGTAGCATACTGCTACTTTTCTTGTCAAATGTTTTGTAGCATTTTGCTACAACAAATGCAAGACTCGTAGTAATATGCTACAATGCAGTTATGAGAGAGGATTTTGCAACACGATTAAGGGAATTGAGAATTGCTAACAATTTGTCACAGCAAACTATTGCCGACAAATTGCATATTGCACGTATTTCGTATTTGCATTGGGAACAAGGAAAGACTGAACCGAGTATAAACAACATTTGCTTATTATGCGGGTTGTTTGATGTATCGGCAGATTATTTGCTTGGATTGGAAGATGAGGGCGGGGGAAAGTACTCGAACAGTTTCAATAATTTCAACAATTCGGGTACGGTAAATATTCGGTGACGGAACGACAAAAGCGGCGGGCACGCGCTAACCCGCTTGCGTGTCCCGCCGCATCTTTTGCCGTTCAATGTCACCGCGCTATTTAACCCCGGACTTTGAGCCTGCAATATAACGACGTTCACTAACTTCGATATATAACCGGGGATTGTAACACCGTTTTCGAGCTTTCGGGAATCGCTCAAAATCCGGTGGTAGCGATACCGTGTCGGTTCGACTCCGACCGGCGGCACCAAAAACCCGAGCACCCGACAGGGTGCGCGGGTTTTTTCATGCAGTGGGTTGGATTGAGAACCCTGTTTACAGCGGTTCGCTCAGCCGAGCGCGTAGCGCGAACGCCATGAGCCGCAGGCGAATACTCCGACCGGCGGCACCAAAAACCCGAGCACCCGACAGGGTGCGCGGGTTTTTTCATGCAGTGGGTTGGATTGAGAACCCTGTTTACAGCGGTTCGCTCAGCCGAGCGCGTAGCGCGAACGCCATGAGCCGCAGGCGAATACTCCGACCGGCGGCACCATAACAGGGGTATACGAGCACCCCGACGAGAGAGAAACCGAGTTTTCGGTTTCTTTTTCTTTCATGCGTAAATGTTCCAACCACGCGGAATACCGCCGCAGGCAAATTGTTAAGGGTTTGCGCAGTAGGGGGCGGCGGTTTTATGCCCTACGGGAAATAAATCGCCGCCCTTGAAATTTGTCAAGGCGGCGTATTCCGTCCTCAGACGGTAAGCACAAGCGAATAACAAAACCTACTCTATTTTAACACAAATCATTTGACATGTCTATCATTTTCGTATATACTGAACATTGTTCAAAACTATGTTCAACGGGAGTAGTAAAATGGAAATAAAAGATAAAATTATCAATTTTACTATTGATTTGATAAAAGAAGCAAACGGCGATATTGATAAAATTACAATAAGAGAAATTGCCAAAAGGGCGGAAATAGGCGTTGGACTTATTAACTATCATTTTCAAAGCAAGAAAAATTTAGTTGATATTTGCGTACAGCAGATTATCAGTAATGTGATTGCTCAATCAAAACCGAATATGGACGGGCTTTCGCCTATGGAAAAACTAAAATGTTCGGTTAAAATTCCTATTGATTTTTTAATGGACAATCCCGAAATCGCTAAAATATCAATTTTGGGCGATTTAATGCAAGGGCAAGCAAACGATAATACTTTCCAAACATTAGCACGATATTATTTTAACGCAAACAATTTAGGGCTAAATGAAAATACATTTTTCAATACCGCCCTTTTAATTCACGGACTACAAGGGATATTTTTGCGTTGGGAACTTTATAAGGACAAATTTGATTTTGCCGATAAAGCGCAAAGAGATATTTTAATTGATAGTTTAATAGAAAAACTATTCGGAGCGGAAAATGAATAGAAAAATAGGTTTTATTTCTTCAATAGTGATTTGCTGTACGGTTGCAATATTTTTGATTTGTTTGATTGTAGCGTTGTTTGCTCAAAATGTATTTACCGAAAATTTAAGTTACGGCGTTTGTGCGGTGCTTTCGTGGGGTTGGGTTGCTACTGCTTGCGTTTACTCTTGCTATACGCAAAAAGAACGCTGTGCAGCGGCAAAAATCGGCGTTGCCATAGGCGTGATATACGCTACAATTATCAGCATCGTATATTTTACTCAATTAACTACTGTTTTACATAAATCGGCTGACGATAAAATTTTGCAAGTCTTTGCATTTTCATCTGCGGGTAGTTGGCTGTTTAATCTCGATTTGTTGGGGTATGGGTTGCTTTCTATTTCCACGTTTTTTGTCGGCTTAACTTTGCAAACTGAAAATAAAGTCGATAAGGCGTTAAAATTTCTTTTAATGTTACACGGCGTATTTTGTGTTTGTATGTTTGTACCTATTTTGCCGTTACCAGCAACTAATCAAGGCAACGGCGGCACAATAGCGTTGATTTGCTGGTGCTTATTCTTTTTACCGATTTGCGTATTATCAATTTTACATTTCAAAAAATTAAATGACAATAATGCAATAAAGGAAAGTCTATGACAAACTACGTTGTATGTCCCGATTGCGGGTATAAATTATTCAAGTTATAATTGATGATAAATTGAAATTTAATTTTCAATTTTAATAATAATGTCGTATGCAGTAGAACATTCTTCTTTTGATAATTTTGTT
>NZ_CALPCH010000013.1 GCF_943193005.1 Pumilibacter intestinalis
CGATGACTGGGGTGAAGTCGTAACAAGGTAGCCGTATCGGAAGGTGCGGCTGGATCACCTCCTTTTAAGGAACTCGCGAATAGAGCGAGTATACTTCAAGAAGAGAGGTTGGGGAAAGATAAAGTTGTTTAAGCCCAACCGAGTGTCAATTTGGTTTGCAAGAAATTTATTTCGTAAGTGTGCTTAAGTAAAGAGGACTGTCTGTTAACCGCGACAGTCCTCTTTTTTTGTGTTTTATGATTTGGTATGAGATTGCCGCGGGTGCAAGCACCCTCGCAATGACATATATTCTGCCGTATGAGATTGCCGCGGGCACACAGTGCCCTCGCAATGACATTGTGACCGCCCGTCATTGCGAGGAAACTTGTTTCCGAAGCAATCCCCTGCATGAGAAAACAAACAACACTTGTTCCATGACTGAGATTGCCGCGGGCACACAGTGCCCTCGCAATGACAGTGCGCTCGGCTAAGGACAATGTTTACCCGTCATTGCGAGCGTAGCGAAGCAATCTCCTGCATGAGAAAACAAACAACACTTGTTCCATGACTGAGATTGCCACGGGTGCAAGCACCCTCGCAATGACATATATTCTGCCGTATGAGATTGCCGCGTCGGGCAAAGCCCTCGCAATGACAGTGCGCTCGGCTAAGGACAAGGTTATCAATAAATGCCCTTGCAATGACGGCAATCAGCGCATTTCGTATATTGCGAAAAACATTTTTTGTACGCTCGAGTATTTCACGTCGTATATTATTTCTCCGGTGTCGGGATTGGTTTGACCCGTGTCCGATACCGAACCGTCGGTTACTTTGTCGGTGTAGCTGCCGCTTCCGTTTTCCGCGCCGTTGCTCTTTAAGAACAGGTCGTTTATAAAACCGCCTATCTTTTCAAAGGTGCGGTTGAGCCAACCGGCAAAACCGGGTTGCGCCGATTTGTCGTTCCAAAACTTAAAGGCGTTGCGTTGCTCGGTGAGTATTTGCGGCGCGAGGCTCTTTCTTATTTCCTCGTAGTCGGTCTTTATGCTCGAGTTTGCGTTCACGGCGGGGAGCAGTGCGGAAAAGCAAGAGAAATACCCGCAATATCTGAGGTAGTCGTCGTCCGACGAAAGCAGTATGTAATACGCTACGAAATTGGCTTCGCCCTCGCGCATAACGCCTTTGGCGTGCGCCATTTCGTGCGCCATGGTTTGCGCTATATCGCTGGGCGGAATATCTTTGTTAACCGTGGGTTCGCCGAGCGGCACGAAAGTTATGCCCGAAATGTTGTTGAGCGTTAAAAACCAACTGTTTATTAAGCCTTTGGCTTTTGGGGTGTAGGAGTAAAAATATTCGCCGTCCAGCCGCTTGTATTCGTTTTGCAGTTTTTCGCTTAGCTCGCGCACGGAGTAGGGCGAAATCACGTTGCCCGCGGAGTCGCGTTCGAATTTCAGGGCGAGCGCGTTGTAGTCGTTCGCAAAACAGCGCACCATTTCGGTTACGTCTTGCGGCTCGTACTCGGTTTGACTTTGCGGCACCGGCGCGGCGGGGCGGTAGTAGGGAAATCCCACCGTGAGAGTATAGAAATTAAACACCGAAAGGGCGCATATCACGGTTACGCACATCCATTTGAGCACAGCCGCGCACTTATTGCGAATAAGCGATTTTATCATGAGCACGAACAGCGCAATCGCGGCGATTATAACGGCTATCACGCAGAACTCGAAGAGTGAAAAAGGCAACGCCGAAGTTATGTGCCCTATAATAAAAATCCACGGTCGGGAAACGTAGCGGCACACGAAATCGGAAAAAGAAGACGAGAGCGTGCGTATCCACATAAGGAGAATAAGCGTGACAATAAGCCCGCCCGCAACGCTCGCCAAAACAATGAGTTCTTTTTTCTTTTTGCGCTCCATAAGATAAGTATACCGCATAAACGGCGCAATTGTAAAGAATTAGTATGAAATTTTCATGAAATGTTCGCTTTTCTATTGCCAAAGCATGTATAAGGTGTTATACTAAACTTAACTGTGCATATTCGATGCGCAGGTTGTAAGGGGAAGGTCATGCAAGAAAATAACGAGCAAACGCAGTCCGAGCAAAAGCAAGAATACGTTTGCAAATTGAAAACCAAAAAGCATTCGGTAGATTACACAACTTATAAATACTATAACAAAGACAGGTCGTTTAGACTGTTGAAATTTATGCACAGGGCAGTGTCTAACGTGTTTTTACGCGCATACCTGAAATGCTTTCACAGAGTAAAAGTTATAGGCAAACAAAACGTGGCGGCTCTCAAACGAAGGGGCGCGGTGATTGTGTCTAACCATATTCACCCGCTCGATATTCAGATGATATCCACGTTCGTGTTCGGAATGCGACCGGTGCACTGGCTCACGCTTTCGCGCAATATGGATTTGTCGGTGCGTTTCTTTATACAAAACAGCGGCGGTGTGCCCATACCCGACGACCGCGACCAAAAGAAGAGATGTTTTGCCGAAATGGGCGAGCTGTTGCGCGACGGCGGACTGTTGCACATTTGCCCCGAGGGCAGTTTGGTGGAACTGTGCGACGATATCCGACCTTTCAAAGACGGCGCGTTTAGGTTCGCGTTCGAAAATCGCGTGCCGCTCGTTCCCGTAACGCTCAGATTTGTGGCGTATAACCCCAAAGGCAAGAAATACAAATTTCCGCGCTTTATAATTGACGTTGCCGAGCCTATTTATCCCACCGTTCCGCAAGACGTGATGAAGCGCAAAGCGGAGCGCATAATGCGCGGCAAATGCAACAGGCTCATAGTAAAGCCCGAAAACGTATAACGGAGAAACGATTTGAAAACTTTGATAATGGGCGCGCTCGACGAGGAAATCGACGGCATATACGCCGCAATGAAAGACAGGCGCGAGCTTAAGGCGGGCGCGTTTACCGTGTATGGCGGCAAACTGTACAAAGAGGAAATACTGCTGTGCCGTTGCGGCATAGGCAAGGTGAATTCCGCGGCGGCTACGAGCGCGGCGCTTTCGGTAATAGGCGGCGTAAACCGAGTAATAAACACAGGCGTTGCCGGCGGCATAGGCAAGGGAATTAAGCGCGGCGACGTGGTGCTCGGCACGCGCACCGTTCAGCATGATTTCGACGCAACCGCCGACGGAAAACGCAAAGGGCAGATTGAAGGGTTCGACAGCGAATTTTTCGACGGCGATACATACATGCTTGAAAAAATGGAGCGCGCTCTCTCCGCCGAAAATATCCCTTATCACAAGGGCATAATAGCAAGCGGCGACAAATTCATTGCCGACAACGCGGTTGCCGGCTCTTTGAACGCAGAGTTCGGCGCGATATCGTGCGAAATGGAGAGCGCGGCAATTGCGCAGGTGTGCGCGCTCTACAAAGTGCCGTATCTTGCCATGCGTGCAATATCAGATAACGGCGACGAAGAAGCGGTGGAAAGTTTTTACGAGTTTGTACATAAAGCGGCGAACAACAACGCCCGAGCCATAAACAAGTTTTTCCGCACCGAGGCGGGATTGTAAAAGCGTTTTAACGCTTATTGTAATATTTACGGGAAAGATACGCAAACTACCGATATTATGTTGGTAGTTTTTATCAAATCTCTCATCACTTTCTTTTTGGTACTCATAGTGGTGCGGCTTATGGGCAAACGCCAGCTCGGTGAAATGCAGCCGTTCGAGCTTGTAATCACCTTTATTATAGCCGAGGTTGCTTGCATACCCATGAACGACCCGTATATTCCTTTTTACTACGGCATAGTGCCCATAATCACGCTCGGCGTGTTGCACCTCGTGCTCAGCGTGCTTGCGAGAAAGAGCATACTCGCACGCAAGATAATAAGCGGCAGGAGCGTTATCGCCATAGACAAAAACGGGATAAACTACGAAAATCTCAAGAAGATGAACGTGAACGTAAACGACCTTATCGAAGCGGTGCGCAGCAGCGGTTACATGGATTTTGCCGATATAGAGTACGCCATATTCGAAACCAACGGCAAAGTCTGCGTTGTGGAAAAGGAGTGCGACCCCACCCAACCCAAACCCGCGTATTTGCCGCTGAGCCTACTCGTGGACGGCAAGTTCGATAAAGAAAATCTCGAGCTTGCGGGCGCAACGGAACAAAAGATAACCGAGGTTTTTCTCAAAAACGGCATTAAAAATCCCAAAGAGGTGCTGTATACCGACGTTCGGCAGGACGGCACGCTATACGTAAGCCCCAAATACAAGAAATGTTTTACGCAGAAAATTTCCATAAAGGGCGGTGAAAACTGGTGAAAAAGCTGTTAATCATACTCGGATTTTTTGCGGTAATGATGGGATTTGCCGTTTGGGAAATAGTGGCTACGACCAACTTTTACAAAGAAACGGTGAGCATACTCGGCGAAATCGAGAGCAGTTTCACCGTGTATGCCGACTCGCTCGACTGCGAAGAAAATCTCGAAACGGTGCGCAAACTCGAAAAACATTGGGAGAGCGGTCGCCGACTCGTTCTCATGTTCGGCAATCACACCGTGGTGAGAAACGCCGACGAGCGAATAACCGCGCTCGGGGAATTCGCGCGGCAGAACGAGCACAGCGACGCCATGGTGAGCCTTAGGCAGGCGCAACGGTATATATCCGACTTAATGCAAGACGTTTACCCCGGAGCTACGAATTTATTGTAGCGATAACGCGAAAATTGCGGAAAACCTTTGTGAATAAACCGCAAGACTCCGAAAACGCCGCCAAAACGTTTGCAAAATTTTTTGCAATGGGTTACAATTAAAGGCAACGGGAGACGGAGAAATTGCTTTTCAGCGAATTAAAAAAACATTTGCGCACTGAGGATATTAAATCCGCTTATTACGTAACCGGCGAAGACGCATTTTTGACGCAGTCTGCGCTCAAACTTTTCCGTGCGCTCGCCGAGCCCGTGCCCGACTTTAATCTCGGCGAAATGGTTGCGCCGCAGTCCGCGGTTGCGATAGCGGAGGCTTGCGAGGGTTTGCCGCTCGGCGGCGACAGAAGGGTGGTCATAGTTACCGAGTTTGCCAAAACCGATATGACAGCATTACATAAATATCTCGACAATCCCTGCCCGAGCACCGTGCTCGTGTTTTGTTCCGAAAAGCCCGAAAACAACATGTCGAAACTTATGAGCAAGCTCGCCATAGTTGACTGCTCCAAACTCGACAGGCGAACGGTGCTCAGCTGGATAGCGGTAAGGTCGCGCGAGTACGGCTCGAGCATAACCGAGAGCGCGGCTCAAATGCTCATAGATTACTGCGCGGGCGATATGTCGCGCGTGTCGGCGGAACTCGGCAAACTGTGCTCGTACCGCTTAGACGGAGTTATAAGCGAAGACGACGTTGCCGCGCTTACCGCGCCCACGCTGGATTTCAAGATATTCGCGCTAAGCGAGGCTGTGGCGGCTCGCGACAGTAAGAAAGCCGCCGTTGTGCTCAAAAGTCTTACCGAAAGCGGAGCTTCGCCGGTAATGCTCATAGGAATGCTTTATTCGCATTTCCGCAGACTGCTTTACACGGCTATAACGCCGCAGTACGACCGCATGCCCGCCGACCTCGGAGTAAAGGAGTTCGCCGTTCGCAAAGGCAAAGAGCAGGCGGGAAAGTTCACGCCAAAAAAACTTAAGAAGATTTGCGACGGCTTGCAGGAAACCGACTTCGATATTAAGTCGGGCAGAATAACCGATAAAGTCGCGCTCGAGCTTACCGTGCTTCGTGCGCTTGCAATGTAATATCACGGGTTTTGTGTCAGAGATTGCCGCGTCGTCCTGCGGACTCCTCGCAATGACAATCTCATGCTGTAGACCCAAACGTCATTGCGAGCGAGTTAAACGAGCGTGGCAATCCCATCCATGAGAAAGGAGAGGTGAAAAATTTGGATTTTATAGACAAGAAAAAAATCAATAAGTATGTGGTGATACTTTTGCTCTTTTTGTCGTTCGGGTTTGCGCAGTGGCAACCGTCGCGCGGCATGCTCGCGTATATGTCTTATACATATCCCGAGCTCGGGCAACCCGCTTGGATATTCAACGATATCGTAGCGATTTTGCTCGGAGGAATTATTCCGCTTATCGTATACGAGGTTGTAACGGCGTTTGCGGCGCGTTTCGTTGCCGCGAAGAACGGCGGAGCGTCCGACGAAATGAAATACGCTCTCCGGTTTTTCTTTATAGCGGCAAATTTGATAATAGGCGCGGTTAAATTCGTGTACTACGTTTCTCCGCTCGTTACTGTGTGGGGAAACATAATAATAGATTTCGTAATCACTACAGCGTTTTTCTGCCTGTATTTGTGGTATTGCGCGCGCAGATACGTGCCCAACACCCGCTGGGGCGCGATGCTCTTGAGCGTGGGCGGCACTTATCTTATAGTGGAAGCAATACTCACCGTATTCGGTCTTGTTACGGGGGTGTTGCTGTAATGAAAAAGTTTGTTGCGATACTTTCGGTTTTCGTTTTGGCGGCATTCGTGCTTTGCGGGTGCGGCGGAAGCTTTACGGGCGGCGGCGCAAGCGAGAAGAAAACGCTTGTGAGCAGCGAAGATATAACTAAAAACATAGAGGAATTTTTGGGCGTGAGCGCGGGCGAACCCGACGGCAACGTGGGCAATCGCAAATCCACGAGCGAGTCGGAGCGAAAAGCCGCGGAAAGGCTGTACGAAAAGTATGCCAACGGCTCGGAGTATTCCGCGCTCGGCGTAACCGTGCTTTCCGAAACGGAATTCGAGCTTAAAATAAGCGGGCAGGATTACGCCTCGCAAAACGTGGAAATCGTTTGGGAAAATCCCAACGGCAAAGGCAAGCAGGTAATAATCGGCGCGAGTTACGACGGTAGTTACGGTCCTTACGACGAAAGCTCCTTAAAGCAAAAGGCGACGGGCGCGTTCGAGAGCGCAACGGGTGTGGCAACGCTCATGAGCGTTATAGACTACGTTGCGGCGAACGAAGCCGAGCTTTCGGCAAAAATCGATTTCGATATATCGTTTGTGTTCTTCGGTTGCGGCGCGTACAACTCATACGGAGCTTCGGTTTACGTTAACAAATATCTTTCGGCAAACGACCGACTCGACACCCTCGTTATGTTCGATATAGACCGTTTGGGCGGCGAAAACATGTATATGTATTCGGACGAAACCAAAACGGAGCACGAGAACTTTTTGCGCAACGTTGCGGACTCGTGCGGGCTTGCGTTCGGCACGCTTCCCGCAAACATGCCCATAATAGAGGGCGTGTATATAGAGGACGTGCATTACGCGCATTTCGGAATGTTCGGCGACCAAGCGCCCTTTTTCCAAAAGGATATTCCCGCGATTAAATTCTTCAGCGGCTATTACGGCGGCTTCAATCTTTCCGACCTCGAAATGAGCGGCACGGTCAACATTGGCGGCACGGAACAAGACACATACACAAATCTCAAAGCCGAACGCCCGAAATACGCTGAGCAGGGGAGCGATACCGCCACGCTTATTATAGAGAGCATGCTTTCGAGCGGCTTTGCCGATACCATGACGGCGGCTCGCGCCTCTAAGTCCGATTACACGTTTTGGACCAAACCGCTTTGGGCTTATCTCACCGTAATATTCGCGATAATCGCGCTGTGCGTTTTGTTAATCGTGATTGTGAAACATTTCGAGAAAAAGTATCCGTTCGTGCCGCAGGTTAAGCGCATGAAAATAGCCGTGTTCGGCATGGATTACGAAACCAAAAACGACGAAGATATATTCATAGACATAAAAAAGACGGGCAACCCTTTCGACGGATACTGAGAGTTTCCCGTGTCATTGCGAGGGCACGCAGTGCCCGTGGCAATCTCTTGCATGGAACAGGTAAAGCCCCTATTGCTTTCTCATGAATGGGATTGCTTCGCTACGCTCGCAGTGACAATGTTGTCCCCGTGTCATTGCGAGGGCATTTATGCCCGCGGCAATCTCTTGCATGGAACGGGTAAAGCCCCTATTCCTTTCTCATCCCATATAAAGGAATGGCATACAACCCTAACCGAAACCATACAATAGAGTATGAGTTTTTTCGGTGAAATGGCAAGTGCGCTCGGGTTCGACGAAGCGCGGCTTGCTCTCGGTTACAATTACATAGTTTACAACGGCGAAGCGGTTTATATAGAGGGCGTAAAGCGTATTTTGCGCATAGACGAAAACGAAACCGCTTTTTCGGTGGCGGGCGGCGTGCTGTACGTGAGCGGAAAATCGCTAAACGTGGCGGATATATGCGGCGGAAGCGTAACTGTGCGCGGCGAGATATTTGCGGTGTACACCTCCAAAGCTCTCGAAAAGCAAAACGGCGGTGAAAAGCAATGAAACCCAACACCGTGCGCATAAAAGCCGAAGGATTTAACCGAACGCGTTTACTCGACGCGCTCGCGGGCAAAAATATAGAGATATTCGATTTTGCGAGCGGCGCAGAGTACCGCGAATTCGAGTTTTCGGTACGTAAAAAAGACCTATCGAAAACTTTTGCTATTTTGCAAGAACTGTGCTATAATTATAAAGTACAGGGTTTTTCGCGGTACGCGGCTATAGGCAAAAAACTGCTTTCGCGCCTCGGTCTTATCGTTGCGCTTGCGGTGTTTTGCACGCTTGCGGCGTTTTCGCGACTGTACGTTTGGCGCGTGGAAATCACGGGGAACGCCGCAGTTCCCGATAAAGTGATAGAAAACGTGTTGCGCGAGCACAATATAGCCGTTGGGAAAAGGCTTTCGAATTTCGATTCGGGAGAGCTTGAAAGCGCGGTGCGGAGCATAGAGGGCGTAAAGCTCGCTTCCGTCAGCCTTGTGGGAGCAACGGTTTGCGTGGAGGTGTTCGAGAGCGAACCCGTTTCTCCTCCGCTCGCTTACTCCGATACCGATATTTTATCGGAGTACGACGCCACCGTTACGCGCATAGTAACCCGCGAGGGCACCGCGCTCGTAGAGCCCGGCCGGCACGTGTTTGCGGGTGCGCCGCTCATAGGCGCGTACCGCACGGACGAGGAGGGCAACAAGATACCTTCGCGAGCGAGCGGCACGGTTTACGGCAAAGTGGCGTTTACAAAGAGCGTTGTGGTTGCCACGGAGCGTTACGAGCAAACTGCGGTTAAAACCGAGGAGTATGCTCTTATAGAGTTTTTCGGTCTTACCGTAGGCAAAAAGCCGCCGAGCGGCGCGGGCGTAATCATAACCGAACGCACCGAAAAGCTCAACGTGTTTTTGCCCGTTTCGATTAAGCGCGTTACCGTTACGCAAACCGAAATGCGCAAAGTTACCGTGCCCGCGGAAGAACTTGCTCAAAGAGTCGAAGACGAGTTTGTGTCGGAATTTATACACAGCCGCGTGTCTTCGGGGCTTACGGTTTCGCGCTCGGTACGCGAACTCGGCGGCGGCACGTACAGGGTGAGCGTATTTATTACCGCCGAAACGGTAATTTCAGGCGGCGCATAACCTACGTCTGCGCACTACGTGCTCAAGTGGGAGATTGGGCTGCTCACTGCGTTCGCTCGCAATGACAGGGGCACGTAACCGTCATTGCGAGGAGCATAAGCTCCGAAGCAATCCCATGCATTAGGAAAGTACAGTAACTGTACATGTTCCATGCCTGAGATTGCCACGCTCACTGCGTTCGCTCGCAATGACAGGAAAACGTAACCGTCATTGCGAGGAGTTGGGTTCTAATGTCATTGCGAGGAAACTTGTTTCCGAAGCAATCCCAAACATGAGAAAGATAAAAGAGGAAAAATATTTACGGCTAAAGTAAGCAAACAAATCGAATTCAATGCGGACGTGGCGTCGCTGTTCGGCGAGCTTGACGAAAACGCGCGTTTCATAGAAAAGGAATGCGGCGTATCGGTGGGGCTGGAGAACGGTTTCGTTACATTGAGCGGCGAGCGTGAAGGAGTTGACACGGCGGCGCGGCTGATAAACGCGCTCGGCGTTTTGGCGGGCAGGGGCGAGGAGATAGACCGCAGAGTTGTGGCGCACACGCTTTCGCTCGTTGAGAGCGGACAAGCCGACAACATAGACGAGGTGTACGGAGCGGTTGCGGCGGTTACGAACCGCGGCAAAAAGGTGCGGGTAAAGTCGCCCGGTCAACTCGGTTACCTTAAAGCCATTAAAGAAAACACCGTGGTTATAGCCATAGGACCCGCGGGCACGGGCAAGACTTTTTTGGCGGTTGCGCGGGCTGTGAGCGCACTCAGAGCCGGCGAGGTGCAAAAGATAATTCTTACGCGCCCCGCGATAGAGGCGGGCGAAAAGCTCGGCTATCTGCCCGGCGACTTGCAGATGAAAGTAGACCCCTATTTGCGCCCGCTGTACGACGCGCTCGAGGAGTTTATGGGCGAAAGCTATTTGCGCCTAATCGAGCGAGGCATACTCGAGATAGCTCCGCTTGCGTACATGCGCGGCAGAACGCTCAAGTCGGCGTTTGTGATACTCGACGAAGCGCAAAACACCACGCCCGAGCAAATGAAAATGTTTCTTACGCGTTTGGGCGAAGGAAGCAAGATGGTTGTTGAGGGCGACTCGACGCAGATAGACCTGCCCGCGGGGCGCAAAAGCGGACTGCTCGACGCCGCCGACAAGTTAACGGGCATAGACAAAATAGCGATTGTGCGGCTGGGCGGCACCGACGTAGTGCGCCACGAGCTTGTGCAAAAGATAGTAACGGCATACGAAAAAGCCGACAAAGGAGAAATTAAAGAAGATGGACAAAGCAATATCGGCTAAAAAGTCCCGAAGGGGCGCGATAGCGCGAGCGTTTTGCATCTATTTCGCCGCCTCCGCGGTGATAGTTACGGCAACGGTTTTGAAATTCGCCCTTATAGAACACATAAGAGACGATTTCTCCGTTCTCTCGTATATGCTGTTTTCGGCGGTTATAGCGATAATACTTTTGGGACACTTTTTGTACGTTGTGTGCTCGCGCCGCAAGTTGCTCGAAAATCGCCGCGAGTTCGGCGCGATATATGCGGCTATGGCGTTTACCGTAATAGCCAACGTGTACCTTGAAACGATAAATTCGTTCCTTATGCCCGCAATGTTGGCGGCGTTCGTTATATCGGCGTTGTCTAACGGGCGCGACGCCTTTTGCGCCAACATATTCACAAACGTGTTGATACTCTTTATCCTGCTTACGCAAAACCGCTTGACGGGCTCGGAAAACTACTACACCATAGTTTCCAAATTCGCGCAAGGACTCACGGCGGGCACTATAGTTGCTTACTGGCTCAGCGGCGAAACGCGCCGTTTCGGATTTATAATCAAAGGACTTATAGTGGCGGTGCTGTCGGTTGTGGCGGTGTTCGCGGTGGTTGCGGCGTTCGGAGAGCACACGCTCACCCTTGCCGATATCGCCTATCTTTCGGGCGGCACGCTCGGGCAGGTGTTCCTCGCCGTGGTGCTTCAGCCCATATTCGAAGCGATTTTCAATCTCGTTACAGATATGCGGCTCGTGGAACTTACCGACCACAACGCTCCGCTCGTAAAGCGGCTCAAAGAGGAAGCCCCGGGCACGTTCATACACAGCCTTGCCGTGGCGAACTTTGCCGAGGTGTGCGCCTCGGCGATAGGCGAGAACCCCTATCTCGCGCGTGCTTGCGCTTATTATCACGACGTGGGCAAGCTCATGAACCCGTTGCACTTTAAGGAGAACCAACCCGACGGCAACCCGCACGACGGACTGTTGCCCGAGGTGAGTGCGGAAATAATCCGCAGTCACTCCACCGAGGGCAAAAAACTGTGCGACGAATACCGCATACCGCCCGAGGTGTCGGACGTTACGGTAGAGCACCACGGCACTTTGCCCATTTACGTGTTTTATAACAAGGCGAAACAGCTCACCGACGGCGATGTGAACATAGAGGACTACAGCTATCACGGGCACACTCCCGTGTCTAAAATCGCGGCTATAATAATGCTGTGCGACAGCGGCGAGGCGGCGATACGCGCAATGGACAACCCCGACGCCGAGCGCGTAGACAACCTTTTGCGCAAGCTGATTTCGGACAGAATAAACGCGGGGCAGTTCGACGACTGCGATATCACTTTGCGCGACCTCGACGTTATACGCCGCACCATAATCGCCGCCTACGGCGGGCAGTTCCACAAGCGCATCAAGTACGGCGGGTTGAGCTGATGGGCGTTATATCTGTTAGCGGCGCGGAAGGAATATTCGAGCGCATAGCCGACGCGGCGAGCGACTATTTTTCGCTCGAGGGCGGTGCGGAAGCGGAGCTTGTTTTTTGCGACGAAGCCCGAATTCGCGAGCTTAACGCGAGCACGCGCGGCGTTGATAAAGTAACCGACGTGTTGAGTTATCCGCTCCTAACGCTCGAATGCGGGCGTTACGCGAGCTTTACGCAAAGCAATTTCCCGCTCGACACAAATCCCGAGAGCGGGAGAGTATCGCTCGGAAGCATAGTGATATGCGACTCGGTTGCGAAAAAACAGGCGGAAGAATACGGTCACGGCGAGGAGCGAGAACGGGGCTATTTGTTTTTACACGGGCTTTTGCATTTGCTCGGATACGACCACATAAAAGACGAAGACAAAGCTGCTATGCGCAAAGCGGAAGAAGACGTGCTGTTTAAGGCGGGAATAGAAAAATGTTAAGCGGATTTATAGCTATACTCGGCAAACCCAACGTGGGCAAATCGAGCCTTATGAACGCGCTCGTGGGCGAAAAGATATCCATAGTAACGCCAAAAGCGCAAACCACGCGCGACAAAATTCTCGGCATAGTAACCGACGAAAATTCGCAGATGATTTTCGTCGACACGCCGGGCGTGCACAAGTCCGAAACTCGGCTGGATAACTACATGAACAAGTGCATATCGTCCGCCGCCGAAGACGTGGACGCGGTTGTCATAGTGCTCGACGCGTCGAAGAGAATTACCGATTCCGACACGGCGTTTATAGAGAACAGGTTGCGTTCCGCCGTGCCCGTGTACGTGGTGCTCAACAAAACCGACCTCGCGCCGTACGAAAAGATTTATCCCGTGCTCGAGAAACTTTCATATCTTACTAAGGCGGACTCGAGTCGCAACGCGGTAAAAGAAATAATTCCCACCTCTTGCCGCAAGGGCAAAAACATAGACCTATTGAAAAGCTATCTCAAAAGCGAGCTAAAAGAGGGCGCGTGCTATTTCGAGCCCGACGATATCACCGACAAAAGCGAACGCTACATGATATGCGAGATAATCCGCGAAAAGGCGTTGCTGTTTTTGCAAGACGAGATACCGCACGGCATAGGGGTGTGTATTCAAACAATGACCGTATCGGGCGGCAGGGCGGAAATAGAAGCCGACGTTATTTGCGAAAAGGACAGCCACAAAGCCATAGTGATAGGCGAAAAGGGCGGCAAACTCAAAACCATAGGCGAGAGCGCGCGTAAGGATATAGAAAAACTGCTCGGCGCGAAAGTTTTCTTAAAACTGTTCGTGAAAGTGCGCGAGGATTGGCGCAACAAACAAAACGTGCTCAACGATATAGGTTACGGCATATAGGCTGCGGCGGCGCGTAACACGCATATTCGCGATATTATAAAGCCATACTAAAAGCGGAGGTAAGATATCGTGAATTCAATGGAAGACGAAGAACGCGACGTTATAATCGCTCCCGCAATCGTGCCGCCCGCGTCCGGCATAGCATGGCAGATGTTTACTCAAACGGGTTTGCCCGCTTATTACCTGCTTTACAGGGATATAGAGACGGGCGGGGAGGAACGCTCGCCGCTCGACTGACGGGCTTTAAGTAAGGGATTGCTTCGCTCACTGCGTTCGCTCGCAATGACATTTACACATAAAAAAGGGCAAACGAATGGAAGAAAAACAACTCGGCGGTATTTGCGTGGGTACGCGCGTTTGGAAAGACAGCGACAAAATGCTCGCTGTTTTTTGCGAGGACGGTTTTGTGTACAGCGTGCTTGCCCGCGGCGCACTCAAACCCAAATACAAACTTAAGTTTGCGGCGCAGTTGTTTTCGGCGTGCGATTACTTTTTGTGCGCGGGTAAAGCGGGATATCATATTTTGAGCGGCGCGACTTTCGGCGAACTGTCGTTGCTCGGCATATCGTCCGACCCCGAGGCGTATGCGGCGGCGTGCGTTGTGTGCGAGGCGGTGCAAAAAAGCGTGCTTTCCGAAAACAAGCGCATGTACGCCGAAACCGTGGCGGCACTCGGCGAGCTTGCGGCGGGTGGTTCTCGCTCCGATATCATAGTGTTGCGCGTGCTTATTGCGGCGTTTGTTTCAAACGGATTGGGCGCGGCGTTTCCCGAGGGAAGCAGGGGAGAACTGTGCAAAAGCGTTGCAACCGCGCAGGCGGGAAACTTATCCGAGCTTGATTGCGACAAAACCGAAATACGTGCGCTTATCAAGCAATACGCCCGCAAATTCGCCCTGCAGTTCGGTAAATTGAACAGTTTGGGCTTTTATCTGGGCGAATAAGATACATATATTTCCAAAGGGCGCGGGTATTGACACGCGCCCTTTTCATATGTTACAATCGCATCATGAAAAACAAATTGCTTTGCGTAATGATGTGTGTGTTTCTCAGCCTACCCGTTGCCGCATGCAAAGACGTTTCGAGCGGCACGAACATGCCCGACAAAATTCCCGACGATATAGTTACTCCCGTTATTCCCGACGAACCTCAAACTCCCGATATTCCCGCCGAGCCGGAAAATCCCGACGAACCCGACCTTCCCCAAAATCCTCCCGCGGCAAACCTGCCGAGCGTGCCCGAAGAACCGAACGTTCCCACGGTTACGCCGCCGGCACCGCAACCCGAAATTCCCGATTTAGACAAACTCGTGGTTTCAACGGTAAACGGATTGAATATACGTTCGGGCGCGGGCACGGGATACAAATCCATAGGAACGCTCGATAAATCGGATATGGCGATGCCCGTAAAAAAATCCGGTTCGTGGTACGAAATCCGCTACAAAAACACGGTAGGGTACGTATCCGAAAAGTACGTGGAACACAGGAGCTTTTCTCTCGGGTCGGATACTATCGAAAGAGTGATAGACGAGGGCAAAAAACTTCTCGGATTGCCTTATGTGTTCGGCGCACAGCGTTACCATTGGGGCAACGGAGTGAAAAACACAAACTACGACGGACTGAGTTACGACTGTTCCTCGCTCATGCAGTACATATTCAAAATCGGAGCAAACGTAAACTTGGCGATGACCTCTCGCGAACAGAGCGTGCAGGGCACGGCGGTATCCAAACAAAATATTCGCAGAGGCGACCTGTTGTTCTTCACCAACGCGTCGCGCGTAAACAAAACGGGAATTGAGCGCATAGGTCATGTGGCTCTTTACCTCGGTGACAACATAATACTTCATACCGCTTCCGACCACGCGGTGATAGAACCAATTTCTTCCACCCGTTGGGGCTACTACATAAACGCGAGAAGAGTGGTTTAATTGAAAAAAGGAACGCTTTGCGTTCCTTTTGCTTTCGGTTTTTAATATGCGCGTCCCCAGTATATTTTGTGTTTCGCTTTCTTGCCGCAACAAACGCATTTGTCGCCGACGGGGGATTGGTCGAACGGCATGTTCCTGCTCGAAGCCTGATACGTTTCTTTTATCTTGTCTTCGCAAGCTCTGTCGCCGCACCACATGGAAAGCGCGAAATTTTGGTTTTGCACGGCGTTGCCGAGTTCTTCCATGGTTTGCACCGTTTTTATGTGACTGTTGCGGAATTCGAGCGCGGCGGCGTACATGCTTTCGTGCACCTCGTCCAAAAGTTTTGCCACGGAGTCGGCAAGGTTATCTATGGAAACGGTGAACTTTTCGCCCGCCTTATCTCTGCGAGAAACTGTTACAACGCCGTTTTCTATGTCGCGCGGGCCTACCTCTATGCGGAGCGGTACGCCCTTCATTTCGTATTCGTTGAATTTCCAACCGGGGCTGTTGTCGGTATCGTCGAGTTTAACTCTTACGCCCGCTTTTGCGAGTTGAGTTTTGAGTTCCTCGGCTTTTTCCGTAACGCCGGGTTTGTGCGCGGCAATGGGGATTATAACGGCTTGAACGGGCGCAACGCGGGGCGGGAGCTTGAGTCCGCGTTCGTCGCCGTGTGCCATTATCACCGCGCCTATAAGGCGGGTGGAAACGCCCCAGCTCGATTGATGGGGGTGCTTGAGAACGCCGTCTTTATCGAGGAACTTTATATCGAACGCGCGGGCAAAGTTGTCGGTGAGGTAGTGGGAGGTTCCCGCCTGCAAACTCTTGCCGTCGAGCATCATAGCTTCTATGGAGTATGTGGCTTCCGCGCCCGCAAACTTTTCTTTCTCGCTCTTTTTGCCGGTAAGCATGGGAATGGCGAGCACGTTTTTGGCGAACTCGTCGTACACGTTGAGCATCTTTATAGTTTCTTCTTTGGCTTCTTCGGGCGAGGCGTGCACGGTGTGACCTTCCTGCCACAAAAACTCGCTCGTGCGCAAGAACGGGCGGGTGGTTTTCTCCCAACGCACTACGTTCGCCCACTGATTGATTAGCACGGGCAAGTCGCGGTAAGACTGTATCCACTTAGCGTACATATCGCCTATTATAGTTTCGCTTGTGGGGCGTATAACGAGTTTTTCGGGAAGCTCGTTTTCTCCCACGTGCGTTACGAGCGCAACCTCGGGCGCAAAGCCCTCCACGTGCTCGGCTTCTTTCATTAAAAAGCCGTAGGGGATAAGCATGGGGAAATAGGCGTTTTCGTGACCCGTTTCCTTAAACCGCTTGTCAAGCTCGCGCTGTATGTTTTCCCAAACGGCGTAACCGTAAGGGCGTATCACCATAGTGCCTTTTACCGGTCCGTAGTCTACGAGCTTTGTTTTCAAAACTACGTCGGTGTACCATTGGGGGAAGTTCTCGTGAATATCGGCTATTTCTTTTACGAATTCGTTAGCCTTTGCCATACCGTTTATGCTCCTTTTGCGCACAGTGCTTTTTTTGCGTTTATTTATATCGTATAAAACGATTATACTCAAAAAGCGGCGCGGTTGTCAAGCGAAGGGCGGAGGCTGTCACAAAAACAAAACTATTGCTATCACGAGCGCGGCTCCCGGTATGCCGAGCATGCCTACGATAAGCGCGTTAAACGGGTTGAGCGGAATATCGAGCGGCGTGAACACGGAGAGCATAACGAGCAAAAACGCGCCCGCGGCGGTGTTGAGCATAATGCGGAAAATACCCTTGATTTTGAGAGAGAACAGCCAGCCGCAGAAGAGCACGGCAAGCGCGCCTATAAAATAAGATAAAACGGTTTCGTAACTCATAATAAAGCTATATGCACGGCTTGTCTTAAAAAGTCCGCACGTGATAATATTTGTTGACGAAAATATATAAAAGTGATATCATATATCGGAAAAGGAGAGAATTGTTTTTATGGAAACCAAGTATAAACTCATAACCTCGGAGAGCGTAACCGAAGGACACCCCGACAAAGTGTGCGACCTCATAGCCGACACTATTTTGGACTGTGCGCTCGAACAAGACCCCGAGAGCCGCATTGCGTGCGAGGTTTGTTGCACCACCGGTCTTGTTATGGTGCTCGGCGAGTTTACAACCAACGGCTACATAGATATCCCCGCCGTTGTGCGCCGCACGGTTTCCGATATCGGCTACAATAACGCCGATTTCGGCTTCGATTCCAAGACCTGCGCGGTGGTAACGAGCATAAAGGAGCAGAGCGTCGATATATCCGCGGGAGTAACCGAAGCTCTCGAAAAGCGGCGCGACAGCCGCGACCCCGCCGACACGGTGGGCGCGGGCGACCAGGGCATGATGTTCGGCTACGCCACGAGCGAAACCGAAGAGCTTATGCCGCTTCCCATAACTTTGGCGCACAAACTCACCAAAGCCCTTTCCGACGCGAGAAGGAACGGAGATTTGCCGTATCTGCGCCCCGACGGCAAAGCGCAGGTAACGGTTGCGTACGACGGAAACAAACCCGTGTACGTTGATACCGTGGTGCTTTCCACACAGCACGACGAAAACGTAGAGCACGACGCTTTGGAAGAGGACGTGATAGAAAAGATAATAAAGCCCACGATAGGCGGAAAATACGTCACGCCCAAAACCAAATATTTCATAAATCCCACGGGCAGGTTCGTTATAGGCGGACCTGCGGGCGACAGCGGCGTTACCGGCAGAAAGATAATAGTTGATACCTACGGCGGCGTTTGCCCGCACGGCGGCGGCGCGTTCTCGGGCAAAGACCCCACAAAGGTGGATAGAAGCGCGTGCTACTACGCCCGCTACGTTTGCAAAAACATGGTTGCGGCGGGCGCGGCGGAGAAAATGGAGCTTCAGGTTGCATACGCCATAGGCAAGGCGCGACCCGTAAGCCTTTCCATAAACACGTTCGGAACGTCGGCATATTCGGACGAAGACCTTATAAATATAATAAACGAACTGTTCGATTTCCGCCCCTTGAGCATAATAGAAAACCTCGAACTTAAAAAGCCTATATACCGCTTTACCACCATAGGCGGGCATTTCGGCAAAAACGATATGACTTGGGAACGCACCGATAAGGCGGACAAAATTCGCGCCCGCTTAAAAGAAATAATATTGTAAATGATAATTTCGGGCGAGATAGACGAAGTACGTTTCCGAAACGAAGAAAACGGTTATACCATTGCCGTGCTCGATTGCGAGGGCGAGCCGCTCGTGTGCGTGGGGGCGTTTCCTCCCGTGTCCGAGGGCGAGTATCTCTCGCTCGAGGGCGATTTTACCGTGCACCCCAAATTCGGAAAGCAGTTCAAAGTTACGGCGGTGCAAGCTGTTCGCCCCGACACGCTCGACGGTATTGTGCGCTATCTCGGAAGCGGACTCATAAAGGGGATAGGGCCCAAAACCGCGCTTGCCATAGTGGACAAGTTCGGCAAAGAAACTTTTAACGTGATTACGCAAAACCCGCAAAGGCTCGCGTCTGTAAAGGGCATAAGCAAGCAAAAGGCGGACGAGATAGCGCAAAGTTATCTCAAGATAGAAAACATGCGGCAGGCAATGGTGTTTTTGCAGGGGCACGGCATACCGCTCGGAACGTCGCTCAAAATATTCAAACGCTACGGCGACGACACCGTGAACGCGCTTACGCAAAACCCGTATCGCCTTGTGGAAGACGTAGACGGCATAGGATTTATAACAGCCGACAAAATAGCCGCGAAACTCGGCGTGGAGCGCGACAGCGAGTACCGACTCCGCGCGGGAATTTTATATACCCTTAAAGAAGCGGCGGACAAATCGGGCAACACGTTTTTGCCGTACGGCACGCTCATATCCGAGGCTGCCGCGCTTTTGGGCGCGGACGAAAAGAACATAGAGAACACACTCGATACGCTCGCGGTGAGTCGGGCGGTAAAAACGGTGGAAACGGACGAGGGCGAAACCGCCGTTATGCTGTTGTCGGCGTACAGGGCGGAATACGGCGCGGCGCAAAAGCTCGTTACTTTGCTTTCGTCGGGGGATATGACCGAGCGCGACTGTTCGGAAGATATAGCCGAGTTCGAACGCGCAGAGAACATCAAACTGCACGAAACTCAGCGCAAGGCAATCGAGCTTGCGGCGGGCGGAAGCGTTGCGGTTATCACCGGCGGACCGGGCACGGGCAAAACCACGATAGTGAAATGTATACTTTCGGTGCTCGACAAGCGCGGAATTAAAACCGCGCTCATGGCTCCCACGGGCAGAGCGGCAAAGCGCATGAGCGAAAGTTGCGGCAGAGAGGCGAGCACCATACACCGTGCGCTCATGATAGGGCGCGAGGGCGACGGCTCGGACGAACCCGTAAGCGCGGGCGCGGTTATTGTAGACGAATTTTCCATGGTGGACGTTTACCTATTCAACACGCTAATCAAGCGTATTCAGCCGTCGGTAAAGCTCATACTCGTGGGCGACTCCGACCAGTTGCCCAGCGTGGGCGCGGGAAACGTGCTCAAAGACGTTATTTCGTCGGGAGTAGTGCCCGTGGTGCGGCTCGAACGCATATACAGGCAGAGCGGAGAGAGTCTTATAGTGGAAAACGCGCACCGCATAAACGCGGGCAAAATGCCCGAGCTCGGCAGTAAAAACGAAGATTTTTTCTTTGTTCGAGCAGGCACTCCGCAGGAGATAGCCGACGCCGCCGTGGGGCTTGCCGCCGAGCGTATCCCCAAATTTTTGGGCGTGGAGCCGTATAGGGTGCAAGTGCTGTGCCCGCTAAAGAGCGGAGTCGCAGGCTCGGTGAACGTAAACAAGCAGTTGCAAAAGCGGCTTAACGCGGGCGGCGCGTATATCGAAACCGAGGACTACCGCTATATAGAGGGCGACAAAGTAATGCACGTTGCCAACAATTATAACCTCGAGTGGCGCAAGTTCGCGGGCGGCATAGCCGAAAGCGGCGAGGGCGTTTTTAACGGCGACCTCGGAGTTATAGCCGAAATACGAACGCAGTCGGGCGAAATAGACGTAAGGTTCGAAGACGGCAGGTTCGTTACTTACACCGCCGACGTAAGGCATCAGCTTGTGCCCGCCTACGCCATAACGGTGCATAAGAGCCAAGGGAGCGAGTTCGACGCCGTTATAATTCCCGTGTACGGCGGCAATCCCATGATAATGACGCGCAACCTTTTGTATACCGCGGTTACCCGCGCAAAGCGGCTTGTGGTGATAGTGGGCGAGCAATACACCGTAAAACGAATGGTGGAAAACGATTATATCGCGCTCAGATACAGTATGATGAAAAAGTTTCTTCAAGACGCTTCGGCACGCGAAACGCTGTTGTTTTCGGGCGGGCGGTTACGGCGGGAGAACGGAGAAAAGGCATGAAAAAGTATTCCAAAAAGACTTTGATTATCACGAGGAGCATTATGTTCGCGCTCGGCGCGGCTCTCGGCTTTCTCGCCATGTACGGAATGCTTTCCGCCTATCCCGATTTGTCGCCGAAAGGCTTTGCGTATGTGTATTGCGCGGGCACGGGCTTGCTCGTGGGGCTTGTACTGCTGCTCTCGTCGTCCTCCGCGCTGTGGCTCGTTTTCACTGTGTGCGGCGGCGTTAAGAGTTTGTTTGCGGGCAAACGCGCGGACTCCAAAGAACTTTCGCGCCTGCAGATTTGCGAAGAAAATTCCGAGTGCGAGGACGAAAAAATACGTAACGGAAACGGCGGCTATCTGCTCACCGCCTCGGCTCTCATGTGCGGCGGCATAGACAAATTTTGCCGCGATTGGCTCATAGGCGGCGCGGCTGTGCTCGATATCACCGTAAGCAAACTTATAGAACTCGGCGAGAGCGGAGAGCACGCGCTCAAAGCCTACAAAACACTGCTCGACTGCGGCTGCGCCTATACCGCGGCGGTGGGAAAGGGCGAAGAAAGCGAACAGGCAATTCTCTACGCTCAAAAGCACGGCTTGCGTATTATCGCCGCCACCTCGTCCGAACTCGGCGATTGCGCTTCGCCCGTGCTCGGCTTCGAGGAAATTTCAGGCTGAATAACACGAATTTATTAAGGTTTCGTGCAGTTCGTTGGGAAAGTAAACAAAATCGAATGAATTTATAAGATAAGGCAGGATTGCCGTTTTGTTTTGCGAATAAGCCTCCGAAACAACTATTTTACTCTTTTTTATTTCTATCAAAGAGGGAATATGTTCCATATTGTTTATGGTATCTATATTTCCGAACGTATTCTTTTTATCGGCAAAATAACGGGTAACGTCGTCGCCGGGCTTAATAATACCGTTTATTAAAGCTCTTATTAACTTACACCATGATTTGAGTTGTAAGCGTAATATAATTCGGAAATTTTGTATATATATCGTTTGTATTGTGTTCGGTACTCTGATTTCCGTTTTAAGTAAACTTTCCGCCAACTCGTTGAATAATCGCAACGTGTCGGTTGCGTAGGCTTCGCGCGTAACGTACCGTTTTATGTAGGCATTGAAAATTTCGCTTTTGATATTTTCCGTGTTTTGAACCGAATATTCTTCATATATATATTTATCGCCCAAAAACGCTACGGAAGGAAATTCGTATATTTCCCCTTGCGGCGGTATCAAGCGTACCAACTCGGAAATTAAGTACGGCTTTAATTTGTTTATCGAGTTTTCGTTAATAAAAATATCCAAATCTTTTATAGTAAAATATTCTTTGCCTATTTCGTTTATTTGCTTTGCATAGGCAATTGATTCGTTTATTTCCTCCTCGGAAATAGCGCAGTTGCGTAAAGAAACAAAACGCGTATTTCGGTTTATAAGCAAATAGCCGAAAATCGTTGAAATAAAACTGTCGGCATAACATTCTTGAGAGGTTATTAAATCTTCGTTCATTGCAATTATAGCTCCTTAAAAATATTACAAATCGGTTTTTTCTTTTTTGCGGCGTATTCCACGGATATTTCGGTTCCGCTCGCTCTGTTTTTGAGTCGGTATCTCTCGTTATAATACACAACAAGTTTATCGCACATATCAATCATAACTTTATTGCGTTTTACGTATGCTCTGTAACCCGCGTTATGCACCTCTACAGGATAGAAAGTGTCTTCATATAAAGTGAGCAGATAGTTGCGGTAATCGTCGTGAATATACTCGTATTCGCCGCGTACATATATTCGTTTGATATGCGGGTACTTGTTTTTCAGTAGCGTAACGGTTTCGTAGCAGATATCGTTAAATTCGCTTTTACTCCCGAATAAAAACGTATCGGCTTTTTCGTTTACGATAAGCGACTCGATTGTTTCAAGCA
Source organism: Pumilibacter intestinalis (assembly GCF_943193005.1). Taxonomy (GTDB): domain Bacteria; phylum Bacillota; class Clostridia; order Christensenellales; family Pumilibacteraceae; genus Pumilibacter; species Pumilibacter intestinalis. Next base: position 22,692 of record NZ_CALPCH010000013.1, read on the forward strand.
ATCGAGTTTTTAATTGTGGCGTAATATCGGTATATCTATGACCTATAAATGCAACTATCATTTTAGACCTCAAAAGCATTATAGCATGAAGAACAAAATAAGGCAATCAAATATGTATTTATAAATACATAAAATAAATGCGCATTTAATAGAATGTAATTGAAAGGCGTATTTTTAATGGGTATATCGTTTATAATACATATGTAAAAGACATAAAGTAACAATATAGAGGTAATGAAATTGACAACTAATGATGCTGTTGCTGCGAGAATAAAAAAATTATTAAAAGAGCGAGGCATTACATTATATAGACTTGAACAAAAGTCAGGAGTATATCACGGTGTTATGGATAGAATAATGAAAGGCATAAATCATACCATTGAACTATCTACAACTTTCAAACTTGCTCGTGGTTTTAATATGGGGATTTGTGAATTTTTGAATGATGACGTTTTTCGTTCTGAAGACTTAGAAATTGATTGATTATAGGAAAAGAAGATGACGACAAATGATGCAGTGGCAAAAAGAATATCCAAACTTTTGAAAGAAAAGGATATAACTATATATCGGCTTGAGCAAAAGTCTGGAGTGTATCATGGGGCAATGGATAGGATAATGAAGGGTAAAAATCGTTCAATTGTCTTATCGACAATATATAAACTTGCGCGAGGATTTAATATAAGTATTTATGAATTTTTGGACGATGATGTTTTTCGTTCCGAAGATTTAGAGATTGACTGATTATAGGCAAAACTTTATGACTGAAAAAGAACGTATAGACATGCTTAGAATTGAACGCGGTTGGACTATAAATAAATTGGCTGAAGAAATCGGGATTTCGAATAAGGCAGTTTATTCTTGGTATCAAAAGAACGGTAATAATCCGAGTGCTAAGTCAATTGCGAAAGCATGTGAAGCATTTAAGATGTCAATGACGGAGTTTTATTCAGGCGTTGATGCGGGCGATAAGTCGCAAAATGAAATTTTGTTGATAGATACTTTTCGTAAAGTGCCGCTTGACGAGCAAGATAAAGTTTTACAAATAGTAAAAATCTTTACAAAATAGCGTTTGCGTTTCTCATGAATGGGATTGCTTCGGAAACGAGTTTCCTCGCAATGACAAGTGAGCCGAGGGGGATTGTGTCGGAACTAAAGTTCCTCGCAAGGACAAGCATTATCGAACCGTCATTGCGAGCGAGTGTAACGAGCGCGGCAATCTCGGGCATGAGGACGGTATAGTTGCTGTTGTTTTCTCATGAATGGGATTGCTTCGGAAACAAGTTTCCTCGCAATGACAAGTGAGCCGAGGGGGATTGCTTCGGGAACTAAAGTTCCTCGCAATGACAATGTGCATACCCGTCATTGCGGTTTCCATGTCATTGCGAGGAGGGCGTAGCCCGACGTGGCAATCCCCTGCATGGAACACGTAAGGCGGCTGTTGCGAAAATAAAACAAACATTATTTTCATGTTGCCCGAAAAGCGATTGACGAAAGCATGGCAAAAGGTATAAAATAATAGCGTGTCTACAGGCAAAGGACAAAAAAAGGCCGTGCCGACCGCAGGCAAAATTCTTTACGGAGCGGGCGGGCTTGCGTTTTCCACGGAAATCGCATTTTTGCTGTTGTTCCCGTTTTTGTTTTCGCACGTAAATACCGTGTTGCTTTTGGCGTGCGTTCCCGCAGGTATCATTCTTTCGGTGCTCGTAATGCCGCTGTGCTACGCGTTCGTGAACGGCAACACCGCCATAGGCACGGGCAGATATCATCTTGCGCTCGCGCTTTCGTCGGCAGTGTGTTCGATTTCGTTCGTGCTTATGTACGGTATAGGAGATTGGCACTACGTGGCGCACGCGTTTGCCGTTGTGGGCTTGGTGTTTTTGCACTCGGCGGCGGCACAGATATTCGCTTACACGTTTTTTGCGGTGGGCATAAGGTTCGACAGGAGCGGCACTGCGGTAACGCTCAAAACCGCTTTCGCGCTCGGAAGCTCTCTGTTGATTGCCGCCGCGGTGTTTTTACTGTTCGACGGCTCGCGCGAGAGAGTGGGGGCGATTGCGGCGTGTTCGGCTATAGTTTCCATGCTGTCGCTCGCGTCGGTGTATTTCTCCACCGTGCGCTCCATGCCCGCGTTTATAAGGCTCGAGCCAAAGCACAAGCGCAGTTTTAAGCGAAACTACACGCGGTTCGTTTCGCCGCTCAAATTCGGAGCGGTTAAGCTGTTTGCGCTCGGTACGTTTTTCGTATACGCCGCCGTTGCGTTTTGCGCCGCGGCTTTGCCCACGTTTTTACTGTCGGCTTATTGGCGGGGTTACTCGTTTTGGTTGGGCGTTGTGATATCCGCCGCGCTTGCCGTAGCCGCGTGCGTGGCGCTTTCCAAACTCAAAAATTTCGGAGCGGGAAAGTGCTCCGTTTGGTTTATTTCGATTTCCGCATTGCTGTTCGCGCTTTCGGCGGGGCTTTCGGTGATTTTAATTCTCGGCGCGTTGCCTGCCGCCGTTGCGCCCATGTTGTACGCGCACTCGGTTGTGTGCGGCTTGAGCATAGGCTTGGGCATTAAGAGTTGTGCAATGAGCGACTCCGCGGCTCGCGAGGTTTCGGGGTGCACGCCCGGCAAATATTACACTCTCGTAAACTGCATAAAGTCGTTGGGGCTCGGCGCGGGCGTTGCGTTTTGTTGCGCGGTTATGCTTATAGCAAGCCGCGTGCCCGCGGCGGTTGCGGCGGCTATAGTTTGTTGCGTTACCGCGGCGTTTTTCACGGCGGCGGCGGTACTCGTTAAAGTAGGTTGCGGCGCGAGCGCGGCGAACAATGAGGAGGACGAGCAGTGTTTACGGTAAAAGAATATTACGCCGAACATGCGCGGGAAATATGCCGCAAGCTGGGTGCGGAAGCGAGCGAGTTCGACAGGGTGTTCGTGCTCGACGAGGACGGCCCCAAAGCCGCGGGAATACTTTCGCTCGCGGGTGCAAAGGTGCTTATCAAGGGCGTATACGGCGATATAAGCGAAAGCTATCGCGACGTAATGAACCGCTCGATACTGCACGTGTGCCGTTGCATGAACCCCATTACGGTGCGGGTGGAAAGCGCGAGCGAGTACTGGAAAAAGTTCGGCTTTGCAGAGGCGGACGGCGGCATGGAAATAAAGAGCGACGAAATAAATTTCAAATGCTGAGGAGGCAGGTTAGAATATGAAAACCGATATAGAGATAGCGAGCGAAGCCGAACTTAAGCCCATAGAAGAGGTTGCGAAGTCTATAGGCATAGAGCGAAAGGACTTGCACCTTTACGGCGACTACATGGCAAAAGTAAAGCCGCAAAAGGGCAACGGCAAAGTGGTGCTCGTAACGGCTATAAATCCCACCGCGGCGGGCGAGGGCAAAACTACGGTGAGCATAGGGCTTGCCGACGCAATGAAGCAAATCGGGCTCAAAGTATGCCTTGCGCTTCGCGAGCCGTCGCTCGGACCGGTATTCGGAATTAAGGGCGGAGCAACGGGCGGCGGGTACGCGCAGATTGCGCCCATGGACGATATCAATCTGCACTTTACGGGCGACCTGCACGCCATAACCGCCGCAAATAATCTGCTTGCCGCAATGATAGACAATCACATGTATTTCGGCAACGAGCTCGGCATAGAGCGTGTAACCTTTCACCGCTGTTTGGATATGAACGACCGTGCGCTGAGATTTATTCGTTGCGGACTCAAATACAACGACCGCGACGACTCGTTTGACATAACCGCCGCAAGCGAGGTAATGGCGGCTCTTTGCTTAAGTAACGATATATCCGACCTCAAGCGCAGATTGGGCAACATAATCGTGGGCTACGACAAAGAGGACAAGCCCGTATACTGCCGCGACTTAAAGGCGGAAGAGGCGATGACCATACTGCTCAAAGACGCGGTTTCGCCCAACCTCGTGCAAACTCTCGAGGGAGTGCCCGCGTTTGTGCACGGCGGACCGTTTGCGAACATTGCGCACGGGTGCAACAGCATTACGGCTACGCGCACGGCTATGCACTACGCCGACTACGTTGTTACCGAGGCGGGTTTCGGCGCGGACCTCGGAGCGGAAAAGTTCCTCGATATAAAGTGCCGCGCGGCGGGGATTAAGCCCGAAGCGGTGGTGGTGGTTGCAACCGTTCGCGCTCTCAAGTGCGCGGGCGGCAAGAGCAAAGAAACTCTGTCCGAGCGCGACGACGAGGCTTTGCGTTCGGGACTCGGCAACCTGATAAAGCACGTTGAAAACATAAAGCAAATTTACTCGCGCAAGTGCGTTGTGGCAATAAACCGCTTTGTTTCGGATACCGACGAAGAGGTGGAAATAGTGAAACGGGCGTGCTTAAAGCTCGGCGCGGACGTAGTTTGCGTAACGGTGTGGGGCGAGGGCGGCAAAGGCGGCATAGAGCTTGCCCGAAAGGTAAAAGAGCTGTGCGCCATGCCCGACAAAGAATTTACTTACTGCTACGAGCTTTCCGACTCTACGGAAGAAAAGATACGCAAAGTGGCTAAGCGGGTGTACGGCGCGAAAGACGCGGAGTTCGAGCCTGCGGCGCAAGCCGTGCTGAAGAAGATAAAGGGCACGGAGTGGGAACGCTATCCCGTGTGCATAGCGAAAACGCAGTATTCTCTTTCGGACGACGCGAAACTTTTGGGCAGACCCGAAAACTTTACAATCAGAGTGCGCGACTTAACTGTGCGTTCGGGCGCGGAGTTCATAGTTGCGCTCGCGGGCGATATTCTGCTTATGCCGGGGCTTAGCAAAACGCCCAACGCGCAAAACATGAGCATAAACAACGGTATCATAAAAGGACTCTTTTAGAATATGGCGAACTTTATAGAAGAAATAATCGAAGCCGACCTTGCGCATGGGCGCGAAACCGAAATTACAACTCGCTTTCCGCCCGAGCCTAACGGATATTTGCACATAGGGCACGCTAAGGCGATATGCTTAAACGTGGGCTTGGCACGCAAATACGGCGGCAAATGCAATCTTCGTTTCGACGACACAAATCCCGTTAAAGAAGAAGACGAATACGTGCAGTCCATAATAGAGGACGCGCGGTGGCTGGGGTGGGACGGTGAAATATTTTTCGCGTCCGACTATTTCGAGGTGATGTATCGCGCGGCTGTAACGCTCATAGAGCGCGGCAAAGCGTATATAGACGATATTTCGCCCGAAGATATGAAAAAGATGCGCGGAACGCTCACCGAGCCGGGCGTAGAAAGCAAATACCGCAATCGTCCCGTTGCCGAAAGCCTCGCGCTTTTCGAAGATATGCGGGCGGGCAAGATAGCCGACGGCGCACTTGTGCTCAGAGCAAAGATTGATATGGCGAGTCCCAACATAAACATGCGCGACCCCATAATTTACCGCGTGCTCAAGGCGCGTCATCACCGTCAGGGCGACAAATGGTGCGTGTATCCCATGTACGATTTCGCGCACCCCATAGAGGACGCGGTTGAAAACATAAGCCACAGCGTTTGCACGCTCGAGTTCGAGGACCACCGCCCGCTTTACGATTGGGTGCTCCGCGAATGCGGCGATATGTTCCCGCATCCGCCGCATCAGTACGAGTTTGCGCGGCTCAACATAGAGCGCATGATAATGAGCAAACGCTATCTCAAAAAACTGGTAGACGAAGGGTTTGTTTCGGGCTGGGACGACCCCCGCATGCCGACGATTGCGGGACTGCGCAGGCGGGGATACACTCCAGCGTCGATTCGCGAATTTTGCGAGCGCATAGGCGTAGCCAAAGCCAACAGCGAGGTGGAGGTGGGGCAGCTCGAGAGTTGCATACGCGAAGAGCTTAACGCAACCGCTCCGCGAGCAATGGCGGTGCTCGACCCGCTCGAACTCGTTTTGGACAACGTGCCCGAAGATTTTTGCGAAAAGCTGGATTTCGAAATAAATCAGTTCGAGCCGGATAAAGGAAGCCGCACAATCGAGCTTACCAAGCATATATTTATAGAGCGCGGCGATTTCGAGGTTGTTCCTCCGCCCAAATACAAGCGGCTCACTCCGGGCGGCACGGTGCGCCTTAAGAGCGGATATATAATAAAGTGCACCGGTTACGACGGCACGCCCGAAAACGTGGAGCGCGTGCACGCCGAAATAATAGAGGGCACTCGCAGCGGCGAAGACAACAGCGGCATAAAGGTTAAAGGCGTGATACATTGGGTGAACTGTAAAGCCGTTAAAGCCGAACTCAGGCTTTACGACTATCTGCTCATCGCCGACGACACCGCGCCCGACTTTAACGATAGGCTCAACCCCGAGTCGCTCGTGGTAAAACACGGATATGCGGAAGAGTATCTTGCGAGCGCGAAAAAGGGCGACTCGTACCAGTTTATGCGGCAGGGATACTTTTGCCGCGACTCTAAAGAAGACGGACTTGTGTTCAATCGTATAGTAGGGCTTAAGGACGCATACAACAAGAAGAAGTAAAACGATTTTCAAGGAGCGAAGCTATGAAAAAGATACTTGTAACGGGCGGCGGATTTATAGGCGCGGAATTCGTAAAGACTTATAAAAAGAAATACGATATCGTTGCGCCCGCCTCGGAAGAAATCGATTTTTCGGTTTACGAAGAAGTATCCGAACTTTTCTCGCAAAATAAATTCGACGCGGTTTTGCACCTTGCGGCAAAGCACAAAGTTCTCTGCGAAAACACGGATGCGGCAGACGACCTAATCGCTTTCAAAAACATTCAGCATGCCGCGGCGAGAAGCGGAGTGAAAAAGCTCATAGCGGTAAGCGACTGCTCCGACGCCGCGCCGCGCGGCTGTGCCGAAAACTACCGCGAAGACGATTTCGAGAAATGCGCGCCCGTGTTCGGCAACGGCTTGGGCAGATATCTCGTGAACTCGCTCGCGAGCAAAGACAATATGAGCACCGTTTTGCGGCTGTTCGGCGCGTTCGGAGCGGGCGCGTTGCGTGCCGACAACGCCATTACCGAAATACTCGCGCCTGCGGTTGCGGGCAAGAAAAAGCAGATAACTTTACGCGGAGATAAGACGGTATCGGTCATTTACTCCGAAGACGTTTGCAAGATAATCGCGCTTTTCATAAACAACGACTACCCGCGCGGAATATACAACGTAGCCTCGCCCGTAGCGGCTCGGCTGTCGGATTTTGCGAAGAAAGCCAAAGCCTACGCCAAAAAGAACGACCGCGATATAATCGTGGAAATAGGCAAAGACGAGCAAAAAGAACTCACCGCCGACGTAAGCAAACTCTTGGGCGAGATAGGGCAGTTCAAGTTCACCGCTTTGAGCACTGCTATTAACAAAACGCTCGACTATTACAAAACTCACAAATCCGAACTCAAAGAGGAAAAACAGCATGACTAAACGCTGCGTTATATTCGATTTCGACGGAACTCTTTTCGATACTGGCGAGGGCATACGCGACACCGCCCGTTACGCTCTCGATAAACTCGGGGTGAAAGATTTTCCCGACGAAAAGATGAATTTGTTTATAGGACCGTCGCTGTTCTACGCCTTTAACGAGATTGTGGGCTTGGACGAAGAGCGGTCTAAGCTGGGGGTGGAGTTGTACCGCGAACGCTACAAAAGCGTAGGCATAGACAAGTCTTGCCCGTACGGCGGCATGAAAGAGCTTTTGGACAAGCTCAAAGCCGACGGATACGTTCTTACCATAGCTTCGAGCAAACCGCTCGAAATGGTGCGCTATCTTTTGCGCAAGCACGATTTGAGCGGCTATTTCGATAAAGTGTGCGCGGCGGATTTTACCACGGTAAGTTGCGACAAGGCGGATTTTATAACCGCGGCGTCGCTCGGGGATAGCAACGTAATGGTGGGAGATACCCGCTTCGATATAGAGGGCGGGCACAAAGCGGGAGTAAAAGTTATTGCGGCGGCGTACGGTTTCGGCGCGAGCGAAACGCTTTCGGAAGCGGAGTATAAAGCCGACAGTCCCGCCGAAGTTTACTTGAAAATAAAAGAAGTTTTTACGATATAAAAGAGGATACTTACATGAAAAACAGGAAAGATATCACGTCTGACGATTTGCGCGAAATGTGGCTCGATTTCTACCGCGAAAAGGGACACGCCGTAATTCCTTCGGCGTCTCTTATTCCCGAGAACGACCCCACGGTGCTCTTTACCACCGCGGGCATGCACCCGCTCGTGCCCTATCTTTTGGGCGAACCTCATCCCGCGGGCAAACGCCTTGCCGACGTGCAAAAGTGCGTTCGCACGGGCGATATAGACGAGGTGGGCGACAGCAGCCACTGCACGTTTTTCGAAATGCTCGGCAATTGGAGCTTGGGAGATTATTTCAAGCAGGATATGATACGCTGGAGTTACGAGTTCCTAACGAGCGAAAAATATCTCGGGCTCGACCCCGACAGGCTTGCCGTATCGGTGTTTGCGGGCAACGAGGACTGCCCGCGCGACGACGAGAGCGCGAAAATATGGATTGAGTGCGGAATAAAACCCGAGCGCGTGTTCTTCCTTCCCAAAGAAAACAATTGGTGGGGACCCGCCGGCAAAACCGGACCTTGCGGACCCGACACCGAGATGTTTATACTGCGCGGCGAGCCGTGCGGGGCGGACTGCTCACCTGCGTGCGACTGCGGGCACTATCTCGAAATTTGGAACGACGTGTTCATGCAATACAATAAAACCGCCGAAGGAAAGTTCGAGCCGCTTGCCCGCAAGAACGTGGATACGGGCATGGGACTCGAGCGCACGCTTTGCATTTTGCAAGGCAAAAAGAGCGTGTACGAAACCGATTTGTTCGTGCCCGTTATAGCCCGAATAGAAAAACTCGCCGCAAAAAAGTACGGCGAGAACGAAGCCGACACCCGCGCAATGCGCATAATAGCCGACCACGTGCGCACGTCGGTGTTTATGATAGGCGACGAAAAGGGCATAACCTGCTCCAACGTGGACCAAGGCTACATTTTGCGCCGCCTTTTGCGCAGAGCCATACGCTATATAAAACAGCTCGGCATGAACAAAGGGGATATAACCGAGGTTGCGGCGGCTGTGATAAAGCGATACGAAAAAGCCTATCCCGAACTTACAGCGGCGGCGGATAAAATAAGAGAAGAGATATCGCACGAAGAAGAACGCTTCGAAAAAACGCTTACCTCTGGTATTCGCGAGTTCGAAAAACTGTGCGGCTATCTTGTGGGCGACACCGTTTCGGGCAAGGCGTGCTTTAAGCTGTACGACACGTACGGATTTCCCATAGAGATGACCGAGGAGCTTGCCGCCGAGCGCGGACTCAAGATAAACCGCGCCGATTTCGAAAAGCTGTTCGAGGAACACAGACTCAAGAGTCAGGCGGGCGCGGAACAGCGTTTCAAGGGCGGACTTGCCGACAACACCGAAGCCACGGCACGCCTTCACACCGCCACGCACCTTATGCACCGCGCGCTCAAAACCGTGCTTAACGACGAGAACGTAAACCAAAAGGGGAGCAACATAACCGCGGAGCGTTTGCGCTTCGATTTCACGTTCGGTCGCGCACTCACGCCCGAGGAGTTGGCGGAGGTGGAAAAGCTCGTTAACGAGGCGATACAAGCCGACGTGCCCGTAGTGTGCGAGGAGATGACTGTAGACGAGGCGAAAGCCGCGGGCGCGGTGGGACTGTTTGCGAGCAAGTACGGCGAGAAAGTAAAAGTTTACACAATGGGCAAATTCAGCAAGGAAATTTGCGGCGGACCTCACGCCGCCCGCACGGGCGAGCTCGGGCGTTTCCGCATTGTGAAAGAGCAATCTTCTTCCGCGGGAGTGCGCCGTATCAAGGCGGTACTCGAGTGATACTCGTTATATTTTCGTACGTTAAGAGCGCGATAGTATTTTCGTTTATGACCCTTGCGGTTGCGGCGGGCATTGCGGCAACCTGTCTTTACACTCAAGCCACAGTCGATTTCGTTTTGAGAATTGCGGGGCTGTGCGTGCTCTTTATCGCTTCATACGCCGCATCTTGCGCCTACGCCGTAAAGCTCGTAGACTCGCAGTGCGAAAGGATGGGGAATAACGAGTGCAAAATCGAAGAGCTGTCGGTAAGGCTGCGCAAACTCGCAAAGAGGGCGTATTTCGGAAGCGTGCGCGGCATGATTTCGGTGCAGTACGCATACGCGCTTTTGTGCCTTGGCAAATACCGCGAAGCCGAAATCGCCGCATCCGACGCCATAGTCGCGGCGGGCGACGGAGCGAAAGCCGACGCTTCGATACTGTTTTGCAAGGCGTACTACATGCTCGGCGACGAAAAGTATTTCGAAATAAATTACCCTAAGGCAATTAACGCTCTCGAAAAATATTGCGAGAGCAAAAACAAATCCGTAAGTGATTCGGCGTGCGCGAGCCGAGCGGCGATAGAGGCTATGCGCCTGTCGCTCTCTGGCGATAACGACGCCGCGCTCGACCGCCTGAACGGCTTTTGCGCTGAAAACATGCCGCCGCTGTTGCAAAGAAATATCATAGAACTTAAAAAGCACATGCAATCAAAAAAGGACGCCGCTTGAGCGTCCTTTTAGATTATGCCGTAATTATACTATCAAGTTAAGCAGTCTGCCTTTTATATAGATTGCTTTTTTTACCGTTTTGCCGTCGAGCGCGGCAATTACGTCGGCGTTTGCGAGCGCGATTGCTTTTGCCTGTTCGTCGGCGGCGTCTGCGGGCACGTTTATGCGAGCTTTGAGCTTGCTGTTGATTTGCACCGCGATTTCCGCTTGGTCTTTTATAAGGGCGCGTTCGTCGCACTCGGGATAGCTTTCCGAGAATACGGTGCCTTTGCCGCCGCGTTTTTCGTGCAGTTCTTCCGCAACGTGCGGGCAAAAGGGAGCAAGCAGTTTAACGAGTTCGCCCGAAACGTATTCGAGATAAGAGTAGTCGCACGCCTTGTCGCTCTCGAACTTGTACATTGCGTTCACAAGTTCCATGAGCCTTGCAATCGCGGTGTTGAACGAGAACGCGTCCAAATCGGAGCGAACGGCTTTGATGCAGTAGTTGAGCGCGTAGGCGAGTTCCTTTTCGGCGGGAGTTTGAGCGTTGCGACTGCTCTTTTTGGCGGACTCGTGCGACTTGAGCACAATGCGCTCCACGCGGTCGAGGAATTTGGCTATCGGCTTTATGCCGTCGTCGCTCCACGCTCCGCCCTCGGTGAACGCAAAGCGGAACATAAGGAACATGCGGAACACGTCCGAACCGTATTCGTCCACGTAAATATCGGGGTTTATTACGTTGCCGCGGTTTTTGCTCATCTTGTAGCCGTCCGGTCCGAGTATAAGCCCTTGGTGTACGAGCGAGGTAAACGGCTCGTCGAATTTAACGTAACCCATATCGCGCAACGCCTTTGTGATGAACCGCGCGTAAAGCAGGTGCATGCAAGCGTGCTCCGCGCCGCCTATATATTTATCTACGGGCAACATCTTGTTTATAAGCTCGGTGTCGAACGCCGCTTTGTCGTTCTTGTTGTCGGGGTAGCGGAGATAGTACCAACTCGAGCACACGAAGGTGTCGAGCGTGTCGGGGTCGCGCCGCGCGGGCTTGCCGCAAACGGGGCAAACCGCGTTCATGTATTCTTCGCTCTTTCTCAGCGGCGACGCGCCGTCGGGCGTGAAATTCACGTTATAGGGGAGAGTTACGGGCAGGTCTTTTTCGGGCACGCAAACCGCGCCGTGCTCGGGGCAGTATATAACGGGTATGGGAGTGCCCCAATAACGCTGGCGCGATACCGACCAGTCGCGCAAACGGTAGTTTACCTTTTTGCCGCCTTTGCCCTGCTCCGAAAGATATTTTTGTATCGCGCTTATTGCTTTGAGCGTACCGAGCCCGTCGAATTGTCCGCTGTTTTCGGTAACGCCGTATTCGCAGTAGGGGAGTTCCGTATTTTCTCCGTTTGCCGCCTTTATCACGCGCTTAACTTTTAGCCCGTATTTTTTCGCAAACGCAAAATCGCGTTCGTCGTGCGCGGGCACGCCCATTACCGCGCCCGTGCCGTATGTGCCTAAGCAGTAGTCCGCTATCCATACGGGTATTTTTTCGCCGCTTACGGGGTGTATGCAGTACGCGCCCGTGAACACGCCCGTTTTTTCACGCGCGGAAGAAAGGCGGTCTATATCGCTCGCCTTGCTCGTTTCTTCGCGGTACTTTTCAACGGCGGCTTTTTGCTCGGGCGAGGTTATTTTCGTTACTATATCTTTTTCGGGCGCGACTACCACGTACGATACGCCCATTAGAGTGTCGGCTCGCGTGGTAAATACCGTTAAGCCCTCTTTTACGCCCTCGAGTCCGAAAGTTATCTCCGTGCCCTCGCTTCTGCCTATCCAGTTGCGTTGCATGGTTTTTGTCTTTTCGGGCCAGTCGATTTTGTCCAGCCCGTTCAAAAGTTCTTCGGCGTATTCGGTTATCTTAAAGAACCACTGAGTCATCTCTTTGCGCACAACCGCAGTGCCGCAACGCTCGCAACAGCCCTCCACAACCTGCTCGTTGGCTATAACGGTGTTGCAAGACGAGCACCAATTCACTGGAGCTTTCTTTTGGTAGGCAAGCCCGTGCTTGTAAAGCTCGGTAAAAAGCCACTGAGTCCAGCGGTAGTATTCGGGTAAGCAGGTGCTCACCTCGTGCTCCCAATCGTATGTTGCGCCCATATCGCGCAACTGCCGCTCCATGGTAACTATGTTTTTGAGCGTGTTGTCTTTGGGGTGCGTGCCCGTTTTAATGGCGAAATTTTCGGCGGGCAGTCCGAACGCGTCGAAACCCATGGGGTGAAACAGTTCGTAACCGCTCATCTTCTTAAAGCGCGCGAAAGTGTCTGCGGGCGCAAAGTTGAACCAGTGCCCGAGGTGCAGATTTGCGCCCGAGGGGTACGGCCACATTTCGAGCGAGTAGTATTTTTTGTCCGCGTTCTTTTTGTTAAATCCGTAACAGCGGTTGTTTTCCCAATAAGCGTTCCATTTTTTATCGAGCTGCTTGTAGTCCATTTTGTTTTCTCCTATTTCAAACTATTATAACGCATACAAAGTTATAAGTCAAGTGCCCGCCCGAATTTGAACGGTATCGAAAATTTCGGGTATTGACATTCGGGCGTTTTTGAGTTATAATTAAAGAAAGGTATGTAAAGATGACGGCAAGGGTGAAAAAGTATATCGTATTCGCGTTTATCGCGGCTGTAACGGCGGCGCTGTGTTTGTTGCCGCGCGCGTTCCTTGCGCTTGCCAATTCCGCCGACAGATACTGGCACAGCGAGTCGGAGAGCGCGGGCGTTTTGCATAGGGGCGACTGCCCGCTCGAGGTAACGCACGAAAAACTTACTTTTGATATTCCGTCGTTTCCCGATTATTTTTCGGGTGAGGAAGAGTTCGAAAAGTACGACTCCTCGGTTACCGCCGAATATACCTTTTTCAATCCTACCGAACATGCCGTTACCGCGCGACTGGCGTTTCCGTTCGGAAAACCGAGCGAATTCGGAAACGACTTAAAGTGGGACGATACCGAGCGATACGACGTTTGCGTAAACGGTGCGGCTGTGGAAAAGAGATTGCGCCACACATACTGCTCGCGGTATTACGGCGACGATTTCAACGCGGAAAATGAACTGGAAAAATTGTGCGACGAAAAAATTTCGCGTTGGTTTTTTACGCCTCAAACCGCGGTTACTTACTATACGTACCGAGTGCACGGTATTGCGAGCGAGGGCGGCAACGATTGGTCGCCGTATGCCTCTGCTACTCTGCCCAAAAGCGACACCCGCAGAATAGTAATGAGCGAATACGACGGCTGCGAAACTTTGAGCGATAGATTGAAAGCGGGGTTTTGGGCGGAAAACGGCAAAGAAATTTGCGTTTACACGGTAGGCGAACCATTACCAAAGCCGCCCGAGTGGACTTTGTATTCGAACGGCTCGCAACTAAAATGTATAGACGGCAAAGTAGAGCTTGTAAATACGGGCGAGACGTCGTTTTACGAGTTCGCAACGAGCAAATTGCCCGAAAGCGGCAATATTATGCCCGACGACTGGTACAACGCCGTTACGGAAGCCTTTTGCGCCGAAATTGCGTATTACGTGCACGGCATAGACTACGTATTAAACCCCGCCGACCGCCTTATGCGGTGGTATGAATATTCCCTCGTTGTGCCCGCGGGCGCGACGGTTACAAACTCGGTCTGCGCGCCGCTGTATCCCTCTATAGACGGCTGGTATGAACCGCCCGTATACGATTATGAATATTTGCTTTCTCCAGCGAAGCGTTGGAGCGCGTTCGGCTCGCTCGATATCGAAATCGTTACGCTGCGGTATTTAACGGACGCCAACGGTTTCGGCTTTGAAAAGACCGAAAGGGGATACGCGCTTTCGTTAAACGGATTGCCCGAAAGCGACCTGCGATTTTCGCTGTGCGAGGTGCAAAACCCCAAGTCGGTACACAACTACGGTTCGCCGCTTTGGGTGATTATACCGATAGCCGTTACCGTTTTGATTGCTTTGCCGTGCGTTTTTGCATTAGCTGTGTTGTTACGCTATAAAAAAACGCCGCAGTAAGCGGCGTTTTTCGCTTGTTTTCGTTAACGTGCCAATCCGTGTTTAACGCGCTCGCGTTCTTCGGCGGCTTTGGCGTTGTTGAAACGGTCGAGCGTTCCCACGAGATAACCCGTGATGCGGCGTATGCGCTCGAAAGGGCGTTTGTGGGTGTAATACTTAACGTCTACATACTCGCCGTTGGGCGTAAGTTCCACTTTGTATATGTCTTCTCCCGCGTGTTTTTCGCCGAGCATTTCGAGCACCGCGGCTTCTTCCGCTTCGTTTACGTCTCCGTTTTTGATGATTTCCATGATAATACCTCCGTTACTATATATAGTGCCTGCGACAATAGTCGCAAATCTTTTTAACACTATATATAGTTTAGCATATTATATGAAATTTGGCAACGGTTTTGCATGAAATTTTAGTTAAAAAGCTAAATTTTATGTTTTTACTATATATTTCTTATTGCAATTTTGTTCGATTTGTGATAGAATTATTTTACCGTAATCGAAAAGGCTTTGCGCGTTTTTGGCGTTGCCGCTGTTTTTAAGGAGTGAGATGATACAAAATGTCTAAAAAAGGCGAATTGAAACGGGATATACGCGACAGCGAAAGGGAAATAGAGGAGCTTGAAAAAAAGCGTACTCGCAGTCAGTCGGTGTTGCTCGAAGCCGTGGTAGACGGTGAAAAGCCCAATCCCGTAGACGTGGAGTATTTCAAAACGTTTACAAAGCTGATAGAGATAGAACGTGCAAATCTCAAAAAACTGCATGAGGAGCTTGCCAAACTCGGCAAGTAGCTTATAAAGCTATTCGGGAGGAAGAATAATGAAATTCTTACGTAGTCTTACGGGAAAACACAAACCGCTCGCGGCGGTATGTGTGTTTTTGTGTTGTATGGCTTTATCGCTGTTTATGCTGTTGCCGAGCTTATCTTACGGCGCGAGCGCGGCGGACGGCGATATATCGGGCGGCGCAAACGGAGTTCCCGCACAAGCGCGTCCGCTCAAGTCGTATACGAACATGAACGCAGTAGTTCCGAGCGGCATGGTTATTTACAAAGGCTTAACCACCGTAGCCGACGTTAAAAACAATATTTCGGTAACGGGCGATTACGCGGGCGGAACCGTGGAACTCGAGGCTTCGGAGTTCTCGATATCGCTCGACGGCGTAATGCTTGCCGACGGCGACTTTGTGGTGAGCGACGGCGACGACGTTCCCGCCGTTCAGCTCGACGTGGAGTGCGGCAGTCTGCTCGTAAGTCTTTCTACGCTTAACGTGGCGGAGCAAGACGAAATCCCGCAGTATACGTTATTCGAGCTTAAAGACCCGCCCGTGTTCGTCGAGTCCGACCATACGGGCGAAACTCTCAAAAAATTGCTTACCGTGTGCGGCAAACTCGCCGCAGACGGCACTCCCGAGGTGATTGCCAACAAAGAACTCTACACCGTGGAAATTGCGGGGGGGGGTACGCTTAGTTCAACCAACAACAAAATCAAAGTAAAATTTCGCGGCGGCAAAGAATCGGACGAAATCGCGCTTACGGTTAAGAACGCCGAAATCAAAGGCATTTTCGTAACCGTAAACAAAGATTTGAAACTCGTTGACGGCTACTACAAAACCAACGAACTTATAGAGGGCACGTCCGAATATTACAGCGCATTTGTAACGGGAATGCTTTCCGACGATATAATTCCGAGCCTGTCGGTTTATATCCAATACTCAAACCACCGCAAGCTCGCAACCGAACAGGACGGCTATATAAAAAACACGAATATAATAGACAATACCATAACGGTAACATGGAGTCCGTCGGGAAGCTCTAAGGATTATACCGACTCTCTTTCCGTTCCTTTCGAGGCGGAGAAAGTTGTGGGGATTTCCGCCGTTTCCAATTTATCGGGCGAATTGTATTCGTATACCGATATAAATAGCGGTTCTTCGTTTACGGTAAAAGCAAAGTATAACAACAAAAACAAGGCGGAAAACGAGATAGCGGAATATTCCGTAGACAGCTCGTTGGTTTATAATAACGAAGTTTTAAGCGGCGCGACAGGTTCTCAAACCTATACCAAGGTTGTTAAAATAAGCTATACGAATAATCCCAACATTACGGCAAGCGTTGAAATTCCCAATGTTCGTTATGTTGCGGATTATAATGTGGTTGATATATCGGGCGCGGCAACGCGGCAAACTTTGGGTGCTGATTTTGACTTTAGGGGATTGTTTGCCGTGGTGGTTTACGGCGATAACGGTGAACATATCACTAACATCAAGTTTGACGAATACAAAGAAAAATTCGCAAGCGGCACCGAATTTAAGATAGAGTATTTTAATAATCCGTATGCTACGGGTACTCCGATAGCAAGCGGAATTAAAGTTCCAACCGAGAGATTTCAATCGGTAAAAATAACCCATGGGGGCGTTTTTAATAAGTTTACTGTAACTAATCTTAACCCCGCAAAATTAGATAAGCCGATTGTGGATACTCGCGATATCAATTATCGCGACGGAATATATAAAACTATTTCGGGACTTGATTTGATGAATGTGCCCGCCGCGTTTACCGTGACCGTAAGCGAAAAGGTTGCAAGCGGCGACGAGAAGATTGTTACGGCAGAGTACGCGCCGAATACGGATTGCAATATTTCGGTACATCAAACAAACCCGGGAGTTACTTATACCGCCGACGGAAAAATAGTTTTCATGCGCGGCGGCGAGTTCGTCGTTAACTTTGCGTTGAAAGACGGCGTAAACGGCAGCTACGGTTGGGCGAAAACGAACGACTACAACACCGAATACGACTACACGCTGTCATACGCGATAAAGGTAAACAAGGGCGAACTCGACGTTCGGATTAAAAACAAGAACGATAATACCGCTACGCTCGAGGTGGAATACGGCTCTAAGCAAGACCTGAAGAACAAAATAGAAAACGCGCTTACCGTAGAATATTACACCTACGGCGGTTCTCCCATTCCCGAGTTGCAAAAGCCCGACGCCTACACTCTCAAATACTACGGCTTTACGGCAAACGGCGTTACGTATACGTACACCAATCTTTCGGATAGCGTTCCCGAGGAGGCGGGCGTAAACTACAAAATAGTGGCGGTCACCCAAGAAACGGACGCGTACAAGGCTTCCACCACTTTGCTTGCAAGCGCAGTGACTCTTGAAATTACACCTAAAAAAGTCAAAATAGCCTCGGTTGCGCCCGATAAATATTACGAGCGCAAAGAGCAATCGGGCGGCACGAAAGGGTGGAAAGCGGACGAGTTGGTTACCATACCCGCCGACTTTTTGGATAGAGATAAACCCTCGAGCGGCAGTATAGTAACTATAGAGGACGCTCGCGAAGATAAAACCGCGCCCATTTTGCACGCGGGAACGTATCCCATAAAACTTACGATAAACAGCAAAAACTACGAGTGGGACAGTACCGAAGCCGCGCTTAACGCCGACGGCTACAGCGAAATAACAACCGATTTTACCATACTTAAGCGTGATACGTCGGGCATAACTATTACCTCGCCCGATAGCTTTACATACGGCGATAGCGACGGTTTTTCCGCGAGCGCGGATAAGAGTAACGCAGCCGATACGTACTTTTATCCTACGCTTAACACAGAGGTTGAATATTATTCCGCCGAGTATTACGAGAGCCTTACCGCAGACTCCTCGGGCTATAAGTATCCCGATAAAACAAAGGCTATAACGGCGGAGTTGAAGTCGTGGGACGCGGGCAAGTATTACGTGTATTTCCGCACCGAATTGCCTACCGATAACGGGTGGGACGAAACCGCCGAAGATTACACGTTGCCCGCGGCGGCAAAGGCAATTACCGTGCTTAAAAAGCAGGTTGCAAACGCGGAGCTCTCGGGCGCGAACGGACTTACCTATAAAGGCGCAGACCATACCGTTACAATTGCTAATTTCCTCCCCGATATAATGGAATATTCTGTAACGTACTACCGAATAGGGGCAACCGAAGAGGTCGACGGCGTTACCGGTACGGGCGGCACGTTTACTGCGTTGCATGCGGGCGATTACACCGTTACCGTAAAGTTTAACGATACGGCAAAGAAAAACTACAGCTGGACGACTCCCGAAATTGCGGAATTGTCGCTTACTTTCACCGTAAACAAGTTTACGCTTGCGGTTTCGAGTTGGGGCGAAAGCACTTTCGAATACGACGGCAAAAATCACAAACCCGAGGTTGCGTTTACGCTTGCGGGTAGCGACGAACTGTCTGCCGTGGGCGTAACGCTTACCGTTTATGCAAGCAAAAGCGCGAGCGGAGAATTCGGCGACGAGGTTGCGGATAGTTTAGGACCTACCGCGGCGGGCGAATATTGGAACGTGATTACCGCGATAACCTCGCCCGATTACGCAATGCCCGCAGACTATTTCAAATCGTTTACCATAGGCAAAGCGGATATTTTGTTGCCCGACGCTACGGGCGTGTTTTTGAGCGAGATAGGCGCAGAAGACGGCGTTTCGTATACCACGGACGGAGTTACGGGCGATATACTCGCAAAACTTATGGCTACTTACCGCGGCGCGGAATTTGCGGTGCAAAGGTATTTCAATGACTATAACGACAGAGTTACGGTCACTTTGGAGAGCGGCGACTCATTGAAAAACGCGGGCACGTACATCGTGTTTATCACGCCCGGCAATAACTACAAGTGGCAGGGCGTAGCCGACGGCGTTTCGCAGACTGCAAGAAAAATTTCGTTTGTAATAGAAAAAGCAACTATAACGCTTAAGTGGAACACAAAAGACTCAAACGGAAACGCCTATGTATACAGCGGCAGTGCGCACACTCCGAAGGTAACCGCGGGCGAACTGTTCGCGGGCGATAGCGTAAACGTATCGTTTGAGATTAAGCAGGGGAGCGACGTAGTGCCGGCTATAAATGCGGGCAAATATACGGTAACGGCAACCTCGCCGCTCGATAATAATAATTACCGACTGCCCGCCGATGAAACGGTAAGCGCGGAGTTCGAAATACTCAAAAAAGGCGTTGCCGCGCCCCAAATAGCGGCCGACAGCAAGGTTGTGTTCGGCGGCTCGGCGTTGCCCGAATTTACGGCGGTTACCGACTGGGCGGCGATATATGCTACTAACGCGACCGTAAACATCGCGTGGAGCAACCCGTGGCATAGCGCCAACTCGAACGAGGCAAGCAGTAGCGGAAATTTCCAAATCACCGCAAACGGATTTAATTTTACGTATACCGACGCGGGCACGTACACCGTAACTTTCACGTTGCCCAAAAACGGTGATATTTCAAACTACCGTTTCGGAACAAACGGTAATACCGAAAAGCTCACTGCGAGCATAGATATTACCGTTAACCGCAAACTTATAACCGTTAGCGGGTTCGGCGACCGTCAGCTTACTTACGGTCAGGGTATAAAGCTTAATATAGGCAAGTGGGATATTACCGATATTACGCCCTCGGTGACTTACGGAAAAGTAAAAATCGGAAAGGACGAAAGCGGCGCGATAACGGGCGTTAGCAGAGATGCGTTTGAAAGCGAGCCTTATTTGACCGACCGCGGAGTGTACTGCGTAAAATATACTCTTGCGAGTGCGGGCGATAGCCCTAACCAAAACCCGTATAACTACGAATGGGATACGGAGAGTCTTGAGCTTACCGACACCGCCGTAATAGCTTTGCTCGGCGGCTCGGATAAGTACATAGAATTCGACGAGCAGAGTTTCAGCCTGTACGTGCATTACGCCGTAACTTCCGCCATGCTCAGAATTGAAACACAGTTCGATTCCTACACATACGGAGAAAACGCTCAAAATATTCTTTCCAAGATTTTCAAAGTTACGGGCACTGACGCCGACCTTGCGGCACTGGCGAGCGACAGCAAGGCAGACGGCAAATTTACGCTTACGGTAAGATTTACGGACAAAAAAACAAACGGACTTGTCGGCGGATTTACTTTTAAGTCGGGCGGCAGTACTCTAACCGTGCTTACGGGGAGCGACCTCGAAAACTATCTGCCCTGGAACGCGGGCGAATATTATGTGAATTTCAACTGGAAGTTCGACGAAAAAGTATCCGACTATTTCATACAAAATCCCGAGCAGAACTCCGTTACGCTTACCGTAAACAAGTTGGCGGTGAGCGCGGACAGCGTGGTATGGAAATACGGCGAAACCGTCGTTACCGAACTTGAACATGAAATAACGTACGACGGGCAAAGCCATAATTTCACGGCTGCCGTTAAGAACTCGAGCGTGCCGCAACGCGATGGAAAAACGCTTGCCGCGCCTACGCTTAAAGTTGCGCTGAACTCCGCGGGGGATAAGCCCAAAGCCGTTAAATACGACGATAATGCCGTTATAGCGCATACTATGTATGTAATAGAAACGGATAACGATAACTTTACGTGCAAAAACGCAAGCGGCGAATTTATCTATTCCAAAGGTCTTAAAATTCAGCCTAAAACGGTTAAGGTAAAGGGTAAAGATAAAACGCACGTATACGGCGAAAATCTTACCGTTACGGCGGCGGATTGGTGCGCCTATTCGGCGGTGGGCTCCGACGAGTTCTGCTCGCCCGATACTATTGCCGATTTAATAAATATTGCGATATACGGCGAAACTGCGGTTACTCCGAATAATTTGCTTGCTTATAAAGAGGGCGGCTATACCGTTACGCCCGAGCTTAAGAACAAAACGGGCAACTACGTTTTGGAGGTTACTCAAAGCGGCACGCTCACCGTGATTAAACGCGCAATCACCGTAACCGTAGAAAGCGGACTTACAAGCGAATACGGCGACGCGCCCGTGGATATAATGGACGGGCGTTATTCGGTTACCGTTTCGAACGGAACGGGCGACGCGCTTCCCGAAGCCGTTTCGAACGTGTTCTCGCTCGCGGCAAAATGCGGCTCTGCGGCTGTGAGCGAAACCACAGGCTTCGGCGAGTACAACATAGAGATAGACAAAAACAAGTCGAACAGCAACAATTACGATATTACGTTTACTGCCGAGAAATATTCTATTACACGAGCAACGCTCAAAGTATCGGTAAATTTCAAAATTTATTTCGGCGAGGGTGCGCCCGATAACTATAACGGCGGATGCTATAACTTGAACTTGCAAGATACCGCTATGTACGCCGTTTCGGGTTTTAAGCAAAACGCCAACAACGACGAAAGCAGTTTCTATAAGGATAAGATAACCGCAGGCTTCGGCTATGCCGTATCGGGTTACAACGTTGGCGATATCGGAGAGTTCGATATCACGTTTAACGGCAGCGGACTTATTTGGGGTAACTACAAGTTTGAGAACGACGCCGAAAACGCGGGCAAACTCACCGTAAAAAAGTTGCCCGTAACCGTTACCGTAAACGACCAAACCGCGCAGTATTTCAGTCCGCTTAACGCACTTACTTTTACCGCCGTTGCAAGCGCAAAATCGTCTTACGATAATGCCGCAGACATTGCGGTGCTCGTGGGTACGGAGTTTAGCGATTACGACAAAATTTTCGCCCTTTCGGTGGCCAATCTTGTTTTAAGCAACGACGGCACGACAGTTACCAATCCCGTGGGCACGTACGATATAGTAGGCGCGGCAAACGACTCGACGAACGCCGCAAACTTTTACGATATTACGTTTGTGCGCAATGGGCACGCAGACCAAAGCCGCGGCGAGTACGCCATTACTCCCGCCGAGTTCTCGGTTACGGCGACGGCTAAAACGGGTCTTGCGTTTACGGGCAACGAACAAAATCCTCTCGACGGCGACAAAATTTCCGTTACCGCGGCAGACGGGTCTACGCCCGCGGTGCAATACTATTTGTCGGTTTCGCAAATTGCCGACCCCGCGAATATAAGCGGTTGGGGAGCGGACGGAGCAGTGCCGGCGGCTTTGCACGCGCACGGCGGCTACTATTTGTATTATAAGGTTTCCGATAAAAACGCGACTCCTAATTTCAATCAACTAATAGGTTTCGTTACGTTCGATATCGATACGGCAACGAACGTAATAAATCAGTCGTTTAACTATAACGATAAGGCGTTTGCAAACCTTTCCGCGGAAATGGACTCGGCGTGGACTTACGGCGGGTTTACTCAAGGCATGAACGGCTTTATCACGCCGAGCGCGAAATTCACCTCGGGCGGAACGAAATTTACCGTAACGGTTAAGTTCTCGCGCGAGCTTAGCGGCAACGCTTTGTTAGGCGAGCAAACTTTGCTTAGCGGCGCAACGCTAAACGGCGATATCGTCGGTTTGCTCGATAGCGTGTTCGATAACAATAAATTCGGTGCGGGATATTATTCGGTTGAATACTCCATGCCCGAGTACGTTCATAGCGGCTATAACAAGCCCGACTACTCGGCGATATCTGCCGAGAGCCGTTATTTTAAGGTGGCTAAAAAAGAGCTTACCGTTACGCCCAAAAACGACAGCGTACAGTACGGCGACGGTTACGTGTTTGCAAGCGATTTCGATACGAACACGGAGTTTGCGGGCTTTGTATACGGTGAGGACCGCACCGCGCTCGATATTGCGTTTAATTGGCAAACCTCTTACGCGGCGGGCGACGATGCGGCAAGCGCGCAGACGATATATATAGACAACGCAAGCAATTACGTTGCGGATAACTATTCGTTTAAGTTCGTAGCGGGAGCTCTCACCGTAACCAAGCGCACGGTGAGCATAACTATAGCAAACAAAAGCAATCATTTCGACTTGATACAGGGCGAGGGGAGAGAAGAAGCCGCTTCGCTCGAATATTCGGTTATCAGAGGTACTTTCTACAATAATATCGTTCCGTTCGAGCTTAAAACCGAAGCTCTCACGCCGTATGACGGAAAGAACACCAACCACGTGGGCGATTATCCTATATATGCAGTGTGGAAAGAAAGCGACGGCACGCCGTATGCCCATAATTACGAGATAGCGTTTGTTGACTGCAAAAACTCCTTTAATGGAGATAACGTAATCGGGGAAACCGAAAACGCTGGCACGTTCACCATAGAAAGCGCACTTTTGAACATAAACATTACTACGCCGCACTCAACGGTATACAAATTCGGCGAAAAGAAAGTTTACAGTGCGCAGAGCACGTCGGGAGTGCTTTTCGACTCCGTGTATTATTCGAGAAAGGGTAACGAATTGACCGAGCTTAACGACGCGCCCGTAAACGTGGGAGATTATCGCGTTAAATTCGTGTACACCTCTTCCGACGGCTACGAGAATTACAAAGCACCCGAAAACGTGGCGAACGATTTCAAGATAACTCCGCAGAGCCTGTTCGTGAAAGTGGACGACGTAAACATTCAGTACGGCACAGCCGTAGCTAACGATAAAACGGCTTTGAACCCGTCGGCAAACCGTTTCCCCGGATATACCGTTAGTTTTATTATCGGCAATCAGCAAAACGGCGATATTATTACCGAAAGCGAATTGAAAACTCAGGAAGGCGACAAGATAAGCGGCTTGGACTCTTACGCGTTCGTAACCGCTTACAAATCGAATTCGCCCGCGGTTGTGAACGGCAGAACGAATACGTTTGACGTTTCGGTTAGCGGAATTTCGGCGGATAATTACGCAATCGAGTTTGTAAAGGGTACTATATCGGTAATACCGCGCAATATTTCCGTAACGGTGAAAGGCGCGGAGCAAAGCGTTGAGCTTGCAAAAAGCGTATATACGGGATACGAGCAAAGAACCGATTTGGAAAAGCTGTTTAAGAGCGGGCAAAACTATATCGCCACGGCTCAAACTCTCAACGCGTTTTTTGCCATAACCGATACCGATTGGGCGGGGAGTTCGGGCAACGGTATAGCCGATTTGAAATTTTTCCTCACCATAGACGGCGGCTCGAAAGACGTTGGAAAATACAATTTGATACCCTCTTACGACAACTCCGACTATGCGGTTACGTTTGACGGAAAAGACCAAAGCGGCTATGTGAGCGCGGTATTCGAGATAACCCCCGCGACTCTCACCGTTTCGGTATGGGGAATAAGCAGTGCCGACGTAACGAAAAGACCTCAACAAAACTTTGAAATAACCTACGGCGAAATTCCCGAATTCGCGCCTAATTACGCGGGCTTTAAGGGCGGCGACAGTATCGAGAATTTGAACGGCACGAGTTATATGTCGGGTAAACTCGATACCGATAATTCGTCTATTTGCCCTACGTATACCGCATGGAGCAGTTCGGTGGGGAACTATACCACAAAGTATAGCGGCGATTTGCAATTTAAGAACTACACCGTTAAATATGCCGACTGCGGCTTTAAGGTTGTGCCCCGTCTTGTAACCGCGGATATCGCGGATAAAAACGTGTTCCAAAAATACGCCTACAACGAGGGCAACGCCGTTATTCCCGTAATCACGTTTGCCGACGGTTTTTCGTCCGAAGACGAAAAAGTCATTGAGCTGTTGCTTAGTCCCGATAAGTTCACGCTTTCTTATACGGCAAGCGGCACGGGCGGACTTACCCCCGACGGTAAGCCCAAATTTGCGGGCGACTACAACGTGACGGTCACGCTTACAAACAATAACTTTACGCTCGGTAGCGATACCGAACTTCCGTTTACCGTTGAAAAGAAAATTATCGAGATTGCGTGGGACGAAACCTCGCTGTCGCTCGATGATACTCCCGCAGACGAGCACAAGCGTTTTGTGAATGCGTTCCGCAACGATATAATGGAAATAGAATATTTCCGTTTGCTTGCGGGTAATGACGAAACCGAAATTGCGTGGAGTGCGGCTAACATAGGCGGCGACGGAAAAATATTCTCTTATGTTCCTACCGTTGCGGGAAGATATACTATTCGCATTAAACTTAAAGACGAGCACAACTATATGTTGTCTAACGCGCTCTCTGATATTTTGACGGGCGGCAAAGATAAAACGTATGTAATTCTCACGCTTACGGTTACAAGCAAAAAAGTTACGCTGTCGGTAAGCATAGAGGGTTGGACTTTTGGCAGTTACAATGAGGGAGTGAACAGCCCTAAACCCAACGCGGGAAATCCCGACGCGGCGGGTACGATTTCGTTCTACTACGCAAAAACCACGCTTTCGTCGCTCGACGGGCTTTCGGACGAATTGAAAGCGAGTTTTAATGACATAGACAATTTGTTTGAGTTCGGCATAAACGGACTTGCGGCGTTCGGCGCGGGAGTGCCTACCGACGCGGGCGTGTATCTCGTTCGCGCATACGCGAGCGGCTCGGGCACGAACGCGTTCAAAGCATTCGTGATAATGCCCAAAGAGATAGACGCGCCCGTATTTGCGCCGAGCGGTTACGAATATAACGGCAATAGGCAGGAATACGAAATAGCGTTATCCGACTCGGCGGCGATAAACGTACTGTCGGTAGGGTGCGGCGTGCGCAGGGACAACGGCAAAGTTTACGTTTACGCAACCGACGCCAACGAAAGCGGATATGAAATCACATTCCGTTTAAGCTCGGGCAACTACGTGTGGAAGGGCAAAACGGGCGACGACTCAACCGCAGACATAACGGGCAACAAGTGGATAATAAGGAAAGCCGCCGACGAAATCACGTTTGCCGCAGACACAGTCGCGCTTGCAAACGGCGTTGAGTACGGAGTGGATTACACGCCCGACGCCGAGGCGAAATTCCGCGGTCAGGTTTATTATTTCTACTTTAAGGGCGACGGCAAGCCTGCCGCAGGCGACGCGGGGTGGAGCAACGTAAAACCCGTAAACGCGGGTAACTATTGGATTAAAGCTACTACCTCGAGCACCGCCAACTACAACGGCGGCACGGCTATAGTAAAACTCGTTATCACTCCCGCCGTGCTCGTTGCCACGCCGTTCGGCACAATGACTTACGGCGACGATTTCCTATCCGCGACTCAAACGAGCGCGTTCGGCTACACCCTTAGCGGATTTGTGCGCGGCGACAATTCGAGCAACACGCAACCTACGCAAAACAATGCAACATACTCGTGTTCGGAAACTCTCACCGCGGGCGAACACGCGCTTACCATTGGCGTAAACGGCATAAAGTTTGCAAACTACGTGGTCACGGCGGAGAGAGGCACGCTCACCGTTGCCAAAAAGACGGTGCGCGTAACGGTAAACAGCAGGTCGTCGCAGTACGGCTTGCCCCTCGTTCTTACCGGAGGAATAACTTCGGACGACGGCACGGTGAACATAGACGAGCTGGGCATAACTCTCGGTCTTGCGGGAGTGAGCGCGGGCGCAATTCCGAGCGTGGGCAGTTACACAATTACGGCGGCGTGCTCGAGTCCCAACCATGCGGTGAACGTAACGAGCGGAACTTATACCGTGCTTGCCCGCAAACTGCGCATAGACCTCAAATCGGGCGCAAAACTCGGCGGCAACGTGGGCGACGTAACCGCCGCGAGCAAAGAGCATTTCGACCTGTTTTACGATAACGACGGCAATGCGGGCGACAGGGTTACGAGCGCGGAAATATATAACGCGTTGAATTTCGTGTACAGCACTCAAAACGGCGCAGTGCCCTCCGCAATGGGCAACTACTTTGTTACGGCGTCCGTGGTGCTTATGCCGCAAAACTACGAAATAACGGGGCAGAACACGTTCGCGTTCATAGTGGAACGCGGCGTTATAGACGGTAGCAAAATAACGGTAAGCATAGCCAAATACACGGGCGGAAAAATCGTGCCCGTGATAGATTTCGGCGATTACGAAAGCATAAAAGACTATTTCGAGGTTATTACCGACAGTTCTTACGACTACGAAAACGTGGGCACTCACATTTTCCATATCAGAATAAAAGACAGTCAGTTTGCAAACGTGAAGTGGCAATCTTACGAAGACGCCGACCGCCCGTACGCGCTAATCATTGAGCGAAGCGAGAACAGCGTTGTAAAACTCGAAATAGAAAACTGGACTTACGGCGAAAGCTCGAGCGTTCCCGTTGCGGGCGCAACTTTCGGCGAGGAGAGCGAATTCGTTTACACCTACTACCGCAAAGAGGGCGCAAGCTACGTTAATCTCGGCGGCGTGCCCACCGAGGCGGGAACGTATTACGTGCGCGTATCCGTGCCGCAGTCGGCTAACTGGCTTGCCTGCGTGAGCGACTACATAGAGTTCACAGTGGCGCGTGCGAGCAAAGCCGTGCCCTCGCTCCAAATTAACCCGGGCGTGAACGATACCTACACGGGCGATTTCCTGTGGGCGCAGGTGAGCGGATTTGCTTTCGAAGATATGAGCATAATTTACGGCGGCGTATCCAACATAAGCGGCAACTCGCTTATGCTTCAGGCTTTTGGCGCGGGCACGTACTCTATAAAATTCGTGCTCAAAAACCAAAACTACGCTTGGGCGGATAACGGCGACGTGCAGTTCGATTCCGAGGGCAATCCCGTGCTCAATTGGACTGTGGCTCGCAAAAAGATAGCCAAACCCACGCATAACACAAACTCGTTTATAGTGAGCGGCAAAATACTCGAATATTTCCCGTTCGGGTTCGATTCTTCCATAATGTCTATAACGGGTAACGAGTCGGGATACGGCGGCACGTTTACGGCAACGGTAAAACTGCTCGATACCGACAACTACGAATGGGAAGACGGCACCGCGGGCGAGCTAACGTTCGAGTGGAAGATAGTGGGCGTGCACACCGTGTTCGCCGCGATTATGGGCACGCTGGGCGGCGCGGCGGGCGTTGCGGCGGCGGTTGCGGCGGTGCAGTTCGTGCTGTATCGCAAAAAGAAACGCGCGGAGCGCAGAGAGCTTGCGCGGCTTAACGGCGAGGAGGAAGCGGCATGAACACCACATTTATATCGGCGGGACTGTTCTCGCCCGCGCAGATAACTGGCATAGTGCTTATAAGCGTACTGCTTGCGGCTGTGCTCGCGCTCAACGGCTACCTCGGCTATCTTCTCCACAAGCGCGGCGCGCGCAGACTGCAAACGCAAAAACTCCACTTGCAACGAAACGCCCTGCTTGCCAAGCTCGAGGCGATGCGAGCGGGCGCGACTCCCGAGGACGTTGCGGCTATGGGCGCAACCGAAACCGAGCAAGAGCCCGAAGAGGAAGAGAGCGAAGAAGCGGAGATAGAGGTTGAAGAATTCGGTGACGGCGAGGACGAAGAAATATTCGAGCCCGAGGTTACCGCCGAGGGCAACGTGGTGCGCTATAACCGCAGTTTTACGGCGCGTATAACTCAGGCGGACAACGACTTAAAGGGGCGTTATTCCGAGCTTAAAAACTATATTATGGCGTTTCGCGGCATACGCTCGCGCATGAGTTGGAAGCGCGAAACTTTCCATATGGGAAGAAAGAGCGTGGCGAGCTTTGTTGTGCGCGGCAAAACGCTTTGCCTGTGTTTGGCAACCGACCCGCAAATATTCGACGGCAGCAAATACAAGGTAGACGATATTTCGGGGCGCAACAACAAAAACAAGATGCCGTGCATGTTCCGCATACGAAGCGACCGCCGAATGGGATACGCGAAAGAGCTTACCGATATAGTAATGGCGGGTTTCGGGCTTGAGAAAAACGCCGACTACAAGGCGGACGATTTCACGCTTCCGTATAAGTCAACCGAGGTGCTCATCAAAAAGCGGCTCATAAAGGTGGTGAGCGGCGTTCGCGACTCCGAAAAAGAGGACGCGCTCGCGGCGGCGAAGGGCATACGCTACAATCGCAGTTTCGAAGCGCGTATAATTCAAGCCGACGATTCGCTCAAAGCCAACTATTCAAAGCTGAAAAACCATATTACGGCGTACAAAGAAATAATCGCGGCTTTCAGTTGGAAACGCGAAACTTTCCGCAAAGGCAGAACATGCGTTGCTACGTTTATGATACGCGGCAAAACTTTGTGTCTGTGCCTTGCCGCAAATCCCGCGCAGTACGAAAACACCAAATACAAGGTGGAAGATTTATCGAAGCGCAGTAAAAAGACCAAAACGCCGCTACTGTACCGCGTTAAAAACGAAAGGCGCATAAACTACGCAATGCAACTTATAGACCGCGTGTTTGCCGAGCACGGCATAGAAAAAGGCGACGGCGAATACGTGAATTACGCCGTGCCCTTTACGGCAACCGACACGCTTGTGCGCAGAGGTCTTATACGCGTGATTACGGGCGCGACTCCGCAGTTCGGGCAGTTCAAAGCCGAGCCGCAAGCCGATACTCAATCACAAGCCGAGCCGCTCAAAGAGGTTGCGGCAACCGAACGGTCAAAATCAAATGAGTAGCGCGAGCAGGGGCAGAGTGGCGATAGACGAGAGCGTTCCGAGCAAAACGGTGTTTGCGGCTACGTCTTGCCCCTCGCCGAGTATTTCGGCGTAGTTTTGCACCACCGAAGCCACGGGGCACGCGCACATAACGAACATGCACATCGTAAGCTCGGAGTTTACGCGCAAAAGCATTAAAAGCCCCAACGCGCACAGCGGAAACACGATTTGATTTATAGCCACGGCAAAGTATTGCAAAGGATTGATAAACAGGTTTTTGGGTTTGATTGTGGCGAGTCGCATGCCCATTATAAGCATGCACAGCGGCGCGGTCATTTTGCCGAGTATGTTTATCATGTTTTCAATCTGCCCGAGCGCCTGCCCGTTTTGCGAGCTTATCTTAAATCCCGTAATAAAGAAGGGCAGGGAAAGCGCGATGGAAATAGTTGCGGGGTTTATAAACATTTTCTTCGCGCTTATGTATTTTTTGTCGCGCGTGATTATCGCCGATATCAAAGTCCAGCCGAGCAGGTTCATGGAAAGAAAGTACATCATGGAGTATGCCGCCACGTTGGGCGAGTCGGGGAAAATCGCCTCGAGTATAGGCACGCCCAAAAACGAACAGTTGGAAAGAGTGGTTGCAGTCGTAGCTACGCGATATTTCACGTCGTCGAACTTTTTGCGGAAAATAAATCCGAACAAACCGATAAACAGCAATTGCAACGCGGTAATAATTCCGAAGAATATCAAAAGATTTATGCCGAGCTCGCGACTGAAATCCGCCTTGTTGAACGAATAGAGCGTGAGAGCGGGTTGGCACACGTACATGAGCACGCGTGAAAAAGCCGAAATGCTGTCGGGCTTTATCGCTTTTGCCTTTATGAGTATGTAGCCGGGCACGGCGTAGGCGAGCATTATGCCCACCGTAATGAGTGTTGTTGTAAATTCGCGCATACCGCATTATTATACAACTTATTTTTTCAAAAAGCAATTTTTTAACGCACAAATATAATTTCGGCGTTTTTTGTTTGACAGCCGCGCACCGAATAAGTTATAATATATATGTGGAAATTTGTTGTTCCGTGCTCAATTGTTCGAGACTTTTACCGAAAGTTTTTTTCGGTAGAGGTCTTTTATTTTTTTAAGAGCAGACTATTAACGGAGATATAAAGTATGGATACTGTACAAATCATAACGAGCTTGCTCGGTCTTGTTGCGGGCGTAGGCGTGTTTTTAATCGCGTGCAACATGATGAGCTCCAACCTCGAAGCTCTCGGGAGCGGCAGACTCAAGCGGCTGTTTGCCAAAACCTCCGAAAACAAGCTCGTGGGCGTAGGCGTGGGCGCGGCGGCAACCGCGGCGATACAAAGCTCGAGCGCAACCTCGGTAATGGTTATAGGCTTCGTGAACGCGGGCATAATGACTCTTACGCAAGCCGCAACGGTTATATTCGGCGCAAACATAGGAACTACGATAACGGGTCAGCTCGTTGCGCTCGGCATGTTCGGCAACTCGGTTTCCACCTCGGTTATATTCGCGGCTTTGGCGGGTGTGGGCGCGTTTGTGTGCACCTTTGCCAAAAAGGACGCAACCCAAAAGGCGGGCGGCATTATGGCGGGCTTCGGCATGCTGTTCGTGGGTCTGGATATGATGAGCGGGGCAATGAGCTACTTTTCCGCTCTCGACTCGGTAAAAAACTTTCTCGCGCTTTTCCGCAATCCGTTTCTGCTCGTGCTCACCGGCGCGCTCATAACGGCGGTGGTGCAAAGCTCGTCGGTTATGACCTCCATGACCATAACAATGGTGGTTACGGGACTGATTTCGCTCAATCAAGGCGTGTACTTAACCATGGGCGCAAACGTGGGCACTTGCGTTACCGCGCTTATCGCGGGACTTACAAGCACGGTGAACGCAAAGCGCACCGCCCTTATACACATAATATTCAACGTGAGCGGCGTTGCGGTGTTTTTGATAGCCGGGCTTGTTATGGAACTGTTCGGCGTGAATTACGGGCGACTGTTTGCGGCTATGTTTCCGCACGCGCCGCAGTTGCAGCTCGCCATGTTCCACACGCTGTTCAACGTGGCAACCGTTGCAATGGTTTTGCCGCTCACCAAACTGCTCGTTAAAGTCGTTATAAAAATAATCCCCGAGAAAAAGACGAAATCCGAAAACGCGCTCTCGCTCAGGTTCGCCGAGGAGCACATGCTCAAAACCCCGCCCGTTGCCGTTCAGCAAACCAAGCGCGAAATATTGGATATGGCAAGTACCGCAATCCGCAATTTCGAAATATCTTGCGATATAATTTGTTCGCTTAATTACGGTAATATAGAAGAATTTCGCGCAAACGAAAACCGCCTCAATTTCGTAAATCACGAGCTTGCAAAATTCGTGGCAAAACTGCTCAAAGCCGACCTCGGCGAAAAAGACCGCATATATCTTTCCACCGTGTTTCGTTCGGTAACCGACCTCGAGCGCGTGGGCGATTACGCCGAAAACATCATAGAATACGCCGATAAACTAAAGGAAGCCGACTTGAGCTTTTCGCCCGAAGCCGTAGGCGAAATATCCGAGCTTAAGATGCTCGTGCGCGACTTGTTCGACAACGCCGTAACGGCGTACGCGGACTTAGACCGCAAGGCTCTCCGCGAAGCTCTCGCAATAGAGGAGAGGGTAGACGAAATAACCGAGGGTATGACCGAAAAGCACGTTGCACGCATGCGCGACGGCGTTTGTTCTCCCGAGGTGGGCACGCAGTATCTCTCGCTGACTGCCAACGCCGAACGCGTGGCGGACCACTTAATAAACGTTGCAAAAACCATAAAAGCCCTTTAAGGTTAACGAAAGTGTAATTTTTTGTCGAAAAAATTATTCGATATACTTGCAAATGTGTGTGTATTGTGATATAATTTGCATACTGATATAATGTGGGCTTCAATGGGAATAAGTTTTTAAGGAGGTGCGGCAGTGCTTTTTTTACGTAAACACGGCGCGAAAATGTTTTTTGCGATTGCGTGCGTGCTTTTTGCCGTATCTCTTTGTTTTTCCGCGTATTCGCTCGCGCAGTTCGTGTCGCACGCCGAGATAGACGGCGGCGCGGGTGCGGCGGGCATAAACTGCGGCTACACGGTGAATAAGGGCGGCGGCACGTTTATAAACGCCCCGTTTATGCTCAAAGTATCCGAGGAAACCGAAGCCGTGCGCATGAACGACTGGGCGGAGTCGGAAATTACGGTATACAACAACGGAAAAGTCGGGCTTAAGTACGAGTTCAGTTTCGTGCTGTATTTGCCGCGCTCTTTGGCGGAATGCGCAATGTTTCAGCTTGTGGAACTCGAGGAGGGAAGCGAGGTGCAAACGGGCGGCATACAGCGCGTTTATCCGGCAGTTCGCGCGAGCAAGCTGTATATGATAGATACAGACGGCTCTCTGAAAGTTACCGACAGAACCGCGCCCAATGCTTACGCGCCGAACGGAGTGGAAATTCAAAACGACTACGCCGACTACATAGACCGAAACAAAGAGATAACCGTGGAAACGGGCAAGCCCGCGGCGTTTTCGGCGGGCGTTCAGCCGAGTAACGTAACGCGCACATATACAACGTATTCCGCCGAGCAGGCGGCTCGCTACGTGTGCCCCATAACTCTTACCGAAACGGAGGAAATCGAGTTTATACGCGTTACTCTCAATATAAGCGCGAAGGAAAGCCCGAGCGACTATGTGCTCGACGAAACCGAAAACGCCTCGAAACGGTTTTTGCTCCGCCTTTCGCTACGCGCGGCGGTGGACGAAAAAAACTTTGCGGGCGCGTGGGGAGATAACGACAAACACGCGGGGCACGACGTAACCGTGCCCGATAAATACGGCGTTAGGTGGAACGGCAACGTGCTCGAAATAAAAGAGCCGGGCACGGACGAGTTCAAGCCCGTTACCGTGCAAACCTGCATGGGGCTTATTTCGCCGAGCAGAATGAGCGTTGTGTTCACTCAAAAATTGTAGTTAAGGAAACGTAATGACCGAGAAGAAAAACAAGACCAATAACGGAACGTATAAAATACTGTCGGCGGCGCTCGTAATCGCGTCGGCGGTATTGGTCGCGCTTTCTTTCGTCGCGTTTTCTTACGCGAAATACGTAACCGAAATAAGCGGCGGCGATTTGCCCTACGAGGTGCAAACTCCGTTCAGCGTAAAATCTCAGCAGGAGTTGTTCAACGCAATCGCGAGCGGCTACGGTTACGTGCGCCTTTCCAACGAGCTTGACGCGCCCATTATCATGACGGGCGACTCTCTCGACTTAAAATCCAATCTCACCATAGATTTGAACGGCAAAGAAATACAGCGCAACAGCCGCGACAGCCTTTTGAGCGTGCCCGCGGGTACTACCTTTACGGTCGTTGATACCGCGGGGGGGGTGCTCTTTATAATCCTATAGGGAGCGTTCTCACGCTTTCGGGCGGAGATATAAACGTATACGGCGGAATATTCGAGAGCGGACCTCGACCCTCCGAATATTTGGGAAATCTTTCGTCGTTTGCGAGCGAACTCAAAGCGCAGTCGGTAATAATCGAAAAGTGCGCCGATAATACGATAACACAGGGAAACATGCCCATTCTCACCATGCGCGGGAATGATGTTTCGCGATTGAAAAAAACGGGCAACGTGTATTTCGACAGCGCGTTTTCGCGCGACGGCAGCGGCACGGATTGCACCGTTACAGTACCCGAAGACACCTACTGCTACATGATTACGAGCGACTCTACGGGCGACTCCATGGGCGCGTTCGACACCTCCAAAACCGACTTTGTTTACAGCTATTACGTGAATAAAGCCACGGGTGAGTACGCGGGCGCGGAAAAACCCGCAAGCGGCGAGTACTCGCAGGTTAAAGTTTTCGGCTATACCAAAGATATAGAAAAATCGCTCGAGCCGCAAACGGACGAAAGCGGCAACGTGGTTGCCGCCGCGCCCTACTATTCCGCCGTGTATATGGACGGCGGCGTTCTCAACGTAGACGTAACTGCGGCGTCGGACGTTGCCGACGGCAGCTTTTATTCGTATTTCGGCACCTGGTACAGCTCGTGCGTGTATATAAAATCGGGCACTATGACGGTGAGCACCTCGGGCGAGTTCGCAACGGTAAATCCGCAGGATTTGTCGGCGCACGTTAAAACCTATGGCAAGCCGACCAACTCCGCGCGATACGGCGAAGGCGCGTGCATTCTCGCCTCGGGCGGCGTGCTCGACGTTCAAAAGGTTCGCGCGGCAACCTCGTATAACGGTAGCATTATTTCCGTATCGGGCGGCGAGGTGCACATAAAAGACGCCAATCTGAGCAAGTATGCAACGCTTTCTCACGCAAACAGCCCGTTCGACATAGCCGATGAGGGCGGCGACGAAGAGAACGGAGTGGCATCCGAGTTTCCCGCAAACAGGCAGTATCGCGACGCGGCAATATTTATCAACGGCGGCACTTTGGATATTGCCGACAGTTCGATAAAAGTGTATAAAGATATCCCCAATACCGAAACCAACAAGACCACGTTCGGTATACTTTCGCGCGGGCGAACAGACGCACTTGCGAGCGGACTTTCGGGCAAAGGTGTGCAAGTTCTCATGCACGGCTCGCACTCTTACGGAATATTCGCAACTCGCGGCAAAGTGGAACTCGGTGCGAGCGAAACCCGCGCAACCCCGAGCAAAATAGTTATAGACAGCGACAACACTTGCTACGGCGTGTATGCCGTAAACAAAAGCAGCGACCCCGCGAGTGCGGTGGATATCTGTCTGCTCGGCGCGGATATAGAGGTAGGACCGCGCATAGGTCAGTCGGCGGCAGACCCTTTGGCAAACTACGGAACTTTGGATACGAGTACGTACGTGGGCGTTGCCCCTGCGGACTTAGACCCCGAATACGGGAGCGGCGAGAACGTGCACAAGCCCGCAAGCATAGGGGTGTACCTCGAGTGCATGGAAAAGTTCTCGGGCGGCAAAGTGGAGATTTACGGCGCAGACGTAAGTTCAAAAGAGGTGGGTGTTGCGGTTTACGGCGGCGAACTGAACTTTTATAACGAGGGCAGTATAAACGCATATAACGCGTCGGCGGCGGTTTTGCGCGGCGGTAACATAATGTTTGCCGAAAACTCGAGCTTTGACATAAACTGCGAGATTAACCGAATTGACAACAGCGTTACCGCAAGCGACGGAACGGAAACGGAGTGCGGGGCATATGCGATTGCGGCAAAATGGGCGGGAACTCATCGGTACAAGATATACATGCCGTGGCAAGACTCCCGCGTCGGCAAGCCCGTATATGCAAATACCAACGCTATCTACGTGGTGGGCGGCAATCTCGACGTGCGCGGCGACAGTTTTAATGTGAATTTCAGAGGGCTTTACAACGATTTCGGCGACGAAGTTTACAATGTTGCGGGCGACCCTATCTATTTCGATAATTTCGTTGTGAAGAGTTTTGCCGTGGTTTGCGACGGCGGCAACGTATATATTAAAAAAGCGAATATAGCTACAACTGTCGGCGGCGGCGTAAAAGTATCGGGCGGCACGATAAATTTGGGCAACGAAACCACTACTCGCAACGATATTATAATCGAAACGCGCGGAAAGGCGCACGGTAGAGAGGTGCGGTCCGCAAGTGCGTACAACGGAGACGCTACATGGAAATTTTTCGATAATTTGAGCGGCGGTTACGCGGTAGTAGCCCGCGGCGGAAATATAACGGTGTGGAACGGTACGTATACGGCGTCGTATTGCGACGCCATAGCCGCTACCAACGACGCGGGTTCGGAGCTTTCGCACATAGTGGTGCACAACGGCGTGTTTACGGGAAAAATGGAGCACATAGGAGATGGATATTCCGCAAACGCAACGTCTGGACCTGCGAGTCATTACGGGCTGAAAGTAATGGGCGGCGCCGAAATGAATATATACAACGGCGAGTTCGACGGCAGAAACGGCGGCGGCATAGTGCGCGGCAGAAGCGCGGCGGCAAAAGATAAAGCCACGGTGAAAATTTATGCGGGTACTTTCGGTAAGCCTGTCGAAACCGAGCAAACGAAAGAAGGGCAAGACGGGTTTAATATTTACGAGTATTCCACTGTGCACTTCGGGGCATACACGAATGCCGAGTTGAATGAGCACGGGTACGATACTTTTGCAAAACGACAAGAGGCGTTAAGGGTATACGGCAACTTGTTCCCCATAGCGGTGAACTATTTAACGCCCAGTGACACTGAGGTAGCAGGTAATGCCGGTGCTATAGACAATGCCGCCCGCGTTTATTTATACTACGGCAAGTACTTTATTCGCAAGGCGTATTCGTGGGACAACAGGCGTTTCGGCATAGGTGCTATAAATCATCCTATGCGTGACGTTAAGTTCTTTATTTACGGCTATGGTAAAAACGTGTTTGCACAAGAGCGAGGATATACGTGGGCGGTGTCGCGTATTCGTTGGAATTTTGCGAGCGGCGGCGATATTTATCAAGCGGGTATGGGTGCTAATGATAATACGGGATTGTATAATACTTTCAGGGCAACCACTAAAAACGAATATTATTACAATTCGGCTTTGGGAGATGAACAAACAAAGCCTACCGAAAATCTCGTTTTGAGCGAGCATGTCAATAATGAAACATAAAGCCGGTCATTGCGAGGAGCGCAACGGTTTAATGTCATTGCGAGGAGCGCAACGGTTTAATGTCATTGCGAGGAGCGCGTAGCGCGACGCGGCAATCTCAAACATGAGAAAGTATAATCGGCTGTACATGTTCCATGTGGGAGATTGCCACGCTCATTACATTCGCTCGCAATGACTTGAATACCTCCCAACCCCGTCATTGCGAGGAGCGCAACGGTTTAATGTCATTGCGAGGAGCGCGTAGCGCGACGCGGCAATCTCCCTCAATAGAAAAACATATATAAGGTGACACTGCGTGCGGGTAAGTTGCACTGCCTAATCCGCGCGCTTGCACAAATAAAAAAATTCCCAAAAGGAGAAGGAAAAATGGAAGAAAAGAAACAACGCAGAAATAAGAGAATTCTCATTATTTCCGCAATGCTCGTACTGCTCATTGCATTGTTGTGCTTCGGCGGAACTACCTTTGCCAAGTACATAACAAGCAAATCGGCAGAAGCCAAACAGGTAACCGTAGCCAAATGGGGTTTTGTGGTAAACTCAAACGGCAATTTGTTTTCCGAGCAGTACAGTAAAGGTTCGGTTGTAGCGTCGGATGCTACGGGTATCGACGTTAAGGCTTCTTCGCTGCTTACCGTTGCACCCGGCACTTCGGGCTCGATGGAGTTTAGCATTACCGGAAAAGCGGAAGTTTTGGCGCAGGTGTTTGTTGAGGCAAGCGGTACCGATATTTCGATAGCTCATCCCGAGTTCGGCACCTCAGGTGATGCAGGATATTTGGCGGCGGGGACTTATAACCCGCTCAAGTGGACTCTTTCCCAAAAAGGTGACGACGGCAGCTTTACGCCTGTTACGGGCGTAAAGGACGTTACTTTGGCTACTTTTATTACCGAATTAAAGAAGTTGGAAACGGGCACTCCCATTACTATAGACACGACGATTAACGAAACGTACAAGATTTCGTGGAAATGGGATTTTCATACCGACGACGCGCATGACGAAATAGACACGGTGCTTGCTTCGGTATCTAACGACTCTACTTTTACGCTCCCTACGGGATACAGCGATGCAAATACCGTTGCTACGTTTAATTTGAAAGTAGGCGTAAAGCAAGTACAAGCGGCTTAATTCTTAACAAAAAAACTCGGGTTATGCGCGGTTTCCGAATGTGCGGAAGCCGCGAACGGGCCCGAAAGCAAAAACGGAACACTTAATAAATGAGTACGCAAATCGACTGCAATACCTATATTACGGAAGAGGAATTTTCCGGGGAGTTCCGTCGGCACGGCAACGTGCTTTACGATAAAAAGGGCAAACCGCTCGGGAGCGTATCGCGCAAGCGAATATGCGACCTAAACGGAAAAGAAATCGCAAAGTGCGTTAAAGAAGAGAAGATAACCGACGAAAACGACCGAAACGCGCGCGTAGCGGAGTATGCCTCCGAAACGCGTAATTTCAGATTGGTTTGCGATAAACTTTATTTGCTCGGCAAGCAGGGTGAGGAGTGGCTCGGGAGAGTCGCGCGCACGGAGCGCAACGCAGTGCATATTGCGCTACTGAGCGTGCTCGCGTTTTTCCTTATCGCCACCGTTATCTTGATAACGCTTATCGGATTGCCCGTGGCGGACGGCGCAAATACTCTTCCGCCCGAACCCGACGACGACACCGTGCCTGTAATAGATATAACCGACGATACGGGCGCGTGGGAAGACGCGGGAGCTATAGGAATGTTCGGTTCGTCTTTGCGACCGGGCAGTAGCGGTCAATATAAGTTTACAATACATAATCCTCACGAAGACAAAACGCTGAACTATGCGTTTTGGATAGAGCCGCGATACGAGGGCGGCGTAACCGTGAGCGATTTTCCCATAAAGTTCCGTATAAAAATGAACAATCTCATAGTGGAAACGGAAGAATGGCGAAAGGTGGAAGACTTGAAACTTTCCGAACTTTTGCTTTTGCCCGCTTCCGAACACGCTTTCACGCTCGAATGGAATTGGGCGTTTGAGGGCGGCAACGACGAAAACGACACTTTGATAGGAGCCGACGGCGGCAAAATTTCACTTGTGTTGCACGTTTCGGCACAAACAAAAGGTTAGCCTGTCTATGAAAAAAGCTCGTTCGGTTGTAAAAATCGTTTTCACGTCGTTGGGTATCGCAATAGTTGCATTCCTGTTTTTTGTTGTGGCAACTTTGGCGGTAGACAAGTTTATAAAAAAATCGCCCGTGCCGTCGTTTTTCGGATATTCAACCCTGATAGTTACCACGGGGAGCATGTCGGGCACTATAGAACAAGGCGATATGATAGTTATCAAAAAGACCGACGAATACAAAATCGGCGACGTGATAACTTTTATACCCGAGGGCGAAAGTATTCCCACCACGCACCGAATAATCCGCATAAGCGGCGACAACTACTACACAAAGGGCGACGCCAACAACGCCGAAGACGTGCGCCCCGTAACCGCCGACCGCATTGCGGGAAAGGTGATAAACACGTATTCGCACGTGGGACTGTTTTTCACTTGGCTTAAAGACGATTTCGGTTGGGTGTACATAGTGCTGGCGGTTGCAATAGTGATAGCGGGCGTGTTGCTCCTCAAATACGTTTCGATTTCGAAAAAGAGTGAAACGGACAGCAAAGAAAAGGAGAACGAGTAACGCATGGTTGCTTTCTCTTCGGTTTTAATATGCGGTATACAGTGGACGGCTGCTACGAAAGCTCTTTTGATAGTAGGCGTGTGTTTGATATTGCTTGCCGTGTCGTGTTTGCTTGTAATGGAAATTATAGGCAAGCGAAACGCCGTACCGCAAACGGAGTCGGATAGCGAACCTCGAGCCGAGGAGAGTGAAACGCCGTCTTTTGCCGAAGCGGCGGCGTCTGCGGACGAGGACTATGCCGAAGAGGGCATACTGCCCGAGCAAGAGGTGTTGCTCGAAGAAGGTTTGGTGGTGGAGGACGACGGCGAAACCGCCGACGCGGGATTTGTGATAGTGAACGGCGAGCGCGTAAAGGTGCGCTATG
This sequence comes from Pumilibacter intestinalis, assembly GCF_943193005.1. Classification (GTDB taxonomy): domain Bacteria; phylum Bacillota; class Clostridia; order Christensenellales; family Pumilibacteraceae; genus Pumilibacter; species Pumilibacter intestinalis. The sequence goes on from NZ_CALPCH010000013.1 coordinate 63,052, forward strand.
ACCGCAGCTTCGAAGCCCGCCTTATTCAGTCCGACGACGCTTTGAAAAGCCGCTACAACGAGCTTAAAAACGAGCTGCTGTGCTACGACTTAAAGCCGCGTGTGAGTTGGAGCAACGAGTCTTGCTACAGCGGCAGAACCACTTACGCAAAATTTGCGGTGCGCGGCAAAACGCTGTCGCTTTATCTCGCGCTCGAGCCCAAAGAGTTCGCCGAAAGCAAGTATTCGTTTACCGACGTGCACGGCGTGAGCAAATACAAGGGCGTTCCCATGCGACTCAAGATTAAATCCGACCGCGCAGTGCGTTGGGCTAAAGAGCTCATTGCCGCCATGGCGGAAAAGTACGGCTTGCACACAATTCAGCGCGAAGCGGAGAATTTCCGTCCCGAATACCGCGACACCACCTCGCTTGTAATCCAAAGGCTCATCAAGCTTTATTTGGCGAGCGACAAAGAGTGTACCGACGAGGAGTGGGAAGACGCCGTTATATCCGACCTCAAACTGCGCGACCGCGCTCCGCGCGAATTTCTTACCAGACTTATGCGTTCGCCGATTGCGCTCAAAACCAACTACAGCGAGCTTAAAAACGAGCTTTTGCGTTACGGGCTTAAATGCCGCATGAGCAAGTCCAACGAGTCGTATTACATAAGGCACGTAACCTACGCCAAGTTTGCCATACGCGGCAAAAACCTGTCGCTTTATCTTGCGCTTGCGCCGTCGCAGTTCGCCGACACGAAATACATTTTCAAAGACGAAAGCGGCGTTTCCAAATATGCCGCCGTTCCGCTCAGATTGCGCATAAGTTCGGCTCGCAGCGTGCGCTGGGCGAAAGAACTTATTTTCGCGTTGGGCAAAAAAGAGGGATTGCACCGCACCGAATTGCCCGAAACCGATTATCGTTACGTAAAATAAAATTTTTCAAAGTTTTTTGTTAAAAACTCTTGACAATGTTTCTTATATGTGGTATTATAAACAAGCTATCGTGTTTGATAGCCGTTTATTTTAGGCGCGAGTCGCCGACCATGTATTGTTACGCAATACCGCTGGGCATAATAGATATCGGATAAAACGTATCGATTTATGCTTTTTTTATTGCCTGTCGGCAGTAAAGATAAACGTATGTTTTGCACATTGACAACAGCAAAGAAGAAAGAAGAGAAATCAATATAGAAAACGAGTATATGGAAAGAGAAGTATACGAGTAATATTGCAAAAAAGAAAGCATATATAAAGAGAAATATTGAAGTCTTGTAATTCAGAAAAAGAGAAACCAAAATAGAACTGAAAAGAACTGTTAGGTCAAGGATAGAAACCGAAAAAAGGTTTTTATTAGACGGAAGTCTTCCGAAAGGGAGATAAGATTAAGCTAATAAGAGCATACGGAGGATGCCTTGGC
>NZ_CALPCH010000014.1 GCF_943193005.1 Pumilibacter intestinalis
GGGGCGCCTCCAAAAGCGGGAACTCTCTGCGTTTTCGCGAGCCTTTTGACGCCAAAAGGCTCACCCCCCCTACTTTATTTTATAAGTTTGCACAATCTTATGCTCAATTGGTTAAACAAAAGGTCGAACACGAGAGCCATGAAAGTGAATAAAAGAGCGAGCACGGGATAGCCGCCTATGTTTGCCGCCATGCCCACTATATCTATGGTGACAATCCACTTTGCGGTGAACCATACGCAAACGAGAGATATGTTTGCAAACACAATCATTGCGGCAATGCGGATTAGCGCGGTTTGCCACTTGGTGTAGTAGAGTTTGCGAATAAAATAGCACAGCACCGAAAAAGGCGCGAATATCAGGGCGTTAAGCAAAAACGCCGAACTTAGCGGAGTTATGCCGAGTGCGAAAAACGCAACGAGCATGCTCACCGCAATATCGGCGAGTCCGTGCAAAAAGCCGCATTTAACGAACACTATATAATAGCACAGCGCGGCGAACATCAAAAGCGACACTTTCAGCCAGCCGAAATTGGTAAGGAAAACGCACACGGCGGAAATCGCCGCGCCCACCGCGGTATAAGTCAATTTGCGGGTGCCGTTCAAAATAACGCCTTTAGCCGCAGCAACGCGTCATGGAACAGCAGCAATCGGTGCAAATGTAAGCCATACAGCAATTGCTCAGAGCGTTGCCGCCGCACATCTGCCCCTCCTGCCCCGAAGGCGGCTGTTGGGCGGGGTCCATGCCTATAATGCGGGGGTCGGCTTGCGGATTGCCCATTACCATATCCATTTTTTCGAGCGCGGTTTTATACTTTTCGTTGCGCGGCTCCATGCTCACCGCTATGGCAAGCTGTTTGCGGCTGTCGGAAAGCCATTCGCGTTTATAGTATACTATAGACTGCAAATAGTGCCACTCGGCAGTGCGGTCGGTTATTTCGTCGAGCTTGTGTTGCGCGTCGTCGTAACTGCCGTTTTTTATGAGATTGTCTATCGCGCCGTAGTCGGCGTCGCCGAATTCTTCTTTGGCTTGCTTTTTCTCGAAATCGGCGGATATCATATCCCACGCCGACTCGAGCTCGCTCAACTTGCGCGCGCCCTCGTTGCCTTCCGCGCCCGACTTGAAACGCTGTTCGCCGTATTGGGCTTTCAGTTCTTCGTAACGCGCTTTGAGTTCTTCTTGCGTGCTCTCGGCGGTTAAGCCGAGTACGCCGTACGGGTCTTTCATTGTTTTACCTCTCGGATAGTAACTTTATTTTTGCTTATCAAGCCTACGTCCTCGCGAGGCTATCCTCCTCGCGTGATAAATCCATTCGGTTATTATACTATATATATGTGTGCGTTTTGTGTTATATCTTGGGGGGCGGGAGCTTTTTCTCGCTGGCAAGCAGTTCCTCGCATTTGCTCCTAAGCCCTTTGTAAATTATGTTTCGGAGCAGGTCGCTCGCCTCGGTAAACACCATTTTGTTGAAACATTCTATTGCGCGGTTCACCGTCCCCGCAAGCAAAAACGTAAGCTCGGCTCGGTGTTCTTCTATAAAACTCTTGCGCGACTTAAACTCGCCGTACTCGGCTATTAGCGGATTGTACCGCTTTTTCTTAAAGTCCTCGCCTAGGTCGTCTATGGCGTCCGCAACGTATACGAACTTGCCCACGTTGTATAAAAGTTTGCCTAAATTTTCGTCGGCTGAGTTTGTGAGCAACATGCCCGTTTTTTCGAGCATGGTTGCAAAGCAGTCGGCAACCCTGTCTATGCCCGCGGCGTTCGCCTTTTCGAGCTCGCGCAGTTTGGCGTATTGCTCGCGCACTATTGCGTCCGCTTCGGGGAGCATTGCCGCGGCTTTACGGTAATGCTTTTCGAGCATTCGCCGCGCCGCTTTCTTTTTCAGTCCGCCGCCGTCTATTACGTCGTCGTCCGCTTTGGCGTACGCGAGTATCATGTTTGCCGCCACTATCTTATCGAAAAGCTCGTTGCGGCACACCACCGTTTTTTTGCGCGGTCCGCATATGCACCCTTGATTAACGAAATCCACGTGCTGTTTGGTTACGTCGTGCAACAAAACGCTCAAAAACGTGATATCGTAACTCGTGGTAAAGCGCGGCATTTGACCGTACTGCTTGCCTATAGACTTGCATATGCCGCAATAAAAGGCGCGGTAAAGGCAAAAATCCGCCTGACCGAGCTCGGCTTTTACGGGCACTACGTAGCCGTACATTTTATTGCTCCAACGGCACGAAGCCCACTTTGCGGTAAACTTTGCTAAGCGTGCGGCGGGCAATTCTCGCCGCACGTTCCGCACCCGATTTCATAACGCTTTGCAGATAATTTTTGTCGGCAAGCAACTTTTTATACTCGGCTTGCACGGGCTTTAAGAATTCTATAACGGCTTCGCCCACCCGCTTTTTGAAATCGGCGTACCCTTTGCCCTCGAACTCCTTTTCGGCTTTGTCTATGCTCTCGCCCGAAAACACCGAATACACTGTAAGCAGATTGCTTATGCCCGGCTTGTTTGTTTTGTCGTATTTCACCGCCGAGTCGCTGTCGGTAACAGCCGCTTTGAACTTGCGCATTATTTCGTCCGCGCCGTCGGCGAGATAAACGCAATCGTTCGGATTTTCTTCCGACTTGCTCATTTTTGCCGTAGGGTTCTGAAGCCCGTATATTTTCGCGCCGTACTTAGGCATTACGGGCTCGGGGAGCACGAACGTGGGCGAGTAGCGGTTGTTGAACCTCTGCGCTATGTTGCGGGCGAGTTCCACGTGCTGTTTTTGGTCCTCGCCTACGGGAACCGTTTCCGCCTGATACAGCAGTATGTCCGCCGCCATGAGCACGGGATAATCGAAAAGCCCCACGTTTACGTTTTCGGGATTGCGCTTGCTCTTTTCCTTAAACTGAGTCATGCGGCTCGCCTCGCCGAATTGAGTGTAACAGTTAAGCACCCAAGCGAGTTCGGCGTGAGCCGAAACGTGCGACTGCAAAAACAGCACGCACTTTTCGGGATTTATGCCGAGCGCAAGATACATTGCGAGCATTTCGAGCGTGTTTTTGCGAAATACCGCAGGCTCCAAACTCACCGTTATGCTGTGCAAGTCCGCAACGCAGTACACGCAGTCGTATGCGTCCTGCATGGCAATCCAATTTTTGAGCGCGCCCGCGTAACTGCCTATAGTGGGCGAGCCGGTGGGTTTCACCGCGCTGAATATCTTTTTCTTTCGGATAGTATCCGTAGTTTCGCCGCTCATTTACGCGCCATCCTTTGGGCAAATTCTTTTATTGCGCCCGCTACTTCATCGCGGTTTACGCACCCGTTGAAGAGTTTTTCCTTTTTGGGCAAACTTATAAGCGTTTCGGGCACTTCGAGCGCGGTTGCGTTTTCGAGCGTGACAAGGTCTTTAACCTCGTTGCCCGTGGGCTTTTCGCCTATCGCCTCGAGCACGCTCGCCGCAAACTTGTGGGGCGAAGCGGTGGAAAGTATCACCGTAGGGCGTTCGCGTTCGCCGCCGCACAGCTTGTCCGCAACGGTAACGGCAACCGCGGTGTGCGGGTCCATGATATAGCCGTACTCGTCGAAATATTCGGATATGGTTTCGGCAACCTCGTCCTCCTCGGCGTAGCCCGCCGAGAATGTCTTTTGCATTTTTTCGGTTTCTTCTTCGGTGAGCGAATAAACGCCCTCGCTCCCCAGCTTACTCATGCGTTCCGCCGTAAGTTCGTCGTTTTCGCCGCTCAAGTCGAATATGAGCCGTTCGAGGTTGGAAGAAATGAGTATATCCATGCTCGGACTCGTGGTTTTGTGAAATTCGCGCCTGCGGTCGTATACGCCCGTGTTGATAAAGTCGCAAAGCACGTTGTTCACGTTGGAGGCGCAAATCAGTCTGCCTACGGGAAGCCCCATTTTGAGCGCGTAATAACCCGCCAAAATATCGCCGAAATTTCCGCTCGGAACGCAGAAATCCACTTTGTCGCCGTACTTTATTCTGCCTCCGTCGAGCAGGTCGGCGTAAGAGGTGAAATAGTACGTTATCTGCGGAGCGAGTCGCCCGAAATTTATGGAATTCGCGCTCGACAGCTCTATGCCCTCGTCCGCAAGTTCTTTTATGAGTCGCTCGTTTGCGAACGCCTTTTTAACCGCGGTTTGCGCGTCGTCGAAATTGCCGTTTATAGCCGACACGAACACGTTTTTGTGCTCGGTGGTTATCATTTGGAGCTTTTGCAGGTCCGACACTCCGCCGCTCGGGTAAAACACCGCAACGGCAGTGCCCTCCACCCCGCCGAACCCCTCGAGCGCGGCTTTGCCCGTGTCACCGCTCGTGGCTACGGGTATGAGCGTGATTTTATCGTTGCCGAGTATCTTTTTCGAGCCCGAAAGCAAATGCGGCAAAAGCGTGAGCGCGATATCTTTGAACGCGTGGGTAGGTCCGTGCCACAACTCGGTTATAAATGTGTTTTCGGCTATTTGCACCACAGGCGCGGGGTCGCCGCAAAAACGCGAATACGCCGCCCGCGTATATTCGGCAAGCTCGGTAAGCTCGGGCAAAAACATGCCCACTATTTCCGCCGCCGTATCCTCGTAAGCCGCGCCGCAAAACGATTCCGTTTTTTCTTTCGACACAACGGGAAATTCCGAGGGGACGTATAGCCCGCCCTCCTCGCTTATTCCGCGGCACACGGCTTGCGCTCCGCTCGCCACGTTATTCTTGTTTCTGGTACTGTAAAATTTCATAGAGCTATCCTTATATAGTTCGGGGACACTGTCATTGCGAGGAGGGCTTTGCCCGACGCGGCAATCCCTTGCATGAGAACCGAACAGTTGCCGTACTTGCTCCATGCAGGGGATTGCTTCGCTATGCTCGCAATGACGGGGTTGCCCGTATTAAACTTTATTGCTTCTCGCAGAGAAGTCGTGGAGAGTGGGGGTTCAAAGGGGGCGGGGCGCGTCGAAATCGCTCCGCCCCCCTTTGCGGTTTTCGCGAGCCTTTTGACGCCAAAAGGCTCAATTACAAATATCTTTTGAGTTTCGCGGGCACTTCCGCCATGCTCAAAGTTACCGTAAAGTTCACGTTGTAGCGAGTGGAAATCTCGTCTAAAAGAGGAATGAATTCCACGGGGTCTACGTCGCCTATGCGAGCAAGTCCGTCTATGAAGAAATCGCAAATATCCGAGTTGCCCGCAATCATGCCCTTTATAAACGATTTGAGGGCGCACGCCTTTTCTATTCCGTATTCGGCGGTTACCACAAAACGTATGCTGTTCGAAATGTCCAAACTGTATTTGTCTATCGGCGTGATAAACACCACGTTGCCTTTGACTTCGCCTACGCGGGCGTTTGCCTTTTCTATAATGCGTTGAGTTTTGCCCGTTCCCTTTGCTCCGTAAATCAGTTCAACCATGTTCTTATACTCCTTGTTATTTTATTTGCGCGGTTTCCCGCCCAAAATTTTTACTTTTTAAATCTACTTACTGCTTCCCATGCCGAGCAACTTGTGCCTGCGTTTATCCGCAAGGCGCACCATGCTGTCAAGTTCGTCGTCGCCCATTACGGTGTTGCGCCCCTTGGCATACTCCTCGTCTACCTGCGCTTTTACCGCCGCCACGAGCGGGTCGGATTTGTCTATTACGTCGTCGCCCGTAAGCTCGTAATAATCGTTGAGCCAGTAGGCTATGCCGCTGAGCCCCGAGGCGTTGGACACGCTCACGTAAGGTTTGCGCCCGAGCAGTTTCTCGGTGTCGAATATGTTGTATATTTCGGGATTTTTGAGCATTCCGTCGGCGTGTATGCCCGCGCGAGTGGCGTTGAACGCCCTGCCCGCAAACGGAGTCATGGGCGGTATTACGTAGCCTATTTCCTTTTCGAAATATTCGGCTATTTCGGTTATCGCGCTTAAGTCCATGCCGTCGGCACTGCCCTTGAGTTGGGCGTATTCCATGCACATAGCTTCGGTGGGACAGTTGCCCGTGCGTTCGCCTATGCCGAGCAACGAGCAGTTCACCCCGCAACAGCCGTATAGCCATGCGGTGGCGGCGTTCGCCACAACCTTGTAAAAGTCGTTGTGCCCGTGCCACTCGAGTTGCTCGGAGGGCACTTCGGCGTATTCCCTAAGCCCGTACACTATGCCTTGCACGCTCCTCGGAAGCGCGGTGCCGGGATATGTCACGCCGAGCCCGAGAGTGTCGCACGCCCTTATCTTTACGGGTATTTTGCTATCTCTCGCGAGCCGCATGAGTTCGCGGGCAAAGGGCACTACAAAGCCGTAAAAATCGGCGCGGGTTATATCTTCGAAATGACAGCGCGGCACAATGCCATCGGAAAGAGCGTCTTTCACTATGGAAAGATATTTTTCCATGGCTTGCGCGCGAGTTAAGTTCATCTTCTTGAAAATGTGATAATCACTGCAACTTACGAGTATGCCCGTTTCCTTTATTTGCATATCTTTCACGAGCTTAAAGTCGCGAGCGTCGGCGCGTATCCAACTCGTGATTTCGGGAAACTCGCAACCGCTCTCGCGGCACGCGATTACCGCTTTGCGGTCTTTTTCTGAATAAAGGAAAAATTCGGATTGCCGTATTATCCCCTTTTTGCCGCCGAGCTTAGAAAGCAATTTGTATATAGTAACTATCTGCTCGACCGAAAAGGGCGCGGTAGACTGCTGTCCGTCGCGAAACGTGGTGTCGGTAATAAAAATCCGTTCGGGCATGCGGCGCGGCACGATTATATCGTTGAATATGGTTTTGGGCACTTCGTCGAAATCGAAAATGCCGCGGTAAAGCTCGGGCTCGGGCACGTCGTGCAACCTGTAGTCGTGCGGTTTGGTTTCGAGCAATCCCGTGCTCTTATTGAGTTGTACTTCTTTTTTTGCCGCCAATGCTTATATCCTTATTATATACTATTTTAACGCTTAGCCGTTTCCGCGAATTCTTTGAAACGCTTCAGTCCCTCGGCGATATCCTCTTTGCTTATGGCGTAGCTTAGCCGCAAATATTCGGGTGCGCCGAACGACTCGCAGGGGATTGCCGCAACCATCTTCTCGCCAAGCAACGCCGTAGCCACGTTGTACGCGCTGTTAAGCTCCGCCCCGCCCTCGCTCGTTTTGCCGAGTAAATTCTTTATATGCACCATAACGTAAAACGCGCCTTCGGGATAGATGAAATCCACTCCCTTTATCTCGGCGAGTTTCTCCGCCATGAGTTTGCGCCGCTCGTCGAACGTTTTACGCATGCTCTCCAAAAAGCTCTCGCCCTCGCTGTGCAAATACGCTTCCTGCGCGGCGTACTGCGCTATGGAGTTGGGGTTGGAGGTGGTGTGGCTCTGTATGCTCGATATGGCTTTCGCAACCTCCGCGTTGGACGCGGTGTAGCCTATGCGCCAGCCCGTCATGGAATAGGTTTTTGACACGCCGTTTACAACCACGGTGCGGTCTTTTATATTCTCGGAATACTGCGCTATGGAATAGTATTCTCCGTCGGTATAGGTGAGCTTTTCGTAAATCTCGTCCGATATTATGTATACGTCGGTATTCTCGAGAACTTTCGCGAGCGACTCCAGTTCGGCGCGAGTATACACCGCGCCCGTGGGATTACAGGGATTGTTTATGAGCACCGCTTTGGTCTTATTCGTCAAAGCCGACTTGAGTTCGTCGGCGGTCATCTTAAATCCGTTTTCCGCTTTGGTATGAACGTATACCGGAACGCCGTCGCACAGCTTTACAAGCTCGGGATAGGTGAGCCAAAACGGCGCGGGAATTATAACCTCTTCGCCGGGGTTCACGAGAGCCGAAAAAGCGTTGTAGAGCGCGTGCTTTGCGCCGTTGGACACGACTATGCACTTGGAGTCGTATTCGAGCGTATTGTCTTTTTTGAATTTGAGCGCGATTGCCTGCTTGAGAGCGTCGGTGCCCGAGGCGGGCGTGTATTTGGTCATGCCCTCTTCGAGCGCGTGCTCGGCGGCTTTAACTATGTATTCGGGCGTGTTAAAGTCGGGTTCTCCCGCACCGAACGATATTACGGGCTTACCTTCCGCCTTCATCTTCTTGGCTTTGGCGGTTATCTCGAGTGTAAGCGACGGCGAAACTCTTTTCGCCCTTTGTGCAATGCCCGTCATGTTTGGTTTTTGCCTCCGTAAAAAAGTATAGTTTTTTATATTCTATCACAATACGCGGCGAAAATCAATCCTTTTGGCAACATTTGCACGCCCTCGCGCGAATTTATCAAGCCATGCCCTCGCCGCGCAAAAACTCCGCGACTTTTTCGCCCAAAAGCGCGTGTCCCGAATCGTTAGGATGCAAACCGTCGGCAAAGTTAGCCGCGCCCGCCGCCGTTTCGGGATTGAGTTCGTTGCAACCGCGCAGGTCGAGCACGCGAACGCCCGCGGCGTTCGCCGCCTTTAGTAGAGCCGCAACGTAATCGCAAAGCGGTGCGCCCGCTTCCTTTTTGCTTCCGTCGCCAAACGGATTTTGTTCGCTTAATCGCCTAAGCGGCAGTATAACGCAAATTTTTTCTTTGCCGTATCTGTCCGTTAAATAGCCGAGCAGTGCGGCGCACGCCCCGCAAAAGGTGTACGGCGTACGGTCGCCGAACTCGCCCATCGGCGCGTCGCCGTGCCCGTAATCGTTGGTGCCGCCGAACACAACCACGCAGTCCGGCTCTCCCTCTATTTCGCGGGCGCGAATATTGTAATCCAAATCGCAAGCCGCGTCCGCCGACGGACGGGTTTGCCTTGCTATGCGAGTGCCGCTCAAGCCCATGTTTACGGCGTCGCAGTTGCCGAGCAACTTTGCCGCCACGGCGTGGTAAATCTTTTCGGGTGCGCTCGCGCACGACCCTTGCGTTATGCTGTCGCCCAAAAACACTATCTTCTTCTTTTTGTTCTCCATCTTCGGTTGCCCCTCGCAATTTATTTTATACCGAATATTTTATCACATTAAACCGCACAAATCAATCTCTTTCAACCCGCAATACGCAAAAAGGACGCCGAACGCGTCCTCATTCGCTTTGGTCGAAGTGGCGAGACTCGAACTCGCGGCCTCATGGTCCCGAACCATGCGCGCTACCAACTGCGCTACACCTCGATAAACTGAGCCGACCCTAAAAGTCAACTTATATATTATATTATTTTGCGGAGCGGATGTCAAGAGAATTTCGGCGTGTAGCCCGTCATATTTTTTGTGGCGCAATTCGGTTGATTTTTCGTGCGCATAATACTATAATATAAGCAAATAAATCCACGGAGGACAAACATGTTAAACGAAAAGATAGCAAAGCTCATTAACGAGCAGGTAAACAAAGAACTGTATTCGGGATATTTGTATCTCGATTTCGCCAACTACTACGCCGCCGAAGGGCTCGACGGGTTCGAACACTGGTACGAAGTTCAGGCTCAGGAAGAGCGCGACCACGCAATGATGATGCGCAGATATCTCATAGACAACGGCGTGCGCGTTACCTTCGACGCCATAGCCAAACCCGACAAGAAATTCGCCGATACCACCGCGCCGCTCAAAGCGGGACTCGAGCACGAGCAATACGTTACCTCGCTTATAAACAACATCTACGCCGAAGCGTTCGCACTAAAAGATTTCAAGACAATGCAGTTCCTCGACTGGTTCATTAAAGAGCAGGGCGAGGAGGAAAAGAACGCCGACGATATGCTCAAGAAAATGGAGCTTTTCGGGCACGACGCAAAGGGACTTTACGCGCTCAATCAAGAGCTTGCGGCAAGAGTATACACGCCGTCCGCCACAGGTCCGGCGATGTAAATTAAAATATTTCGCAAAAATATTTTACAACGAAAAACGTCCTTTCGGGATAATTCCGAGAGGACGTTTTTTATATGGAATAAAATTTTATTTTTCGGTTATTTTTTTGGCAATGTTTCCGAGCGCAATGTATAAGTCGGACGTGTCCATGCGCACGCGCACGGGATTTACGCGGTAGTCCGCGTTTTCGGGCGCGGTGGAAATTTCGTAGGCGTATTCGAACAAATAAATCCTAACCCACTTAACCTCGCCGTTGGTGGTTGCCACGTTCATTATCATGCGGTCGTACTTTATCTTTTCGCCGTCCACCTCGTATTCGCGAACTTTATCGAAACCGAGTTCGAGCATATACGAGTTTTCGGTTGCGGCGCACGCCGAGCGAGCGTCGGCAATGGTGAGAGCCTGCTTTTGCTCGTTGCCGTCTTTGTCCTCGGTCATTACGAACTCAGGTCCGTAACTGCCCACAAACTCGAGCGTTGCGTGCATTATGGAAAAGCTCGTGCTTTCGAGAGCTTTATCGAGCTCGGCTTTGTGTTTGTCTTTCACCGTGCCGCCGGGCAGAGCGGACGATTCGTAAGGCGTTACGTTCACGGTATCGTAATCCATGAAATCTTTGAGCGGCTTTACGGTAACGCAACAAAGCACTATAACCGCAACGAGTATTGCGCCCAAAACCGACGCGGTGACTATAAGCGAAATTTTTGCCTTCTTATTCATAACCTGTTATCTTCCTTTTTCAGTTGTTATACTTTTTGGCAAGTCGGGCGTCGAGCGCGTCGCGCACCTCTTCATACGGTTTGCCTTCCATAATCATATCCACCTCTTCGGTGTATATGGTTTCGCGCTCTATGAGCAGGCGCACCATGCAGTCCATTACGGCGCGGTGCTCGGTGAGTTTTTTCACCGCGTCTTTGTGCGCCGTTTCCACCAGCGCGGCAACGGCTTCGTCTATCTTTGTGGCAATCGACTCGCTGTACGTGTGCGTGGATTGGTAATCGCGCCCTAAGAACACCTCTTGATTGGAACCGTAATACACGGGACCGAGCTCGGACATGCCCCACTCCATAACCATCTTGCGGGCAATATCGGTGGCGTGCTTTATGTCGCCCACCGCGCCGGTCGTGATATCCTCTATCACGAGTTCTTCCGCCGCTCTGCCGCCCATGCTCATGGAAAGATTGGCTTTGAGTTTGCCCACCGTCATGTGGTTGTCGTCCGACTCGGGGCGGGTCATTGTGTAGCCCGCCGCCTGACCGCGGGGAATTATGGAAACCTCGTGCACGGGGTCGCACATAGGCTCGAGCCGAGCCACTATCGCGTGACCCGCCTCGTGATAAGCCGTTATGCGCTTATCCACCTCGGTTACGAGTCTCGACTTTTTCTGAGGGCCCATAACCACTTTGTTTATGCCCTCGTAAAGGTCTTCCATGCTTATCTGCGTGCGGTTGTCGCGAGCGCACAGTATCGCGGCTTCGTTTAAGAGGTTGGCTATCTCCGCGCCCGAAAATCCGCTCGTTATGCGGGCGAGCACCTGAAAGTCGACGTCGGGAGAAATGGGCTTGTTGCGGGCGTGCACTTTGAAAATCGCCTCTCTGCCGCGCACGTCGGGAATGTTTACGTATATTTGGCGGTCGAACCTGCCGGGGCGCAACAGCGCGGGGTCGAGTATATCCGCGCGGTTGGTTGCCGCCATTACTATTACGCCGTCGTTGGTTTCGAAACCGTCCATCTGCACGAGCAACTGATTGAGCGTTTGCTCGCGTTCGTCGTGTCCGCCGCCCAGCCCCGCTCCGCGTTGGCGTCCCACCGCGTCTATCTCGTCTATGAATATAATGCATGGCATGTTCTTCTTCGCTTGGTCAAAGAGGTCGCGCACGCGGCTCGCGCCCACGCCCACGAACATCTCCACAAAGTCCGAACCCGAAATGGAGAAGAACGGCACGTTGGCTTCGCCCGCCACCGCTTTGGCAAACAAAGTTTTACCCGTGCCCGGAGGACCTACCAAAAGCACTCCTTTGGGGATACGCGCCCCAACGTCGGTAAACTTTTTGGGCGACTTTAAGAACTCCACTATTTCGGCAAGCTCCTGCTTTTCTTCGTCCGCGCCCGCCACGTCGGTAAAGCGCACTTTGAGGTTGGACTGAGCGTTCGCCTTGCTCTTTCCGAAATTCATGGCTTGCTTGTTCTGCCCGCCCATGCTTCTGAACAGGAAGAACGCCATTACGCCTATGAGAATTATTCCCACTATGGGATAAAGTATGTTCCAAATACTGCCCGCGTTGCGGTCGTTAAAGGTGAGCTTAAGCTCGGGATAGGTCTTGTTCGCGTTGTCGAGCGCCGCGCTCGCTTTTGCGAGTTCTTCGGCGGCTTGGTCTTTCGCGGCTTGGTCGTTGCTGTCTTTTAAGTCGTCAACCTTCTTTTTGGCTTCGTCAACCGCCGCTTGAGCCTCGCCCACAACCTCGTCGCGAGCGGCAAGATACGCGCTCACCTCGTCCCAAACAACCTGATAGGGTGCGTACGCGAATTCGTCGTAAGTTTTCTTTTTGTTGCCGTCTTTGTACTTTACGTTAACTTTATCGTTGTTTATGCTTATAGCCGTTACGTTGCCCTCGTGCAGCTCTTCGCGGATTTTAGTGAAAGCAACCTCCGCCGCGCTGTTAAGAGTGGTAGTGACTATAAGCGCGACTATCGCGAAAACAACCAAAACGGATATAACCGCGATAATGCCTTTCGTGCTCGATTTCAAATATTTTTACCTCCGAAAATTTCAGCCGTATAATGTTCTAAGCTATAGTATACCACAATAAGACCCGCGATATCAAGTAATTTCGTCTATTTTGCAGTGCGGCTGTGTATAATTTATTTACGTATTCCCTAACTTTTTTATGCTTTAGTCTTGCATAATCCGAATATAAATGATATAATAAAAGGCGATATGAGCACTTTTTACACTGTATTGGGTTTGCCCGAAACGGCTACCGACGACGAAATCAAACAAACTTACAGGGCATTGGCTAAAAAGTACCATCCCGACTTGCATCCGGGCGACGCGGAAACGGCGAAAAAATTCGCCGAAGTAAACGAAGCCATGGAAACTCTCGGCGACCCCGCCAAACGCAAGGCGTACGACGACAAGCGCGCCGCCGACAAAAAGAGAGCGGAACAGGGCTCGACCGACGCGGCGGCAATGGCTCGCGCGAGGGCGGCTGCGGCGGCTCGGGCACGCGCGGCGGCTCAAGCGGCGGCTTCCCGCCCCTATATGGGCACTGCGGCGGGAGCACAACAGGTAATCGCCGACGCTCGGCGTCAGGCATATAACGACGGTTTCGCCGCCGGCAGGCAAGCCGCCGAGAGCGCGCGCAACGCAACCGCCGAAACGTGGAAAAAGTCTGCCGACAATTGGAAGAGAGAAGCGGAAAAGTCGCACGAAGAGGTGGAGATACTCAAAGCCGCGCTCGAGAAGGCTCGCACGCGGGCAACCGACGCGGAGGCTTCGGCTCGCAGACTCGAACTCGCGCTCAAAGCTCAAACGAACGCCGCCGAAAACGCGAAACTAGGCGCGGATATGGAAATTACCGCAATGCGCGAGTCTTACGAGGAGCGACTCTCCATAGAGCGCGAAGCTCGCAAACTCTCCGAAGACGACAAGGTGCGCTTAAGCCGCGAGGTGCTCAGACTCAAAGAAGAACTCGCCGCTTTCAAGGCGGAAACCGCGGCGAACAATTCCGCTTCGGAGTAAATATTACCACACGGTTTTGAATGCGGGATAACGAAAATGTGTATATAATATGAATTAAATCACAAAGTTATCCTGCGAGTAGCCGCCGCGCATACAAACGCCTCGTCGTGCTCTACGAATATCATTGTGGGGCAAAACTCGAGTATGAGCTCTTCGATTTGCATGCGGGCGTAAATATCGAGATAATTGAGGGGCTCGTCCCAAATATAAAGGTGCGCCTTTTCGCAAAGACTTTTGGCTATCAAAAGTTTTTTCTTTTGCCCCGGCGAACACGCCGCAAGGTCCTCGCCGCAGTCGGCAATCGAAAATCCCATTTTATCGAGCACCGCTCTAAACAGCGACTCGTCTATGCCGTGAGTTCGGGCAAAGTCGGATATCTTTCCGAACACGCTCTCGTGGGTTTGCGGCACGTAGGAAATTTTCACGCCCGAGGAGAGCGCGAAAGTGCCGGTATGCGGAACGTCCTCGCCTATAACGAGCTTAAGCAAACTGCTCTTTCCGCAACCGTTTTTGCCGCACAGCGCAACGCGCTCGCCACGCATAAGCTCCAAATCCACAGGTCCGCACGCCTTTACGTTGCCGTAGGCTATTTCCACGCCGTAAAGCCCGAGCACTCGCTCGGCGCGATACTCGAGCGGACCGAGCTTCAGCTTTTGGACGGTTTCGGCGTTTTTGAGAAGTCCCGCCTTTTGCTCCATGCCCTTTTGCGCCCGAGCCTCGGCGGATTTGGCGCGTTTCATCATCTTTGCCGACTTGTGCCCCACGTATCCCCTGTCGGACTTGAGTCCCGAGTCGTTTTTGCCGTATTTGGTTCGCTCCGTTTTATCCGACCATGCCGCGGCGCGTTTCGCCGCCTCGCCCAGCCGCGCTATATCCTTTTTGAGCCTTTCGTTTTGCGCGTTCTCGTATGCCTGTTGCCGCTCGAAATTTTCGTACCACGACGAAAAATTACCGCTCTGCACCTCAATGTTCGAGCGGTTGACCGAAAGTATGTGGTCTACGCAACCGTCCAAAAACGCCCTGTCGTGCGAAACAAGCAAAAAGCTCTTTTTGCCGCGCAGATACTCCGCAACCGTTTTCCTCGCCGCGGAGTCGAGGTGATTTGTAGGTTCGTCTATGAGCAAAAACTCACCGTCGTTCAAAAACAGTCCCGCGAGCAACGCCTTCGTTTTCTCGCCGCTCGACAAGCTCGCGTATTCGCGATACGGTATTTCGGGCGAGAGGTCGAGATAGGAAAACTCGCGTAATATTTCCCACTCCTCCGCCATGGGGCACACCTGCCCCAAAACGTCTTGCACGAGTCCGCTTTCGTCCTTTAACGCAAACGGAAAATAGGTGAACTTAACGTTCGCCGATATTTTTCCCGAGTATTCGTATTTGCCGGTCAGCAAATTGAGAAAGGTTGTTTTCCCTCTGCCGTTGCGCCCCACAAATCCCGTTTTCCAATCGGTATCTATGGCAAAGCTCACGTTTTCGAATACGTTCTTGCTCGCCCCGTAATAACCGAAAGTAAGATTTTGCACGTTTATTAAAGACATGATTGAACGTATTATAACACAAAACAATCGCGTGCGCAATCATTTCGGCAAGAGAGTTTATATCCGAGATACAAAAGCGACCGTATAAAAACGCCGTCCGAAAATAAACTCTTTCGTATTGTGTTCAAAGTAGTAAAGTATAACGTCTTATTTGCGTTTGAAATAACGGTAAAACGTAGCCTTTATCTTGTAGAAGGCGATACGCTTGCCATAAGTTACAATATGTATCTCACAGCCAAAGCCGACATGGGACCTTTGAAAGCGGGTACGACTTACAAAATCAAAGTAACCGAATTTAACAAATTCGCAAACTTGGAAGGCTATGACGAGCCGATGGTAGTTCATCTTCTTCTCACGTCCACAACCCCCGGCGTTTAATATAATACTTTCCGTTATGTTTATGCACAAACGAACCTTCGTTCCAACGCCACTCTTTACTCTG
The DNA here is from genome assembly GCF_943193005.1 of Pumilibacter intestinalis. GTDB lineage: Bacteria > Bacillota > Clostridia > Christensenellales > Pumilibacteraceae > Pumilibacter > Pumilibacter intestinalis. The sequence goes on from NZ_CALPCH010000014.1 coordinate 15,469, forward strand.
CCGCATTTCCCAATCCTGAGACGATTCGAGCACAAGTTTGAGTTCGGAAACAATCTTAGTAAGACTTTCGTAAAAAAACCGTAACTGTCGCGTTACGGCTTTTTTCGATATCCGTTATTGTACCGCTATATTCACGGTAGCTGTTTGCGAGCCCGCATACAGTTCACCGAACATGTCGGTAACTCCCGTTTTGCCTCGGCAAACGGTAAGCGCCGTCGTACCGGAAGGAAGCGTTTTAAGGAAGGCTTCTTTGAGAGTGACCGCATAACCGCTCATGACGTAGTCGACGTCTTTTACCAATTTAACGCCGTTGTACTCAAGCCAAAACTCGTTGAACTTACCGCCCTCGTCGTTAGTGTGTTCTATAATATAAAGGTCGCCCGAGCCCGAATACTCAACGGTGCTGTCGTTTTTGAACATGCCCGTATTTGTATAGTCGGCATAGTTGTAAGGCGTATACGGCTGATTTGCACTGTCCAAATCGGTTTCTATTACTTCTATAGAACCTATGTGCAATTCCTGAGGAACAACAGGCCACAATATCAATTGGTCGTTTGTAACTGCGGTTTTGGGAAGATACGACGTCCAAGTGTATACATTGTTCGCGTCGCGCTCTATTGTGGTACGGTAATCTTTGGTATCGTTTTTGATTTTGTTACCCTCTATCCAGCTTGCGTCTACCCCCGAATTGTTCCACTTTATAAGCAAACTGCTTACCGCGGCGTCGTTCGCAGTACGGAATTTTATGCGCACTACGTATACCGTATCGGTCTTAAGCGTGTTATACGAAAGAAAGCCCGGTAACGCCTCGCTCTCAGGTATCAAAAGCGCTTTGCCCATAACGTCGTCGGATATCACCGTTTTATTGGCATAATTTTCGCCCCAACTGTGAATATACCCGTCGGCGCTGCTTGCTCCGTCTTTGGGCGGGATTATGCCGCCGAGCGACGTACCTATATTATACGCACCGAAATCCATAATTCCCACTACGTCGGCAAGGTGCGCCGATTCGCTGCCGTACACGCCCGCCGAAACGGTAAGTTGCATGGTTTTATCGTCGTATACAAAATTGAGTGTAAAACGGTGTAACCCTAACTTAAGAGTATTTAGATATTCTTTTTTGAGAGTGAGATTTCCGTCGGAAAGCGTATAGTTTTGAGAAGCCACCGGTACTCCGCCCGTAGTTATGCTCTCAAGCGTAAAGTTGCCCAAACTCAACGAATATGCAAGGTCTTCTTTTGCGGCGCTTTGCACTTTGAGCGCGGCGCCGTTAACCTTGGCGGGAGCTACGGAGTTTATGGTAATAACGGCACTGCACTCCGTTTCTTCGGTAGTACCGAAAACGTCTTTCACATAGTAGCCCTCAAATGCGAGAACATGTTCGCCGTCGGCAATTTTCGCAAGAAAATCGGCTTTAACGGCAAATCCTTTATTTGTCATAACGTAGCCATTGCCTTGCGCAAGCGCAACTTCGCCCAAAGTTACGTTGCCGGTAAACTTAACGCCCGTTGCCGAAAGGTCTATTTCAAGGTCTTCGCCACTGTGCTTCATATATTCCACCGAATCGAGCGTGGTTTTGAGCGATGCGGGAATATCGGTGGCAAGCACTTTCAAATCGTCTATCGCAAAGCTTGCCTTATCCGCGTTTATAGCCGTAAACATAAAGTTTTCGCCCGATGCGCCCGGCGTCATATATACAGAAACGCTGAGTATTTTGGTGTTTTTATCGTATTCGAAAACAGTTCTGTCGTCGGACTTTTTCGAAAGAATAAAGCTGTCGGACTCCGCGTTATAGTCTATCAACAGTCCGAACACTTCGGGAGAAGGCATAAATCTGAACGCAAGCGACGGGTTTGCGCCGGCTGCCACGGTAGTCATTTTCACCTTCATGTCGAAGCGATACAGCACGTTTTGCTTGAATGGCATGTTCATGCCGAACAACGTGTTCCACCCCACGCCCGAAACTTTGGACGACACCAAAAGCGAATTGCCGCTTATCGCCTGTTCGCCCGTCACTATCTTGCTCTCGGCGCCGTCGGGATTAGTAAAGAACAAATCGGTGTTCACGTTGCCGCCGCCGAAAGACGAGTCGGGTGCAATCGTGTCGAAATCGTTCATAGCGTACATACTGCCCGCCACCGCGAGTTTTGCACTGCCCGCTTTGCCGCAAGAGCCTACTTCGAAATCTATCTCGGTGCTTTCGCTGTCTTCCACTTCCAAACGGAACGCGTGTATGTCGGCATACTTTTCGTCAAGCCAAGCCGCTTTTATATTCAGCGTTTTGGTAAGAGCGTTGTATTCGTATCCGCCGTTGTCGAATAATGCGTACTCTCCCCCGTTTTTGATTTTGAGCGCGAACTCCGCGCCCCCGGGATTGAAGGCAAACGACACGTCTTTGCCGTTGACTTCCTGTATCTTGTAACGCTTGTTGTCGAACGTAGCGCGTATGACTTTGTTGTGGCAGTTTATAATAAGTTCGGCGACGCCCACGTTTGTGGTAAGCGTAAGCACGTTTTCGCCGTCTATGCACGTACTCTCTATACTGTCTTTGCTTATTATAAAATTACCGTCCGATACGGAAAAAGCATCCGCGGAAAGTCGCTCGTTGCCTATTTTCACGCTTACAATGCCGTCTCCGCCCAAATCTACGGGCACGACGAAGTCTTGCGGTTCGTCCCAAATATAATCTACGGTTTGCGCCGAGAATACCGGAGCCTTATAGCAACGCACGTCCACTTTAACGCTGCGCCCGTCTACCGTAATAGTAAACGTATGGGTGCCCGTGCCAAGCGAAGACAGATAGCCGCTTTTGAGCGTTATGCTGCCGTCCGCCACCGTATAATTGCTTGCGTCGAGCTCGGCGCCGCCCTCGGTTATCGAACTCACCACGGCGTCTATGGGATTGAGTCCCAAAATAAGATTGCCCGACGTACCGCTTACGAAAATCGTAGACGCGGGCGTAACGCCCGTGCCGGGCACCTGCTCCGCGGGTTTGCTTTCGCACCCACCCATAAGTCCCATGCTTGCCGCAAGCAGCAAACACAGTACTATTACCGAAAGTCCTCTCTTTTTCATCTTTTATTCTCCTTATCTTTTTTGCGTTCCCGACTCACCGTTGCCCCCGGTTCGAGCAAAATATGCTCGCCGTAAAGCGTAAGCTCGCCCGGTAACGACGATGTAACGTGTATGACGTCGTCTTTCACACCGAATTTGAGCGTTCCTTTTTTGAGAGGAAACTCGGCATTACAGTTGCCCAACAAATCCAAACGCGGCTCTATCGCTATTTTGCCGTAGCCGCATTCCATCGGTTTAACTCCCAACAAAAAACGACCTATTATCCACAGCGGGGTGGCTCCCCACGCATGACACAGACTTTTACCGTACTTGCGGTCGTACATACCGTAATGTTCCGCGCCGTTTTGCTCGGGGTCGAAATATTCCCAAAACGAAGTCGCTCCGAGTTTGAGCATGCCGCCGAAATATCGCATCATCTCGATATATACGCGCTCGGTTTCGCCCAACAGACAAAGCGCGGTGAACTCGTAAAAACGCATATACGGGGTGGTTATTGCGGGCACCGCATCGCTAAACAACACGCTTGTCAATATTTTGCGACTTTTTCGCTCGTCGGCTATGCCGCACAACACAGCCATTACGTTGTTTTGGCGCAATATAAGCAAATCGCTTTTGCCGTCTTTGAGCGAATGAGCATAGCCTCCCCTGTCTTCGCACCAAAACGCGTCTTGAATATCGGCGCAAAGCTTTTTCGCAAGCGAAGCGTATTTTTTCGCATCGCCGGTTTCGCCGATTACGCTCGCTATTTCCCTGCCCGCGCACAACGCACCGTAGAGAAGTATCTGCAAGAACGAATAGACGTCGCCGTCTTTGGTTATTGCGTCGTTCCAGTCTATAAACACCCAATCTTCGGGCGCGGCAATCAAAAATCCTCTGCTGTCGGTGCGCGAGAGCACGAAGTCCGCCCATGCCGTGAAACGCGGATATATTCTCTTCAAAAACTCCGTATCGCCCGTATAACGGTAATGCGTGCGGCACGATATGAGCCAGTACAGCGAATAATCTACTATGGTGTTCATGTGCCGCACTACGTTGTTTTTACCGCCCAATGCGACTATCGTGTTGCGAGCCGTCTCTTCGTCGAAAAACGAATAAGCGTTTAACAGATAACTTTGGCTTGCATCGCCCGACCAAACCCAGCGGTCGCGCTTTATGCCGTCCAAAAAGAATTCGCGCGTATTGAGCATAAAGGTGTGCATTGCCGTTTCCCATATGCGCTGTAGTTCTTTGTTTTCGCATTCGAACTTTGCCGCGCGCGGTTGCGGACGATATTCGTACAATTCGACAAGTTTGCCTATCTTTGCGCCTCGCTCGCACACCGCCGCCACAAATCTGAATGCATTGGTGCGCTCATTACGCGTCCGTCCGTCGCACAACGCTATATTGCCGATTTTCTCGCAACACTCGAAATCTTCCGCCTCTTCTCTCGATTCGCCGAAATACAGTTTGACTTCGCCTTTGCCGTTATGCTCCTCCGCTTCGATATAGCCGAAAGTTTCCTCGCCGAAATCGTAAAGCACGCAGTCGTCTTTTAGCTCGGTTTTCACGGCTTCGCGTCTTAAAAGCGGCAAAGCGTAATTGTCGGGCGACATATTCTCGTCGGTAAATCCGCCCGTGCCTACGTATACGAATTTGCCGTCCAACAGCGTACACTGCCATTCTTTATCGCTCTGTATCTCTCTGCCCTTTACGTATACGCACGGCAGTTTGCCGCCGCTTGCAAACACGTGAATACAAAGAGAGTGTTTACCTGCTTTTAGCGGCAGAACGCCGTCGAAACCGTGCACGAATTTACCCGCTCCGTCAAGCTCTATATTAAACTCGCCGCTCGCGCGTATAACTAATTCGTCGTCTTGCGAAAGAGTGAATTCTCTGCCGAATTTGACGCTCGGCTCTACGGCATGCGACTGCCACACGGGCGGCTGAATCACGTCGCGCATATATCGCCGAGCGCTTACTTCGTTGAGAGTTTTTATTTCCCTGTCTCCGGGATACCAAATCCATTCCGCCATAGCGAAAATCCTTTATCGCTTACTGCAAGCAAGCATACGCTATACTGCCGGCATCGGTCAAATCCAAACGAAATTCGCCGTCTTTTGCGGTAACGAGAGCGGAAGAAACGGCATTGTCGTAGCGGTCGAACAGTACGAGCTTTCTCGTTCCGACTCCCGCCGTGTCTTTTACCGAAAGGGCAATGTCCATTCCCTCTTCCGACGAGATACGGAACTTACCGTCGCGATACGCGCACATCGTATAAATTTTGCCGTCGAACACGATATCGTTTACACCCATATATCCGTAGCCCTCGGGAATATTGGGAGCAATATATATGCCGTCGGCACGCAAGTTGACTCCTATAAATCCGTAGAGATAAGCCACCGGCACGAGTCCGCTCTCGGGAAATTCTCCCACAAATCCGAGCACGTCGTATCCGCCCGAAGTGGGATTCATGGGATCGCGGTTTAACTCGTCTTTCGCATATTCGCGCGCAAGCGTTTCCATGCGAGCGTATGCGCTCGTCAAGTCGCCCGACGCTATACGTCCCATAATATCGTAATATTCGGTATACAAAATGGCTCCGCCGTTTTCCACGTGATAGCCGTATGCGCCGTTGCCCGAAAGAGCCTGACCGCCGTTGTTGTCGTGCCACCAGAATTTGTTTTCGGCGTCGGGGTCGGATATTGCGCCGTAATCGAGCGTATTGCTGCGAGGCGCCGCGATATATCGGTAAATATCTTCGCCCGTAGAGGTGTCGCCCGTCACTATGCGTTTGCCGTCAAGCCAATCGTATATGCTCTTGGCTTGCTCCGCGCTCGATAGCCCCGCGGCAACGGCTTCGGTATTTACAAACGTGATGCCGTAATCGCGCATGATGCCGTTCACGTCCACCGTACCCACGTATCTGCCCGTTTTTTCGTTCCAAAAAGTTTTGTTGTAATTGGTCTTTACGGTAGCCGCCAAATCTCGGTAATAAGTTGCCTGCTCGGCATTTTCACGCATGGTTTCAAGTTCGGTAAGACTTTTGAGCATGTTGTAAAAAAGTATATTTTCGTACGCATCCTTGTAACCGAACGGAATGTTATCCCAGTAGTTACACGAATAGCTGTCGTTGGTGCCGAGATTGAGTCCGTCCTGCGCGTTTTCGTCTATTATTATAAGACCGTCTTTGCCGTGCAGTTCGTTCATCACGTAGTCTATTGCTTTTTCGAGCTTCCAACCCACAGTCTTGCCTTTGGATACGTCTTCCGCCTGATGGTAGGTTCCCTCGTGAGCTTCGGTGTCGTTGGCTACGGTAGAAGGGTCTACCGCATTCAACAAATCCAACGAGTTTTCCCATGCACAGAAATTCCATACCGTGATTACGAATCGGAAATTGTTATCGTAATGGAAATTGTGGTGACTGTCTGTAAATCCGAGGTCGGGCCAGTGCGGCGTGTCGTAGCTCCATACGTAGCCGTCCGCCGATATGGGGCAATCTATAAGATAGTTGCGCCAACGGTTTTTCACCCAGTCGTTATCCGACCAGTTGCGTATAAGCGCCATCCACTCGTACCACGCGGGGCACCACCCTACTCCCAATCCCACATACGGCTGATTGCCCATGGTAAGGTCGCCGTAAGATTTATACATCGAATTGCAAAAATACGTAACGGCATCGTTTTTGTCCGAAAAAAAGTACATATCCAAAAACTCGTCGTCGTATACGTCTTTGCCCGCTTTGTTGCGCCACGTAAAATCGTCTGCTTTGATAATATTGTCTTTGGTTTCACCGGCGCCGTTTCCGCCGCCGGTACCGTTCGAGTCGCCTTCGCACGCCGCGAACGCGAACGTCAAACACAAAGCCAGCATTACGGTCAATATCTTTTTACCCAACGTTTTCATTGTTTTTCCTCCCTTTGGTTGAGATAATCGCGAGTGCCGACAATATCGCAACCGCTGCGATTATCGCCGACGGTGCGCCGACTGCCGACGAACACCCTTCTTGGGCAGCCTGCGCCGAAGCGTTCGTAATATTAAACTCCAAACGAATTTCCTGTGCCGCATCGCCGTCGGTTGCCGTAAACGTCACGAATATATGCTCGGCCGTGTTCGGCGTATAAGTCCAAATTCCGTCCTCTATCGTTCCTTTGGTGGCAAACAACGTAAGAGCGTCGCCGTCTGCGTCGGTAAACAACTCGTTGAGATTTATTCTCAAAGTGTCGCCCGCTTTGTACTGCGTCTCGTTCACCTTTTGCATAACTTCGTGCTCTACCTGCGGCGCGTTGTTGGCGTTTTGCACTTTAAGACTTTCTATAACGTAACCGTCATTACCCACGCCTCCCGAACTTTCGGGCGCAAACATCTGATAATATGCACTGCCGCCTACGTAGTACGGCGCCACAATATTGAAATAATCGTTTACGTTAAGTCCGTCCGAGCTTACTTTGCCCGAAAACAACTCCTTTCCGTTGAGCGTTATGAGCCACATTCCTTTTAGCTTTTTGACGCGAATTTCGTTGGTTTCGAACCATTTGAAAGCGTCCGTTCTTTCACTGAATTTTATGGGTTCTTCGTGATTTGCGTCCGTCTTATCGTCATACATCATAAAGCTTATGTCGGTCTTGCCGTCGGTATCGTTCTTATTATACTTCACCATAAGCGCTATGGTATAAGTACCGGCATACCAGTTATGATTATTGAGCGAGGTGAACGCCATAAAAAAGTGCATATTCTTTTCGCCGTGCGCTATTCTTACGTTGGCGGTAAGTCCGTTAAGCGGCATGGGAAGAGTGGAACTTACGGCATATTGCTTGCCGAAGTCGGAGGCATAGCCGCAAAGCTCCTCGCCGTATGTTTCCGTCCAACGGGGCGCGTCGAAAATTTCGTATCCGAAACCTTGGGGATTTTCACCCGACTGACGGGGCATTCCGTATTGCACGCCCGCGTATGTGAACTTTGTGTTCGCCGATGCACCGAACTGCAAATAACCTACTCTGCCTTGATAAGTCGCAAGAGCGGTATCGAGCGCGGCGGACGCGTCGCTGCCGAGCGCGGTAACGTGGTCGTTGCAGTTTATTACCCAACCCGAGTCACGCTTGGCAAGATACAAATAGTTCGTGTCGTATGATTTGCCGTCCGTCCAGTTGAACATGTTGCTTTCGAACTTTTCTTTCTGTTCGCCCGCAACGCTAAGCGTAATTTCCGATTCGAGCAAATCGTCGGATATTGCTTCCGCTTTGAGCCTTATGCCCTTATCCTGCGCACAAGTTTCCTCCGTGGGCGAAATAACAAGTACCACGCTGCCCTTCGTATCGCGGTTTATGCGGAAAGCAAGTCCGAATTTGTCCACCCAAACTTTTTTTCGAGACGCTACGGTATATTCGTCGCTCGAGGTAAACACGGTGCCGTAACTGTCCGTAGACTGCGTTACGTCACCTTTCGTCACGTTCCACTCCCACGAGTCCTCGGCAAAAGCCGCACTCGCATAGAGCGGCGCTACCGCAATGCACACGGCTATCGCCAATGCGCCGAGCAGTATCGGCAAAGTCCTTTTCTTCATCTTTTCTTCTCCTTATTATATTTTTTTACGGATTAACCTTTGATACCCGTCATTACCACGCCCTCTATAAGCCGGCGTTGAAAAACGAGGAAGAGCGCCGCTACCGGCAAAACCATTATTACGCCCGTAGCCATCTGCATATTGGGGTAAACGTCTTCGGTGCCGCGAATAAGGAATTTATAGTAAATTCCCAACGCCAACGTTTGCCACTGCCGCGACGCGCGCGTATCGCCTATAAACACGAGTGCGCTGTCGAAATCTCTCCAACACGATATAAACGTGTTTATGACTATATAAATTATAATGGGTTTAAGCAGCGGAAATATAATGCCGAAAAATATTCTCAATCTGCTTGCACCGTCTATACGCGCCGCCTCGTCTATCTCTTTGGATATGCCGCGTATAAACTGTCTCGCCAAAAATATATTGAGTGCGCCGCCGCCGAAAAAGTTGGGTATAATGAGAGGGGCGAGCGTTCCGGTAAGCCCGAACTTTTTGAACATAATGTAGACGGGCACCTGCGTCACCACGCCGGGAAGCATTATGGTGCCGAGCACTACGGCAAACCAAAAGTTCTTGGTCTTGAATTTACCGCGCGCAAATCCGAATGCCACGAAGCAAGCCGCAAGCGGAACTCCCACTATGTTGAACGCGATTACTATGAGCGTGTTGCGGAAGTAGCGCAAAAACGAACTGTCGAACACTCTTGCGTAATTGGAGAAATGCCATGCGCCTTCGGGCAAAAAACGAACGTACGGCGAGCCCGCAGATTCCAAATTTCCCATTACGCTTTTGAAAAACATAAACGCGAACGGAAATAGAAAAAACATCGAGAACAGCACGAGCACCGCATAAATCATGCCTTTTTTCACTACTTGCAGAGTCTTGACTTTTGTCATCAGTCGTTACCTCCGTCGCCGTAGTAAACCCATTTATTGGTGCCGAACGCAAGTCCGGTAAGCGCGGCAATGATGAGGAATAAAAACCAAGCAAGCGCGCACGCATAGCCCATTTCCCACGCGCCGAACGCCGTATTATATATCTTATACGCAAAGAAATACAATGCATTATCCGGTCCCGCGCCGCTTTGCCCCATTAAAGTCATCACGGGTCCGAACATTTGCAACGCTCCTATCACGCCCGTAATTATGTTATAAAAAAGTATGGGCGTGCACATGGGAATTATTATTTTTACAAGCCTTCGAAACGCCCCCGCGCCGTCTAACTTTGCCGATTCTATGAGCGACGCCGGAACGTTTTTGAGTGCCGAAAGCCACAGTATCATAGACGCGCCGAGCGTCCATAGATTGAGCGACATAAACGTGACGAGAGCCGTGTTTGCCGACGTAAAGAACGTACCGGCGGGCAGCCCGACGGACGTAAGCAGCTGATTCGCAAGTCCGAACCGAACGTCGTAAAAATCCGCCCAAAGCAAGCCGTTTATCGTAGTGGGAATTATAACCGGCAAATAGTAAATTACTCTGAATATGCCTATTCCTTTTACCTTACTGTTCAGTAGCAACGCTATCAGAAACGACAATATAAGGCATACGGGGACGCTCACAACCGCATAAATAAACGTTATGCCGAAAGACTGCCACACTTCGGAATCTATGGTAAACATACGTTTGTAGTTAAACAGCCCGAAATTATTGAATCCGTTTATCGTCCAAAACGGCAAATCGGTAGTTCCCGTATACGTTTTGAAAAAGCTGTAATAAAGCGATACCACCATAGGATACAGCGAAAATATAAGCACACCGAGCACTACGGGAAGAATAAACGCGAACCAACCCAATCTGTCGAAAAGGCTTTTGCGGCTTATCTTACGTTTTGCGAGCGATTCAAGCAAAGCCATAAATCACCTCTACACAAAGTATTCGGGATAATTCGATTTATACTCTTCTATCTGCCCCTTGAGAACCGTATGCGCCTGCGCAAAGCTCTTGTTGCCGTCGCATACCGAAGTCAAAAACTTCTTGTAAAATCCGCCGTACGCGTTGCGGGCAAGCGCCGGCAGTTTGCCGAACCAAGTAGCCGTAACGTCGCGTTCGGTATGTTTTATGAACTGTGCGGTGTCTACCGCATTACCTTTGCCGTTTGTCATTTTGCGCCACTGCGAACTCTCGTCTTCGGCAAGCGATTTTAGCACGGGAATAAGCTGACCTTTTTCGGAAATAATCTTTTGACCTGCTTCGCTCATGATGAAATTGAGAAACGCCCAAGTTACGTTTTTGTTATACGAATTCTTGGCTATGGCGTAACCGCAAGTACCGGTGGGCGTTTTGGGAGTATCGCCTATCGCCGGAAACGGAACCACGTTGTAATCTATGCCTTTTTGTTTGTATGTGGTGCTCGCAGCTCCCACCGCAAAACTCATTGCCGCCGCTCCGTTTTCGAAGTCGGTCGCCTTATACAAACGACTGTCGAGCGAATATTTTTCGGTAATCATATCCGCGGCGGTAAGCATTCCCTTTTGCCACTGTTTATACGTTTCGCTGTTTGCATCCGCAAGAGTGAAATCGTCTTTTAATATACTCTCCGCGCCGTAAGAAGACACTATTCCCCAATTGAGAATATCGTAAGACATAGCCGCCTGTACGGGCACGTAGTTTGACGGGAACTCCGGACTCGATTTAAGCGCCCTGCACGTAGCTACGAATTTGTCCCACGTCCAAGGGTCTTCGGGCGTATCGACGGGATAAGCCACGCCGCACTTATCGAAAAGCGCCTTATTGTAAAAACATGTTATGCGGCTGTAATCGCGCGGCATCATATACATTTTGTCGGTCACGCTGTCGCGTCCGAGTTCGAGCATGGACGAATAATACTTGCTCTCGTCGAATTTCTGCGCTTCCATGTAATCGTCGAGAGGCGTCAAAATGTCTTGCGAAGCATAATACGATACGTTTTCGCCTATTACGCTTACGAGGTCAACCGCCTCGCCCGAACGGATATACGATATAACGTCGGCGTTTTGCACAACGTCTACCGTCACGTTTGGATATTCTTTGCAGAATTCCTCGGCAAGCTCTTCCACTATCATTTTTTCCACGCCGTCGTTGTCCACCACGGCAACCAAATCGGCTTGCACGTTTTTGTCGATATCGATGTCTATCGGCTGTTCGGGCGCTTGCGGGAGACCCGTATTGCAAGCGGCAAAACTCACCGCAACGCACAGAGCCAAAACGGCAAACGCAAGCGTTCTAAAAAAACTTTTCATTTCTTTTCTCCTTTTTTATTTTGAATTTCGGTAAAACGCAAATACACCCCCGCAGTCCACCCGAGCATCGGCGGCGTTTTATATTCCGCCGCATGCCCCACCACGCAAGAAACCACGTTATACTTTTCCCATAAATTGCCGGTACACTCAAATACTTTTTCCACCGTTCGTATAAAAGCAACCCTCAGTTCTTCCGCCAAATCGTATTCACCCGCTTTTCTGAGCGAAACTTCGGCTATGCCGGCAAGCGGCGGCCACATCATAGGATAATCCCACTGAAAACGCTTGCTGTATTTGTTTTCGGTACAGGTAAGAAGCCCGTGTTTTGTCATAAGTTCGTTACAAAGCGTCTTTACTCCGCAGTTTTTATCCACGCCGAACGCCGCGGCGAAGAAACTGCCCGCATGCGTATTTTCTCCGCGCAATTCTCCCGTGTCGGCATAGCAGTCGCGATACGTCTTTCCGTCGTACATGTATTTTCGCATAAGCTCTTTTCTCTTTGCGGCGGCGGCTTCCATGCGTTCCGCGCCGGAGCCGAATTCGCGTTCGAACTGCGCAAGTTTAAGTTCTGCGTCGAAAAGTATTGCATTTAAGTCCACAGGGCAAATATCGTAAGAGCGGCAACTTTCTCCGTTATCGAAAAAGCGCGACGTAAAGTCCCAACCGCTTTCCGCCGACGCCAACAACTGAACGTCGCGTTCCTCCTTTTCGCTAAGGTTCAATCCCAAACGCTCCGCTATTTCTTTGTTAAAAGAAATTATCTCGTCTTCCGTTTTTGCGCTCGAACCGTAACGATTGAGTCCGCACGGGGCAATTCTGTCGCGCATCCAAAAATCGTATTCGGCACGCATGGCGGGCAACATTTTTCGCACAAACTCGGCATCGCCCGTTTGTTCGCGATACTCATATACGCCGCGTATAAACAAAGGCGGCTGACTGCGGTTGGTAAGCACGTCGGCGTTGGGCATATAACCGAATTTATTTATAAGCTCCGCCATGTTTTTAAGATTGTTACCCGCTTGCTCATACATGCCCATCGCATACAGTGCCCAATTTGCAAAATACGTATCCCAGTAAAAAAAGTTTCTGAACCCATCGCCGGTACTCGGAACGGTATACGGATAATTCAACAGACCTCCGCTGTCTTTCGGAAGGCGCACGGTCTTTCGCATATTTTCACGCAAGAACTTTATTATATTGTCGTTTGTTTTCGGCATCCGCTCTCCTTTTATGCCCCGCTCCGTGCGGCGGGCATCATTTTCCTTTTTACCGCGCCAATCTAAAAACAGCAAAACCGTTATTTACCAATAGTATAACATACTACCCCCCCCCGTACCTCTCACTAACTACTTTATATATTTCAAAAAGTAAACAAATTGCCGTTGCAACCATACGGATACACAGGTTGCAAAAGCAACTTGAACGCATAAAAAAGCCTCCCTTTAATAAGGAAGGCCGCAAAATTCGTTCAGCATTTCGGAGTGGTTCCGTACAGCTCTCTATACGCTCTATAAAAAGTAGACTGGCTTTCAAACCCGCACGCAAAAGCAAGTTTGAGCACGGTATCGCGCTGTTTGACCGTTTGACTGTCCCACATCTCTCTGAAACGCAACACCCTCACTCGATTAAGATATTTACGAAAACTTTCGTCCACCACTTTATTGAACATTTTACTGCAATATTGTTTGGCGTAGCCGAACTCGTCGGCTATTTTCTCTATGCTTATATCTTCGGCGTAGTTTTCGTCTATATAATTAAGCATATTCACAACAAGTTCGTTGCCTTTCTCAAGCCGCATGGGCACAAGCGAATAAGCGTCGTAAAGCAGCGCAAAAAACAAATTCGCACGGTTAAACCCGTCATAAACCGTTCCTTTTCCCGCCTCAAGCCACAAATGCCAGTCTGCAACATACTCGGCTATTTCTTTGTTTTTGCTATGTTTGCTCATCACGGTAGGAAAACACATGCGCTCGAATTCTTTGCGGAAAAATTGCAAATACCACTCGCTCATAACAAGGACGTAACCGTCGACGTCGTTGCTTGCAACATACGAATGCGGCAAAAAGCTGTCTACAAACAATATATCGCCCGCCTCGAGTGAACTGTGCTTTCCGTTTACGTTACAATTAACGTTGCCGTTTGTAATTATTATAAATTCGCTGGCACGGTGAAAGTTAGGCAAACACGTTATTTCGTGTATTCTTCCCGGCAACGACGGCTGCCCTTGCTTTTTGAGATATATATAATGTTTGTTGTCGGATCTCTTTTCATATATACTCATAAAACTCGCTCCTCTACAAAACAATAATATCTCATTTAATAACTTTTGTCAATACCGACTCCGAATTTTAACGCAATGTTTTTTAATTTTAATACAAAAACATTACCTTTTGCTACAGGGAGGCGCGTTATTCCTTTGCGAACCTTACTGAGAACATTGATATGACGTTCTCTGTTATAGCAAAACCGCTTTATCATTTTTGTCGCCAAAAGTTTGAAATCTCGTTTTACAATACCTTATATACACATTTAATTTTAACAAACTTCGCTAAATTGAAATTTAACTGCAGTCATATACAGCCGCCTTACGTGTTCCATGCAGGAGATTGCCACGCTCGTAAACTCGCTCGCAATGACCGGTTTGGTTTTACATGTCATTGCGAGCGAACGCAGTGAGCGCGGCAATCTTATACAGGCTACACGTCATTGCGAGCGAACGCAGTGAGCGCGGCAATCTCATACGGTCTACACGTCATTGCGAGCGAATGCAGTGAGCGCGGCAATCTCATATGGACTACACGTCATTGCGAGCGAATGCAGTGAGCGCGGCAATCTCATCCATTAGAAAAGCGACAGCCGCACGTTTTCAATTTCCTTGCCGCCCCCCAAAACTAAAAGCGGGTTTATATAATCGTCGGCGGCAAACACTTTGTAATCAAGGTTATCGATTGGCGGGATTGCCTTTCAGGCTGTTAAAAAACTAATGGTATTGTCGAAAAATCAATTTTGTTCACGCATAATATCAACTTTACTTTAAGGCTTATTTTTGCTATAATTAAATCAGTGAAAATCACGTTAAAAGAAAACAAAATAAAAAACGATATTGAGGTTATAATTGAGTATCCCGAAATGTCGGAAACCGTATAGAACACGCGGTAAAATCGGTTGATAATATCGTCCGTTGTTATGATGATGACGGTAATATTTGTTTTGTAATGTTTCGGGCTTTACATATAAAACCGACTGACGCGGGCTTTCGAGTTAAACGCATCCACAACAATATACTTTTGGGAACCTTACTTGGAATATCGGTTTACTTTTTAGCCTATGGAATTGAGTTGATTATTATTGCGGCTATGGGTAAATCGCCGTCTTTACATTTCTACGTTACAAGTTATTCCGTTGACGGTAATATAGGTAATCAAACGGGCATTTGGTCGCGCCTTTGCGTAGTTATATCGACGGAGAACGCAGTTTAGGCGGAATGTTTATGATGATGTTAACGTTGTTTTTTGCAACGGGAATTACAGGGGCAAAATTTTGTTTGTTAACTAAAATATCGGACTCGTTATGGTTGCCTATGACCGACCATTTTATAAATAACACGATAGTAAATATATTGCATATCAGTTCTACAAACGGAATTGACGAATTACAAACTGTAAGAGCGGCAATCGCGCAAACAATTTCGTTTATAATCGTTCTTATAGTTTTTATTAAAGGCAAGCATTATAAGAAACCTGCTTTTGAAAATAGCGAGGCAATATGACAAATTACGTTGTATGTCGCGACTGCGGGTATAAATTATTAAAAGCGGACAACGGCTCTACAATAGAAATCTATTGCCCGAAATGCAAGGGCAAAATGCTTATCGCCGTAAAGGACGGAAAAGTAATCGTGCAAAAATCGCCCGATAATAAATAATCATTAGTACTACTTTTATACGCCACTATGTAACACTGTCACACTTTCGGAGTAAAAAATAAAAAATTGATTTATTTCCCATGGGGGCGGGTTCTTAGGTGGGATAATAGAAAAAACACAAGGTTGATTGCCTTGTGCTTTTTCATTTTACTGCGCTCTGACGAACTTTCCGTTTTCCCGAACATTGTAGTTGTTTTCATACGTTAGCGGTTTGTGTTGCCACCTTGTGACAAATCCCGTAAGCCCGTTTATTCATTTCGATAATATTCAATATTAAATTCCCGACCTTGCTTATGAAGATAAATCGCACCATCTGTAGAAAAGAATAGAATAGATGATGTTATTTGTTTAATATCTGCTTCACAAAGGGTAATGAGCTTTTTAATTACTTTGCTATCATAATAAAAAACATGTAAGAACTCAAACTCTTGTTCTGTTCCCCAAAGTCCCTGTAAATGCTTAGAGAGTTTGTCTAATTCGACTTTATTAATTATTTGAAAATACTTATTTTTATCAAAACTATATATAATTTCCAATAATTCTGCTATGGATTGCCAATTATATAAAACATTAGATGAAATTTGGCTTGCCAATATACTTGCGTCTATTGCTTCTGCAAATTTAAGCCGTATTTGTTTATAGTATTGGGATTTCTTGACCAATCCATTAGAAAAAGTGTCATATCCAAAAAGTAGAAAAATTGTATTTTCATCAATTTGCTGCCAAGTCTCGATAGGGTTTTGGTGCAAATGAAAAAGTATTTTATTAATACAAGTATCTCTTATTCCAATTAAACTCTTATCGCGGAAACTAAAAATTGCCGCTATATTTGCAATTGAATACAGGCACTCAACTGCTGCGTTTTCAATTTTTAACATAAACCCCTCTATATCCATGTACTTAGTTATTTTTTTGTTCCACCCTTTAAAACCATAAGAGAGTCTATCAAAAAAGCGAACAAAGTATATAATTATTTGCAACGAGCGCAATCCCGAAATGTCGTGGGTTGGCAACATCGAGTTCGACGACGAAGGCTACCCCGTAGACGACCGGTACGAATTTGATTTCGAGGACAACAACTCTTGCGAAAGCGAAGTTTGGTGGCACATTACGGACAAGAATGATTGGTACACCCACTCGTTCATAGACTTGCGCGTCATGGAGGTATTATAAGCATGAACGGATTTAAGACACAGGCATACATTCAATCGTTGAACGTCGGGAAGATAAAACCCGAAGTAAAAAAAGAAATAACGGTACTCGAAAAAGTCGGAGATAACGACTATATCGTGGACTACAAGGGCGTGCGGTGTCACGCCCTTTTTAATTGGTTCATAGGCGCATACTTTTCCGACGACGTGTATAGGAAAATAACGGAATGAATCATTACGGCTACAAAGTGTGTTACAAAAAGCAAGATTCGAACAAGTGGAAAGTATATCTTGTGACAAACACGTATTCTCTTGCCGAGTGGCACGTGCGTTGGTACGAGCGCGACCCGCCCAAGCGCTTAAAGCGCGTTGTATGGGATACCTTTCCTATCCTAAAAATATCCGAATACAAGACTCGTTGGCGCGGCTGTCCGTTTTAGGCAACGTGACGTTGCATCCAAGTATGAGTTATACTTTTTCTACCGACATTACAAAAAAACAAGGAGTTTTATTTATGGCAATATTAAATTCAACGGCTAATAACAGCCGAGAACAAATCGTATTAGATAACCTTATCCCCACGGTGAGCGACACACTTGCCGACAAGATAAACAACGGTGTGTACATAGAAAAAAACGGTAATCGCCTTTTGAACAAAAAGGATCTTACCACCTTTATGACCTATGCCACCGAGCAAGCTCGCAAAATGCTGAACGAGCAAAAGTCCGGCTCACAAGCCGTTTGCGTACTCGGCGACGATATTATGAGTTGGGCGATCCACTATTTCGAGGAAGACTCCATCGAAGGCAAGCTTTATAACGAGGACGGGACGGAGTACAAGCCACCCAAGCCCGCGAAAGCAACTACTAAGAATAATACGCCATCTATTCCCCACTCGCCGCCTCCACCCAAACCCAAGCCGCAACTATCCATGTTCGACCTTTTGGACGAAAAAGCTACCGAACAACCGAAAGAACGTGCGGGCACGGATAGCGTTGCAAGCGCCGAAACACCCGCATCCATACCACCCGAAAACGATCCGAGCGTGGAAGAAATCGCCGATGCGTTACAGCAAGCCGTGGACGAGAAAAATGGCGTTACGCATAATGACAAACAAAACAAAATCGTCATGGACAACGGCAAGACGGTAGACGCCGACACGGACGAGGTGCTTGACGTAGAAGAACTTACCGAGTCGGAAATGCAACAGTTTGACGGAGATATACAAGAGCCGAAAAGTTTGGACGAGCCTTCTACCGAAGAACAGACTTCGACCATTTCTCCGTCCTCGTTTGATGAAGACACAGTTATCTTTCTCTTGAAACTACTTGACGGCAAAATGGATATTGCATGAGGTGAACAGTATGAAAATAGAAAAGATTAAACCCATACCGAACTATATGATGAAACGTATACACAAAGCCGAGAAAATAAACCCGTGGCGCAATTCCGGCTATACGCGCTTTTACTCGTATCTTACCAAGAATGACGGCGAACTCGTAAAAATTACCGTTGCGTGTAAGAACAAATGGAACAGTCCGCGCTGGCGGTGCAAGCAAGTCGTCGTTCACGGTATTCACTCGGACAAATGCTTTCTCAAAGATATCGTCTTGCACTTTATGGGCAACTACTCCGTAGGCTGGTTCGAGCAAGGTTTACAAAAGACACGCAAGTGGTATGAAAGCAAGAGTTGGGGCTGGCAAGATGATAAGTATTTCAATATCTACTGCCCCGTTCTCAATATTGAATACATATTAAAATTCCCCGAATACCGTTACAGCGCAATAGACAAATACCGCTATACGGATACGTTCAAATACTTGCGGCTTTATGAAAAATACAGCCAAGCGGAAATGCTCGTTAAGTTCGGTCTATCCGAGTACGCAACGAGCGTGCAGATATTGCGCAAGATCGGTAAAGACAATCACTTCCGTAAATGGCTTATACAAAAGCGAGATGAACTGCATTACGGGCATTATTACGTCGGAACGCTGCTTATTGCCTACAAAACGGGAAAACCGCTTAAACAGGTGCAAGAATTGGAAGCCGAGAAAAAGTCGTTCTACCGTCAAGACGGATACAAGAATATAAAGCGGCTGTTCAAGACCGACAAGCAAGTTACGGAGCTTATGGAATACGTTATGGAGAAGAAAATAAACCTTCCGTCTTATGCGGATTATTTGCATGCCTGCAATTATCTCGGCTTGGATATGAATTTGCCGAAAAACCGCTATCCGCACGATTTCAAACGTTGGCACGATATTCGTATCGACGAGTACCGTACGGCTAAGGCATTGAAAGACGCCGAAGAACGCAAAGAACTGTATGCGAAATTTGCCGAGATTGCCGAGAAGTATTTGGTGTTGCAACGCGACAAAGACGATACGTTCATTGTCGTGATAGCGCGCTCGCCGCAAGACCTTATCCGCGAGGGCGAAGCTCTCGACCATTGCGTGGGACGCATGAATTACGACCAGCGATTTATCCGCGAAGAAAGCCTCATTTTCTTTATACGGAACAAACAAAGTCCGGACGTGCCGTTCGTTACGGTGGAATACTCGTTGCGGCAACGAAAAGTTTTGCAATGCTACGGCGAACACGATCATAGACCGGACGACAGTGTATTGGAATACGTCAATAAAAAGTGGCTGCCGTATGCGAATAGAAAATTAAAGCAACTGCAAACAGCGGCATGAGCCAAAACAAATTTTATATAAGGAGATTTACAACTATGTCAAACTATTTCAGAATTACGGGTTACTGTGAAAGCGAAGATTTTTGCTTTATTCTCGACTGTTACGGAATGTTTGAAAAGCTATGGCAGTTCAGCTCGTTCCTCGTGCAAAAAGGATTGAAAATATTGGAAGTAAGCTCTACCGATAAATTCCTTGACGGTAACATTCCCCGCGCACCCGAGAACGTCGATAAACTGCTCTTACGCGCCAGCGCCAAGGGCAAGCCCGAATACGTTACGCAAGCAATAGACGGCGTGACATATACTGCCGTAAAGGTTGCGGATAAATTCTATGTGCCGGATAGGACGCAAGCAATTTAACCGTATCTAATTCGACACGGTAAAATTGAGAGCCGAGAGGTTATGAACCCTCTCGGCTCTTTCTATGTAGGTTAATCTTCGTCACTATCGTTATTTACTTTCGGCGCTTGAATTTTAAGTGCCGGTTTATCACTTGCGTTAAGCGAAGTAACTACCGATTTTCCTATTCGTTTTTCTACCGCCGCTCGTGCTTCTTTAGCCGTTTTTCCACCCTCTCTTGCGACAGCTCTATTTGTTTCAAAATCCGTAGGTTTTTCTATTTGCGATATTTGCGTTGTCGTTGCTTCGGCAAGCATATTCAAAATGAGTTCCATGTCGGTCATATTGTCACGCAGGCTTTCTTTTTTCAGTCCTTTATGCGATTTATATTCCCGCACCGTAAGACCGCTCCACGCCTTGGTGAGTTCATCCGTGAGTATGGCGTACTCCTTTTCATGCGTGATCCCGCGGTCTTGCCACTCGTCGGTCAGCTTCTTACGCACTTTGATACTCATCATGCGTTGCGTGATCCATTCTTCGGGATAGCCTTTCGCCCTATAATATTCCACTCCGCGCGTAAACGCTTTTTCGGGATCGGCAATTTCGTTCAAGCGGTCATTGCCCACTTCGGCAAGCCACATCTTGAACGGCTCGGCTTTCGGCGACGGAATGGACTGCACAAGACGCAATACTCCTTTCGTGTCGAGTACGTCTTGCACCCGCATTTTACCATCAGGAGCTTCCAATTTCAACCCCTTACAATTTGTAAGGAGTTCACTACCCTCTTTTTTCAATCGGTTTTTCAAAACATACCAATAGTTTTGCGGTTTAGCGCTATCCGTCAAAACAGCAACCACATCCACGACGGAAAAATACCATTCTTCCGCCTCGGCATCCCATACCGTGCGGACTTGCTTATTCTCGAATACCTTGATTTTATTTTCCATACCCTCGCCCTCTTGTGTTTTTCACTTTATTATACCACAGAATATGAAATAAATCAATCGCTTTCCCATGTCATGCAATAACCCACATTTCTTACATTTTCAATCTTTCTTTCCCCTCCTTGGATTGAACGTGTCGAGTATGCTTTGCATAACAGCCGCTTTGCTTTCCGTAAGCGTCGGCAACAGTTCTTCCAACAGCTCGACTTGTTGATCCGTCAAATATTTCATGTCCGGTTTATACCAATCTTCCACGCCTATTCCGCCGCCGTAACCTTGGGTAGTTATTATCGGATATTCCGTCATTAGCCGTACAACGTCCCGCTCGATAGTACGCAAACTCACTCCGAACTCGGTGGCGAGGTTTTCTCTTGTTTCATGACGGCGAACGCATAGTCTTTCGAGTAACATTTTGCGTCTTTCGTTCGCCGTCAATCGCCTTTTGCCTCCCTTTGTGTTTCTTTTTCGCCGCTATATAAAACAAACTCGACAAGTCTTGCCGAGTTCGAACAAATGTTTATGAATTACGGATAAGTTTTTCCGTCAATTAATCATATTGCACAGCGCCATATACACGCCTGCCGTCCAGCCGAGCATTTCGGGCGTGCCGTATTCGCTCGCCGCGTCTATATCGCCCGTAACGCCGTTGTACTTTTCATACAGTTTGCCGTACGCGGCAAAGTTCTTTTCTATGAGCGCAACATACTTTTGCGCTATGCGTTTGCTCCCTCTTTCATACCCGTAGCGGCGCAACCCTTCTACGGCAACGTACTGGCAGGGTGCCCAAATATTCGGGTATGCCCACTGATACTTTTTGTCCGTCTTTGCCGTGGTAAAAATACCCCAATCGCTTTCGAGCGTTCGCAACAGGTTTAACAGCCCGTCCTTTTGTTTCTCGCCCGCAAGCCCCGCAAAGTACGGCCGAAAACTCGCCGCGCTTACTATATCGGACAGTTTGCGCGTAACGTAGTTATAGTCTTTATACGCGCCCTCTGCGCCGTCCCATAATAGCGCGTTCATCTTCTCGGCACGCTTTTGCGCTTTCTCCGTCCACGCTTTGCCGTCACCCTCGCCGAGCAAAACCTCGTATTCGGCAAACAACTTTTCATACATATATAAGTTGCCGTTTAAGTCTACGGGGTTATAGTCGGCGCAATAGCCGTTAAAACGCGGATTAAAGTCCCAACCGCTTTCCGCCTCCGCAAAGTAGTGCCGCCCCGCCTCTTTCGGGTCGCGACTATCCTCTTTACCGATACGCTCCGCCACTATTCCGTTATAAAACGCCGCGCAACTCTCTCCGTCCTCTTCGCAATCGTAATGATTAAGCCCGTTTTTCGATACCCGCTCAGTCATCCAAAATCCGTACTCTTTTTTAAGCGTTACGAACGCTACTTTGAGAAAGGACAAATCGCCGCTCTTTCTAAACACGTCATCCACCATGAGCGCGGCATAAGGCGGCTGACTGCGCTTTAAGAAAAAGATGCGGCTTCCGTTGGGCATGTAGCCGAAGCGGTCTATAAGATACAAAATATTTCGTATATTGTTTGTTGCTTGCTCAATCTGACCAATCGCAAACAAAGCCTTGTTCGTAAAGTATGTATCCCAATAATAAAGCTCGTTAAAACAGTGCTCCGCGCAAGGCACTGTGTACGGATACGGCAAGCCGATTAACGTATCGTCGTCTTGCACGTTTTGCCGCAACGTGCGGCGCATATTTTCTTTTATATATTCTCGTACCGTCATTGTAATCTCCTTTCCTTGCGCCTAAAATTCATTGTTTACAGTTCGCTCGGCGAAACCAAGCGGCGATAATCGTTCATAAGAAAATTGTCGGGCAAATTCGGATTAAGCGGCAAAATATTTTCTTGCAACTCCTCTATCCTATCAATCACTCCCGAAAGATAGGCAAGCAACCTGTTGCGACAATGCGCAAGCCGCTGTTTTACCCCGCCCAATCGCGCACAGTGCACCTCGAACCCGAACGGTTTGTTTACGGTATGCCACTGCGCCGAAAACGCCGCAAAGAAATCGTCGAGCCGCCTTTCCGCTTCGACATAGTCGTCGGCAATTTCGGCAAGTTCGCGCCGCAAATCACTTTGATACGCTTTCCGCGTGCGCACTCCCAAATGCGTTTTTATTTCCATTAGGCGGCAAAGTTTTTCCGCAGTATCGAATAAGTACGAGTACTCGCCCGCAAGCTTTTTCGCCGCCGCCAATTTTTCGGCGTATTCCGCATAAGGCATATGCGTATGCAAAGTTACCGCACCGTCGAACATGCCCAAAAACGGGTCGGAATATAAAAGAATTTTGCTCGGGTTGGAAAACGTATCCGTTATATCGGGCACGGAGTCGGGCAGTTCGAGCAAGTCGAAATCATGCGCCGAAATACCGAATAATTTTTCAAATTCGTCGGCTATCTTTTCGTCGTTATATTCGCCGTCGGCATAGCGGCGAATAGCGTATAAATTATACAGTTGCGTTTGCGGCGGGCACTCCGCGCCGTTGTCGCCCCAAACGGTAACGAGCACGTTCTTTATACCGTGTTGCCGCACGCTTTGCATAGCCGGTTTCATGGACAAGCGAGTAAAACGCGCCTGCGGAGCAAAGCCCGTCCAAGTCCAAGCTCCGCCCGCAAACCAAACCTCGCGCCCGAATTCCTTATGCGACTGTATCATAGCTGAGTAGTCCTCTTTTTGCGTGTGGTAATAGTCCCAATACACGAGGGCAACGTCCTCGGGCACTTTTTCGCGCACTTCCTGCGGAATGTGAACACCGCGGGCGCAATACTCGCCCTTCGCCGCAAGACGGAAAAACATGTCGCTCCACATATGCGGGTTAAATCCGTACTTTTTCGCTATGGCTACAATGCGCGAAAGATGACGGTTGAGTATGTCAAAGCGGTCTGTAAAGCCGTGTTTATCGAAATATTTGCCCAAGCCCACCATGTGCGCTTCGTCCATACCGATATGCACGTTACGCGACGTGAAATTTTTTGCAAGCGATGCGAAAATGCGTTCTATGAACTCGTACGTTTTTTCGTCATCGATAAGCAAAATATCGTTTACGTCGGTTATTTCGGCAAAGCGCGGCAACTTTACCGGATTGGTAAAATGCGCGAGCGTTTGAATACACGGTATAAGTTCTATGCCGTGCCCCGCCGCGTACTCGTCTATTTCCTTGATTTCGCTTGCCGTATATCTTCCGCGCAAATAGCCGAAATACGGTTCACCCTCCACCTCGAAAGTATCTTCGGTATACAGTTCGAGTATGTTATATCCCATTTTTTGCAATGCGTTTATAAGCTGTTTTACTGCGCTTACTTTGAGCACCGCGCCGCGCGAACAGTCGAGCATTGCGCCGAAATATTTATATCCTGTCATACTCTTTTTTGCTCCTCGACTATTTCAACGCGGGAAACACGGTAACGCGCAATTTTGCCGCGCCCATGGGAACGAGCGCAATCGTTTCTTTTTCGCCGACGCCTTTTTCGGATATTGTTTCGGGCAGCGGCGGCGTGAACGTGAAATCGCCCGCCTTTTGTCTATATTCTTTTTCGTACAAACTGGTGCACTGCGTCACTTCGGTCTTGTGCAAAAGTTGCCAATCCGCCAATCGATGCGCAGGCACGGTAAGATGTAAAGGCGCACCCGTAAGCGTCCAAGGATTTTGCCCGTTCGGCGAGTTCCTATGTAGCCGTACGTCCTTTTCCGTACATTCGCTTTCGTCTATGCCGTAGTTCCACGCCTCGTCCGTCGTAAGATTGTAGTTACATAGCGTTCCGTCACCGTTCGGCACGGGCACTTTCTCCTCTTTGTACGCAAGTCCGAGCGCAAACACAAGCGAGCCGCGCGTAAAGTATATGCCGCCGTCCGAAGATTTTTTCGCCTGTATATGCGGTTTTAACGTCAACGTAATTTCGTCGCCGTCCGCAAATTCGCGCTCTATGCGATAAAACACACCCGACTGTTCTGTTTTTCTCTCTTTACCGTTCACCGCGACGGTCGCGCCGTCGCTCCATGCGGGAATACGCAAGCATAAAGTAAACTTTACCGATTTATCGGTATGCACCGAAAATGCCACCGTATCTTCAAACGGATAATCTGTTTTTTCATCGATTCGCACGTTTGCGTCGCTCTGTTCAAACGAATATACATTCGGCGAATACAGCGTTGCATATATATCGCTTTCTTTGCGCATCCAAAGGCGACATGCAAAATTGGGCATAAAGCGGTTGGCATTGCCTACGCAACAGTCCGTGAAATGTTTGGAATTATATCCCATCCACTCCTCGCCGCAAAAGAACACGTTGTGATTGCCTGTTTGCGTGGCAAGCGTTTGGTTAGTGCACGAAAAATACTGCACTGCGGAAAAATCTTCTTTCACCGCACCGATGCCCGCATTGAAAATACACTTTTCTATTTTATCCGCATACTTAACATCGCCCGTTGCCGTTAAAAGATAATACAACGCCCAGGTATAATCACTTATTGTGCAAGTTTCGTGGCTTTGGTAGCTGTCGTTATTTATCATGAATTCGTTGCTGCAATGTCCGCCGTCGGGCAACATAAACATTTTATCGAGCTTTTCAAACGCATTTACCGACACGCGCAAATACTTTTCTTCGCCCGTGTACATATACATAATCGCGCCGATTTTCGCCGTTTCGTCGTGCGTCACGCCGTGCACATACGGCTTTTTATCCGACAGCATAACTTTTTCGCTGTTATCGTCTCGGCAGTTTTTATTATAGTCGACATACGTCTTTTTCGCCAAATCAAGCAGCCTTTTATCGCCCGTTTTGCCGTACACCCACAGCATAATTTCTATATGCAAAAACTCGCGCTTAGTAGAATAATCGTAATCGCCTTTTATATAAAAATCATGTAACGCTTGCACGATTTTTTCGTCGTGCGTGTATTCGTACTTGGCGATGAGCGCGCGAAAAAACACGACTTGCGGCCAACGATGCCACCCACTCGTTTCACGCAAGAATTCCGAACCGATAAACCCGTCGGGCGCGATATGCGACAGCGCATAGTCAAAACTCTCGTCGGCATACGCGCACAAATCCTCTCTGCCTATAAGCGCGCCGCACACATACATGCCGTCGAGTCTATAAGCCGTTTGCTCGAACACTTCCCACGGCGGCGTTTCGTCACCACGCGTTTCGCCTTTCCAAAACGCTATGGAATATGGATATCCGGTGTGTTGCAGTTTTCCCGTCAAGCCATTCGCTTGCGTTTGCAAAAACTCTTTTACCCACCCTTGCGGCGTTATTTTACCTAAGTTTGCGAATTGCATTTTTTCGTACATTATGTTCGTTTCCCTGTTTATTTTCAATTGCTTATTTTTCCGTTTCAATCTCGAAAACTCTTGCGGCGTATTTTTCTTCAAATCGCACCGTGAGAGCGTTTGCGGTAAATGTAAAATCCGTTTTAAGCGTTTGCGGATAGCCCACTCTTACGCTGTGTATCTGTTCGGGAATCGGTATGCAAATCTTGCTTTCGCCGCCTAAATTCCACACCGCCAAATAAATTCTGTCGGCGGTTTTCAGTCCGCAAGCGGCGTACGGCGCACCGAACGACATTAACTCAAGCGGAAAGTACGGCAGTGCCGTTTTCTTTATCGGCGTAAGTTTGTTGTAATAGGCTGTTCCCTCTTGCACTAGCGAAAACTGCGCGCTCCATAATAGTTCTATATGGCTTGCAAGGTGCATACGCCCGAGCAGCGCGTTTACCGTGTTCATAACGATTTGCTCGGACGAAATGTTTTCTTGCACCCATTTTTCGTCATGCGTAAAAGGCGAACCTATCTCGCCGTCGCCTACTACGGGATAGTTCCATACCGCCGCTTGCTCGGGTAACACCGCCGATAAAATATTTGCGGATATGTACGGATATAATCGGTAGTTCGTTTGGTCGGACGTGGAAACGAGCGAAAAACGGCTCAGCGTTTCGTAGTCCATGCGCATGCCGCCCGAAGAGCACGTTTCGATAAGCACGTTATGAAAACGACTGCGAATTTCGTCTATCCATTTGAGATATGCGGCGCGGTCGGCGGTAAGGCTTTCGTCGCAAACGCCTATATCTTCGTTGTAGTCCATCTTTATGTACTGTGCGCCGTAGTCCTCTACCATGCGCCGTATCGTTTCGGTTAAGTAGTCCGTAACTTTTTTCGCGCGGAAATTCAAAAAGTATCTGCCCATTACGGCAACGCGCTTTCCGCCTCGGTGCAAAAAGCACCCTTCGTCGTAGTACGAAAGCATTTCTTCGCACTTTACGCCTATAATTTCGGGTTCTATCCACAAGCCCGCTTTCATATTAAGACTGCGTATATAGTCCGTAGTGGCGCGCACGCCGTGCGGGAAACGCGCTTTGCTCTCTTTCCACTGCCCCACGTACGGATAAACGATATTGCCCGGCTCCTCGTTGTGCCAGCCGCAGTCTATAACGTAGTACTCCGCGCCCGCCTTTGCCGCAGATTGCGCAATGCGCCGCGTGTTTTGTTCGTCGGGGCTGTCCCACGATAAATGCATATACTCGTTGAATATTACGGGCAACCGCTCGTCAGATTTATTTTGCCCCGCGATATGACGGCGATACTTCGTCATTTCGCCCACTACGGCGTTTATAGAATTTCCGCACGCGAGCGCAACGGTAGGCGTGCGCATACTCTCGTTCGGCAACAGTTCTTTGCTCTCGTTGCCGCAAAACGCACTGCCGCCGCCGAGGCACAGCGCGAGTTCGCCCTTTTGAGCCGAAAGCGTATATTGCCAGTGGCAGTTGCTCTCGATTTGAAACATAAGAAATTCGTTTTCGTATTCGAGTATGCCTTGCGGTAACTGCTCTTTACTCGACCAACTGCCGACGTTTTTATACGCAAGGCACTTTTCGCCGCCGTCTATATACGTATTAAATCCGTACTGCTCGAGCGAAAACCTGCGCGGCTGACACTCGCAATGGTGTCCTTGCGTAAACTTGGTAAAATACGTTTTGTCTGCATTTTTTCGTCCGCCGAACAAGCCGCCGAGCACGAAAGACGAAAGCAGTTCCACCGTGATATTTTCGGAAGAAAGATTTTTCACGCACGAAAAAATTTGCACGGCATTTGTATCGTCGAACGCACGAAATTGGGTAGCCACCTCGCATAATTCGTTTGCTTGCGTAACAGTGAGCGTATCCTTATTCATGCAATGCGAAACGTAGCGCAAACTTTCGCTTTCCGAACAGCGCACCGCTTTGCCGCCCACGTTGCTCGGGTGGTCGCGCCCGCCGAGTTGCAATTCCACAATAGGGGTACGCGTTTTATTCTCCGCCGCATTCCCGAATTTTTTGATATATATTCTCTCGTTTTCCAAGCAAAAACCAATAGTCTGCCAAGTAAATTCCATAGTGCTTATTTCTCGATGATACAAACGCTTTTAAGTTCCGCGGGGCGCAAAATATCGAATTTGCTAAGGTCGTCGCGCATGGTAAAAGCAAGATTTTTGTATACTGTAATTTTGATTGTTTGCTCGGTATTGTCTAAGCGGGAAAGCTCGCTTGCGGGAATAATCGCAACGCCGCCGATAAAGCCGTATTCTTTGTCGCCTACGGCGATACGCGCCCACTCACCCGTATATTCTATCCGTAGTTCGTTGGACTCGTTCATTTGCACGGTCGCCGCATACGTAACGCTACAATCGTCTTCGCCCGTCTTTTCAAACGGAATATTTTGAATTTTTGCGTTCCGATTTTTCGGCGCGTTTTCTTGCAAACTTTCCAAAAACACCGCTTGCCCCGCGCGTAACCGCACATTTACCACTCCGCCGTTTGCGGGCAATATTTCTTCCGTGCCGCAAAGCATATCCGAAATTTTGCACGATTTGCCCGAACACACTACGGCGATATTCGCCACCGTATTCCCTGCGTTGTGCAAAAAGTATGTTTCTTTGCCTTGTAACTTCATGGCGCGAATACGCTTTGCTCCCGCGCCGCTTATATTTACCGTACGAGGCAAAGAGCAGAAAAGCGCGGCGAGTTCTTTTTTGCCGCCGCTTTTCAGCCGCATTACTTTAGCTTTGGATATTGCTTTTAACTTGCATTGTATTTCCTCGGGCAAAAACTCGGCATAAGGCACTAAAATGTATTCGTATTTATACGCTTGGTCAAGCTTATCGCTCGGCAAAATATCGTAGTCGATTTGCTTTTCGGAAAGCACCGCCGCAACCGTATCGACGGGCATGTATTTTCTGCCGCTCCATTCCGCTTCGGCGTGATAGAGTATGCCGACTTTAATGTCCGCACTCTCGCTCGCAAACAGCTCGCACATCTTTTGCATATATCGCATTACGAGTTTGTATCCGCCGAACAGCGGCGTGTTTTTACCGAAATGCGGCGGACAGTCGGCGTTGTGAAACGTTTGCGAATAAGCGTGCGGAATAAACGAATTTATGCCGCGCACAAGCATGTGATTGACTAAGTACAGCATTTCGCTAATGCTTTCGCCCCAACCGTACGCGCCGAAAATTTCACACAGCGCACGATTTTGTTTTTCGGGATAAAGCCGAGCGCAACTCGACGCGAGCTTAGCAAGCGTGTTATCGAAAAATGCGGGTTCGGCGTAGCCGCCCGCAACGGGCGCAAAATGCGCCTTTGTGTAGTGCGGCTTTATTTGGTGTAGCACAACGTCTATTGCGGCATAGTCTGCGCCCGTTTGACTGCGAAAATAATTGCCGGCACTGCACCCCAGCCGAGCGTGCGCTCCCATATCTTCTATAATGTGGCCGCAGTACGTCAAGTTCCGCTCGTGACACCACTCCGAAAGCCTACCCGAAAAATTCTCGCCGTAGCTTTTGGTGATTGCGTTCATATAGGCAATGCGGATATTCGGCGTGTTCTCGCCGATATCGTACCAAAGAGCAAGCAGGTCTTGTGCGTGGGGGAAAACGGCTCTAATGCAGGGGATTGCTTCGCTACGCTCGCAATGACAGGATAAACCGTCGCAATGACCGAACAGCAAACCGTCGTGCCACGGGTATGCCATGCCCTCTACGCCGAGCGTGCTTTGGTAGGCGTTGCGGTTACATAGTTCGCCGCAGTTATAACCGTTGGCAAAACGGGGTTCGTCAGAGAAAAAGCCTACGAACGTTCCGGCGTATTTGCCGCTTTCCACATACCGCTCGTAATGCGGTTCGTACACCTCGCGTATGAGCACGTCTACCGACTCGGGATTTAGCATATCCAAGTAGTACGGATTATTCGCGCTTTCCGCGCCGCCGCGCGTCTTTTTTATAACGCAAATGCGCAACGGTTTTCCGTCGTAGGCAAAACGCACGAAATCGTCGCGCACGCAATTCGTCAAGTCCGCAACGATTTCCGCCTTTTTGCCGCGCATTTTTACGGCGAACACGCCGAGTATTTTGTCTTGAGTTATTCGGTCGCTTTCGGAATTTACAAGCAACGAAATTTCGCCCGCCTCTCCTTCCAAATCGACAAACTCGCACTTAACGCGCCACGGTCTAAGCTCGGGATATTTTTCTTTTATCGCTCCGTTCGCAAAGCCCGTGGGATAGTGCTTGTCGTCGAGCAACCACGCTTGCATGCCCCGCGCTTTTGCCTCGGCGAGAACGGTGTCCATAATATGCCACCATTTCTCGCCGCAAAAGTCGGCGCACGTTCTACTCTCAACGCAAAACCCTTGCGCTCCGCTCTCGGATATCGCTTGGATTTCTTGCGCTAAGTTTTCGGCGCTCTCGCCCGTTATCCATAAAAAGGGAAACAATCTGTTACCAAAATGCAACGTAGTCTATCTCCAACCATAAATTTTCTTGCGCGGCAAAGTTATCGTGATTTTTCAACTCGTTGATATACATACCCGCATAAAATGTTTGCTGTTCTCCGCAATACACCAAACGCTTGCCCAAATCGGCTTTCGTCCACTTAAAGTCGTCGAGCGAAAGCAATACGTCGGTATCTTGCAAGGTATCGCAACTGCCTACCACGCTAATCGAATACTGCACGTTCCTTGTAGAGATGCCATCGACATACAACTCCACATTATAGTCTATGGGCGTGAATTGATATGCGTCCGCATAACGCACGCGCAGCGTTTTTTTGCCGTATTCGTCGGTGTGCACTTCAGCGTCGCTCGGGTTATACACCATAAAAAACCGCTGCGCTTGCGCACTGTATACGTGCCCGCCGTTGTAGGTAAACGCGCCGTCGTTGAAGCTCGCAAAGTTTGCCGCAATGCTTTTTTCTATAAATTGCATGTAGCCTTTGCTCTCGTTGCCGTCACTGTCTGTAGCGGTCATAAACACTTCCCACACCTCTTTTGCGGCAACGGTAAAGGAACTAAGCGTACCCCCCCCCGCGGCGGTCTGCGCCTCGCCGTTTTTAAGCACTTTATCGTAAGTAAGAGTGAAACTGCCGCCGTCGTCGGTCACGTTAACGAATTTTGCTATGCCCGTATCTGCAAGCGTTATCGTTGTGCCCGCCGTAACCGCGTTATCGGTCTTGCCCGTAACTTTGGATATTGCGGGCGGAGTAATTCCCGCGTTGATATCATACAGCACAATCTCGGTTTCTTGCGTATTGCCGTACCAATCGGTAGCCGTAAGCGTGATATGAAACATATCTTTCGCCGCAAGCGCGATTTCGTCGCCGTCTTTGATTTCGGTAGGGTTTTTGTCTTTGCCCTTTAATACCTCCGTAACGGCAAGCGTTTTCACGTTGTTGCCGAAGAAATCGGTTGCCGAAACGCCGAGAGCGTCTGCGGAGAATATAACCTTTTCACCCGCTTCCATAGTTATTTCGGCGTTTTCAACCGAAACCGCAGGTTTTTCTTTGGGCGTAACGCGGAAATTATCTATGCGGAACGCAACGGTATCAGGCTTTAAGTCCTCTTTTGTAAACACAAACCTTTGAAACAAGCTTATTACGTTGTCGCCGCGGTCGGTTGCGTTCGCTTTTTCCACGTTAACGTGTTTTGTTGCCGAAAACGCACCCGTTTCACTGCTCAGCGTAACGCTCGGCATGCCGTCGGTATTGCCGTCTTGCCCGGTATAATACACCGTAGAACCGTTCTTACCTTCGGCGAATTCGCCCACTATCTCTACGTCGTACGAAAAATCGACTTTGCACGCAACATTTGGCGTACCGTCGATTGCGTCTATACGCCAACACAACAGCGGCAGTTCTTTTGCGTTCTCCCAATCTTTCAACGCGGCGGAATAGCTCGATACGCCCGCATTGTCGCTATATACCGTGCGCTCTATATTACCGTAGGGATTGAGCCACAAATCGGCTTTGCCGCCGTGCACGTCGCCGGTGCTCCAGCCCGTAAAGGTGAGCATGTGCGTATGTTCTTCCATATAGGTAAGATGCGCGGTATACGTTTTGCTCGAATCCGACTTATCGGTAGCCGTTACGTTTGCCACGCAGTAATCGTTGGCGTTCAAAACGAACTCCGGCTCGCTGCTCGGCGTATCCGTGCCGTTTACGCGCACCTCGTAAGTATAATCGTAATCGTCGGGATTTGCGCCCTCGGGCAAAACGAACTTTGCACGCTCGGGCGTGAGCGTAACTCTTTCTCCCGCCTTTACCACTCGCTCCACGCGCGGCTCGATAGTAAACTCCTGCGTGGCAGAGCCGCGGTTGCCCGCCTTATCCTGCGCATGCACCGTAAGCGTGTAGTCGCCCGCCGTGGGGACGGTAAATTTTCCGTCCGAAACGGGAATGGAAACTCCGTCTTGCGTAACGGTGAGTTCGTAGTCCTCTATTATACCGTCGGCGTTGTCGATTACGACCACGCGCGGCTCGCTTAGTTCGCTGTCTTCCTGCACACGCAAGTAGTTGCCTATAATGTGCACTACGGGCGCGGTTGTATCTAACGCCGTTACTTTCCAAACGCTGTCCGTGCCCAAACGCGTTACGGTGTATTCGCCCGTTTCGGGAAAGAACACAGTACCGCTTGTAAGCGAAATTTCCGTATCGCCTTTCTTTACCGAAAATTCACGCCAATTTGCGCCCGTTTCCAATTCCGAAAGCTCGAACGGAGCGTTCACCTCGGCGGTGACTTGTTTTGCAAGCGGCAATTTGTCGCCGCAGGCGGCAAGCGCGAACACCATAACGAACGCAAGCGCAATCGCCGCCGCCTTTTTGCCTATTTTACCTTTCATATTTTCTTCTCCCTTTCAATCGAAAAATGCCTTTATGCCGCTTTGATTACAATGTTGTCAATATAGATTTTTGCGTTCGCGTCGCTTAAGAACAATTCGCTTACGGTAATGCTATCCAATGTGGAATACAACCCGTCAATACCAAACGCTTCGGGCGAAAACCATGAACTGCTACTATATGTTACGGCAATGTTTTTGCCTGCGTCGGCGGCGGTAACATTAAATGCATTATCCATAGATATCAAATCGCCTTCTTCGGCAAACGTACCTTCTACGCGCACCGTAAACGAAACCGTCAAACCAACGCTCGTAGCATACGGGAAAAACAGTTGTAATCCCGATTTAACTCCGCTCAAACAAATCTCGGTATTGCCGTTACTCGAAACCATACCCGAAATATTTCCGTTAACGACTTTGAGAGCCACCGCGCCGTTGTATCTTATATACTCGTTGTTCACCGTTTCTATATTTCCGTTAAGCGTTTTCAATACGCCGCTGAGCGAACTTTCCGCAAACATTATATAACTTCTCGACGTTGCGTTGCCTTCGGTAGCCGTAACGAAAATTTCGTAATACTCGCCCGCACCCACGGTAATGCTTTGAGCGTTCGCGATTTCTTCCGAGCCGTTCTTCATTACGCGATAGCTAACCGAAACGTTCCCCCCCCCGTTGCCTTGCACGGAAAGATAATTTTCTATTCCGTTCTCGCCGAGCGCAACGGCAGTGCCGGAGGCTACGTAATTGTCTATGTTCGTTACCGTTATTTCGGGCGGCAGTTCGCCTACTATTACCGTTACCGTTTTCGTCGTTTGCATGCCGTAGCGGTCGGTAGCCGTAAAGGTAATTTTATACGTTCCGTCGGGCGCGTTATTAAGCGCGTAACCGTCGGTGTATTCCGCTTTTACGGTATCGTTAAATTTCACCTCGGTAACTTTAAGCTCCTTAAGTTCGTTGCCGAGATAGTCCTCGCCCGAAACGCCGAACTCCGCCGCCGTAAAGGTAATGTTCGCTCCGCTGTCTTTCTTCACGGTTTCGTTCTCCGCCGTAACGATAGGCGCATTAGGCGTAAATATTTCTATATTATCTATAACCACCCACACGTCTTTACCTTGAATGGCAGTGTACGCAGTTACCAAATTGGTAGACAATCCGTCGCCTCTATCGGTAAGCTGTACGTTAACTACAAACTTTTCCCCGATATCGTTCGCAGTGATTGTTACGCCACCTATTGCAAACAAGTTACCGCTCAAACCGTTAAGCTCGGTTTCCAACCGAACCGTAAATCGCGCGTAGCAATTTACACGGTGAAACATCAACTCGAAAGCGTTATTTGCAACGCTTTTCATTTTTAGGCTCGCATTGCTGAAAGAGTCGCGCTCTACTTTGAAAGTATTCGCGTCGAATTTGAAGCCGCGAATTAAATCGGAGCCGTTTACCTTCAAATCGATTTCACCCGCGCCGCCCAAAGGCACAGCCTCGGAATCGGCGAGCGTTTCGAGTCGGTCGGCGATATCCGCCGCCGCAAACACCAAGCAGGCGCGAGAAGTATTTTTCGCCTCGCTCTTATCTGTTGCGGTAACGTAAACCTCGTAGTATTCGCCGCCTAAAACGGTAAAGTTTTGAGTAGCTGCGGCAAGTTCTTCCGCGCCGCGCGCACCGTATTTTACCACGCGGTATTCCAAGTCAAAGCCCGAAAAATCGGTTACGGTAAGATAGTTCGCAATGCCGTCGCTACCGAGCGTAACGGTCGTGTTTTTCGCAACTTTGTTAAGCTCCGAATACGTTCCCAACTCGGGCGCAAAAGTATCGCTAAGGGTAACGGAAACACTCGCCTCTTCGCTGTCTAAACGCCACTCTTCGTTTGCCACGGCTTTCACGTACACGTTATACGTTCCGGGTTCCGTCAAGGTATACTCTATTTCGGTCTGCGCGTTGCTCCATTCTCCGTTATTTATCTTAATTTTGTAGCCGTCGGCATTCTCCACAACGTACCAACTTATAACGTTATCTTCAATCGTAACGGTGGGCGTAGCGAGTTTTTCTGTGATAAGTACCGTAATACCCGTTGCGTCGCTGTCACGGTACCGAACGCCGTCGCCGAGAGCTTTAACGCGCACGGTGTAGTTGCCCGCCGCAGAACGGTTGAGCGTGTAGCTCGTTTCGGTCTGCGGCTCGCTCCACTCTCCGTCGTTCACTTGCACGCTGTAGCCGATTGCGTTTTCCACCGCGTTCCACTTTACCGTTTTGCCCTCTGCCGAAACCGACGGCGCGGCAAGACGAGGAGTAGGCGTTGCGGGATTGCCGAATTCGTCTGTAAGCGTAAGATTATCGAGATAAATCGCGCTGCCCGCCGTTTTCAAGCCTATTACCTCGAACGCAACGCTCATAAGGTTGCCGAGCCCGTTGCCCACAAACGCGTCGTCTACGGCGCCGAGCAATATCCTATTGCCGCTCGCCGCCCAAGAACGGGGCTGTATCGCAACGGTGGATGCAAAATAATCGGTGGCTATGTGCGAAAACAAAGCTACGCGCACCGTTATTTCTTCGTCGGTGTCGTTATACATATCGAAATGCAGATACGTTTTGGTAAGGTCGTAGGTATCGGGTATTTTGAACATATCGTCACAAGTTCTGAACCCGGGGCAGTCCACGCCTTCGCCGCCCTTTTTGGCGTTGAAAGTAACCTTCATGGAGTTTTTGCCGGTGAGAACGTACCGCAAATCGGAGTTACGCTCGAATACGGGCGCGGTAGTCAAACTCGTAAAACCGCCGAACATTGCAAACTTGCTCGAGTCTTCGGGTACGGAAAAGTCGATTTTTTCGTTCGCCGCGCCGCCTTTCGACTCGTGCGGCAACACCTCGGCACGGAAATTGTCCAAATACAGCACCGTCGGCTCGTCGTCTATATCCCGCCCTTCAACGTAAAACGCGAAATCTTTGATTGCCGTCACGTCGGTAAAAGTTTTCACCACGTTGTTGTCTATCTCGAACGTAAGGTGATTTTCGCCGGGCTGCAACACGCGCCGCCCTATGGTGTAGGTGTCCGCGCTCATCAAAAGATGATTGTAGCCGAACACGAAATTCAGCGGTTTGTTGCTCGCGTTGAATATGTCAATTGAATATCCCACAACGTCGGAATAGTCCATTTTAGATAAAAACGCGTTGCCCGGCACGATGTAAAAGTCGTTGTCTTTGTAATACGTTTTGTCGTCGCTGAGTTTGCCGTAAACGGTCATTTTCGCGCTGTGCTTGCCGTCGGTAACGTGCTCGTCGGATATTTCCACTTTGGCGTGCATGTTGGAAAATATCATGGTGAGCAGTTCTTTGTCGCTCTCGAAACCGCTCAGCAAAACGCTCTGCGGCAAATTCGGTTTTTCTTGCGAGGTTTTATCGGTATCGTTGCAAGCCGCAAAACCGCACACCGCCAAAACGAGCGCAAGCATAAGCCCCGCGATACCCCATTTCTTTCTCATCTTTTCTCTCCTCCTATTTCGCCTTTACGCTTACCGAGCTAATATAAAGCGTGTTCTTCGTGCCCGGCGCGTTGGCGCAGTCTATGCCCACGGTTTCTATCTTTCTAAGTTCGGAAGAAAACCGCGAAATATACGTAAAGTTGGATACGGATATTTTGCGCCAACCGTTTGCGGGAAGCGTAACGGAGTCTACGGTGTACTGAACTCCCGAGTCGTTACGCGCAATCACGTTTATTTTGAGGTCGTCGTTCGAGTCGTTGTATACCCAAAACGACAAATCTTCCAGCCCGTCAAGTCCGTCTACGCCGAAACGAACGTAAGGACGGTAACCTTTGGTTTGGATTTCGTTATCGAACTGCTTGCCCGCAAGCACCGCTTTCACGGTTGCGCCGTGCGCCGCCTGCGTTCCGTCGCCGTATGCAACCGAACTGCCGTTCGCAGTGTTCACGGCAAACTTGCTCGCGTTTTCCTCGTTCGATAAATCTATCGCTTTACTATACGCCTTGCCAACTATAAGCTCCGCGCTCTTTCCGCTTGCCGCAATAGTTATTTTGCCGCCGTCGGGATAGTCGACATTTACCGCCGATACGGTTTTGCCGTCGCCCGTAGCGGTTGCGCTCGTTTCAGCGGTTTCGCCGTTTATTTTAAGCTCCGCCGAGTTCGCGGCGCAAACGGTATAACTCACGCCGTTTTCGTCGTACGAGAAATCTGCCAAAAGCACGCCCGAGGGCGACTGCGCCATTTCTATAAGGCGGGCAACCGTTCTGCGAGCGGCTTGCAATCCCTCGAAATTCAATTTGCTTATGCCGGTAGCATAAATTTGTTTGTTCATTTCGGCGATTGCCGTGCGGATATTTTCGCCGCTTACGCCGTAATTGTCGGCAAGTTTTTCATACTCTTGTTCGAGTACGGACAAATACGTAAAGTCGTCTATGCCGTCGCGGCGTGCGGTAAGGCGCAAACTCGGAAACGGCTTTTCCGAGCCGTAAGCCCTACCCGGATACAGCCAGTATCCGTCGCCCGCCGTTATGCCGTCGCGCGAAGGCGAGGTATAGTGGTCGGGCACTCTGCCGTATCCCACGGGCAACGCCGTTCCGAAATTGCAGTATGCGTTCACGTTCCAATACAAATCGCCCTCTATGCCGTAATCGAACCGCGACCAAAACAAATCGCGTGAAGTAATCATGTAGTCGTCTATAAGATTTGCGGCATACGGCCAGAAATTCGCCGAGCCGTACGAGGTAAAGTCATACCCCTCCTTTTGCAAATCGGCGTACATATCCAAGTTTTCGGTAGACGAAAAGTTGTTGAATATGGGGCAAAGTTTAATATCGTTTTTATACGGCTCGAACTTATCTTGCCAACCCGTGATTACGGGTATAACGTGGCGGATATCTTTTACGGAGTTCGCAATTTCGCCCGTAAGGTTCAACTCGCTTATAACCGCCTGTTCCGCCTCGTTCGTTTCCTTAATCACCTTTTCCGTTTGAGGAAATTTGGCGTCGTTCACCTCGTCGTAAACTTGGTCGAAATAGTAATACGCTTTATCGAAATAGTTGATTTCGTCCTCCGTGCTTGCTTTCGCTATCGCTTTGAGATAGTTCTTGAACACGTCGAAATCAATCGTCTTTACGCCGTTTGTTTTTTTATCCACATACGGGATACCGTATTGCGCCACTTTGCCGTAATACTTGCGCAGAGCGGTCACAAAGCCGTCGTAGTCGCCGATTTCCGCAGGGAAATAGTATGCGGTTGAGTTGTATTCGAGCAACAGGTCGTAATAATCTTCGTATTTTTCTATGGAATTATCCAGTTCGCCGTCTATCAGCCAATCCCGCCAAATCAAATACGTGGTAGTCGCCGCGGGAACTTCGGGCATAACAAAATCATACACCTCGAGTTTAACGGGCACGGCTATCGTTTTGCCGCCCGCTGTGATTTGCACCTCGCCGCCGTACACGCCCGCCGCCGCGTCCGCGGGCACTTTAAGGTCGAACCAAAGTCCTTGATTTTTGCCTTTGTACAGCACGTTTTCTTTGGCGTTTTTAATGTACTCGAGCGGTATCATGGCGTCGGGATACGCGCCTGCGGCAAAGCCGGTAAAGCCGCTCGAAATATTCATATATTTGAGGGCGTACGCCGTGATTGCCGTGGCGGGAATTGTATTGCCCGCCGCCGACGTGAGCGCACCCACGGTTACGTCGTAAGCCGTGTCCGCTTCCGCCCTAAGCACAAGTTGCGCGCCCTCGGTTTCGCCTTTCGCCGCCTCGAATGAAAGAGCGGCATCACCGAGCGAATTTATATCTTCGTCTTGCAATACTTTTACGGTATTGAGTGCGCCGCGCACCGTTACCGTGGTTTGCGCGTTGGGCATTTCGTCTCCGCCGCCCGTGCCGTCGCTCGGCTTTATGTCGGCGCATGCCGTAAACGTAAGCATGGTTGCCACCATAAGCACGGCAAGAAAAACTTTTGCTACTCTTTTCATATTTTTCTCCCTTTTTATCTGATAATTCCGGCTTGGCGCAACAAACTCGTCCATGCCGTGGAATTACTGTAATATGCGTAGTCCGCGTCGGCAATCTCTTTCGCGGTCTTGCGGTTGTTGCTGCGCGTTAAGAGCACTTCGAGCGGAGCGTCGTTGCTCATGCGGTAGGGCACGAGTCCCGCGCCGCCGAGCGGCAAGTCGTTGCGGCGGAAATAGTATTTCGCGCTCTTGGCAACGCCGTAGCAAGATTTTGCCCAAGCATTGTATCCGTTCCAAATCTCGGGGTCGGAAGAAACGTCGTATCCGTACGGGAGCGTAGAACCTTGCATAGATTTTGCGAACACTCTTTGCCCTTCTATGCTCGTCATGAATTTCAAAAATTCTTTTGCGTAATTAAGACCTTTGCCGTAAGATGCGGCAAACGCCGTATGGTAGTTGGAGTACGAGAACGTGATATTACGCGCTTCGCGTATCTTCTCCATCGCTTCGTCGGATATAGCGGGCTTTTGAGTGATAGTGCCGTCTACATAGTCGATTGCGGCGCAAAGTTGCGCTTCGGTAATTTGCAATTTTTCGCCGAGCGACGAGAGCACGGGCATTCTGAGCATGCGCACGTTGCTGCTCGGGAACGCTTCCGCCATTTCGTAGTTGTGCCAATCTCCGTTAGGAAAGAACGCCGCGTCGCCGAGCATGAAACGCGTTTGTGTTTCGTTCCAGCCTATGTTGTTGCTCGCAGAGTAAAAGTGACCTGTGAGAACTTCTTCGAGTGCTTCCACTGCTTTGAGTCTGCCCTCTTGCAGGAAAATTTCCGGTCCTATGGCAGAGTCGCCGCTTGCGTTGGTGTATTTGCCCGAATAAAAATCCGCAACCGCGTCAAGCCCTTCGTACTGCGCCCACCAAGGCTCGTACAAGGCGTTGTAGTAATGCGTTTCCGCCGCATGGATAAACGCCGATATGCCCTTTGCTTTGAGAGCCTCGGCAACGGTTACGAGTTCGTCGGTGGTGCGCACGGGATACGTTTTTTGCCAGTCCGCGCCGAACGCCTTAATCATTACGTCGTCGTTCACGAGCAGACTGCTCGTGCTGTTTATCCAAGGTATGGTGTAGTACGCCTTGTCGCCGTTTTCCTTTTCTTTCTCGAAGGCAACCAACAGCGACTCGTCCATCAATTCTTTCACAGCTCTGTCGCCGTCGGGCGCGTTGTTGTACACGTCGGAAAGTTCAGCCAAAAGCGCGGTGGCGGGCGAAGCCATGGAGCTTTTTATGAACGGCAGCACGTCCGTACCGGTAAAGAACAAATCGTATTTGCAATATTCGAGACCGTTCTCGAGCGTGGCGGTTATGGTCGCGTCCTCCGTTTCGGTGCGTATCGTAATCTCGAAATTCGGATTTGTTTCTCTTTGTTTCGCCGTGAACGCGTCGGCAAGCGCGTACAGCCAATTAACGCCGTAGCCTTTGTTGAGGGTAAGAATATCCAAAGTATTCTCGGTGTCGGCTTTGTTTGCTCCGTCGTACGGGTTGTCGGGGTCGGTTACGGAACAGCCCGCAAACGTCGCCGTGCTCAAGCACATGAGTGCTCCGAGCAACACGGAAATCAACTTTTTCATTTTCATAGCTTTTTTCTCCTTTAGGATTTTATTTTGGAAAAATTGTTTTAACCTTTTAAGCCGCCCGTAGTGATACTGCTCATTATCTGCTTTTGAAAGACAATAAAGAGTATAAACGTAGGCACTGCCGCCATAAGCACGCCGGCGAAATACACGGGCATATTCACGTTAAATCCGGCTATGGTTTTGTACAAATACAATCCCGAGGCTATCGTGGGATAGTCGGGCAAGTAGTATATAGCCGTTGTATAGTCGTTCCAAGCGTTTATGAGCATAACGAGCATAATTGAACCTATTGCGGGCATTGCAATAGGAAGCATTATGCGCACGTAAATGGTAAAGTCGTTCGCGCCGTCTATCTTTGCGGCTTCGGCATACTGCCAGCTCACGCCGTTGAAATACGAGCGCAATATAAGGAACATAGAACCCACGCCCGAGGCGGAGGCAATCAAGATGAGCGGCGAATTGTACATGCCCGTTTTCATGTAGAGCCGCATGGTAGAAGCCATAGAGCCGTAAAGCGGTATCATCATAGAGGCGATAATTACAAAGTTGATTACTTTTTTGCCCACGAAATCGTACTTGCTCATGATGTACGCCGTGGTGCAACACACCGCCATGGATATAAGCGACTGCCCGAGCATGAGCCAAATTGAGTTGAACAGCATGTTAAACACGTTATTGCCGCGCACGTTGAGCAGTTTGAACGCTTCCAAATAATTTCCGAAACGCCAGTTTTCGGGGAAAAAGTTGTTTTTGTTTATCGTATATTCTATATGGTCTTTGAGCGACGCCATAAACGCCCACGCGATTGCATACACCATGCTAAACGCAAACAGCGCGAATACTACAAACGCAACCACGTTGCCTACGGTGAGTTGCTGAATGAAATATCTTTTTATCGACCTTTTTGCTTTTATTGTCTTTTCCATGTTCGCGCCCTCCTCTCAGTAATCTATATCGTCGGGCAGTTTTTTCAACAGCCAACGCATCAAAAAGAAAATGGGCAACGAACAAACCGTAAGAATAAGTCCGAAAGCGGCGGCGTATCCGAACTGTTGCCGCACTATTACTTTTTCGTACATCCAAAATGCTATCGTGCTCGTTTCGTGCATGCCGTTGGTAAAGAGCAGTATAGGTCCGCTCGCTCCGAACACGTTTATGCACGATAAGAGCATTATAGTGCCGAACGTGGGCGCAATGAGCGGCAACACGATTTGAAACATTTCGCGCATGGGTTTTATACCGTCTATTTTGCCGTATTCTATAACCGACTCGGGAATGCGGTTCATCGCTCCCGAAAACAAAATGATGTTCATGCCCAGTCCCGTCCATATCACGAACAAAACTATGCTCCACGTGGCATACGGCGCGGAATAGATAAGCGACGGTGCGTCGTCCCCCATTAGCTTGCGCCAAATCACGTCGATAGGTCCGCCCGCCGTGAGCATGTTGCTATACACCGCTACGAGCACTACGCCGG
Organism: Pumilibacter intestinalis; assembly: GCF_943193005.1. Classification (GTDB taxonomy): domain Bacteria; phylum Bacillota; class Clostridia; order Christensenellales; family Pumilibacteraceae; genus Pumilibacter; species Pumilibacter intestinalis. Next base: position 57,567 of record NZ_CALPCH010000014.1, read on the forward strand.
AAACTATCATTGGAATAACGAACACGAAGCGGAAAAATTTCCACAGCATGATTTTCTTGTAAATGAAATACGAAAGCAAAAAACTGAACAGGTTGGTTGCAAGCAACACAACGAAATAAATCATTGTGTTTTTCAAACTTATCAGCACTTCCGACTGTGCGCCGAGCGAGATATCGTCGAAAAACAAACGGAAATTACCGAACCCCCAAGCCCCCGTGTGTTGGTCTTGAAAGGCAATCAAAAACGAGTCTATATTTACGTAAATATAGAACACGCAAAAGTGCAATATCGCCACAAGCAACATGCCGTACACGAACAAGTGCTTTTTTATCAACTTTTTCGTGCGCGGCGTTATGCCGCTTTTCTCTTTTCCCAACGCTTTCTCCATCTATTCTCCTCCTTTATTTTTTGCTTTCGGGTTTAACTTACTTATTTATTTAATTGCTTTACAATTATATCATATATAAAAATAATTTCAAGTACCCCCCCCCGACATTAGTACACTATTATGCATATAAATTTGAAAAATAATGAACAAACTATTGACAAATCGTATAATTGCGGTATAATGGTGGTATGGAACCGCTTATAAACAAAATTTTACCGTATACGCAGCTGCATTTGCAATATGAAAATTTCGAAATGACCGCGCATCGGCATCACACAATAGAACTACTGTACGTAATTCGCGGCACAATGTCCGTGCTTTTCGAAGACGAAAAACTGCAAACCGAATGCGTACTCAAATCCAATCAGTTCTTACTCATATTGCCGCAATACAAACATCGCTATTCCATAAAATCGCATACCGAAATAAACGTTTTGGAAGTCGGACACGCCAACTCGCAAATTCCTTTCATAAAATGGCTGCTTTCGGGAGAATACGCCGACAAGTTTGCTTTTATGGCAAAATTATTGCAAACCTCGCAACAGTCACTTTTGTTCGACGACACGCAAGACGTGCACGCCGCACTCGAAAGACTTATACTGCTATCCTATCAGCACGAACACAATATCCCCAACGAATATTTTAACAGCGAATACGAAATAGCCTTGCTCGACTTGTTTATTAAAATGTGCAAATGCAATCGTTTGCTTATAGAAAAGGTTCGTTCCAATCGGTACATATCCCACACCCTTTTATATATTGCCGAAAACTACGCTAAAAAAATAACCATTTCTCAAATCGCCGATTTCGTAGGCGTAACCCCCTCCTATTTGCAACGCATTTTCAAACAGTCGTACGGTGAAACAATTCTCTCCGCACTCACCAAACAGCGCGTAACCGCCGCCACCGAACTACTCAAAAACTCCGACGTATCCGTTTCCGAAATCGGCAAAAAAGTCGGCTACTCCGACAAACGCATGTTTCTCGCCGCTTTCAAAAAGCTACAAGGCACGTCCCCTTCCGAATACCGCAAAAACAACCGCTCTTTCAATTTCGCATTATACCGCGACTACTCCGACCCGAAATACACGTTAGACGTAGACACCGACGCGACCGCGACAACCGAAGAATAAATATATCGCTATTTGCATAGCTTTATAAAACGCACTGCGTTCAAGACTGAAATCAATCGCTTTTCCGCATCGCACAATAGTTCCGTCGAAGATATGCGGAAGGCACTCTAAAAATGCGTACTTTTATGTTGCCTTATGTACCTTACGTGTTACCTTTTGTAACCCCGTGAGATTGGCGCGTGTGCTTGGCTTGAACAAGTGGGCTCGCTACGCTCGCC
>NZ_CALPCH010000015.1 GCF_943193005.1 Pumilibacter intestinalis
GTGGAAAAAAAGTTGTATTTGAAGCGAGTTATATTCTCTTCTGTTTTGTCTATGGCTTGTACCCAGTAATCGCACGCGAGAGAGTTGCATTTTTTAATGTTGCTGCTTTTGCGAGAAAGAGCAAAAGCCTTTATCGGAACGAACAAAGCGAAAGCTAATGTTTAACGTATAGTATCTTACATAATATTTGCAGTTTTCACATCTTTTGTCCATTTATATCACCGTAGCTAATAAATTGCGACGAATTGTCGTAACATATTATATACGATAAATTGTCGTATGTCAAGCAAATTACGACAAATCGTAGTATAATGCGATTATGAAAAGCATTTCGGAGATTAAAAAAAAAGAACGGGTAAGTAAAGGTTTGACTCAAACGCAACTTGCCAAGGCTGTAGGCGTAACGCAAGACAGTATTTCGCTTTGGGAGTTGGGAAAGCGGTTGCCCGATACGGTTTATATTCCCGCTTTATGCAAAATTTTGGAAATTTCCGCCGACTATTTATTGGGGCTCAAAGAGGAATAATTTTCTCATGTGTGGGATTGCCGCGCTCGCATAGCTCGCTCGCAATGACGTTCGTTCTCTCGGCTGAGATTGCCACGGGCACTGCGCGCCCTCGCAATGACATGCTAACCCGTTACCCCGTCATTGCGAGCGAACGCAGTGAGCGCGGCAATCCCAGGCATAAGAATACTATTCTTTGTATTTTATTTCTCTGCCCACAAGTTCGTCGAGCGGGATGCCGTAAAAGTCGGCAATTTTTATGCAATCTTCTATAGACGGCGAATGTTTTCCGCTTTCGTAATAGCTTATTTTAGGTTGAGATATACCTGTTTTTTTATATATTAAAATTATGCTATAAATAAGTTTATAAGTCAACATTTCTTATAAATTTTTTTTATAATATATAAGTGTGAGGTGTAGCTATGGCTATCGGAGAAGAATTGAAATACCAAAGAGTAAATAAGAAATATTCGCAAAGTTTGTTGGCTGAAAACACCGCAACAGCAAAGCGAATAGGGCAGAAACTTGCGAGAGCAAGGAAAACAATGGGACTAACGCAAAAAGAAATGGCGAAAAAACTGACAATACCGCAAAGCACATATGCAAATTGGGAACAAGGGCGGCGAGAACCGCCTCTATACTACATATATAATATAGTTTTAATACTCGAAATAGATTTTAATTATTTATTTGGTTTCGTATAATACTTTCCTATTGCAGGAGATTGCCACGGGCACTGCGCGCCCTCGCAATGACGTTTTTTCTTTCGCATGAGATTGGGCTGCTCGCATGGCTCGCTCGCAATGACGGGGGAACAGTTGCGATTACCCGAAATAAAACCTCTACGCGATAGCGTGTGGGTTAAGGGCAACGCCCTTATCGTTGCGGAAAAGGGGGTTTATAAGGGGGAAAGACACAACCGAAAGTGTCTTGCCCCCTTATAAAAAACATTACAAACTATTGGTGTAATCTATCAGAGTGTAAACCGTTTCGTAGGCGAGTTTTGCCGAGGTTACGGCGTATTCGGTGAAAACTATTTGAGTTATGAGTTTTTTGGTTTTTACGTTGTTTTTGCCTATTACGGTTATGCTCGGGTCGGTTACGTAAAATTTAATGCCGGGACCGGGAGTTTCGGATGAAACGCTCACCGTTGCTTTCACGCAAGGAAGAGAGTATTTGCCGTTTTCGCTTTTTTCTATTTCCTGATTTTCGGGATTTACGAATTTTAATTCGCCGGGTAACGATACGTCTACCGTGGAGTGGTTTTTGTCGCAGCTTACGTTCATGGTGTAGCGCACGTAGTCGCCGCGAGCGTAGGAGTCGTGAATGCTCGCAAGGTAGAAAGTTGCGCTGCCTTCGCGGTTTATGGCGGAAAGGGCGCGAACCACGTAGTTGAGTTGTTCGTTCTCGAAGCGGGTGTTGCCCGCGAGCGAAATTTCGGTGTTTACGTTTTTGTATGTGCGCACGAAATCACTCGAGGTAGAGCCCGAGGTGGTGGAGTATTTAGCTTTGTTTTGCTCGTAATCCACGGTGTAGGAGTAGCCGCGGGGGTCGGAGTATTTCACGCCCGACGAGAGATTGAAGAAATGCGACGCGCCCTCGTCGCTACTCTCTTGCAACGCGGGCATCGCGTCGTCGTTAAGCGGGCGTTGCGCGAGTCCGTAATTTTCGGTAGAGGAAAAGTTGGTGTTTCGCGCCGCAGAAACGGGAGCAAGGCTGTCGTTGGCAAAGGTGACTTCGCCGTAGAATTTATCGGTAAGCCCCTTGTTCGCCATGAGATTGCCGCGTTCGTCCATAACGGTGGTTTCGGGCTCGTTGTTATAGGCGAGCGTAAACTCGTTCTTTACGGTCGTTTTGTCGGTATCCGAGCGAAGAGTGGAAACGTAAGTGCCTTCGGCTACGGTTTTAACGCGGGTTTCGCCGTTCATGAAAAACCGCTCTATTTTGTAAGTGCTCGTTTCGTAGTTGGACCACGGCTTGTCCGCGTCGAAATTGACTCTTGCGTCGCCTGCGCTGCAACCCGCGCCGACAGCCGCCATGCAAGCGGCGAGCAACGCGCATAAAATTTTCTTTTTCATATAATACCTCTTTGTAAAAACTATTATATCATGATTTGCTTGATTTATCAACTCAAAACAGGCTACAATATAAGTATGGACGTAAAAAATCTTGTGAAACACGCTCAAGGCATAGACGCGTACTTTGCGCCGAAGCAAAACACGTACGCGCTTTCGCTACGCGCCGCGGCGGATTTCATACGCGAAAGAAGGGCGGCGCACGGCAACAACGCCGATTTTTCCCGCCGATACATACTGTTCGTTCCCGATAAATACACCTTGCTGTCCGAAAAACTTTTGTACGGGAGCGGCGCGGGTTCGTTCGATACCGAGGCTCTCACCTTAAACCGCCTTTGTTTTCGCATGGCGGAAAATTCGGGAAAAGCCATGCGCGAAAAGCCGCTTTCGCGGTTGGGCGCGATTTTGTGCGTGCGCAGAATTTTAGCCGAAAACGCGGACAAGCTCGGGTGCTTTAAGAGCGGCGCGAGGTTTGCGGGCTTCGGCGAAATAATGTACGACAACATCAGCCAACTTGCGGCGTGCGGCATATCTTCCGCCGACCTGCCCGAAAACGAACGGGGCGTGCTCGGCGAAAAGCTCAAAGCTATTAAATTCGTGTATTCGCGGTTCGAAGATTTCACGCGCGGAAAATACGTTGACGCGGCGGGCAGAATGCGACTGCTCGAGAAAATGATTGACGAGGACGGCGAGTATCTCGGTAGCGCAAGCGTGGCGTTTGCGTGTTTCGACGGCTTTACTCCGCTTGCCGCGCGAATAGTGAAAAAGATATGCGACATATGCGGCAAAGACAACGCACGCATATTCGACGCCGACTGCAAACTGAGCGTTGCGGGCGCGAACATAGAGGAGTACGCCGCTTCGTCGCAAGCCGACGAGCTGAAAGCGGCGGCTCTGCGCATGCGCAACCTCTCGCTCTCGGGCGAGAGCTACGGCGATATGGGGGTAATAGTGCGCGACGCCGACTGCAACAGGTTAAAGCGCATATTTACCGAGTACGGCGTGCCCTATTTCACCGACGAAAAGTACGCGCTTTCGTCGCACCCGCTCGCAAGATATCTTTCGGATTTGTTTGCGGCGGCAAAGTCGGGAACTAACGAGAACTACATACGCCTTGCCAAAAATCCGTACTCGGGCGTTGCGCCGCATGAAGCCGACGATTTCGAAACCTGCGTGCTCGCGCTCTCTTTGAGCGAGGGGAGCATGAGCAAAAAGTTCGAGTTCGGCGAACTTTGCGATAAGCGACTTGCCGCGCGGCTCGAAATCGCAGAGAGCGTTCGCGCCCGTCTGCACGCGCGAGTTGCCGCGGTAAAAAAGAGGGATATCCGCGGCGGCGAGGATTTTGCCCAAGCGATTGAAAGAGCCGTGCCGCCCGACGAGCCCGAAATATCGGCGCAGTATTGCAATAAGTTCCCCTCTGCCCGCGAAGAAATACTTTCGGCGGTGTCGGTTATAGCCGAGGTGTTTTTCGGCTCGGCGGATTACGGCGTAATGCTCGACGCGCTCAAAGAGTGTTTCGCTCTGCGCGAGGTGGGCGTAATACCCAACGCCTCGGGAGTTGCCGAGGTGGGCGACGTTTCCGCATTCCGCGCGAGCGGCAAAAAATATCTTTTCGTGCTCGGCATGCACGACGGCGAATTGCCCGCGGTTATGCACGACGACGGCATGCTGTCGGATACCGATATCGAGCGCATAGGAGAGCGTGCGGGAAGCCGCGCCAAAATAGAACCGAGCGTGGAAACGCTCAACATAAGAGCGGAGGAGGAGCTGTGCTCGGTGCTCTCTTCGAGCGAAAATTTGTTTTTGTCTTACCGCACCGACTGCGCTCCCTCGCCGCTTCTCGCGCGAATACGCAGGGCGCGAAAGGGCGCAAAGGGGTGGAGCGCGTCGAGTTTGGAGGACGAACGCGAACGGCTGTGCTCGGGCAACGAGCCGAATGCGGGCGAGCTTTACGCCATGTGCCCCACAAAAGCCGCCGCGCTCGAGCTTTACCTCATAGGGCGTGACGACGTGCTTGCGGGCGGCGACGGCTACGGCTTCGAGCCCGAACTCGGCAAGCTGTTTGCAAACGCCGTGCCCGAACGCACGGCGCGAGGCTCTGCGATTGAAAACGCGAGAGAACTTTATTACTCGCAGAGAACGTCGGTGAGCCGAGTGCAGGAGTATTTCGCCTGTCCGCTCAGGCACTTTTTGCGCTACGGCTTAAAGGCGAAAAAGAAGCCCGACGGAAAGGTTTCGCCGCTCGACCTCGGCACGTTTTTGCACAGGGTGATAGAGTTGTTCGTATCGGGCGGCGACTACTCGCAACCCGAAATCACCGTGCCCGCAATCATAGAAAAAATAAAACGCGACGAGCCGTATTCGGTAAAGGGAATAAGCGATGCGTTCATGCGCGAGCTTACCGCGGAGGCGATAAAACTGTGCTTTGTCGCGGCGGCGCAACTGCGCGCGGGGTCTTTCGAGGCGGAGTATACCGAAGCCGCGTTCGGAAAGCCGGACTCGCCGCTTAAAGGGATTACCGCAACGCTTTCGTGCGGCAGTACCGTGATAGAGGGCGTTATAGACAGGCTCGACGTGGCAAGCGCGGGCGAGGGAAGCCGCGGCGCGGCGCGAGTGGTTGACTACAAGACGGGCAAAGCCGAGTTCGATTTGCGCGATATTTACTACGGCAGAAAGATACAGCTTCCCATATATCTCGAAGTAGCGAAGACAAACGGCTTTTTGCCTGCGGGCATGTTTTACTTTCCCTTTTCGTCGGGCTTTGCTGAGGACGAAAAGACTTTCAGAATGCGCGGAATATTCGACTCGGCGTACGCTCGGGAAATGGACGGGCGGCTTTGCGAACCCGACTACGCGAGCACCGTTGCGGCGGCGCGTTCTTCCAAAAACTCGAGCGAAAGCGAGATTGTGCTCAATAAAAACTCTTCTGCGGCTGTAACTCGCGAGCGGCTTTCGGCTGTATGCGACTATGCGCTCAAAGTGTTCGTGTCGGGCGCGGAAGAGGCGTTTTCGGGCTACTGCGCACCCTCTCCGCTCGTGGGCTCGAACAAGAGCGAATGCAAATACTGCGACTTTGCGCCCGCGTGCACGGCGTGGGGCGGAGAGAAAAAGGAGCGGCGCAAGCGCAGACTGCCGCTCGGATTTTTCGAAACGATACAAAACGGCGGGGAGGAAAAAGAGCGGTGAGAGAGTGGACCGAAAAACAGCTTGACGCCATAAATTCGCGCGGGTGCAACCTTATAGTTTCGGCGGGCGCGGGTAGCGGCAAAACCGCCGTGATGATAGAGCGCATTTGCTCGCTCATACGCGAGGGGCAAGACGTGCGGCGCATGCTCGTGTGTACGTTTACCAAAACCGCGGCTACCGATATGAAGCGCAAGCTCGCCGCCGCGCTCTCCGAGAGCGACGACCCCGCGCTTCGCGCCCGCCTCGCCGAGCTTTCGGCGTCGGATATTTGCACGTTGCACTCCTGGTGCTCGCGCCTTATAAAAACGTGGTTTTACGATATAGGCATAGACCCCGACTACACTCTTCTCGAAGAGGGCGAAGCTCTTTTGTTGAAAACTCAAGCCGCCGAAGCCGCAATATCCGAGTTTCTCGAAAACGGAAACGACGATTTCGCGCGGCTTTACGAGGCGTTTCGCACCAACCGCAACCACAGCAAACTGCTCGATTCCGCGCTCGCAGTATACGACTATTCTGTGGCGCAGCCCTGCCCCGAAGAGTGGCTCAATCGCGGGGCGCAAAAGACCGACTCGGAGTATCGCGCCGCACTGAACGCGCGGTGTGACAAAGAGCTGGAAGTATTTTTCGGGCGTGCGCAAAACCTCAAAAGCCGTCAGCTCGCGGCTGGCTTTACTCTCGATACCGCCGCGCTCGAAGAGCTTTGCGAGTGCGCCCGCGCGTGGCAAAAGTGCGACTCGGCAACGCCGCAACTGCGCAAAGACAAGCAGTTTGCCGACTTGCACGACGAGTTCAAGTCGCTCAAGAAAAAGTACGCCGACTTGCGGGCTCGCAGGCTCAAAATAGCCGAAATGCCCGATTTTACGGAAAGCGAAAGGTATTGCAAGGCGTTGAGTTCGCTCGTTTTGCGCATGAGCGAAATATATGCCGAATACAAGCGCGAGCGAGTAAAAGCCGACTATTCCGACCTCGAGCACGGGGCTTTAAGCATACTCGGCGGCAGTCACGGCGCGGAGATAACGGCGGCGTACGACTACGTGTTTGTAGACGAATACCAAGATATAAGCCCGTTGCAGGAAAAAATACTTTCGGCTTTTTCGTGCGAAATGTTTTTCGTGGGCGACGTAAAGCAATCTATATACGGTTTCAGAATGTGCCGCCCCGACTTTTTCATAAACAAAAGAAAGTCTTGCGACGGAATAAAGAACAAGGCTATCGACTTAAACGCCAATTTTCGAAGCGGCGGCAATATTTTGAGCGCGGTGAACGAGGTGTTCGCAAAGACCATGACAGACGGTTTCGGCGGCGCGGACTACATGAGCGCGAGCATGACTGCGGGGCTGGATTTGCCGTCGAGCGTGTCGGCGGTGTTCACCGATTACGCGGGCGAAGAATTTGCGCCCGAGCCCAAAATATATTCGGTTAAGTCCGACGCGGCGGCGGTTTCCGACCCGTCGCTCGAGTCGCGGGTTGACGCGGTGGTAAACGAAATCATAGACATGCTGTGCGGCAAGATAGGGGATGGCGAAAACGCACGCGACGCGGAATTCGGCGATATCGCCGTGCTCGTGCGCTCGCGCGGAAAATTCACCGAACTGCTCGAGCGCAAACTGCGGGCGGTATCCGTGCCCGTGGCTTCGGTATCGGGCGAGGAGCGGGCGGACGCCTTTCCCACCGTTGCCGCGCTGATAAGTTATCTGCGCATAATAGACAACTCGCGCGACGACGTAAATCTCGCCGCGGCAATGCTGTCGCCCGCGTTCGGCAATTTTTCAGCCGACGAGCTTGCGCTTATTCGTGCGGGTGCGGAGGGCGATTTTTGCGACTGCGTGTTTGCCCGCTCCGCCGAGGGGACGGACGAAAAACTCAAAGATTTTAAGGACAAGCTCGATAGGTTCAGAAAGCTCAACGCCGAAAGCACGGTGTGGGAACTTGCGGGCGCGGTCACCGCCGAATACAAATGTTTTAATCACGCGCTCGCCGCGGGCGGAGAACGCGAAGCCGCCGCGCTCGACGCCTTTTTGGAACATCTCGCAAAGCAGGAACGCGACGTTTTGCACGAATATCTGCGCTACGCCGACAGTTGCGGTTCGCCCAAAATAAAAGTGCCCGAAGGCGGCAAGGCGGTGCGTATTATGACGGTGCACGCCTCCAAAGGGCTGGAATTCGAGTGCGTGCTGTTGCCCGAACTCGACAAGCGGTTTAACCGAAGCGACGTGTACGCGAGCGTGATTTGCGACGAGGAAGAGGGCGTTGTGCTCCGTTCCTTCGATTTCGAAAACAGGTCGGTGTGCGAAAATCCGCGTTTCGCCGTGTGCTCGGCAAGGCTTAAGCGCGCGCTTGCCGCGGAGGAACTGCGCATACTTTACGTTGCCATGACTCGGGCTAAATACAAGCTCACGCTGTTTGCGCAACGACCCGAAACGCGTGGCGAGGAGAGCGAAGCGGAGTTTGCCGACAGCTATCTCGACTGGCTGTACTCGTTTATGAGGAGCGCGGAAAAAGAGCCGCCCGCCGCGAGAGAAACGCCGCGACGCGAACAGCGGCGAGAGCCGAACGGGAAAATAATCGAAGAGCTTTCGCACAGGATAGAGCAAAACGAGAAAAAGAGAGAGCGACTCATGCTCGAGTCCGCGCCCGTAAAAACGTCGGTTTCGGGCATGGCTCGCTCATACGAGGACGACGGCGAGCCGCCCGCGCCCGTTCGCTTTGCCGACGACAGGGCGGCGAAAAGGGGGAGCGCGTTCCATAAGTTCATGCAGTGGGCGGATTTCCGAAAGGCGGGCGAGTGGGAAAGACTGTGCGCCGCGTTCCCCGAGGAAGCCGCACTCGTTTCAGACGGCGAAGAGGATATAAAGGCGGCGTTTTCGGCGGTTGCGGAGTTTATAGGCGGGCGCGGGTTCGCGAGAGAGAAGGCGTTTGTGTATACCCGTTCGCCGCTCGGAAGAGATACGCTCGTGCAGGGCGTGATAGACCTTATGGTTTTTAATCCCGACGGGAGCGCGGATATAGTGGACTACAAGACGGGCGCGGAAAAAAATCTGCGCGACAAAGCTTATCAAAAACAGCTCGCGCTGTATAAAGAGGCGGCGCAAAGCGTGCTCGGCATTAAGGTGCGCAAAACATATCTCTACGGATTTTCGTGCCGAAAATTCATAGAGATAAACCCGAGTTAATCAAAAAAAGCGGTAGATTTTAAGTTTTTGCGCAAATTTTAATGAAAAAAGGTTTCAAAAGTATAGCGTTTTTGTTTTTAATATGATATAATAAGTAATAATATATTAGGGGAGAGGTTCACCGATATGTTTGATAAAGTAGCCGAAATTCTCGGTAAGCTCAACGGAATGATACTGCTTATAGCCGCGCTCGGAATTGTAGCGGTCGTGTTTGTGCTCGGAGTCGTGTTCGCTTTGGGCGGCGACCTCGGCAAATTCAAGAAAGTAGCTAAGAAAGTTATAAAAGAGCCCACGCTCAACAATTGCAACGCAACGGCGAAAGAGTTGCCTATTCGCGCGCGCAAACAGTACAAGACCGTGAAACAAACGGGTTGTAAACCCGACGACGCCATCACGCCCGACGCTTGCGTATACGCACCCTTCAAAGAGAGCGCGGCGGCGCACATGCCCGGCGCGGTTATGGCGGCAGGCATACTCGCAATACTGTTTTCTTTCTTTGCCGCGCCTTTAGTGAAAGAGAGGGCGGCAGGCAATCTTAACGTTGTATACGTTCTTCCCGCAGTTGTTACGGCGGGCGTTATGATATTCCGCTTGGCGGCGGGGCTTGTTTCTTCCGCAATTCTCAAGAGCGGCATGAAAGCGTACAACGGATACGTAGGCGTTTTGGGTAAAGTTCTCTCCGGCGGCGGAGCGGCTGCTCACGAAGCGGGGAACGACTCCGCTCCCGCATACGAGCACAGCACGGGCGAACCCCGCGCGTACGACGCCACGTTCGACGCGCCCGAGCGCATAACCGTTGAACTCGCAGAAGAAGAAAACGAGGTGAAAGCCGAGCCTGTAACCGAAACGGTTGCCGAAGCCGAAACGGTGGTAATGGCCGAACCCGTAGAGGACGAGGCGGCTCAAAAAGCGAGAGCGCGAGCCGAAGCGATGGCGGCGGCGCGTGCAGAACAGGCTGCGGCTCAAGCGGCGGCGGCACAGGCGGCTCAAGCGGCGGCGGCACAGGCGGCTCAAGCGGCGGCTCAAAAGGCTGCCGAGCAAGCGGCGGCACAGGCGGCTCATGCAACCGCGGCGCAGGCTCAACCCGTGCATGCCAATCCCGCGCCCGCTCAGGCGACAACCTCCGCGGCTACCTCTTCGGCAGACGAGGTAATCGCACGCATAGAAACCATTAAGCGCGACGGCGCACCCATAACCGCCATGAAAGAGGTTGCGCTCGCCCTTCAGAAAGAACGCGCGAAGCCCGAGAACAAAACGCCCGAAATGCAACGCAAGCTCAACGAGGCGTTGGCGGCGCTTCTCAAAGCAATGAGCTCGGCGAACAAGAAATAAAGATTACGGCAAACGAAAAGGAAGGCAGCTGTTGCTCCTTCCTTTTATCGTTGCTTTTTTTGAGTTTTCAGTACGCTTGCAGTGCGAGCTGAACGAGTTTGTTTTCGCGCCGCGCGTACTCTATCACGTTTTCGTCCACCACCGAACCGGCGGGGATAAGCACTCTGCCGTGGCTAATTATATCCGAGTGCACGGGCTTGCCCATTAAAAAACCGTAGTCTTTTACCGGCTCGCCCGGTGTGCGCGTTACCGTTACCGATTGCGGCGCGGCGGGCGTTTCCACGTTGGACTGCTTGGGTTGCGCAAGCGGGGGAGATGTTTGCTCTCGAGCGGGAGCGGCAAAATTTTGCGGCGGCTCGGGGTTGGGTGCGGGATTTGGCGCGGGTAACGGGTTGGGCGCGGGGTGCGCGGCTTTGGTTTTTTTGCGCCTTGCGGGCGCGGGGGGCTTTATCGGCTTGTCCGAGTCGTTGAACACGCAGAGCGCGTTGCCGAGAGCCAAAAGTTTGCTCGGTGCAAAGCTTGCTTTCTCGCAGATAATTTCGGTTACTTTGTCGCCCGATAGAATTACGTCGCAAACGTAGCCGAGAGATTTTCCGTCTTGGTTGTAGCATTGGCTGTTTATGGGGCACGCCGCGGTTGCCGTTTGCATGTTGCTCTCTTTTGCGAGATATGCCGAGCGCACCACGGCGGCGTCGTCGCCCACCGCCAAACTTTTCAACGCAACGTATCTTCTTTCGGGCGCGTCGTCCGAGTCGGAAAGAATTTCGGCGGTTTTCGCGCTCGTCAGTTTGCCGTCGAACCAAATTCCCGATATGTAACCGAGATTTTGGGCTTCGGCAAGCGAAATCACCGGTTTGCCCGTAAGTTCACTCACTTTTATCATATATATTGGGTCCGTCCTTGGCGATATTTTTATAGCATATTATATTCCGTGCCTGTTCCGAGTAGAACTTTTGCGGAAATTCCTCAAAACCCATTGACAAAAACATGACAATATGTTATCATTATAACATAAGCATAATGTAATATAAAATGTTATATTTTATGCAATCTTGTTTTTATGCGGAGGGTTTTTGATGAAGAAATTTTTTACAATGATAGCCGCGTTTTTGCTCGCGTTTATGCTTGTGTTTTGCTTTACGGCGTGCGAAACCGAGGTTAGCGTAACCGTAGGCGACGACGGTTACCTTATTATCAACGGAGAGAAAACCGATATGAAAATCGATACGTCGGATAACGACGGCGACGACGAAACGCCGCCCGAAAAGACGGAATACGAAAAATTCAAGGAAGCTCATCCCGACTACGAGGGAAGCGAAGAGCAATGGCGCGAAGATATGACGAACGGAAAGTTGGTCGATAAGCACGAATACGACCTTGTGCTCTCGGGCACGGTGAGCAAAGGAAGCGTGAATTTCACTGCGACTTCGGCGAATTTCTCTCAAGCCGTGGCGGACTTGCACAAACCCGTGATATTGCCCATGTCGGCTTCGTCGGAGTGGAAGATAGAGATATGCGGCACGATACTGCCCAACGGAAACGGGGGCGGACAAATACTTTCCAGCATGTCGACCGAATCCAACGGCAGGATATATCTCGGAGTGAACAAAGACAACAACCGCATGTTTTGGGGAGTTTGCATAGACGGCTTTTACGCCAACTACTGCTTTGACGTGCCCGCCGCAACAATGAGCGAGGAGCACACCTATTTGTTTGCGTTCGACGGCACGGAGTTTACGCTTTCCATAGACGGCGGAGCGCAGTTGCACCTGAACAAACTGAGCATAAACAACGGGGCGGCGAACACGGCGGAGTCCACGGGATTGAAACTTTCCAAAGAACTCAGAAACAAAATGCACGCCGTTACGGGTTCGGATTACGCGGTGATACGCCATTTGGGTTCGGCGTCGCACACTCTTACCGCCAACCTTAAATACATTAAGGCGCAAACCTCTCAAACGTATAGTTATAAGGAAACTACGGCGCACCCGCTTGCAGATAAAACGGTTTTCTATCTCGGCTCGTCCATCACCGAGGGAATAAACGACAACAAAGGCAAATCGTTCGTGGAAAAGATTGCCGCGCTTACGGGCAACAAGTATCAAAAAGAAGCGGTTTCGGGCACCACTCTTTCCACCGTGGACGGCGACAGGTCTTACGTGAAAAGATTCGAAAAATTCGATTTTTCCAAAAAGCCCGCCGCGCTCGTGGTTCAGCTCTCCACAAACGATTTCCAAAGGGATAACGTGCCCGTAGGAAGCGTGAGCGCGGGGATGACAAATTTCGACACCGTATCGCTTACCGGCGCGATAGAAAAAATCTTGTACGAAACCAAGAGAAAATCGCCCGACACCAAAGTTATATTTTACTCTTGCCCGCTCGAAGAAAACTTTGTTTGCTACAAACAGTACGGCGAATATATTAAAAACGTGATACCCAAACTCAAAGAAAAATGGTCCAACTTTGTTTTGCTCGACTACTACAACGCAGAGTTTACAAAAATCGCGGGCTATCTGTACGGCGACGGTTTCCACCCTCAGCCCATGGGTTACGCCCAACTTGTAGTACCCCAAATGATAAATCTTATGCTCGAAATTTTATAACCGAGTGCGAAAAGAAATAAAAAGCCTTTCTCCTTAAGGGTGTATTTCATAGGGATTAAAGCAAGGACGATAATCAGTCCTTGCTTTTTTAGTACGGTTATGCTATAATAACTGTACTATAAACAGTAATTTAGCGGAGAATGTTATGGCTAAAAAGCGTAAATTATCCCCAAAGGAAAAAATCAAGTTATTCATCAATATTTTCTTGATTATTTTAATCGGAATATGTTTTGGTGTAAGCGTTATGTGCGGTGTTTCGCAAGATTGGATTGGGTTTGCGATTTACTTTTCCGTTGCAATAGTTATAAGTGCCATAGAAATTCAGTTATATTATCACGGTACAATTTACGAATGTCCGCATTGTGGCAATAAATTCAAGGTTAACTCTTACAAAGTTTTTTTCACGAACGGCATTTTGGGAATTTTCGGTAGTATTTTAAGCTTTGGCGACGGAAGTGATTCCAAATATGCAAAATTAAAATGTACTAACTGTAAAAAGAAAGATTGGTGTAAAAAACATTATAATAATTAAAGAATTCAAATTTAAATTTCAATTTGTCTTTCTAAAATAGTTTGTAGTAAAAAGCTCTCGAACGAAATGTCCGAGAGTTTTTTGTCTCGCTTGAAAGTGCAACTCTTAAAAATTCAGTATTTTAATTCCCTATGGGAAGTGCGCTTTACCGAGAGGGGCTTTTTTTGTCGAAAAAATATGCTCAAAACGGTTGACATTGAGTTGCGAAAATTATATACTATATCGGGTTTAGTTAAAATAAACCTAAAGTTTAGTAAAAGTAAACCCATTAAACTTAAAGTTTACTTTTGCCAAACAAGAGGAGTAGCATGGAAATAGGAGTGAAAATCCGCGAACTGCGACTTAAAAACCAACTCACGCAGGAGGAGCTCGCCGACAGGTGCGACCTAACCAAAGGTTATATTTCGCAGCTCGAAAACGACGCGAACAGCCCGAGCATATCCACGCTTAAAGATATACTCGACTGTCTCGGGTGCAGTTTAACCGACTTTTTCGCCGACGAACGCGAAGCGGTGGTTTTCACCGAGGACGATACGTTTGAAAAGGAGAGCGACGGTTGCTTTATTCGCTGGCTGGTGCCCTCGAGTTTGAAAAACGCCATGGAGCCCATACTCATGACTCTCAAGCCGGGTAAAAGCGGCGGCGTGGACCTGCCGCACGAGGGCGAGGAGTTCGGGTTTGTGCTCACGGGCGAAATAGAGCTTACGCTCGGCAAAAGCGTATACAGGGTGAGCGAGGGCAGTTCGTTTTATTTCCGCAGCGATAAATCGCATTGCGTAACAAACAAGGGGAGCGTATCCGCCAAACTTTTATGGATAAGTTGCCCGCCCAATTTTTAGCGCGATTATACGAGTTCCATGACTGAGATTGCCGCGGGCACAAGTGCCCTCGCAATGACAATGTAAACCGAATACAAATAATCTATATAAGGAAGTATCCGTATGGCGGAAAAGTCGGTAAAATTCGACGAGGGAGCGCAAAAGGGCGCGCTCAAGTTCGATAAAATAATCGAAGTGCGCAATATAACCAAAACGTTCGACGACGGCGTAACCGTGGTGGACAACATGAACCTCTCTATCAAGCGCGGCGATTTCGTTACGTTGCTCGGTCCGAGCGGTTGCGGCAAAACCACTTTGCTCCGCATGATAGCGGGGTTTACGTCGCCCACGAGCGGCAAAATATTTTTGGAAGGCAAAGACGTAACCGACTTGCCGCCGCACAAACGCCCCATAAACACGGTGTTTCAAAAGTACGCGCTTTTTCCGCACTTGAACGTGTTCAAAAACATAGCGTTCGGACTCAAACTGAAAAAGATACCCGACGTTAAGCGCGACCGAAAAACGGGCGAGCCGATAATCGACCCGCAAAGCGGCAATCACATAGAGGTTTCGCGCAAGTTCACAAAGCGCGAAATAGAAGAAAAGGTAAACCGCGTGCTCGGTCTTGTGGGGCTTTCGGGTTACGGACACCGCGACGTATCTTCGCTTTCGGGCGGACAGCAACAGCGCGTGGCGATAGCTCGCGCCCTCGTGCTCGAACCCAAAGTTTTGCTTTTGGACGAACCGCTCGGCGCACTCGACCTCAAAATGCGCAAAGAGATGCAGTTCGAGCTTAAAAAGATGCACGACGAGCTCGGCATAACCTTTATATACGTAACGCACGACCAAGAGGAAGCTCTCACCATGTCGGACAAAGTGGTGGTAATATCCGACGGCGTAATTCAGCAGATGGGCACGCCCAAAAAGATATACGACGAGCCGGCAAACGCCTTTGTGGCAAACTTTATAGGAGAGAGTAACATTCTCACCGGCGAAATGCCGGAGGACTACAAAGTGCGGTTTTGCGGCGGCGTGTTCAAGTGCGAAGACCGGGGCTTTGAGAAAAACGAGAAAGTGGACCTTGTTGTGCGCCCCGAAGATATTTTCGTGTTCGCCGCAGGCTCGGGCAAAGGTCAGCTTACGGGCGCGGTTACGAGCGTTGTGTTTAAGGGCACGTATTACGAGATGAACGTAGCCACAGCCGAATACGAGTTTACCGTGCAGAGCACCGAAAGTTTTGCGGTAGGTTCGCGCGTGGAGCTTATGATTAAGCCCGACGGCATACACATAATGAAAAAGACCCGCACCGTAAACGAAACAATCACCGCGGTAGACGGCGAAAACACGGTGGATTTCCACGGCGGCAGTTTCGAGTTCGTAAATTCCGCGGGGCTCGAAAAGGGCGACAGGGTGAAAGTGTCGGTTGCGTTCGATAAAATCGAGCTCACCGACGACGAGCGCGACGGCGTGATAGGCGGCAACATAGGGCAAAGCCTTTATAAGGGCACGTACTATCAAGTGCAGGTTTACACAGACGATGACGACGATATTTACGTAGACACCGCCGACGAATGGGATATAGACGACCGCGTGGGCATAGTGATAAAACCCGAGGACTTGCGCGTTGAAAAGTGCGAGGGCGAAGAGGAAGAACAAGCCGAAACGGCGGCGGAGGAGGCGCAATGAAAAAGATACGCTTCTCGCCGGGGAAGGGGATATTCGCACTGCCGTATGCTATAATATGCGTTATATTCGTGGTGTTTCCGCTCCTACTCCTGCTTGTGTACGCCTTTCGAGGCGAAGACGGTTCGTTTACGTTTTCCAATTTTGCCGAGGTGCTCGCAAACCCCACCAATTACATGGCTCTCATAAAAACGGTGGGCACGTCTTTGCTCGCAACGGCGATATGCCTTGCGATAGCCTATCCCATAGCGTTTATACTCGCTTCCTCGCCCTTTAACAAATACGCCATACTCGCGCTCTTGTTCGTAGTGCCCATGTGGATGAACTTTATTTTGCGCATATTCGCGCTTCAATCTCTTTTGAGCATGATGGGCATAGAAAAAGGGTATCTTTCGGCGGTGATAGGTCTTGTGTACGACTTTTTGCCCTTTATGCTTTTGCCCATATACACCGCGCTCGTAAATCTCGACCACAGCTATATAGAGGCGGCGAACGACCTCGGGGCAAATCCCGTGCTCACGTTTTTGAAAACCACGTTGCCGCTCAGCGTGCCCGGAATTATGAGCGGAGTTATGATGGTGTTTATGCCCTGCTTTTCGGCTTACGCCATAACCGATATGATGGGCGACGCCAACACCTCGCTTATAGGCGGTAAAATCAACACGCTTATACTCAACAATCAGTGGGGCGTGGGTTCGGCTCTCGCGTTTGTGTTGCTGTTAATGGTAATAATAGTAATGGTGATAGGCAACCTCGTGGCGCGTTCGCGAGCCAACAAGGCGCAAAACAGTGCGCTCACGCGGGGAGGCAGGCAGATATGAACACTCGAAAGAAAATATTCACCGTTGCGGGCTGGGCGGTGCTCGTGCTCGCGCTCGTGCTTATTTACCTGCCCATACTGCTCGTTATAGCCTACTCGTTTGTAGACAGCAAATTCGTGGGAGCGTCGGGCGACGTGGGGTTTGCCTTATACGAGCGGCTCTTTAGTAACGACAAGCTCATGGAGGCGGCGGCGAACACCATAATAATAGGGCTTGTTTCCGCGCTTATCGCAACGGTGCTCGGCACGGTCAGCGCGGTGGGCATACACTATCTTAAGCGCGGCAAACAGGCGGTAAACATAGTGAGTCAGCTCACCGTGTATAACGCCGAGATAGTAACGGCGGTGGGTCTGTTCCTGCTTGTTATTTTCCTTAAGAACATAAATATTCCCGTAAGCCGCGGCATGGGTTGGCTCATACTGTGCCATACGGTTATGACGGTGCCCTACGTGATACTCACGGTAAGCCCGCGGCTGGGGCAGTTAAATCCCAACCTGTTCGAAGCGGGTATGGACCTCGGCGCAGGTTCGCTCCGCACGATGTTTACCGTGATATTCCCGCAACTCATAAAGGGCATGATATCGGGTTTCGCGCTCGCGTTTACTTTGAGTCTCGACGACTTTGTGGTAACCAACCTAAACCGCGGGAGCGTGAACACCATATCAACGTATGTGTTCAACAGTATTCGCAGGGGCATAGACCCCGCGGTTCGCGCGTTAAGCACGATAATATTCGTGGTTGTGCTCGCGGTGCTCGTAGCTGTGAACATAGCTGGCAAAAAGAAAAACAAATCCAAATACAAATAGGAGCGTAGTATAAAAATGAAAAGACTTTTAAGCGTATTGCTAACGGTGGCTCTCGCGGTGAGCGGCATGTGCGTGTTTACGGGCTGCACCGCTCGCGAAGAACAGCTCAAACTGTTCAGCCAAGGCGAGTATATGGACGAAAGCATTTTCGAGGAATTCGAAAGCTGGTACAAAGAACAAACGGGCGAAAAAGTTACCGTATCTATGGACGATTTCAATTCCAACGAGCAAATGTATATGCTCGTGGAGGCGGGCGAAGCGGACTACGACCTTATCTGCCCGTCGGACTACACGATAGAAAAGATGATTAAAAACAACTTGTGCCAAAAGGTGGACAAGAAAATTTTGGATATAGCTCAAGAGGGACTTTTCAAAGAGGAGTATTTGCAAGCTACTCGCACGTTCGACAAAAACCTCGAATACTCCGTGCCCTATATGTTCGGCACGTTCGGAATAATGTACAATCGCACAAAGATAAACAAAGACGTTACGAGTTGGGCGGAAATTTTCACCGAGAACAAAGACGAAACCATATATCTCAAAAAATCCATACGCGACACTTACCATGCCGCGAGCCTTTTCGCAAAGCGCGACGAAATAATTTCGGCGAGCGGAGAGAGTAAAAAACAAGCCGTGCAAAGCGCGTTCGACGACACGAGCGCGGAAAACATAAACGCGGTTAAAAACATAATAACCGAGTGGAAAAAGGGCAGTAAGAAACTGTGGGACGACGAAAACGGTAAATTCGAAATGGCGCAAAACCAAGGCGCGTTGGGGCTTTTTTGGTCTTGCGACGCGGGCTACGTTATGGGCGACTACGAAGACGAAAGCGGCGAGTCGTTGCCCGGCAACAAAAACCTGTGGTACGTTATACCCGAAGAGGGCGGCAACATTTACCTCGACAGCTTCGTAATCCCTACGTCGGCGAAGAACACCAAGGCGGCAAACTACTTTCTCAAGTTCCTTTGCGAAAAGGAAACAGCCAAACTCAACAGCGTGTATTGCGGCGCGGTTTCTCCCGTGGCGGCGGCTTACGACGAACTCGAAGCCGAATACGAGGAAATGAACTTAACGGACGAAGACAGCGTGTTTTTCGGCACGAGCGAGGAGTGGAAGCGCATGTATATAGACATGATGTTTCCGCCCGAGAGCGTTCTCGCCCGTTGCGGACAGATGCGCGACTACGGCGCGGACGAGTCGGCTGTGATAAAGGCAATGACCGATTTGCTCGGTTAACGTAAAGCGACGGAGCAAAACGAAATGGCGAACGGCGATAATACGGTATCGGCGAATTATACTACCGACGCGGTAGTTGTGGGCGCGGGACACGCAGGCATAGAAGCGGGGCTCGCGCTTGCGCGTTTGGGCGCGAGCGTGACCGTTTTGAGCATTACGCTCGACAACATAGGTTATCTTGCCTGCAATCCGAGCATAGGCGGGTCGGCAAAGGGGCATTTGGTGCGCGAGATAGACGCGCTCGGCGGAGAAATGGGAATTGCCGCCGACGCTTGCTGCGTGCAAATGCGCATGCTCAACCGCAGTAAAGGTCCTGCGGTGCACTCGCTCAGGGCGCAGGTGGATAAGTACGCGTATCACAAATACATGAAAAACGTGCTCGAAAACACGAGTGGGCTCACGCTCAGGCAGGGCGAGGTAAAGCGCATACTCGTTGAAAACGGCAAGGCGTGCGGCATAGAAACGCACTACGGACAGATAATACGCAGTAAGTGCGTGGTGCTCGCGTGCGGCGTGTACTTAAAGAGCGATATCATTGTGGGAAACGTGATTGAGCATAAAGGTCCGGTTTGTTTCACCCGCGCAAACTATTTGTCGGCGTCGCTCGAAAACGATTGCGGCATAAAGTTGCGCCGTTTCAAAACGGGAACGCCCGCGCGAATAAACGGCGACACCGTTGACTTTTCCGCGCTCGAGGTTCAGCCGGGTGAGGACACGCCGTACTCTTTTTCGCTCGCGAGCAAAAAGGTGAACAAAAAAGGGCGGGTTTGCTGGCTGGGGTACACCAACGAGCGCACTCACGAAATCATACGCGAAAATTTGCACTTAAGCCCCAAATACGGCGGACTCATTCACGGCACGGGCGCACGCTACTGCCCGAGCATAGAGGACAAAATAGTGCGCTTTGCGGACAAAGAGCGTCATCAGTTTTTCCTCGAGCCGGAGGGCGACGGCACGAAAGAACTTTACGTGCAGGGCATAAGCACGAGCCTGCCCGTATCGGTACAGCTTCCGCTATACCGCAGTATTCGCGGGTTCGAGCGCGTGGAAATAATGCGCGACGCCTACGCCATAGAATACGACTGCATAGACCCTTCGGAGCTTTATCCCACGCTTGCGCACAAGCGGGTGGAAGGACTATACTTTGCGGGTCAGATTAACGGCACGAGCGGATACGAGGAGGCGGCGGCGCAAGGACTCGTTGCGGGCATAAACGCCGCGCGTTATATAGCGGGCAAGTCGGGCGTGGTGTTTTCGCGCAAAGAGAGCTATATAGGCGTGATGTGCGACGACCTCGTTACCAAAGGCACCGAAGAGCCGTACCGCATGCTTTCGGCTCGGAGCGAGCACAGGCTTGTGCTCAGGCAAGACAACGCCGACCTTAGGCTCGGCGGCATAGGCGTGGAAACGGGACTGCTTTCGGGCAAGCGCAAAGCCGCCTATCTCAAACTCAAAAAGCAGGTTGCCGAAGCCGAAAAACTGCTTGCGGACAAAAAACTTTGCGACGCGGTAAAGCGCGGCGCGGAGTGGGAGAGCGTGAAGACCGCGCTCGCGGAGCACAAGCTCGGCGACTTGGCGGTGTTCGAAGCGGTAACCGCCGTGCGCTACGAAGGATATATCGAGCGTGAAAACCGCGCCGTGCGCGAAAAAATGCGGCTCGAAAACATGCCGCTTCCCGCCGATATAGACTATCTTCTCGTAGGCGGCTTGCGCACCGAGGCATGCGAACGGCTAAACTCGGTAAAACC
Organism: Pumilibacter intestinalis; assembly: GCF_943193005.1. Lineage (GTDB taxonomy): Bacteria > Bacillota > Clostridia > Christensenellales > Pumilibacteraceae > Pumilibacter > Pumilibacter intestinalis. The sequence goes on from NZ_CALPCH010000015.1 coordinate 20,519, forward strand.
TCTTTCGGTGGGTCAGGCTTCGCGCATATCGGGCGTGACCAGCGCGGACGTTTCGGTACTGATAATCAAATTCGGCAATAAGTAATTTTTCTTATAACTTAAAGATAGTTGTAAAAAGTCTTCTCGATTGCGAGAGGGCTTTTTTCTTATTAAATGTAAAAGTCTTGACAAAGTTCGACTCGTCGGGTAAAATTATAAAGGTGGATTTTCGGAGTTATGAATGAACTTATAATTTCAATATTTATGTTGCTTGCGGGCTTGGGCGTGCTTATGACGGGCATGAAGATGCTCAGCGAAGGACTCGAGCGCAGCGCGGGCACGAGCATGCGAAAGCTGTTCGGCAAAATCAGCAACAATCGCTTCGCAAGCATAGGCGTGGGCGCGGTTGCCACGGTTTTGGTTAACTCGTCGGCGGCAACCACCGTAATGGTGATAGGCTTCGTTAACGCTGGTCTTATGTCGCTGTTGCAGGCAACGGCTATAATAATGGGCGCGAATATCGGCACTACGCTTACGGGCGTAATCATAGCGTTATCCGGCTTTAGCCTCAGCACTTATATGGCGGTGCTCGCCTTTGCGGGCGTGGTGCTCTCCATGGCGTCTAAAAACGATAAAATAAAAAAGATAGGCTCGGCTATAACCGGACTCGGCTTGATGTTTGTGGGACTGTCTTTTATGAGCGACGCTTTCAAATCGCAAATCATTGCTTCCGCGCTCGAAAGCATTTTCTTAAAGGTGGATTTCCCGCTCGTGCTCATACTGATAGGAATAGTTTGCACGGCGTTGTTTCAGTCGTCGGCGGCAATGACCGCCATAGTCGTTACCATGTCGGGCGCGGGCATAATTCCGCTTTCGAGCGCGTTGTTCGTGATTTTGGGCACCAACATAGGCACTTGCGTTACGGCAATACTCGCGTCTTTCGGGGCGAGTACCAACGCCAAGCGCACCGCCATGATACACCTTTTGTTTAACGCAATCGGGACGGTGTTTTTCACCGTGCTTATATGGATTTTCCGCTCGCAGGCGGTTTGGATTTTGGAGCGGCTCTCCAATAATCCGCAGATGCGGGTCGCGCTGTTCCACGTTATATTCAACGTGTTCACAACCGCAATGCTCGTGCCGTTCATGAAACCGCTCACCCGCCTTGCAACCCTTTTGGTGCGGGAGAAAGAGGGCGACGACTCCGCGCTCAAAATGTATTACATAGACGACCGCATTTTGCAAACGCCCGTGATAGCCGTGGCGCAGGTAACCAAAGAGGTTGCGCACATGGGCGTTATGGCGCAAAAGAACCTCGACCGCGGATTTAACGCGATTGCGGAGCGCTCTCTTGCCGAGCGCGAGAAGATAATGCAACAGGAAGAAAAGATTGACTTTGTAAACAAAGGCGTGGCAAGATATCTCATTAAAACGTCGTCGCTCAATCTTTCGCGCAGCGACGAAAAAATAGTGGGTGCGCTTCACCACGTAATAAGCGATATAGAGCGCATAGGCGACCACGCCGAGAACTTTTTGGAAGAAGCCGAGGAGATGAACGAAAACGGAGTTACTTTCTCGGACGACGCGATGGACGAACTCAAGAACATGTACGCAAAAGTGAGATTTATGTTCGAGCGCAGTTTGCACGTGTTCGAAAACCGCGACGAAAACGGACTTGCCGAAATATCCGCGCTCGAGTCGGAGGTGGATATGCTCAAGCGCGTGCTCGGCAACAATCATATAATGCGGCTTAACAGCGGCAACTGCTCGGTGGAGTGCGGCACTCATTTTTACGCCATAATTTCCGCGCTCGAGCGCGTTGCCGACCACCTTACCAACATAGCGTTCAGCATAAAGAGCCCGTCGGGTTCGCAACTCGAAGCCATGGAAAAGATAGCTCGCGAGCATGCGAAAAAACGTCACGGCGCAAATAAAGCGGAGAATAATCCATGATTTACGTAGTAGGCAGTTTGAATACGGATATGTCGGCTTCGCTCGAGAGGTTTCCCGAGGCGGGCGAAACCGTCGCGGCGAAAAGCGTGCTTATAAGTCCGGGCGGCAAGGGCGCAAACCAAGCAACCGCCGTGGCAAAGCTGGGCGGCGAATGCGTGATGATAGGCAAAACTGGCAACGACGCGTTCGGCGCGGCAATGAAAGAGAACCTTAAAAGCGCGGGCGTGAACGCCGAGCACGTGACTGAGGCGAATTGCTCGAGCGGGCTTGCCATGATACTCGTGCACGATGGCAACAACCGCATAGTGCTCGACGGCGGCGCGAACTCGCGGCTGTCGGAGCAAGACGTAGACCGCGGACTGAGCGCGGCAAAGGCGGGCGACGTATTGATGCTTCAGCTCGAAGTGCCGCTTAACATAGTGGCGCACGCGCTCGAAACGGGCAAACGCAAGGGCATGATAACGATGTTAAATCCCGCGCCCGCGATTGAGCTTACAAGCGCCGTTTACGAGAACGCCGAAATCATAACGCCCAACGAAACCGAAACGGAAATTTTAACGGGCATAAAACCCGACTGCGAGGTGAATATCGCGCTCGCCGTAAAAAAATTCCGCTCGTTCGGCGCGAGAAACATAATAATCACTTTAGGCGAAGCGGGCAGTGCCGTGGCGGTGGGCAACGAGATAACTCTCCTGCCGGCTATAAAGGTGAAAGCGGTAGACACCACCGCGGCGGGCGACACCTTTGTGGGCGCAACCGCACTTAAAATGCACGGCGGAGAAGATATAGTTTCGGCCGCTCGGTTTGCGACGGCGGCGAGCGCGCTCAAGGTAACGCGCCGCGGCGCGGCGGCGGCAATTCCCGCCCTTAAAGAGGTGGAAGAGTTTATAAAGGCAAAAAAACGCGAGGAGCAAGGAGGGAGCGAAAAATGAAGATAGATACGCATACGCACACGAGCGGAGTTAGTTTTTGCAGCGAGGTTGCGCCCGAACAGTACGTTCAAAGATACCGCGACGAAGGTTACGGCGCGGTGCTGCTCACCAACCACTATTCGCGGCTGTATATGTTTCGTTACGGCGAAACCTGGGATAAGCAGATAAAAATATATCTCGACGAATACCGCAAAGCCAAGCGGGCGGGCGAAAGCATAGGGCTGCCCGTAATGCTCGGCGCGGAGGTTGCGATATCCACGCCCAAAAGCCCGTATATAGAGTTTTTGCTGTACGGCGCGGACGAGGAGTTTTTTCTCGCCAACCCGCGGCTGTACGATAAGTCGCAAGCCGAGCTTTACAGGATATGCAACGACAACGGAGTTTTGATGTTTCAGTCGCACCCTTTCCGCGACGAGCAGGGGCATTTCCCGCAAGACCCCGAGTTTTTGGACGGCACGGAAATAAACTGTCACCCCTACTTTTTGCGGCACGAGGACAAGGTGCGCGAGTTTGCGGACAAAAACAATCTCATGATTGTGTGCGGCAGTGACTTTCACTACGGATACCAAGCGGGCATTGCGGCAACCATAGTGCCCGACTGCGTGACCGACTCGAAAAAGTTCGCGGAGTACTTGCGAAAAAATCCGCGCCCCGAAATTTTCATTAAGTAAAAGGTTGCCGAATTGCGGCGGGCGTGTTATAATGTAAGCGATGATTTGCGAGAACGTAAACGCTTTTAATTCGGTAACGCTCGCGTACATAGGCGACGCAGTGTTTTCGCTGTACGTTCGCACTCGGATTGCTTTGAGCGCACAGTACCGCACCGCTGAACTCAATTCGCGGGTGAACAAATACGTTAAAGCCACGGCGCAGTCGGCTATGCTCGAAAAGATTTCCGCTTTACTTACGGAGGAGGAAGCGGACGTTGTGCGCAGAGGGCGCAACTGTCACACTCCGGCAAAAGCCAAAAACACCGGACTTATGGACTACAAACGCGCAACCGCGCTGGAGGCTCTTTTCGGTTGGCTGTACTTAAAGGGCGATACCGAGCGGCTCGAACGCCTCGAGGCTCTTTGCATGGAAGCAATACAATAACGCGGAGGACAAAATGCAGGTAAAAGGCAAAGCCAAACTGATAAGATACACCGCCGACCCCGAGCAGACAATCGCGCTCGCGGCGAAGCTGTGCTATTCGGGCGACGAAATAGACGAGCTCGTGGAAAAGATAGGAGAGAAAGACAACGCGAAATTTATAGAAATACTCACCAAGATGAACCACTTTTCGCCCTTCGAGCACGCGAGCTTTACTTTTGCCGTTGAGGGCGTTTCCCGCGCACTGCTCGCGCAGATAACCCGCCACCGCATAGCGAGCTTTTCGGTGCGCAGTCAGCGTTACGTGAACGAAGGCGAATTCGATTACGTGATACCGCCCGCAATAGAAGCTCTCGGCGAGGAGCAAAAGAAGAAATACGAGAGCCAAATGAAACAAATGCTATGCTGGTATCGCGAGTGGCAACAAATGCTGGGCGGCGCCGGCGAAAAGAGCAACGAAGACGCGCGGTTTGTACTCCCCAACGCTTGCGAAACAAAGATGATAGTTACCATGAACGCCCGCGAACTGATGCACTTTTTCTCGCTCAGGTGTTGCAATCGCGCTCAATGGGAAATACGCGATATTGCCTGGCAGATGCTCGAAGAGGTACTGAAAGTCGCGCCCGCGGTGTTCGGCTTATCGGGACCCGGCTGTTTGCGCGGCGCGTGCCCCGAAGGGAAAAAGAGCTGCGGCAAAGCGGCGGAAATCAAAGAGCGGCATGCAAAGCTGGTGAATTAGGGCATAATGTCATTGCGAGGAGGGCGTAGCCCGACGCGGCAATCTCAGCCGAGCGAAAGGCGCAGTGACTTTACATGTTCCATGCATGGGATTGCCGCGGGTGCAAGCACCCTCGCAATGACGGGTAAACTCAAAAATAAAAAAAGACACGAGGAGTAAAGCGCGGTAGAAACCGAATGTTTCTATCCGAGAATTAAAAAAATGAAAATCGAAGGACGCAACGCCGTGGGCGAGGCAATCAAGTCGGGCAAAACCATAGACAGATTGCTTGTGCAAAAGGGTCTTAAAGACTCCGCGGCAAACAAAATAATAGAAGACGCCAAGAGCCGAGGAATAAAGATATTTTTCCGCGAAAAGGAAGCTCTCGACCGCGAGAGCAGAGAGGGACGGCATCAGGGCTTTTTGGCGGAAATAACCGACTTTAACTACTGCGAGCTTTCGGATATTCTCGCAAAAGCCAAAGAAAAGGGCGAACCGCCGTTCGTGCTCCTGTTGGACGGAGTGGAAGACCCGCACAACCTCGGGAGCATACTGAGAGTGGCGGAGTGCGCGGGCGTGCACGGCGTGGTAATTCCCCGTCACCGCGCGGTGAGCGTAAACGAAACGGTAATTAAAGTATCGGCGGGCGCGGCGGCTCACGTGCTCGTTGCAAAGGTAACCAACATAAACGACGCCATAGACGAACTGAAACGGCAAAACGTGTGGGTTTATGCCGCCGATATGGACGGCAACGGCATTTACGAAACCAACCTAAAAGGCGCGACGGCGTTTGTGATAGGCGGCGAGGGGCAAGGCGTGAAGCGGCTCACAAAACAAAAGTGCGACGCGAGCGTATCCATTCCCATGTTCGGCAAGGTAAATTCTTTGAACGCCTCGGTTGCCGCGGGAATAGTTGCGTTCGAAAAATTGCGCCAAGACCGCGGAACGTAATCATACTTGTTCCATGCAGGGGATTGCCGCGCTCACTGCGTTCGCTCGCAATGACATGGCGGTCGTTGTCATTGCGAGCGTAGCGAAGCAATCCCAAGCATGAGGAAACGGCGGTAAACGTACAAATTCAAAAATAAAAAATTTTCAAGGAGATATAAAAAAATGAGAACCCCCATTATCGCAGGAAACTGGAAAATGAACAACACAATCGCGGCGGCGGAAAAGCTGATTAACGAGCTTAAGCCGCTTGTGAAAGACGCAAAAGCCGAGGTTGTGATTTGCGTGCCGTATACGGCGATACAAAAAGCCGCGGAGCTTACCAAAGGCAGCAACATAAAGGTAGGCGCGGAAAACGTGGCGTGGGCGGATAAGGGCGCGTTTACGGGCGAGATAAGCGCGGAAATGCTCAAAGAAGTAGGCGCGGAATACGTAATAATCGGTCACAGCGAACGCCGCCAGATGTTCGGCGAAACTGACGAAACGGTAAACATGCGCACGGCTCAAGCTCTCAAAAACGGACTCAAACCCATAGTTTGCGTGGGCGAAACTCTCGCCGAGCGCGAAGGAAACAAAACCGAAGAGGTGGTAAAACGCCAAACCGAGGGCGCGTTTAAGGGCTTTACCGCCGCCGACCTCGACAACGTGATAATAGCGTACGAACCCGTTTGGGCGATAGGCACCGGAAAGACCGCCACCGCCGAGCAGGCGAACGAAACCATAAAATACATACGCGGAGTGGTGGAAACCGCGTTCGGAAAATCGGCGGCGGACAAAATGCGCATACAGTACGGCGGAAGCATGAACCCCGCCAACGCAAGCTCGCTCATGGCTCAGCCCGATATAGACGGCGGACTTATAGGCGGCGCGAGTCTTAAAGCGGAAGATTTCGCCAAAGTAGTTAAGTATTAAGGCGGCGAAACGGGATACCGAGTCATTGCGAGGACGCGGGCTACAACGTCATTGCGAGGCACGCAGTGCCGAAGCAATCCCAATCATGAGAAAGGAAAAGACGCTATACGTGTTCAGTGCATGAGATTGCCACGTCGGGCAAAGCCCTCCTCGCAATGACAGGTAACCCGTATGAGAAAGGAGATAATTATGAAAACAGATGCAATAATAATAATGGACGGGTTCGGACTGCGTGCCGATAAGCGCGGCAACGCCATAGCCGAGGCGGGCACTCCCAATCTCGACGCCATAATGAAAAAGTATCCGCACACTCAAATCGAAGCGAGCGGCAAAGCCGTGGGACTTCCCGCAGGTCAGATGGGCAACAGCGAGGTGGGGCATCTCAACCTCGGCGCGGGCAGAGTTGTGTATCAGGATATTTCGCTCATAGACCACGCGATTGAAACGGGCGAATTTTTCAAAAACGAGGCGTTCGAAATCGCTATAAACAACGTAAAAAAGAATAACTCCGCTCTTCACTTGGTGGGGCTTACGTCGGACGGCGGCGTGCACAGCCACATAGAGCACCTTTACGCTCTCTTGAAACTTTGCAAACGCGAGGGGCTGGAGAAAGTGTATATTCACTGCGTTACCGACGGGCGCGACGTTCCGCCCGACAGCGCGCGAGAATACGTGCGCAAGGTGAGCGAAAAGGCGGCGGAGATAGGCGCGGGCAAAGTGGCAACGGTTGTGGGCAGATATTATTATATGGACAGAGACAACCGCTGGGAGCGCGTAAAGCGCGGCTACGACTGCGTGTTTGCCGCCGAGGGCAAGCGCTACACCACAGCCGACGCGGGCATTGCGGCGAGCTATGCCGCGGGCGTGCTCGACGAGTTCATAGAGCCGGTTATAGCGGGCGACTACAAGGGCGTGCAAGACGGCGACTCCATGATATTCTACAATTTCCGTTCCGACCGTGCTCGTGAAATTACGAGAGCGGCCATATATCCCGATTTCGATAATTTCGAGCGGGCGGGCGGCTATAAAAAAATAACGTATGTGGGCATGACTCAGTACGACGCCACGTTCACCGGTCTTTACACTGCGTTCGCGCCCAAAAAGATAGTGAACACTTTGGGCGAATATCTCGCAAAGATAGGCAAAACGCAGGCTCGCGTTGCGGAAACCGAAAAATACGCGCACGTTACGTTTTTCTTCAACGGCGGCGTGGAACAGCCCAACAAGGGAGAAGAGCGCATACTCGTGCCCTCGCCCAAAGTTGCCACGTACGACCTTAAGCCCGAGATGAGCGCACCCGAGGTTACCGAGAAAGCTCTCGGCGCGGTGGGCAACGTGGACGTACTCATAATGAACTTTGCAAACTGCGACATGGTGGGGCATACAGGCGTGTTCGGAGCGGCGGCAAAGGCGGTTAAAGCGGTAGACGACGGAGTGGGCAAAGTTGTGGAAAAGGTGCTTTCCACAGGCGGTACGGCTCTAATCGTAGCCGACCACGGCAACGCCGAACTCATGAGCTTCGACGACGGCGCGCCGTGCACGGCTCACACCACCAATCCCGTGCCGTTTATCGTGGCGGGCGAAAAGTACGTAAATTCCGAACTCAAAGAGGGCGGTGCGCTTTGCGACGTGGCTCCCACGCTTTTGCACGTAATGGGCGAAACCAAGCCCAAAGAGATGGAAGGCAAGAGCCTTATAAAATAAACGGAATAAATCGGCGTAAGTTGCGCATTCTAAAATTATGGTTTGCGATAAATGCGGAAAGGAGCTTACAGCCGATAGAGCGAGGCACTGCGGCGGTTGCGGCAAAGACTATTGCCCCGATTGCGCGGGCGGGATTTGCGATTGCGCCGACGAGCTGAGTTACTACAGTTGACATTTTCGGAATAAATGCTATAATGTATACATGAAAGCATTTGAAAACGCGCTTGTATACGTTTACGGCGAAGGATTGAAAAAAACGAGCATAGCGTTCGACCAACGCATACGCTCGTTCGGGAGCGCGGAGGGCGCGGAAAAAATACAACTTCCCCCTTGCGCGAGAGTAGTTCCCGGATTTATAGACAGACACGTGCACGGGGCGGGCGGTTGCGACGCAATGGACGCAAGCCGCGCCGCGCTCGGCACGATAGCCGACGAGCTTGCCCGAGAGGGCACCGTCGGCTTTTTGGCTACCACCATGACTCAGTCGGAGCAAAACATTACGCGGGCGTTGGGCGCGGTGAAAGATTACGTGCAAAGCGGAGCAAAGAGCGGGGCGCGGCTCATAGGCGTGCACCTCGAAGGTCCGTTTATTTCCGCGCCGTATAAAGGAGCGCAACCCGGCGAATACATAGTTAAGCCGAGCGCGGAACTCTTCGACTCGTTCAATAAAGCGAGCGGCAACAACATTAAAGCGGTTACGCTCGCGCCCGAAGAGGAGGGGGCGGACGAACTGATTGCGCACCTCAAAAAGATAGGCGCGGACGCGTCGATTGGTCACACCGCGGCAAAATACGCCGACGTGGAGCGGGCGGTAAAGCTGGGCGCGGGGAGCGTTACGCACACCTACAACGGCATGACGGGCATACATCACCGCGACGCGGGCGCGGCGGGCGGCGCACTCTTATTCGACGAACTGAACTGCGAGCTAATTTGCGACGGCATTCACGTATCCGTGCCCGCAATGAAACTTTTGTGCAAGTGCAAGCCCGCAAGTAAAATATCCTTAATTACCGACTCCATTCGCGCAAAGCGGGTTGCGGGCGGAGTGAGCGAACTCGGCGGGCAAACGGTGTACGTAAACGGAAACGAGGCGCGGCTCAAAGACGGCACTTTGGCGGGAAGCGTGCTCAAAATGAACGAGGCGGTAAAAAATCTTAACGAGCTCGTGGGCGTGCCGTTCGAACGCGCCGTTGATTGCGCGAGCATAAATCCCGCTCTTTCGCTCGGCATCGAGAAAGACTGCGGCAGTATAGAAATAGGCAAGCGGGCGGACTTTGCCGTGCTCGGCGACGGGTACGAGGTGCTTCTCACCGTTCGCGGCGGCGAAATCGTATACAAGAGGTCATAATATGGACGGACTCACCGAAAAACTGTTTTGCGAGCGTTTTCCCAACCGCCAAGACGCCGCGAGCGAAATAATAAACTTGGAAGCCATACTGCGCCTGCCAAAAGGGACGGAGCACTTTTTGAGCGACTTGCACGGCGAATACGGGGCGTTTTGCCACCTGATAAACAGTTGCAGCGGGGTAATACGCGCCAAAGCCGACGGACTGTTCGGCAAACTGCTTTCGGAGTCGGAGCGGAGCGACCTCGCCACAACCGTATATTACCCGAAAGAAAAGATAGCCATGGCGAAACAAAGCGGCGCGGATATGAACGGCTGGTATAAAACCATGCTTTACCGCCTCACTCTGCTTGCCCGCGAGTGCGGCAACAAGTACACGCGCAGCAAGGTGCGTAAAAGCATACCCGCCCAATTTTCTTACATAATAGACGAGATGATGAACGCCTCCGTAGACGGCGGCGACCGCGACGCGTATTACGACGAAATATTTTCGGAGATTATAAAGCTCGGTTGCGCCGACAGTTTTTTGGAGGCGATTGCCGCGCTCATAAAGCGGCTTGCCATAGACCGCTTGCACATAGTGGGCGACGTGTTCGACCGCGGCGAAAATCCCGATAAGATAATGGATATACTGTGCGGATATCACAGCATAGATTTTCAGTGGGGCAATCACGATATTTTGTGGATGGGCGCGTACTACGGCTCGCTCGCGTGTATCGCAACGGTTACGGAACTTTGCTTAAAATACGGCAACATGGAACTGCTCGAGGTGGGCTACGGCATATCTTTGCGCGAGCTCGCTTTCTTTGCCGACAAAAACAAATACGACCCCAAGTTTGCGGTGAACGCGGGCGGCAAAAAGATTTCGGACACCGACGCCGAACTTTCCGCCAAGATGAGAAAAGCGGTGTTTCTCTTAATGCTCAAGCTAGAGGGGCAAACCATAGCCCGCCACCCCGAATACGGCATGGAAAACCGTGCGCTGCTCAAAAAGATAGATTTAAGGAGCGGCACTGCGGAAATAGACGGCAAGCGCGTGCCCATAGATACCGCCGACTTTTCGTCGCTCGACCTGCGCAACCCGCTCAAACTCACGGCGGAAGAGGAATACGTTATAAACTGCCTTAAGCGGTCGTTTGCGGCGAGCGAGAAACTTAGGCGGCACGTGGAGTTTCTCATGCGCAAAGGCTCGGTTTACAGCGTTCACAACGGCAACCTCATATTTCACGGCTGTATACCGCTCGACGAAAACGGCGAGTTTTTGCCCGTGCCCGCGTGCGGCGGCAAGAGCGGCAAAGCGTGCATGGACGAGTTCGCTCGGCTCGTGCGCAAGGCGGCGAGCGGCAGGGAAAAGGACGCCGATATATTTTGGTATTTGTGGTGCGGGAGCGGCAGTCCGCTGTTCGGCAGAAAAAAACTTGCGGCGTTCGAAAGCGTTTACGCGCCGAACGCCGAGCTTTGCGCGGAGGAGAAAAATCCGTACTACACGCTCAGTCGCAAAAAAGAGGTAGCCGAAAAGATACTCGCCGAGTTCGGGCTCGAGGGCAAAAACACGCACATAATAAACGGTCACATACCCGTGCATTTCAAAGAGGGCGAAAATCCCGTAAAGGCGGACGGCAAACTAATCGTGATAGACGGCGGGTTTTGCAGAGCCTATCACGAGCGCACGGGCATTGCGGGCTACACCTTAATATACAATTCCTACGGCATGCGGCTTGCGGCGCACAGTCCGTTTTGCGGCGTTGACGAAGCCGTTTCGTCAAACCGCGATATAGTTTCAAACATGACCGTATTCGATACCGTGGGCAGCAGACTCAAAGTTGCCGACACCGACACCGGCGCGGCGATACGCAGCCAAATAGCCACGCTCAAGTCGATTTTGAAAGAAAAATACGTTTCCCACGATTAAGAGGCGGTTTCCTGTTTTTTGTTGCGTAACGTAATCGCTTGACACTTTGCGAATAAAATAATAAAATATGTACGTAAATCAAAACAAGGAAAAGTTTATGTACTACAGAACGCACAATTGCAACGAGTTGAGAGCGGCGGACGAGGGCAAACGGGTTAAAATAGCGGGTTGGCTGGATAGCAAGCGCGACAAGGGCGGCTTGCTTTTCGCCGTTATACGCGACTTTTACGGCGTAACGCAGGTGGTTGCCGACTCCGAGCCGTTTATATCCGAGCTTCGCGAAATCCCCACCGAGTCCACCGTTTCGGTGGAGGGAAAAGTTGCGCTTCGCACCGCGCCCAACGACAAACTCCCCACGGGACTAATCGAAATCATACCGAGCAAGATAGAGCTGCTCGGCAGGCGCACCGTGCCCGCGCTTCCTTTCGAGGTGGCTTTTTCCAAAGACGCGGGCGAGGACGCGCGGCTCAAGTATCGCTTTCTCGATTTGCGCAACAGCGCGGTGCGGGATAAGATAGTGTTGCGTGCGGGCGTTATAGCCGATTTGCGCAGACTTATGACCGAGCGAGGATTTACCGAAATTTCCACGCCCATACTCACAAGCTCGTCGCCCGAGGGCGCGCGCGACTACATCGTGCCGAGCAGGTTGTATCCGGGCGAGTTTTACGCGCTCCCGCAAGCTCCGCAACAGTACAAACAACTTTTGATGTGCTCGGGCTTTGATAAATACTTTCAAATCGCGCCCTGCTTCCGCGACGAGGACGCTCGCGCCGACCGTTCGCCGGGCGAGTTTTATCAGCTCGATATCGAAATGGCGTTCGCCACGCAAGAGGACGTGTTCGCGGTAATCGAAGAGGTGCTTCCGCCCGTGTTTGCCAAATACTCGGGTTGGAAAGCGGATAAGCCGCCGTTTATGCGCGTGCCCTACCGCGAGGCTCTCGAAAAATACGGCACGGACAAGCCCGACTTGAGAAACCCGCTTATAGTGCGCGATATATCCGATATAATGCGCGGATGCGGTTTTGCGGCAATAGACGGCAAAACGGTGAAAGCGATAGTCGTAAACGGCACTGCGGTTGCGAGAAAGTGGATAGACAAGACCGCCGAAGAATTTGCGGTTAAGTCCGAGGGCGGCGCGATGTATTGGTTCAAGCTCGACGAAAACGGCGTGCCCGCGGGCGGAATTGCCAAATTCGTTGCCGAAAAGAAAGACGAGCTTGTTAAGCGATTGGAGCTGTCGAACGGCGCGTTCGTGGCCGTGATTGCCGAAGAAAAGTTGCAACTCGCGCAAAAGCGGGCGGGACTGCTCAGAACCATGCTCGGCAACGGTCTCGATTTGCTCGAAAAGAACGTATACCGTTTTTGCTGGATAGTGGATTTCCCCATGTACGAAATAGGAGAGGAGAGCGGCGAACTCGAGTTCTGCCACAATCCGTTCTCCATGCCGCAGGGCGGGCTCAAAGCTCTTTGCGAAAAAGAGCCGCTCGACGTGCTTGCATATCAGTACGATATAGTTTGCAACGGCGTTGAACTTTCGAGCGGCGCGGTGCGAAATCACGACCCCGAAATAATGCTCAAAGCCTTCTCGCTCGTGGGGCTCGGCAAAGAGGACGTTGAAAGCAAGTTTCCCGCGCTCTACCACGCGTTCGAGTTCGGTGCGCCGCCGCATGCGGGCGTAGCTCCCGGAGTGGACCGCATGGTAATGCTGATTGCCGACACTCTCAACATTCGCGAGGTGATAGCTTTCCCCATGAACGCCAAAGCTCGCGACCTCATGATGGGCGCACCGAGCGCGATAGAGCCCAAACAGCTTGCCGAAGCGAATATTTCCGCCGTAAATAAAAAGTAGGGCTGTAAAAAGCAGACTACGGAAAGTATAGGCGAAACGCTTGACAAGCGGGCGTGCAATGTTATAAAATATATAGGCATTTTATAGCGGAATTTTGCGTTTTGCGGATTTAGCCCCCGCAGGCGAGTAAAAAAGTTTCGCTCTCAAGTCGTTTATGCGGGCGGCGTGAAACGGTCGCATGGGCGCAAATATACAATAATAAACGAGGAAATCGAAAGCAATGAAAACTTTTATGGCTAACGAGCAGACGGTTACCCGCAAGTGGTACGTCGTAGACGCCGCGGGTGCGCCGCTCGGAAGATTGGCAAGTCAGGTAGCCGCGGTGCTCAGGGGCAAGAACAAGCCCGAATTCACGCCGCACGTAGATACGGGCGATTTTGTAATCGTGATAAACAGCGACAAAGTTGCGCTCACGGGCAAAAAGCTCGAGCAGAAAACCAAATTCCACCACACGCTTTACATGGGCGGAGCAAAAGAAATCAAATACGATAAGTTGCTTGCCGAAAAGAGCGACGAAGCGGTGTATTTGGCGGTAAAGGGAATGCTTCCCAAAAACTCGCTCGGCAGAAAGATGCTTAAAAAACTGCGCGTATACAAGGGCGCGGAACACAAGCACGAGGCGCAGAAGCCCGAACCCATGAAACTCGCTGAAAAGAGGTATAACAAAAATGGCAACTAAATCATCCGCAAAGAAGAAAATACAGTTTTGGGGCACCGGTCGCCGCAAAAAGGCTATAGCCCGCGTTCGTCTTATGCCCGGAAGCGGCAGTATTGTGGTAAACAAGAGAACTCTCGACGATTATTTCGGGCTCGACACTCTCAAAACCATAGTTAATCAACCGCTCGAAACCACGGCTACGGCAGGAAAGTTCGATATATTCGTAAACGTAAAGGGCGGCGGATTTACCGGACAGGCGGGAGCTATCCGCCACGGCATTGCCCGTGCGCTTTGCGAAGCCGACGGAGCATATCGCCCCGCGCTCAAAAAGGCGGGCTTCCTTACTCGCGACCCGAGAATGAAGGAAAGAAAGAAATACGGTCTTAAAAAGGCACGTAAATCTCCGCAGTTTAGTAAGAGATAATAACATTCAAGCCAAAACCGTGAAGGGAGGGACGTACAATTCGCCTCTCCCTTTTATAAGTTGTTGCGGTAATCCCTGTCATTGCGAGGCACGGGCTACACTGTCATTGCGAGGCACGGGCTACACTGTCATTGCGAGGCACGGACAACACTGTCATTGCGAGGCACGCAGTGCCGAAGCAATCCCAAACATGAGAAAGCAATAGTAACTGTGTCGTTCTTATGCCCGAGATTGCCGCGCTCGTTACACTCGCTCGCAATGACACTGTATTCCACCCGTGCGAGGCACGGACAACACTGTCATTGCGAGGCACGCAGTGCCGAAGCAATCCCAAACATGAGGAACGGTAAAAAATTGAATTTACGCGAAACCTTACGGCGTTATAATTTTTCTTTCAGCAAACGGTACGGGCAAAACTTTATTTCCGAGCCGCAACTTTTGCACGCCATTGCAAGCGCGGGCGCACAATCGGGCGATACCGTGGTTGAGGTGGGCGCGGGCGCGGGAACTCTTACCGCCGCGCTGTGCGATTTGGGGGCAAACGTTACCGCGTTCGAAATAGACGAGAGGTTGCGACCGGTGCTCGAAGAAACACTCGCGGGAAAGAACGCAAGCGTGATATTCGCCGACGTAATGAAATACGATATTTCCAATCTCGACTTGGGCAAATACAGGGTTGTGGCAAATCTGCCGTATTACATAACCACGCCCGTTATATTTCGATTTTTGTACGACGAAAATCTGTTGAGTTTAACAATAATGGTGCAAAAAGAGGTTGCCGAGCGGATTTGCGCGAGCGCGGGCACGCCCGAGTACGGCGCACTTTCGGCTCAAATGCAGGTTATGGGCAACGTGCGCATTGTGCGTAACGTGCCGAGAAGCATGTTTTATCCCGTGCCCGACGTAGACAGCGCGGTGGTGCGGCTGGATATTGCGCCCAAAGCGGAAAAAGAAATTTTGCCTACCTACAAAAAGACGGTTGCCGCGGCGTTCGCCATGCGCAGAAAAACGCTTGCAAACAATCTCGCGGCGGCGTTCGGCATAGTTAAGCCGCTTGCCGAAGAGCTTGCCGAAAAGGTGAGCGGAAACAGAGCCGCTCGCGGCGAAACGCTTACTTGCGAACAGTTCATACAACTCTCGAGGCTAATAAAAGACGGCGGGAGAGCAAACTAAAGAAGATGATTAAAAACGGCATAAAAAATTTTTTCGTTAACTTAAAGCACTTTTTCACGCCGCTCGGCGTGTTCGCGCTTTTCGTTATAATAGGGCTGTCGGTGGCAATACCCGCGTGTATAAGCGCGGTGAGCACTCTTGCCGACGACGCGGCTCGAATATGCAACGACACGAGCATAGACTTGAACGCGCTCGGCGACGGAGTTATGCGTTCGGTTCGCGCTCTCGATTGGAGCAATCCCACCGACGCGGTACAAACTATTTTGAGCGAAGGTTGGCTTAAAAACACGTTTGTAACCTGCGTGGACGCGCTCGTTGTGAGCGGCGGAGAAACGGCGGCGTCGCAGATTGCCGTGGCCGCCGAAACCGCGGTAAGCGGAGTGGCGGCGGGTTTCGTTGCGCTCGTTGTGTTTGCGGTGCTCGGCATTGCGGCGGGTTATATGCTTACCAAATTTTCGGTGCGTCGCAACATGGCGAAGCGCGGGTTGTGGAAATTCATTTTGGCGGCGGCGGTCGACGCGGTGCTCACCGTACTGCTCATAATTCTCACCGTGTGGATAGAAGCCATAAACTCGGTAAGCGGCGTTATAGCGGGCGTGCTCTCCATGCTCGTGCTCGGACTGATTGCGCTTTTGGAAGCATATCTCGTGCACGGGCGCAAAAAAGTGCGCATGCGGCAGGTGGTGAGCATAGGCAACGTGCTTAAACTCTTTTGCGTAAACCTCATTATAATCGCCGTTGCGTTTTCGTTCTCGTTTATCGTGCTTGCGGTTGCGAATATCGTGGTGGGCGTTTTCATATGTTTGCCGCTTATAGAGATTGCCGCTATAGTAATGAGTCTTAACGCCGAGGCGTATGTGAAAGACCTTGCCGCGCAAGAAGAATAGAGCTAATAAAAAAAATTATAAAATTTATAAAAAAATTTTTGAAAAAGTGCGTTAAAACGCTTGACGGAATTTATTATATAGTATATAATAAGGGTGTAATCAAGGTTGAGCACGATTTCAACGGCTTTGAATAAACCGAGATTACATAAAATAGCTCATCATTTTCCCCCTTATCATATAGCGGAGCGGTCGATTGTAACAATCGGCCGTTTCGCATTTTATATTCTTTTTTATACGCCTTTAAGCCCGCGCGTTTCTATATATTTCATCCTTGTTTTTATAAAGCCTTTCTGTACCGAGAAGGCTTTTTTTCATACGAAAATAACTTGTAAATTTGCAGGCGTTGTGCTATACTTATAGCAAAAACATCGGAGAAAGAGCATGGAAATAATAATTGTAAACGATTACGCGCAAATGAGCGAACGCGGGGCTTTGGCAGTGAGCGAAACGGTAAAGAAAAATCCGCGGGCGGTGCTCGGGCTTGCCACCGGCAGTACGCCCATACAAACGTACCGTTTGCTTATAGAGCAGTGCGAGCGCGGCGAGCTGTCGTTTGCCGAAGTGCGTGCGGTAAATCTCGACGAGTACGCGGGACTTGCGGCGGAGCACGAACAGAGTTACGCGTATTTCATGCGCAAGAACCTATTCGACCATATAGATATAGACCTTAAGAACACGCACATACCGAGCGGAACCGCGCCCGACCTTCAAGCCGAATGCGAAAGGTACACCGCGCTTTTAGCCCAAATGCCGCGCGACTTGCAAATTTTGGGGCTGGGCAGTAACGGTCATATAGGTTTCAACGAGCCGGGCACTCCGTTCTCGGGCAGAACGCATGTGGTGCGTCTTGCCGAAAGCACGGTGCGCGACAATTCGAGGCTGTTCGACCGAATCGAAGACGTTCCCAAAATGGCGTTAACCATGGGTATTGCCGATATAATGGACGCGAAGAAGATACTTATAATGGCGAGCGGAAAGAACAAGGCGCAGGCTGTATACAACACGGTGAAAGGCGAGGTGAGCGAAAGTTGCCCCGCGAGCGTGTTGCAAAAACACAACAACGCGGTGCTTATAGCGGACGCCGAAGCCGCAAGTTTACTGTAAATACAGGGTTTATAGCATGAGATTGCCACGGGCATAAATGCCCTCGCAATGACGGTCGGTGGGCGTTTAACCGTCGGGGCGTTTAACTGTCATTGCGAGCGAGTGAAACGAGCGAAGCAATCTCCCGCATGAGAAACTAATTGTTATAAAAAAAACAAAAATGAAAAGGAGTAAAAAACAATGAACAAAGAAGAGATAATGAAAATCATTCCGCACCGCGACGATATGCTGTTAATAGAAGAGGTGAACGTGAGCGCGGACGGAGTTGCCGAGGGCAAATATCACGTGCGCGGCGACGAGTTTTTCCTGCGCGGTCATTTCCCCGGCAATCCCGTAGTGCCCGGCGTGATACTGTGCGAAATAATGGCGCAGTCGGCTTGCGCGTTGTTTGCCGACAAGGGCGGAAATTTCACGCCCATGTACACCGGACTCAACAACGTGAAATTCCGCAATCCCGTAGTGCCCGGCGACACCATAACCACCGAATGCAAGATAGTAAAGAGCAAGGCGATATTTTATTTCTGCGAAGGCAAAGTAAAGGTGAACGACAAAGTTTGCGTTACCGCGGAATTCAGTTTCGCGCTTGCGCCCGCAACCAATAACAAACTGTAAAGGAACACAATAAATGCAAGAAAAATTAAATCCTGCGGAGAGCGAAGAACAGGCGGAAGGGCAGACCGAATTGACCGAAACGCCCGAAACGGTAACCGAGAAGAGCGCGGGCGAATACGTAAAGGCGTTCGTGCACAAATATTTTATAGTTGCGTTTTCGGGTATGGCTCTCGGACTGTTCTGCACTCTGATTGCCGGCACTATCGTGGGGCAAATAGGTTGGCTCATAGGTGACAATCCCGTAGGGCGCGTCATAAGCTATATGGGGACGGCGGCAAAAACGGTGATGGGCGCGGGCATAGGCGTGGGCATTGCGCACTCCTTCAAAACCCGCAAGCTCACCATGTTTTCGGCGGCGGCGGTGGGAATGATTGGCGCGAACATGACCTCCGCGTTCGTTGCCGCGGGCATACCCGTATGGGGTGCGAGCGGCACGGCGGGCAATTTCGTAGCGGGCATAGGCGACCCCGTGGCGAGTTACGCCGCCGTGGTCGCGGCTATCCGCGTTTCACAGCTCATAGAGGGAAAAACTCCCATAGATATCATTTTAATACCGCTTGCGGCGATGTTTTCCGGCGCGGCGGCGGGCATTGTGCTCGGCATACCGTTCGGAATGTTGTTCGCGCTTTTGGGGCGCGGAATAAGCCGAGCCATAGAGTGGGAGCCCGTTTCGTTCGGCATACTCGTTTCGGCGGTAATGGGGTTGTTGCTCACTCTGCCCACCTCGAGCGCGGCGTTCGGCGTTATGCTGTTTAAGCCGCTTATGGGAACGGGGCTCGAGGGCGCGAGTCAACTCGCGGCGGCGGCGGCTTGCGCGGGCTGTTGTGCGCACATGGTGGGCTTTGCCGTGGCTTCGTTCCGCGAAAACAAATGGGGCGGGCTTGTGAGTCAGGGCATAGGCACGAGCATGTTGCAAATTCCCAATCTTGCAAAAAACGTAAAAATTCTTTTACCCGCGGTTGCCGCAAGCATTGTTGCCGGTCCGCTCGCGAGCGCGGCGTTCGGGCTAAGGTGCGATTTTACGGGAAGCGGCATGGGCACTGCGGGGCTTGTTGGCGTAATACAAACGGTCAGCGTGTCGGCGAGCGCGGGGCTTGGCGGATTACGAATATTTTTCGGCGTGGCGGTTTGCTACTTTATCGTGCCCGCCGCCGTCGCTTTGGGAGTGTCGGAACTCATGCGGCACTTTAATTGGATAAAAAAGAACGATATGCTTTTGCCCAAGTAAACGGCGAGCAATCCCATACGTGAGGAAAATTTTTTGCAAAACAACGCGAACAATTCAAATAGCGATACGGAGCACGTGCACGCCCGCGCAAGAGTGGCGTATCGGGTGTCGGCTGTGAGCATAGGGGTGAACCTTGCGCTCACGGCTTTTAAGTTGTTTGCGGGAATATTCGCGCACAGTATGGCAATGGTGAGCGACGCCGTGCACTCCGCGAGCGACCTGTTCAGTACGTTCATAGTGATTATAGGCGTGAAAATCGGCGGTAAGGCGAGCGACAGAAACCACCCTTACGGGCACGAGCGTTACGAGTGCGTGGCGGCTATCGTGCTCGCGGCTATACTTGCGGTAACGGGCGTAATGCTCGGCTACGGCGGCGTAACGTCGCTTATTAAAGGCGAATACAAAACGGCGCAAACTCCGGGGTTGTTGGCTCTCGTTGCCGCGGCGGTAAGTATAGTCAGCAAAGAAGCCATGTTTTGGTACACTCGGGCGGCGGCAAAAAAGATAAATTCGGGCGCACTCAAAGCCGACGCTTGGCATCACCGCAGCGACGCGCTTTCGAGCGTGGGCGCGTTCGCGGGAATTTTGGGCGCAAAGCTCGGGCTTGCGGTGCTCGACCCCGTTGCGGCTCTGCTCATATGCCTAATGATACTCAAGGCGGCGTTCGATATCTTTCGCGACGCGGTGCGCAAGATGACCGACGAGGCGTGCGACCGCGAAACGGTAGACAGGATAAGCGCGATAGTTTCCACACAGGAAGGAGTGGAGGACGTAGACAAATTGCTTACGCGCAAATTCGGCGACCGCATATACGCCGAGGTGGAAATTTCGGTTTGCGGCGATATTACGCTACGCGAAGCGCACGACGTGGCTCGGCGCGTGCACAACGCCATCGAAATGGGCGTACCCAACGTAAAACACGTTACCGTGCACGTAAATCCGTCCGACCACTTGCAAGACGATATTTCGCAATAGTGCGCTGTTTTTATTGATTTTCCGTATCGGATATAGTATAATTTACGTGTATGCGCTAACGGTAACGCGGTATACAAAGTATTTCGGCTATGTCGGAGGTAATAAATGAATAAAAGAATTTTGCTGTCGTCTCCGACAATGCACGGCGACGAACTCGGATACGTTAACGAAGCGTTCGAGCGCAATTGGATTGCGCCGCTCGGATTTAACTGCGACGCGTTCGAAACCGAAATGGGAGAATATTTGTCGGGCGAGGAAAAAATCTACGGATTGTCGCTTTGCTCCGGAACGGCGGGCTTGCACCTTGCGGTTAAACTTGCGGGGGTTAAGCGCGGCGATATAGTGCTGTGTTCGGATATGACCTTTTCGGCAAGCGCAAATCCCATTGTTTACGAGGGCGGCGTTCCCGTGTTTGTTGACTGCGAGCGCGAAACTTGGAACATGTCGCCCGCCGCGCTTGAGCTTGCGTTTGAAAAATATCCGCATGCAAAAGTCGTGATGCTCGTTCATTTATACGGCACTCCCGCCAAAACCGACGAAATACTCGAGGTGTGCAAAAGGCACAACGCCGTTCTTATAGAAGACGCCGCCGAGGGGCTTTCCGCCGAGTACAAAGGCAAAAAACTCGGCACATTCGGAAAGTACAACGTAATAAGTTTTAACGGAAACAAAATAATCACCACGTCGGGCGGCGGAATGCTTCTTACCAAAGACGAGTCGGCGCGGGAAAAGGCTTTCTTTTGGGCTACGCAGGCGCGGGAAAAAGCGGCGTGGTATCAGCACGAAGAAATCGGCTACAACTACCGCATGAGCAACGTTGTGGCGGGCATAGGCAGAGGACAGCTCAAGCACATAGAGGAGCACCGCGAACTCAAAAAGAAAATTTACATGCGTTACAAGCGCGGGTTCGAGGGGCTACCCGTTTCCATGAACCCCTATCTCGACTGCTCCGAGCCTAACTTTTGGTTGTCTTGTATTTTGATAGACAAGCAGTGCAAAGTCGGCTTTATGGATATTTACAACAGGCTCAACGAGGCGAACGCGGAGAGCCGTCCGATATGGAAGCCCATGCACATGCAACCGGTGTTTGCGCACAACGATTTCGTAAAGGCGGAAAACTCGGCGGCGGACGAAGATATATTTTCGCGCGGGTTATGTTTGCCGAGCGATATCAAGATGACCGAAGAAGAACAGGCTTACGTTATAGACGCGGTGAAGAGTTGTTTTAAGTGAAAGAGTTTTTTAACAACTTAATTTCTTCGTGGTGGGGCATACTTATTATATGCCTTGCGTGCGCGGCGGTGTGGGTGCTTTTGTCCGCTCTTTTGTACCGCGTGTTTTTCAAGCGGTTTTACGATATGCTCTTGAGCTTAATCGCCATTATCGGGCTTTCGCCGCTGTTGCTTCTTCTCACGATTTTGGGCGCGATTAAAATGAAAGGCAATCCGTTCTTCGTACAGCTTCGCCCCGGCAAAAGAAAAAAGTTGAGCGGCGGACAATACGGCGAAGAAAAGATTTTCAAACTACTCAAATTCCGCACCATGACGAACGCGAAAGACCGAAACGGCAACCTTTTGCCCGACGAAAAGCGACTCACCAAATACGGCAAATTCTTACGTAGCACCTCGCTTGACGAACTTCCCGAACTGTTTAACATTTTTATCGGGAACATGTCTATAGTAGGTCCCCGCCCGCTTTTGGTAAAAGATTTGGCGTTTATGACCGACCAACAACGCCGCAGGCATAAAGTGCGGCAGGGGCTTACGGGGCTTGCGCAAGTAAACGGAAGAAACGCCATATCCTGGGAGAAAAAGTTATTATACGACGAATGGTACGTAACGCACATAACTCTGTGGAGAGATATAAGCATAATATTCAAAACCGTGGGCAAAGTATTCTCCCGCAGTGACGTTAACCGCGAAGGCACCGTTTCGGATATGGATTACGGCGATTGGCTGTTGGCTGAAGGCAAAATAGACGAAGAAGAGTATAACGCTAAAATAAGTCTCTTGTAACGATTTATAGTTGAAAAGTTTTTGTGAGCGAAGTTTGTATGAATAATATAGGCGATTGGCAATTTTATAATCATGCGTGGGTGCCGAGTGTAGAACCGCATACCGTTCCGGATTTAGCCCCGTTAGCGGGAGGCGAACTTTTTAAGCAAGGCGGAGTGTTGGCAAGATATACCACTCAGTTCGATTGCGGTAATGAAACGGAGTGGTGGTATATTATAAAAGATAAACCGTTCGATATTTCAGAATTGAAATCAAAGCATAGATATGTAATTAAACAAGGAGAAAAAAATTTTGAAACAAAACTTATAAACCCGTTACATTATAAAGAAGATATTTTCCAAGTTGCAACTGCCGCCTTTGCGGACTATCCGAAAAAATACAGACCGCAATTACAAAAAGACAAGTTCATGAATGATATTGAAGAATGGAGTGCGGGGGGGGGAGTATTTGTTTACGGAGCATTTGTACGTAATAACGGTGTTCTTGCTGGCTATGCTGTTTTAAGTAAAGAAAATAGATGCCTACATTTTTCGATTTTGAAAACAATGCCGATATACGAAAAAATGCAAGTTAACGCTGCGTTAGTTTATAAAATACTTAAAGATTTCGAAATCGAACTTACAAATGGTTATTATATTTGCGACGGGGCGAGAAATATTCAGCATCAGACGCATTTCCCTGAATATCTCGAAAAGTATTTCGGATTCAGAAAGGCATATTGCAGGTTGCATGTTGCCTACGCTCCGAAATACAAGCGATTGATTAAATTAGTATATCCGTTTAGAAAATTATTGCATTTATTCGACGGGATAACAAAAGTACATCAGCTAAACGGTGTGTTAAAAATGGAAGAAATTGTGAGAAGACAAGAAAGTGAAAACGGAAAACATTCAAGAGCAAAGCAAGTTTAATTTTTCGGTATTGATGTGTGTTTATAACGGCGATAATGCGGTGCATTTTGAAACAGCCGTGAATAGCATACTTAATCAATCGCTTAAGCCGTCCGAGGTTGTTTTGGTTGTGGACGGTTTTGTATCGCAACAAATAAATACCGTAATCGAAAAATTTGAAGAAAATGGAAATTTCGTTGTAGTAAGACTTAAAGAAAATCAAGGACATGGTAATGCGCGGCGTGCAGGATTATGTGCATGCAGTAATGATTTAGTTGCGATAATGGATGCGGATGACGTAAGCTGTTTTGAACGGTTTGAAAAACAAATTGAAAAATTCGTTGAACAACCTTATATTGACGTTGTGGGTGGTAATATAACCGAATTTATCGAGGAAGAAAGTAATCTAATCGCTAAAAGAGAAGTTCCATGTAATGACAGTGAAATAAAGGACTATATGAAAAAACGTTGTCCTATGAATTTAGTAACAGTTATGTTCAAAAAAAGCTCTGTTGAAAAAGCGGGTGGATTTTTAGATTGGTACTGCGAAGAAGATTACTATCTATGGATTAGAATGGCTTTGGAAAATATGGTGTTTGCGAATGTTTCACATAATTTAGTAAATGTACGGGTAGGGAGCGATATGTACAAACGTCGCGGTGGTTGGAAATATTTTCAAAGCGAGCGCAAATTGCAAAAATTTATGCGTAAAAACAAAATAATCGGCGCATGGCGTTATTTTTGCAATGTAACTAAACGTTTTATTGTACAGTGCATGTTACCTAATAGATTGCGTGGTTGGATATATAGAAAATTTGCGAGACAAAAGATTTGATTTATTAACATTTTTAGAAATCGGACAAAAAACATAGCGATTTAAGGTTGGCGAAATGTAATACATTTACGCAAAATTATATCTTGGCGCGAATATCAAAAAGCAAAAGCGGTACGGTTTATAGGTCATAGACTGACGACAAACCGTATTGGCGGGTGATTTTTCAAAATATTATGCGAGGGCATTGAGAATGACTGAAATACAATTAAAATTGCTTGATATGTTAAAATGGTTTCATGAATTTTGTATTGAAAATAAACTTAGATACTATGCATTGGGCGGAACTATGTTAGGGGCGATACGGCATAAAGGCTTTATTCCATGGGATGACGATATAGACGTGGGAATGCCGCGAGAAGATTACGACAAAATGATAGAGCTTGTTATTGATAAGCAAGATGAGAAATATAGGCTTGAAAAACCGTTACAGAACAAAGATTTTGTTTATCAATATTGCAAATTATACGATACTTCTACTACGCTTGTGGAAAACACTAGATATAAAACGAAAAGAGGGGTGTATTTAGATATATTTCCTTTGGATGGTATAGGTAATACGCAAGAAGAAAGCAAAAAAAATTTCAAAAAAATAGATAAAAAAACAGCTTATATTATGACAAAAGTTTGCGGATTAAGTAAAAACAGGAAATTATATAAAAATCTTGCGATTATAGTATCACGGTATATTATATTTCCTCGTTGGCAGAAAGTTTTGAAAAATTTGGATATTCTTTGCAGAACGAGAAAATTTGATGATTGTGACTACGTTGCCAATTTGTATGGGAACTGGCATGAGCGTGAAATCGTTAAAAGAGAGTGGTTTGGCACTCCTTGTTTATACGAATTTGAAGATTTTGAAATTTACGGAGTGCAAAATTACGACAGTTATTTGTCTGCGATTTATGGAAACTATATGAAGCTACCGCCTATAGAAAAGCAAAAGTCGCATCATGACTATTTAAGTTTGGATTTGGAAAAATCATATTTACATGTTTGAGAGGATTATAAAATGAACATAGCGGTTATCATAGCGGGCGGTTCGGGAAAGAGAATGGGACAAGACGTGCCAAAGCAGTTTTTGACAATAAACGATAAACCTATAATAGTTTATACGCTTGAAAATTTTCAAAAAAATGAAAAAATAGATGATATTATCATTGTTTGTATAGACGGTTGGCAACACGTGCTCGAAGCATATGCCAAGCAGTTCGGGATAACAAAGCTAAAGCAAATCGTGTCGGGCGGTGAGAGCGGGCAACATTCTATAATGAACGGGGTAGAAGCTGTTTACGGTAAATATCCCGACGATACTTGTGTGATAATTCATGACGGAATACGCCCGTTGGTTGATGAAAGCGTGCTGAATGATGTTATTGAAACTTGTGAGAAATACGGAAACGGTGTAACTTCATTACCATATAACGAACAAATCTTCGTTATAAAAGATGAAGTATCGACCGTTAAGTATATTCCGAGAGAAACATTGAGGAGAGTATCCACTCCGCAAGCATATAAACTCAAAAAATTGCATGAAAGTTATAAAACGGCTATGGAAAAGAATATAGGTTTTACTCCGTCGTCATACGTGAATACCATGATGGTTGATTTGGGCGAAACATTGTATTTTTCAAAAGGTTCAGACAAAAATATAAAACTTACAACAAAAGATGATTTGCAAATCTTTATGGGCTATTTGCAAGGAGTGGATAAGAATTGGCTCAAATAAAACTTTCCGATACCGAAATAAAAGACATTGCAATGCTCGCCGATTTACCATACGCGTGGGGAAAACTTAAAAATTCCACGGTTGTTATAAGCGGAGGTACGGGCTTTATAGGCTCTTATCTTATTGCGGTTTTGCAAATGCGTAATAAAAAATATAATGACAATATTTCGATTGTGAGTTTGTCGCGCGGCGGCGGCGAAGATTGCGAAAATGTTAAGTATATGAGTTGCGATGTGACGCAGAGCATTGCCATAAAAGAACCTGTAGATTATGTACTCCACTTGGCTTCCAATACGCATCCTCAGCAGTATGCAAAAGAGCCGGTTGAAACTATAACCACAAATATTCTCGGTTGTTGTAACCTGATTGAACTTGCGCGTGAAAAGAAAGCGAAACGCTTTTTGTTAACGTCAAGCGTGGAAATTTACGGTAACGGAAGCGATACGCCGATGCAAGAAGACTATTGCGGATATATTAACTGCAATACCGTGCGTGCGGGTTATAACGAAGCCAAGCGCGTATCCGAAAGTTTGTGCCAAGCATATATTGCGCAATTCGGCATGGATTGCGTAATAGCGCGTCTTGCAAGAGTATTCGGACCGGACCGAAAAAACGACAGCAAGGCAATTGCGCAATTTATGCAAAATGCAGTGCGCGGCGAAAACATTGTGCTCAAAAGCAAAGGCAATCAACGCTTTTCTTATTGTTATGTTATAGACGCCGTTAGCGGGATATTGAAAGTGCTTTTAGACGGCGAGAGCGGCGAGGCTTATAATATCTCGGAAGACGACGAGGGCTTGACATTGGGCGATTACGCAAATTACATTGCCGCTTTGGGTAAAGTGAAAGTAGTTTTCGATTTGACAAATCGTCAAACGGGTGCGTCGACTGCTGAGTATGCTTTGATTAGTAGTATTAAAATTAAAAATTTAGAGTGGCAACCAATGTTCACTGTGAAAGATGGTTTGTATAGAACACATAAAATTCTAACTGGTAAATGGGTGTAATTATGATAATATTGCATATAGCACAAATAGAAAATAACGCATGTAATGGAGTTTGCGTGGTTGTGCCCGAGCATATTAAAGCACAGCAAAAACTCGAAACCGTAGGTTTCGTGAATATGCGCGATTATATTGCGGAGGGCATTGAAAACCAATTCGCATATCCAAATTTGAAAGATATATCGATTTTGCCCGCGCCGTTTGATAAACCCGATTTAGTGGTGTTCCATCAATTTTATAAGCCTAAATATCTCAAAATCGCCAAAAATTTGCATAGTCGTAAAATTCCGTATGTAATTGTTCCGCACGGAGAACTTACCGACGGAGCGCAACATAAAAAGTGGCTTAAGAAAAAAGTTGCAAATTTGTTACTGTTTAATAAATTTGCGAAAAAGGCAAAAGCAATTCAATGCCTTTCGCAAGCGGAATTGGTTACGTCAAAGATAAAAACGCATAAATTCGTAGGGGTAAACGGCGTAAATATTCCGAGTAAACAAAAAGAAGTTTTTTCGCAAAACGGTCTTAAATTGCTGTATATCGGCAGATTGGATATGTTTCATAAAGGACTTGATTTGCTTATTGAGGCGGTTGCAAAAATTAAAAGTATTTTGATAAATAATAAATGCATTTTATATATCTATGGTCCGGATTGTTGCGGGAGATATAAACAAGTACAGGATACTATATCCAAGTTCGACGTTGCGGATATTGTAAAATTAAAACATGAGATAGTGGGAAGAGCAAAAGAGGAGGAAATACTTTCGGCTGATTTGTTTATTCAAACCTCGCGTTTTGAGGGATTGCCCGTAGGAATACTCGAAACGCTTAGTTACGGTTTGCCGTGCATTGTAACGGAAGGTACAAACTTGGCGGAGTTTGTGCAAAAAAATGATGCGGGGTGGAGTTGCGAAACAAATTCCGACAGCATAGCAGAGACAATAAAACAAGCTATTGAGGATAAAGCTAAATTTAATGAAAAGTCTTGTAATGCTGTTGCGGCTATAAACAATAACTTTGAGTGGGGCATTGTTGCGAATAATACGGTAGATGCGTATAAGGCAATAGTTTTCGATAAGGTATAATCGCATGGGTTTATATTATTGTATCGGCGCATTTCTATTACTGTTTGTAGGCATTACCTTGAGAAGCCGCAATTGCGAAAGAAAGTTTTTGCTGAATTGCGGCGGAGTATACTATTATACTAATAGAAAAACAAATAAAGAGAATTTGTTGGCGGCTTTTGCGCTTTTGTTCTTTTGGGTTCTTACTGCATTTAGAGGAATTGATATAGGAAACGATACCGTTAGTTATGTAAGGATTTTTAATGATATTTTAGCAAATGGTATCGATTTCAACTCGGGAATAGAATACGGTTACCAAATATTATGTTTGGTTATAGGTTTTTTTTCAAGTAATTCTACGTTTTTTTTATTTGTTATAGCTACTATTTGTTATAGCGGAGTTGCAATTTATATATTCAAATATTCTAAGAATAAAATGTTTTCGGTATGTTTGTTTTTTTGTGTTTGTTTTTCTAATTTTACAAACATTTTAAGACAAGATATAGCAATGGTAATAATTTTATTTGCCAATCAAGCAATACGCGATAACAAAAAAATAAAAGCGTTATTATTGATTATTTTTGCGAGTTTCTTTCATTTATCAGCGATTTCGGCAATTTTGCTGTTTTTATATAAGTTTGTGCCTAAGTCTGTTTTTTATGTTTTTATCGCAACAATAATATTAACTATAGCGGCTATCACAGGAGTATTAAATGAAATATTGATTTTTATAGTTCCAACCTATAAAAATTATATTTTGAAGCAAGAGTTCGGTTTCGGATACATGGCTTTAACCGTAGACTTGATAAGAGCGTTGGCAATTTATGGTTTAATATTTTATTTTCATAGAAAAAACAGGAAAATATTGGCAAATTATATTATTTTGTTATTGTTTAGCAGTTTGGGATATATTGCTACAATTATATCTCGGGCATCAACGTACTTTTTATTGCCCATTATTATAGATATACCTAATGCGTTTTACTTAAAAAAAATAAAACATTACAAATCGATTATTTTGGGCGTTTGTTTTATTTTCATAGCTTATTTTATAGTTGTTTTGATTATACGCCCCGAATGGAACTATTTATATCCGTATGAGTTTTTCAAGTAAAATTTGAGATTTTAATATTAAAAGGAAGATATATGATACCTAAAATAATTCACTATTGCTGGTTTGGGGGAGCCAAAAAGAGCAAATTGATTCAAAAGTGTATGCAAAGTTGGCGCAAATTTTGCCCCGATTATGAAATAAAAGAGTGGAATGAAACTAACTTTGACGTGCACTGCTGTAAATATGTGGAAGACGCGTATGCGGCTAAAAAATGGGCGTTTATAGCCGATTATTTCAGATTTTGGGTTGTGGCAAATCACGGCGGTATATATTTCGATACCGATATACGCGTTTATAAAAGTTTTGACGAATTTTTAGATTGCGACTTTTTTTGCGGCTATGAAACCGACGAGTGGTTAGAACCGGCTATTATAGGCGGAGTTGCACATAATTCGGTTTCAGATACGTTTATACAAACGTATGAAACTAAATTATTTGTACTTGACGGAAAACAGGATTTAACTCCTTTGCCTATAACGTTTACAAATCATTTTAAGAATACGTTTTCGTTTAATTTAGACGCAACTGTAACAGAAAATAATGACGGAATTGTTATATTTGCAAAACCTATATTTCGTCCTGATAGGTCTAAAAGGAATGCTCCTATTATAACTAAAGATACTGCTGCCATGCATTGTTATTCGGGTAGTTGGGTGGATAAAAAAAGTAAGCGTAGATTGAAAATTTATAACATATTATGTAGATTTTTTGGAGTGAAATTTGCTGATAAAATTCGCAATAAGTTTGGAAGAGAGGGGTGATACAAACAAATGATACCTAAGATTATTCATTATTGTTGGTTTGGAGGCAAGAAAAAGGATGAATTGTCTTTAAGATGTATAGAATCGTGGAAGAAGAATTTGCCTGATTACGAATTAAGAGAATGGAATGAGAATAATTTTGATGTTAATGAAAATTGTTTTGTTCGAGAAGCTTTTAATGCAAAACAATATGCATTTGTTGCGGATTATGTTCGTTTGTTTGCTATTTGGAAGTGTGGCGGAATATATTTGGACTGCGATGTAGAGGTAGTAAAAGACTTTGATGATTTATTGACCTTGCCGGCATTTACATCGTATGAGTATAAATCCAATTCGGACTCAATGCATATTGAAGCTGGTGTGATGGCTTCCGAGAAAAATGGACGTTGGGTAGAAGGCGCTTTGAAATTATATGAGAATAGACCTTTTATTCGTAATGACGGATCTTTTGACTTTACTACGCTTCCTATTATTTTGTCACAATATACAATAGAAAACTACGGTAAAATATCCGGCTATTTATCCGATACATTGGAAGAAATAACTATATTTAATAGTAATTATTTTTCTCCTAAAAATCCTTATACAAATGAAATAATAATTCATAGCGAAACAAGAACAATTCATCATTTTAATAATTCATGGGGGACGCCGTACAGTAAATTAAGAAGAAAATATATTAAAAAATTCGGTCCTTTTTTCGGTAATAGTTTTTTTGTTATAATTCATCCTATAAAGTCGGTAAAGATATTAACATATAAATTGAAAAAAAACAAGAAATAATATAATGGATAAAAAGCGCGGGGTGGCGAACGTAGGCGTTTCGGTTGCGTTCAAAATCATTCTTCTCGTAGCCAATATTTTGGTGAGAAGATATGTAATTAAATATATAGGCAATGAGGTAAACGGGCTTAATTCTCTTTATCTTTCGTTGCTTGATTTTTTATCGGTTGCAGAGCTTGGCGTGGGCAGTGCGATAACTTTTTGCATGTACAAGCCTATCGTTGAAGGCGATAACGATAAGGTGTCGGCGCTCTACGGACTTTTTACCAAACTTTACCTTATAATCGGCGGAATTATACTTGCGTGCGGTTGTGCGCTTATGCCCTTTCTCAAAATTCTTGCCAAAGATTACCAAACTTTGGACGTAAATCTTTATTTTACGTTTGGGCTTATGCTTGCGTCCATTGTGCTTTCGTACGCGTTCAGTTCTAAAACTTCGCTTATAAACGCATATAAAAACAACTATATTACTACCGCTATTTCGTCGGTAGGTCAGCTTTTGCAAGACGGTTTGCAAATTCTTGTGCTTATTCTTACGCGCTCGTTTACGTGGTATCTTGTATGTCGCCTTATTTCCATGGGCTTACAGTGGATAGTTACCGAAATTATCGCGAGAATAAAACACGGCGATATTATACGCAATAGGCAAAAAATAGATATTGAAACAAAAAAAGAAGTAACGAAAAACGTAAAAGCTATGTTTATGCACAAGATAGGCGGAATACTGGTAAACACCGCCGACAGCATAATAATATCTGCTTTTATAGGTATAGTTATTCTTGGAAAATACTCGAATTACACTACCATAGTGCTTGCAATGTCAAGCGTGATTGCGTTGTGTTTTACGCCGCTTACGTCTATTATAGGACATATGTCGGTGGAAGAAGACGGCAAAACCGTTGAAAGGTATTATAACTTTTTCCATACGTTCAATTTTATTATGGGAACGGTTTTCTTTCTCGGATATTATGCGGTTATCGACAATCTTGTTACGGTATTGTTCGGTGCAAATCTTATACTTTCAAAACAAATAACGTTTGTAATAACGCTCAACTATTTTATACAGTTTATGCGGCAGGCGGCAAATCTTTTCCGCGACGCGACGGGCACGTTTTATTACGATAGGTGGAAGCCCATAGTAGAGGGGCTTATAAATGTAGTGTTGTCGATTTGTTTCGTTCTCGTGTTGCCGAGCGAGTACAATGTTGTGGGAGTAATCGCCGCCACGATTTTGACGAATTTGTTTGTGTGCCATATTGTGGAGCCGCACGTGCTCCATAAATACGCGTTTAAGAGCAGTGCGAAAACGTACTATATCCGCAATTATGTTTATATTGCGGCGTTTGCGGCGGCGTTGTGCGCACTGCATTTCTGCATGGTGGATATGAGCAGTCAGTGGCTCGAGTTGCTCGTAAACGGCAGTATTGCGGTTGCCATAGCAATAGTTCCGTGCACCGTTGCCATTCTTGTAAACAAAGATTTCAGGCACTATTTGCACGGCTTTACGCGTAAAATATTCAAAAGGAACAATTCCGATAATTAAGCGGTGTTTTTCCCTTGACAGCAATACAATATCGTGATAAAATGGCAGTATCAAAAGGGAGTAATTTAATGACGGACAGTCAACATCGTGCCGCAAGCAGTCGCGGCTGGCTCCGTCGCCCTTGGCTTTAAGGGTAATGAGACTTTTGTCATTTTTTAATGACGAAAGTCTTTTTTTATTCGTATTTGTCAAACGAACATTTGCGAACGAAATGCAGCATAAAATTACGGAGAAGGAGATATGCCATGAACGCCGAAAAACTTACGCCTGCCGAGGCACTCGAAGAATGGGACACAAATCCCGACACAGGATTAAGCGGCGGTAAAGTTGCCGAACACGCCGCCAAGTGGGGCGAAAACAAGCTCACCGCGGCAAAGCCGAAATCGCTTTTCAGCAGAATTATAGAGGGGCTTACCGAGCCGATGATGATAATTCTTCTCGTCGCGCTCGGCATAACCGTGACGGTAAATATAATCAAAGTTGCGCGCGGCGATAGGTTCGACTATATAGAGTGCGTGGGAATTGTAGCGGCTATCGTGATATCCGTTACCATTACCATTATAATGGAGGGCAAGAGTCTTAAGGCGTTCGACGCCCTAAAACGCATGGGCGAAGACGTGCTTGTAAAGGTGCGGCGCGACGGCAAGGTGGAGAAGATAAAGCAGAGCGAGCTCGTTGCCGGCGATATCGTGTATTTCGAAACGGGCGATAAGATACCCGTAGACTGCCGACTGCTCACCTCCGAAAACTTTTCGGTTGACGAGTCGCCGCTCACGGGCGAAAGTCATCCGGTGCGCAAAAAGGCTAACGACGTTTACAAAGACAGGCAAGTGCCGCTTGCCGAGCGCAAAAACATGGTTTACGGCGGTTGCTACGTTACCGCGGGCAACGCGTCTGCGGTGGTGGTTGCCGTTGGCGACAACACCGAAATAGGGCAGATAGCCAAATCGCTTGCGGGCGCGGCAACGCAACTCACGCCGCTTCAGCACAAGCTCGACAGACTGGGCAAGATAATAACTTTGCTTGGCGCGATAGCGGCGGCGGCTGTGTTTACAATCCGCATAATTACGCTGTTCGTGACAAACTCGGTGAGTTTCGATAACGTGCAGGAAGTGTTCATAACGAGCATAGTGCTTATAGTGGCGTCCGTGCCCGAAGGACTCCCCACCATTGTGGCGGTGTCGCTCGCGCTCAACGTGATAAAAATGGCTAAGCAAAACGCGCTCGTCAAAAAAATGGTTGCGTGCGAAACGGTGGGGTGCATAAGCGTTATATGCTCGGACAAAACGGGCACGCTTACCGAAAACAAGATGACGGTGGGCGAGGTGGTTTGTCGCGGCAAAAAGTATTCGCCCGAAAACGTAACCGATATGTTCATGCTCAACAATTTCGTGCTCAACTCCACCGCGAACCTCGGGCAGGACGAGAACGGTAAAGAGATATTCGTGGGCAATCCCACCGAGTGTGCGCTCTTAAAGGCTTACGGCGCGGCTATCGGCGAAAATTACGAAGAGGTTCGCGCGGCGGCGGATATAGCGTATCGCTACGCGTTTTCGAGCGACGAGAAAAAGATGACCACGTTGGTGCGTACGGGCGCGGGCTTGTTGGCTTACGTTAAAGGCGCACCCGAAAAGGTGCTCGATATGTGCGAGATGTCGGCGGCGGATAAGCGTGCGGCGGAACGCGAGCTTGCCTCGTATCAAGAGCAGGCGAAGCGCGTTATAGCCTTTGCGCACGCTGCTGTGAGCGGCTCGCCCAACTACGAAACCGAGCGGGCAAAGATAGAGCGCAACATGGTGTTTGACGGCTATGCGGTAATAAGCGACCCCGTGCGCAAAGAGGTGTACGACGCGGTGGACAAATGCCGCGGCGCGGGCGTGGGCATAAAGATGCTCACGGGCGACAATGTGATAACCGCGCGGGCGATAGCTCGCGAGCTCGGGATAGCCGAAACCGACGAGCAGGTGTTTACCGCCGCGCAAATAGAGGAAATGCCCGACGCCGAACTTTACCGCAGGTTGCCCGATATAAGAGTTGTGGCGCGTTCCACTCCCGCCACCAAACTGCGCATAGTGAACGCGCTCATGGCGTGCGGCGAGGTGGTTGCCGTAACCGGCGACGGAATAAACGACGCGCCCGCGATAAAGAACGCCGATATCGGCATATCCATGGGCATTACGGGCACGGAGGTTAGCAAGGAAGCGAGCGATATAGTTTTGCTCGACGACAGCTTTTCCACCATAGTTAAAAGCGTGCAGTGGGGGCGCGGAATATACGAGAACTTTCAGCGATTTATCCTCTTTCAGCTTACCGTAAACATTTCGGCGGTGTTGCTCACTGTGATATTCTCGCTAATCCCCGGCGGCGAAGCTCCGTTTAACGCCCTCGAGCTGCTGTGGGTCAATCTCATTATGGACGGACCTCCCGCGCTCAGTTTGGGACTCGAGGCGGGCGGACCCGAGCTTATGGACCGAAAACCCATACGGCGCAACAGCAGTATAATCACTCAAACCATGCTTATACGCATTATAATGAACGGCTTGTTCGTTGCGGCTATGCTCTTGTTGCAGGCGCGTTTCAATTTTCTTTGCGTGCCCGGCGGCATGGAAAAATCGGTTATGTTCACGGCTTTCGTGCTCTTTCAGCTGTTTAACGCGGTTAACGCCCGCGAGCTCGGTTCTCGCAGCGTGTTTAAGGGACTGCGCCGAAACAAAATAATGTGGATAGTAATGGCGGTTACGTTTGCGTTGCAGATACTCATTACGCAATTCGGCGACGTGGTGTTTAACGTTGCGCCGCTCGACTTTATAACCTGGCTCAAAGTGATAGCTCTTGCCGCCACCATAGTGCTGTTTAACGAGATTTACAAATGCGTTGTTCGCGCCGTGCGTAAATTTTGAAAAAAAGTGTGAAAAAGTTTATTTTTCTACAAAAAAACAGTTGACTTTATAATGCGGTTGTGGTATTCTATTTAAGCTGTCGCTTCGAGCGGCGGCTTGCGACCGTTTGAGTCGCGAATGCGATTTGCACATTGACAACAGCAAAGAAGAAAGAAGAGAAATCAATATAGAAAACGAGTATATGGAAAGAGAAGTATACGAGTAATATAGCAATAAAGAAAGCATATATAAAGAGAAATATTGAAGTCTTGTAATTCAGAAAAGAGAAACCAAAATAGAACTGAAAAGAACTGTTAGGTCAAGGATAGAAACCGAAATAAGGTTTTTATTAGACGGAAGTCTTCCGAAAGGGAGATAAGATTAAGCTAATAAGAGCATACGGAGGATGCCTTGGC